>JBBQJP010000085.1:0-17950 GCA_038326025.1 Burkholderiales bacterium
ACCCTGCTGCGCCTGCGTGGTGAGCGCCGTACCGGTCGATCGGCGCGCATGTTGTACGAGGTGCTGGGCGACATCTGGGTGGTACAGCGCAATCCATATCTGCAGGACGACCTGCTGGACAACCCCAAGCGGCGGCGCCTGCTGGTCGAGGCCTTGCACCATCGGCTGGGCGAGGTCACCAAGCGCCGCACACCTGAGCAGGATGCCGAGCGTGATGCGCTGGTAGGCGAGATGCTGGTTGCGGCGACGCGGGCCGTCGAGGACTTCGACAAGGGTTTCCTGCAGATCCAGGCCTTGCGGCGCAAGACGCAGCGTGTGTTGCGCCGGCTCACCGCGCGCGACAACATCAAATTTGACGGTTTGAGCCGGGTATCGCATGTGACCGATGCGACCGACTGGCGTATCGAATACCCGTTTGTCGTGCTCACGCCGGACTCGGAAGCGGAAATGGCCGCGTTGGTCAAGGGCTGTATCGACCTGGACCTGACCATTATTCCGCGGGGCGGCGGCACCGGTTACACCGGCGGCGCTTGCCCGCTGACCTGGAAAAGCGCGGTCATCAACACCGAGAAACTCGAGGCCATGACCGAGGTCGAGATGGTTTCCGTGCCCGGCCACGCGCAGCCGGTGGCCACGGTATGGACCGAGGCTGGTGTCGTGACGCAGCGGGTCGCCGATGCCGCCGAGCGTGCGGGTTTTGTCTTTGCGGTTGATCCGACGTCGGCCGAGGCCTCGTGCATCGGTGGCAATATTGCGATGAATGCCGGAGGCAAGAAAGCCGTGTTGTGGGGTACCGCACTGGACAACCTGCTGTCCTGGCGTATGGTCACGCCGCAGGCCACGTGGCTGGAAGTGGTGCGACTGGACCACAACAT
This sequence comes from Burkholderiales bacterium, assembly GCA_038326025.1. Taxonomy (GTDB): domain Bacteria; phylum Pseudomonadota; class Gammaproteobacteria; order Burkholderiales; family Burkholderiaceae_C; genus CAISIP01. Next base: position 876 of record JBBQJP010000085.1, read on the forward strand.
GGGCAAGATCCACGACGCGCCGATGGCCATCTTCGAGTTGCGCCATTTCAAGGCAGATGGCCACACGCTCGAGCGCACCGAGAAACTCGAAATTCCGGGCGCATCGTTTCGCAAAGCCGGTCTGGGTAAGGATGTCACCGACAAGTTCCTCAGCGGCTTGCCCGGCATTCAGAAAGAGGGCTGCGACGGCCTGATCACCAGCGCACGCTGGGTGGTGCACAAGATGCCTGCCGAAACGCGCACGGTGTGCCTGGAATTTTTCGGCAACCCGCGTGAGGCCGTGCCGGGCATTGTCGACATCATCGATTTCATGTTCGCTGAGCAAAAGCGCTCGGGCGTATTGCTCGCCGGTCTGGAGCACTTGGACGACCGCTACCTGAAGGCGGTTGGGTACGCCACCAAGTCCAAGCGGGCGGGGGGCTCCGGTTCGGGCCTTCCCAAGATGGTGCTGGTCGGCGACATCAGCGGGGAAAATGCCGACGACGTCGCACGCATCACGTCCGAGGTCGTACGGCTGGCCAACCGGCGTGGCGGCGAGGGGTTTATAGCGATCAGCCCCGAGGCGCGCAAGAAATTCTGGCTCGATCGCAAGCGCACGGCGGCAATCTCGCGCCACACCAACGCGTTCAAGATCAATGAGGACGTGGTGATTCCTTTGCCGCGGATGGCCGACTACACCGATGGCATCGATCGCATGAACATCGAGCTGAGCTTGCGCAACAAGCTGGCCCTTTGCGAAGCGCTGCTGGTATTTTTTGCGCAACCCCGGTTGCCGCTGGGCCGTCCGGACGACTCGGAGCAGGTGACTTCGGCAGAACTGCTCGAGGACCGCGTTGCGCAGGCGCGTCAGTTGATCCTGGCCGTGCAGGCGCAGTGGCAGGGCTGGCTGGACGATGTCGACACCTTGTTTGTGCAGTTACAGGATCACAGCCTGCGCGCCAGTTGGAAAACCCAGGTGCGTGCGCCGCTGCGCAACTTCTTCGCCGGCGCCGCATTCGAGCCCATCTTGGAGGAATGCAGCGCCATTCACAAGCGCGTGCTCAAGGGCCGTGTCTGGATTGCGCTGCACATGCACGCGGGGGACGGCAATGTACACACCAATATCCCGGTCAACAGTGACGATTACGAGATGCTGCAGACCGCGCATCAGGCCGTCAAACGCATCATGGCGCTGGCGCGCTCGCTTGGTGGTGTGATCTCGGGCGAGCATGGCATCGGCATCACCAAGCTTGAGTTTCTGAGCGAAGACGAGTTACGGCCATTTGCCGAATACAAGCAGCGTGTCGACCCGCACGGACGGTTCAACAAGGGCAAATTGTTGCGCCAGACGACGTTGCCGGACGCGCCGAGCACGGGTATTGGCCACGACACGGTGTATGCCGACCTGAGCAACGCTTACACACCGAGTTTCGGTCTGATGGGGCACGAGTCCCTGATCATGCAGCAGTCCGATATCGGGGCAATTTCCGATTCGATCAAGGACTGCCTGCGCTGCGGCAAGTGCAAACCAGTGTGCGCCACCCATGTACCCAGGGCCAACCTGCTGTACAGCCCGCGCAACAAGATTCTGGCAACGTCCTTGCTGGTCGAGGCGTTTCTGTACGAGGAGCAGACACGGCGCGGCATCAGTATCAAACACTGGGAGGAGTTCGAAGACGTGGCCGACCATTGCACGGTCTGCCACAAGTGCCTGTCGCCGTGTCCGGTAGACATCGACTTCGGCGAGGTGTCGATGAACATGCGCAATCTTCTGCGCAAGATGGGCAAGAAATCGTTCCGTCCGGCCAATGCGGCTGCCATGTTCTTCCTGAATGCGACCAATCCGCAGACCATCAAGCTGGCGCGCAGCGCGATGGTGGGCATAGGTTTCAAAGTGCAGAACATCGCGAGCGACCTGTTGCGCGGTTTTGCGCGCAAGCAGACACGCAATCCGCCGGCCAGCGTAGGCAAACCTGCGATCAAGGAGCAGGTGATCCACTTCATCAACAAGAAGATGCCTGGTGGCCTGCCCAAGAAGACGGCCCGTGCCTTGCTGGACATCGAGGACGCGAACTATGTGCCGATCATTCGTGACCCGGTTATGACTAACCCCGAAACCGAAGCGGTGTTTTATTTTCCGGGATGTGGCTCGGAGCGCCTGTTCAGCCAGGTCGGCCTGGCCACGCAGGCCATGTTGTGGCACGCCGGTGTCCAGACGGTGTTGCCGCCAGGTTACCTGTGTTGCGGTTATCCGCAGCGCGGTTCGGGGCAGTACGACAAGGCGGAAAAGATCATCACCGACAACCGGGTGCTGTTTCACCGGGTTGCCAACACGCTGAACTACCTCGATATCCGCACGGTGGTGGTCAGCTGCGGCACCTGCTACGACCAGGTGCAGGGTTACAAGTTCGAGGACATCTTCCCGGGCTGCCGGATCATCGACATCCATGAGTATCTGCTGGAGAAGAATATCCGGCTCGAATCGGGCGGCGCCTACCTTTATCACGACCCCTGCCACAGCCCGATGAAGCAACAGGAGCCGATGAAGACCGTGCGGGCCCTGGTCGGAGGCGATACGCCGGACCAGGTGCTCGAGAGCAAACGTTGTTGTGGCGAAAGTGGCACGCTGGGTATCACCCGGCCGGACATCTCGACCCAGGTGCGTTTTCGCAAGGAGGAGGAATTGCGTCGCGATGAGACCGCCTTGCGCCAGACCGGCGCACTGGCGCCCACCGCAAATGTGAAGATCCTGACCTCCTGTCCGAGTTGTCTGCAGGGTTTGAGCCGGTATGGCGACGACCTGCAAAATGGACTGCTGGAGGCGGACTACATCGTGGTCGAGATGGCGCGGCACATACTGGGCGAGCAATGGCTCGAGCAGTACGTGGCCAAGGCCAACGCCGGCGGCATCGAGCGGGTGCTGGTGTAATTGCAGCGCAGCAAAGCGGCGCGGCTGCAGGGCAGCGCGCCAAATGGTTCATCAACAGCGAACAGGGAGTCGTGTCATGGCAGGTCTCAAACCTGGTGCTCCGGCACCAGAATCCATTACGGCACATGGTCAGTCCAGGGTGCTGGAGGTCGGGTTCTCCGACGGTTCACTGTTCCGGATCCCGTTCGAGCTGATGCGGGTGTATTCGCCGTCGGCGGAAGTGCAGGGCCACGGACCGGGTCAGGAAGTGCTGCAGACCGGCAAGCGGCTGGTTGAGCTCGAGTCGCTGGATCCGGTGGGCAACTATGCGGTGCAGCCCCGGTTTTCGGATGGGCATGACACCGGGATCTTCAGCTGGGACTACCTGTACTTCCTGGGTTCGCAGCAGGATGCCTTATGGGCCCAGTACCAGGCACGCCTGGAGGCGGCCGGTGTTGACCGCGATGCCGACATGCCAACTGCTTCGGGCCATGGTTGCGCCAGCCATTAAGCGGCGCTGCCTGGGCATTCATCAAATAGGCGACACATTCCCCAATTGACGGCAGGGTTGTGGCAGTCTGCAAACCAAACCGGCATAGCATCGAACACCATGACATCGACCCATTTCGGCTTTGAATCTGTTGACGAAGCAGACAAGGCGCGCCGCGTGCGGGGCGTGTTCGACTCGGTCGCGCCCAAGTACGACCTGATGAACGACCTGATGTCGGCCGGACTTCATCGCGCCTGGAAGGCCTATGCGGTGCTGGTGGCCGACGTGCGCGCCGGCCACCAGGTGCTCGATATCGCCGGTGGAACCGGCGATCTGTCCAAGGCTTTCGCGCGCCAGGCTGGCCCCACCGGTCGCGTGGTGTTGTCCGATATCAACGAGGCGATGCTGCGCGTCGGGCGCGACCGCCTGACCGATGGCGGCCAGATCATCGATGCGGTCGTCTGCGACGCCGAGAAGTTGCCGTTCGCCGACGCCCGGTTCGATCGTGTCAGTGTGGCCTTCGGTCTGCGCAACATGACACACAAGGATCTGGCTTTGAGGGAAATGCACCGCGTACTCAAGCCGGGCGGCAAGTTGCTGGTGCTGGAGTTTTCGCGTGTGGCCAAGCCCCTGGAGAAAGTCTACGACTGGTACTCTTTCAAGGTATTGCCGCGTCTGGGCCAGATGGTTGCCGGAGATGCCTCGAGCTATCGCTACCTGGCGGAGTCGATTCGCATGCATCCGTCGCAGGCCGATCTCAAGACGCTTATGCAGTCGTGTGGCTTCGGCCATGTCGATTACCACAATCTGACAGGTGGAATGGTGGCCTTGCATGTCGGCATCAAGTGCTGACGCGGTATGGTCGGGGAATGTTCGGTAGCAATGGTCTGAAAAAATCGGGAGGCATGATGAAACTGTGGACAGTGGTACTCGGATTGGCACTGGTGTTTGCCGGCGTCGACGCCGACGCGCGTCGCATGGGTGGCGGTGGCTCGTTCGGCAAACAATCCGGCAATGTGACGAATCGGTCTGCGCCGGCCGCTCCGGCGCAAGGCGCCAACAACGTGGCCGGCAAACCCGCGACCGCGGCTGCGACTGCGCCGCGCAAACCCTGGGGCGCCATGCTCGGTGGACTGGCAGCTGGCCTGGGTCTGGCTTGGCTTGCCCATTCGCTGGGTTTTGGTGAAGCGTTCGGCAATGTGCTGATGCTCGCCTTGCTGGCCATGGTGGCCGTAGGTGTGATTGGCTGGTTCATGCGCAGGAACAAGGCGGCACCCGCGCGCAGCGCGAATGCGCCTTTCGCCTTCCAGGGCGCCGGCGCGGGAGCGCCGGTCGAAGAACCCAAGCCTTATCGACCCGAAAACGTCGGCAACGATGCCTCGGCCCGCCCGTGGGAGCGCAGCAATCCAATGCCGCTGGAGTCGCTCGGTGGCAACCAGAACCGGGAATCCATCATCGGCTCTGCGCTGATGGGTTCGCAGTCCTGGGGTGTGCCGGCCGGTTTCGATGTCGACGGATTCCTCAAGGCCGCCAAGGCCAACTTCGTGACCCTGCAGGCCGCCTGGGACAAATCTGACATCTCCTCCTTGCGTGCCATGATGACGGACGAGATGCTGGGCGAAATCAAGTCCCAACTGGCCGATCGCGAGGCGCATACCGGCGGCCCGGTCAACAACACTGATGTCGTCATGATCGACGCCAAGCTGCTGGGGATCGAGGATATCGGCAATGATTACATGGCCAGTGTCGAGTTCTCCGGCATGATCCGGGAGGAGCCATCGGCCGGGCCAAGCCCGTTCCGCGAAGTGTGGAACATGACCAAGCCCAAGTCCGGCTCCAGCGGCTGGCTGGTGGCGGGCGTGCAGGCTTTGCAATAACACCGCCTCGCCTCGGCGACGGGGCGAATGCGGGAATAATCGGGGACTATGGCAACACAGTCCCCTTTTCATTTGTTCGAAGGTTTCTTGCAGTCGGTGGCGACGCAGTTTCAACCGCCGCCCTGGGCCATCGACGAGGCGCAACGGCGCATCGTTCTGCTGCTCAACCATGTATTGATGCGCGAACCCGCCGCGATGGACCGGTTGGTCCGGCAAAAGGGGGCCGTGCTTCTGGTGCAGTGGCGCAGCGTCTACATCCGGTTTCTGGTGACGCCGGCAGGCCTGCTGGACCTGGCGTCCGATGAATCCCGGGCCGACCTGAGCCTGACCGCCACCGACGAGTCCATGAGCACCATTGCGCAGTCGCTGGCGCGTGGCGAGAAGCCGGCGATCCGCATCGAAGGCGATGTGCAATTAGCCGCTGACGTCAACTGGCTGGTGGACCATGTGCGCTGGGATGTCGAGGAAGACCTCGCGCGAATCGTCGGAGATGCTCCCGCGCATGCCCTGGGCGTTGTTGCCCGGCGCATGGCCCAGGTCCTGCAGCAGTTCGCCGGTGGCGCGCCTGCCGCACCGAAGGACGTGGGTGGTGCTGCGCCATGACGCGGCTGTTTCGCGGTGCGTTCATCATCTGGATCGTGCTGCGCTACGGTCTGGACGAATTGTTTCTCAACAGCTTCCAGAAACCGTGGTTGCGTGCGCTGGCCCGCTTGCTGTCGATCGGGCGCAAATTGGACGCTCCGCGCGGTGTTCGTCTGCGGGAGGCGCTGGAGCGGCTGGGCCCTATTTTTGTCAAGTTCGGCCAGGTGTTGTCGACCCGGCGGGACCTGCTTCCGCTGGATGTCGCCGACGAACTGGCCCGTTTGCAGGACCGGGTGCCGCCGTTCGATTCGGATATCGCCATCCGCAGCATCGAGAAGGCGTTTCGCAAGCCTTTGAACGAGATTTTTGCGTCGTTCGAACGGGAGCCGGTGGCCAGTGCGTCGATCGCCCAGGTGCATTTTGCGGTGCTCAAGGACCGTCATGGCAAGTTGCACGATGTGGCGGTCAAAGTGCTTCGCCCAGGCATGTTGCCGGCGATCGAAAAAGACCTGGGGCTGATGCGCACCATGGCATCGTGGGTGGGGGGACTGTCCAGCGATGGCCGGCGCCTGAAACCGCGCGAGGTGGTGGCCGAGTTCGACAAGTACCTGCATGACGAACTTGATCTGGTGCGCGAGGCCGCCTGCGCCGCACAGCTGCGGCGCAACATGGCCGGGCTGGATCTGGTCCTGATTCCCGAAATGTACTGGGACTACTGCAGCCCGGACGTGATTGTCATGGAGCGCATGCGCGGCATCCCGATCAGCCAGGTCGACCGCCTTCGTGCGGCCGGGGTCGACATACCCAAACTCGCGCGCGATGGCGTTACGCTGTTTTTCACCCAGGTGTTCCGGGACGGTTTTTTCCATGCCGACATGCATCCTGGCAACATCCAGGTCAGCATCGATCCGGAGACCTTCGGCCGCTATATTTCGCTCGATTTCGGCATCGTCGGCACATTGACCGAGTTCGACAAGGAGTATCTGGCGCAGAACTTCACCGCCTTTTTCCGGCGCGATTACAAGCGTGTCGCCGAACTGCACATCGAATCGGGCTGGGTGCCGCCCGGAACCCGGGTTGACGAATTGGAAGCGGCGGTGCGCACGGTCTGCGAGCCGTATTTCGATCGCCCGCTCAAGGAAATCTCGCTGGGCATGGTGTTGATGCGGCTATTTCAGACTTCGCGCCGCTTTCATGTCGAAATCCAACCGCAGCTGGTGCTGCTGCAAAAAACCCTGCTCAATATTGAGGGGCTGGGACGCGATCTCGACCCCGAACTCGACCTGTGGAGCAGTGCCCGGCCGTTTCTTGAAAAATGGATGCTCGAGCAGGTGGGGCCGCAGAAGTTGCTCGAACAACTCAAGGAGGAGGCGCCTCGGTACGCCAAGCTTCTGCCAGGCTTGCCGCGCCTGTTACATGACTATCTGCGCAAGCAGCAGGGGCAGTTGCCACGCGAGATCAAGGAACTGCTGGCCGAGCAGCGCCGCACAAATCGACTGCTGCAAGGCCTGATATACGGCGCCGTCGGGTTCGCACTGGGGCTGCTGGCCATGCAACTGGTGGTGCACGTACAGCTGTTCTGACGCAACCCTGCCAAGCGCCTGGTGGGGACGCGCCCTCTATAATCGAGGGCTTTGCCACTTCCCAACCCATAGCGATACCAGCATGCCTATCTACGCGTACAAATGTGATTCTTGCGGGTTTGCCAAGGATGTCCTGCGGAAAATTTCCGACCAGCCACTGACCCAGTGTCCGTCCTGTCAGGCTGAGTCGTTCAAGAAGCAGGTGACCGCAGCCGGTTTCCAGCTCAAGGGCTCCGGCTGGTACGCCACGGACTTCAAGGGTGGTGGCGCCAAGCCAGCGGAAACCGGCGACACGAAATCGACGGAATCAGCTACCCCCAAGACAGAAAGCGCGAAATCGGAGGGCGCGAAATCGACCCCGTCGGATTCGGCGAGTACGACCGCCGCCGCGCCTGCGGCCAAGAAGACCGAGTCCACACCCAGTTCCGGCAGCTGATTCGCCTCAGTCTGCGCCCACCCCATGCCCATCAAGAAATACCTGATCACCGGACTGCTGGTCTGGCTGCCGCTGGCTATCACCGTATGGGTGATCACCTGGTTGATCGGCTTGATGGACGGCGTCTTCGGTGGCGTGTTGTCGGGGCTGGAGGCTTTTTTGCCGGGGGATGGGCAGAACACGATCATCGAACGACTGCGAGCGATCCATGGTCTGGGACTGGTGTTGGTATTCCTGACGCTGCTGTTCACTGGCGCGTTGGTGACGAACGTGGCAGGCCGATGGATGGTTGCGCAATGGGACCGCCTGTTTGCAAGCATCCCGTTCATCAAGTCAATCTACAACAGCGTCAAAAAGATCTCGCATACGCTGTTTTCGAGCGATGGCAATGCGTTTCGCACCGCCATGTTGATCCAGTACCCGCGCGCCGGCGTCTGGACCATCGCGTTTCAGACCGGCACGCCACAAGGCGAGGCAGCGCGACTCCTGGGGCCTGAATTCGTCAGCGTATACGTGCCAACGACACCCAATCCCACCAGCGGCTTCTTTCTGATGTTGCCGCGCTCCGATGTGATTGAACTCGACATGAGCGTCGACGAGGCGCTCACCTATGTTATTTCCATGGGCGCAGTGGCGCCCGCGACCGGCGTACACCGGATCGAAAACTGAAACCCTGACCCGTCGGACGCCATGCGGGTCCGGCCATTGAAAGTTCCTCATGAGCATGCGTACCCAATATTGCGGTCTTGTGACCGAAGCCCTGCTGGGCCAGACCGTCACCCTTTGCGGCTGGGTGAACCGGCGTCGCGATCACGGCGGCGTGATTTTTGTCGACCTGCGCGATCGTGAGGGTTATGTGCAGGTGGTCTGCGATCCGGATCGTGCCGAGATGTTTGCGTTGGCCGAAGGCGTACGCAACGAGTTCTGTATCCAGGTCAAGGGTCTGGTACGCGCGCGTCCGGCCGGCACCGTCAACGAGAACCTGGGCAGTGGCAAGATCGAGGTGTTGTGCCATGAGATGGTGGTGCTCAACGCATCGGTGACGCCGCCGTTCCAGCTCGACGACGAAAACCTCAGCGAGACGACGCGGTTGACGCACCGGGTGCTGGATCTGCGCCGCCCCTACATGCAGAACAACCTGATGTTGCGCTACCGGGTGTCGATGGAGGTGCGCAAGTTCCTTGACGCCCAGGGATTCATTGACATCGAAACCCCGATGCTGACCAAGTCCACGCCCGAGGGCGCGCGCGATTATCTGGTTCCGAGCCGGGTGCACGACGGGCACTTTTTTGCACTGCCGCAGTCTCCGCAGTTGTTCAAGCAGCTGCTGATGGTGGCAGGATACGACCGCTATTACCAGATCACCAAGTGCTTCCGTGACGAAGACCTGCGCGCCGACCGTCAGCCGGAATTCACACAGATCGATATCGAGACATCGTTCCTGGAGGAACAGGAAATCCGTGACATTACGCAGGCCATGATCACGACCGTGTTCAAGAACACGATCAAGGTCGATCTGGGCGAATTTCCGGTCATGTCCTACGCCGACGCCATGCACCGCTACGGTTCGGACAAGCCCGATCTGCGCGTGAACATGGAATTCACCGAGCTGACCGATGTGATGGCCGATGTCGACTTCAAGGTGTTTGCCAGTGCGGCGAATGCCCATGGCGGACGCGTGGTCGGCCTGCGCGTGCCGGGCGGAGCGCGTGACAGCGGCGGCATGAGCCGAGGTGAGATTGATGCCTACACCGAGTTCGTCAAGATCTACGGCGCCAAGGGGCTGGCCTACATCAAGGTCAACGACGTGGTGGCGGGGCCAGGAGAGGCCTCGGCCCGTTGGCCCGGCCTGCAAAGCCCGATTGTCAAAAACCTGCACGATGCGGCACTTACCGAGATCCTCGCGCGCACCGGAGCGCGAAACGGCGACCTGATTTTCTTTGGTGCCGACAAGGCCAAGGTGGTGAACGATGCAATAGGCGCCTTGCGCCTGAAGATCGGTCATAGCGAGTTCGGCCGCAACAACGGCCTTTTCACGGCCGGCTGGCGCCCGATGTGGGTGGTTGACTTCCCGATGTTCGAGTTTGACGACGAGGCGCAGCGCTACACCGCCACGCACCATCCATTCACCGCGCCCAAGGATGGCCATGAGGACTGGATGGTGTCGGACCCGGCCAAATGTATCTCCAAGGGTTATGACATGGTGCTCAACGGCTGGGAAATGGGTGGCGGCTCGGTGCGTATCCATCGCGCCGATGTGCAGCAAAAGGTGTTCGATGCGCTCAAGATCACGCCCGAAGAGGCCCAGCTCAAGTTCGGTTTCCTGCTCGACGCCTTGCAATACGGCGCGCCGCCCCACGGTGGTCTGGCGTTCGGCCTGGACCGCATCGTGACGCTGATGACGGGCGCAGAGTCGATCCGCGACGTGATTGCGTTTCCCAAGACCCAGCGTGCCCAGTGTCTGCTCACGCAGGCGCCGTCCACGGTGGACGAGAAGCAGCTGCGCGAATTGCATATACGGCTACGCACCGTCGCAGCCGACTGAGCATGTGATGGCAGGTGATGCGCAAAATCCCGCAGGTGACCCGATGGCACCCGCAGGTTTGCCCGTTGCCTACAAGATTCCGCAGTCGGTGCTGGTGGTGATTCACACGCCGGCACTGGATGTCTTGCTGATCAAACGTGCCGATGCACCGGATTTCTGGCAGTCCGTCACCGGCAGCAAGGACCGGTCGCGTGAGCGGTTTCGCACAACGGCCGCACGCGAGGTGCTGGAGGAAACCGGCATCGATTGCCGCACCGCTCGACCGCTGGCAAACGGGTTGCGCGACTGGCAGATGGAAAACGTCTTCGAAATCTACCCGCGCTGGCGCCACCGTTATGCTCCGGGTGTGACGCGCAACACCGAGCATATTTTTGGACTGACCGTGCCCCGGAACACCCCCGTGCAACTGAACCCGCGCGAGCATGTGGCCTGGCGCTGGCTGCCCTGGTGCGATGCGGCGCAGGCCTGCTTTTCGCCGTCCAATGCCGAGGCCATCCTGTGGTTGCCGCATTGGCGCACACTGGAGTCGACGCCATGAATATCGTGCGTGTGGCAACCTACAACATCCACAAGGGTGTGCAGGGCGTGGGGCCGCGCCGACGGCTGGAGATCCACAACCTCGGTCATGCGGTCGAACAGCTCGATGCCGACATCGTTTGCCTGCAGGAGGTGCGCAAGGTGCATCACGGCGAAGCCCGTTTTTTCGCCCGCTGGCCGCAGATGCCACAGGCGGAGTTTCTTGCGCCGCCCGGTTATGAGGCGATTTACCGCACCAATGCCACGACCCGCCATGGTGAACATGGCAATGCGATGTTGTCGCGCTGGCCGGTGCTCGACCACCAGCACGAAGACATGTCGGACCATCGGTTCGAGCAGCGCGGCCTGTTGCATTCCACGATCGAATTGCATGGGCAACCGGTGCATGTGGTGGTCGTGCATCTCGGGCTGATTCGCGCCAGTCGCACGCGCCAGGTGGCGCAACTGCACCGGTTTATCAAGCGCGAGGTGCCAAACGCCGCGCCGTTGATCGTGGCCGGCGACTTCAACGACTGGGGCAAGTCGGTGCGGCGCGAAATGGCCGATTTCGGCCTGGCCGCCTTTGACGGTCAGCCTCAGCCGACCTTTCCGTCGCGCTTGCCGCTGGTGCAGTTGGATCAGATCTTTGTGCGTGGCATGCAGCCGCTGGGCCTGCAGGTGCCGCGTGGTCGAATATGGTGGCGCATGTCGGATCATCTGCCGCTGGTGGCCGAATTCTCGCTGCCGGACTGATGCGGCCACCTGGCCGGACCCCAACCGGGATGTCAACTTCGCACCAGATCACGCTGCTGCAGGGCGGACAGGAATTGTTTCCAGCGCTCGAGCAGGCGCTCGATGCGGCCCGGCACGAAGTGCGGCTGGAAACCTATATCTTCGAATTCGATGTCTCGGGCTTGGCAATCGCCGCGGCGCTGGCGCGCGCCGCCGAACGCGGCGTAAAGGTCTATCTGGCAGTGGACGGTGTCGGTACGCCGCAATTGCCGCCTCTTTGGGCGCGCCGCTTTGACGAAAGCGGGGTTGCCTGGCATGTATTCCAGCCTCTGGGACGGTGGGGAGCGCTGATTCCCAGTCGGTGGCGCCGGCTGCATCGCAAGATCTGCATCGTCGACGGTGTGATCGGCTTCTGCGGTGGCATCAACATCATGGACGATTTCCATGACCCGGCCTTCGGGCCGCTGCATGAGCCCCGGCTCGACTTTGCGGTGCGCGTGACCGGGCCTTTGGTCCAGGACATGCTGGAGACTGCGACCGCTTTCTGGTGGCGTATGACGGTCGCCGATGATCTGCGTGACCGGGAACTGCCGGCGGCCTTGCGCAAGCTGCAGCGTCGGGTGCGTGGGGCCATCGCAACTCGGCGCGGGAGCGCGAAGGAGCCGCAAGATGGGCAGGACTCGCTGTTGGGCTCGATGGTCGGCCAGGGAGCCCGCGCCGAACTGGTGCTGCGCGACAACCTGCGCAATCGTCGGCGCATAGAGCGCGCCTATCTCAGGGCGATAGGCGCGGCGCGACACGAAGTCATCATCGCCAACGCCTACTTTCTACCCGGTGCGCGTCTGCGCAAGGCCCTGATTCTGGCGGCGGGGCGGGGGGTGCGGGTCAGGTTGTTGCTGCAGGGGCGCTACGAGTATTTCCTGCAATACCATGGCTCCAGGCCGGTGTATGGCGCCTTGCTGGCCGCCGGTGTGGAGATCCACGAGTACGCGGCAAGTTTTCTGCATGCCAAGGTGGCGGTGGTCGACGGGCGCTGGGCCACGGTGGGCTCATCCAACCTTGATCCGCTGAGTCTGTTGCTGGCGCGCGAGGCGAATATCGTGGTGCGAAATCAGGCCTTTGCCGAGGACTTGCGTCAATGTCTGGAGCAGGCGATCGCTCAGGGGGGGCGCCAGGTTGACGCGGTGGCGTTTGCCAATCGGTCCTGGCGCGGGCGTGCACTGGAACACCTGGCCTTCGGGGTCATGCGGCTGGGGCTTTTTCTGCTGGGCCGGCGCTACTGACGCGTCGTGCGCAGGCAGTCGCCTCAGGGCTGTCCACATAGGCCGCCGGGGGATGGAATCGCTGGTAGTATGAGCCGATGTTAATGTCGTCCACCCCCCCAATGAGTGCAACAGACACAGAAGAAGGCACACCGGTATCGGTCAAGATACGTGAGCGCCTTGTCGCTGCGCGAAAGCGCTTTCACGCCAATGACAATATCGCCGATTTCATCGAGCCTGGCGAACTGGAGTTGATGCTCGACGAGGTCGAGTCCAAGATGAAGGGCGTGCTTAGCAGCATGGTCATCGACACCGAGAATGACCACAACACCGACGCGACGGCACGTCGGGTGGCCAAGATGTATGTCAACGAGGTGTTCCGCGGGCGTTTCGTCAAGGCGCCGAACATCACCGAGTTCCCCAATGCCGAGCACCTGAACGAGCTGATGATCGTCGGGCCGATCACGGTGCGTAGCGCCTGCAGTCACCATTTTTGTCCGGTCATCGGCAAGATCTGGATCGGCGTGATGCCCAATGAACACACCAATGTCATCGGCCTGTCCAAATATGCGCGCCTGGCCGAATGGGTCATGGGGCGCCCGCAGATCCAGGAGGAGGCGGTAGTGCAGCTGGCGGATCTGATCCAGGTGAAGACGCAGCCCGATGGCCTGGCCATCGTCATGGAGGCCAGTCACTACTGCATGGCCTGGCGTGGCGTCAAGGATATGGACAGCAAGATGATCAACTCGGTGATGCGGGGCTCGTTCCTGAAAGATCCCAATCTGCGTCGTGAATTCCTGTCCCTGATACCCGGAAAGGCCTGATGCCATGCTGGTAAGACTTTTGTATGCAAGCCGTGCGGTGGATACCAGTTCGGAGGCGATCGAGGCCATCCTGTCGCAGTCGCGTCTGGCCAATCCGATCGGCGGTATCACGGGCATCCTGTGTTACGGAGGGGGTATCTTTCTGCAGGCCATCGAGGGCGGCCGCATGGCGGTGAGTGAGCTGTACGGCCATATCCAGAAAGACCCGCGGCACAAGGACGTGGTGCTGCTGCATTACGAGGAGATATCCGAACGCCGCTTTGGTGGTTGGACCATGGGCCAGGTGAACATGTCGCGCATCAATGTGTCCATCCTGCTGAAATACGCCGAGCGACCCGAGCTCGACCCCTACTCGGTATCGGGCAAGGTTTCACTGGCCCTGCTCGAAGAGCTGATGGCCACGGCTTCCATCATGGGCCGCGCCTGAGTCAAACCGGTCGACAGCGGCGAGGTGCAGCCTTGATCGCCAGGCTGTCCCGGCGCATCGGGCGCCAGCCAGCCTTGGCGTTGGCATGTTGATCGGGTGCGACTTCAGCAGCCGGCCGACGACGCGCAAGCCCATCGTGCTGGCGTTGGGCGGGTTGGATGCAGGTGTCGTCACCCTGGACGGCTTGTCGGAGTTGCCGACGTTCGCGGAATTCTCCGGCGCTCTGCAACACCATTCCGACTGGGTCGGCGGTTTCGATTTCCCGTTTGGACTGCCACGCGAACTGGTTCTGCAGATGGGTTGGTCCACGCGCTGGCGCGACTGCATGCGTACCTATGCGGCGTTGAGTCGACCTGAAATCCGAAACATGTTTGCCGCGTTCTGCGCCGCGCGGGAGCCGGGCCGCAAATTTGCCCATCGCGCGACTGACCGCTGGGCCGGCTCCAGTCCGTCGATGAAATGGGTCAATCCGCCCGTCGCCTACATGTTGCATGCAGGGGTGCCACTGCTGATCGAGGCCGGTGTCCACATACCGGGACTGGACGCTGGCGACCACAACGATGTCGATGCCGCTGGCCAGCCCCGGCGCGTCGCGCTCGAGGCCTATCCCGGTTTGCTGGCGCGCGAGGTGCTGGGGCGCGATAGCTACAAAAGCGATGACAAAAAACGGCAGAACTTGCAGCGCCAGGCACGACGCGCGTTTCTGATCGATACGCTGGCTCTGGGTCAGACGCGTCTGGCATTGCGGTTGACGCTGACACCCGCGCAACGCGGCGAACTCATAGCAGATGGCAGTGGCGACCGTCTGGACGCGGTGTTGTGCCTGATGCAGGCCGCATGGGGTGTGCAGCACGGTGGGCCGGAGTACGGACTACCAGCGACGATAGATCCGCTGGAAGGCTGGATCGTCAGCGCCGTGGCAGCCGCTCAGCCTTGCGGATGAATCACAGTCTCGTCGAGTTTGCGTGCCAGCTGAGTCATCGCAAGGGCCGCTGGGCATCCGGGAAGCGTCTGCATCAGCAACTGGCGGCGCATGACGGCCTGGCGCACCGATGGATCGGCCGGAATGTCGGCCAGGTGCACCAGGCGTACGCCCCGCCCCGGGCCAGTCACGACGAAGCGGTCAAGCACCTGCTGCAATTGTCCGGTGATGGCACGTCCATCACCCAGTCGGGCCGTCTGGTTGATCACCATGTGGATGGTCTCACGCTGCTGCTGGCTGGCCAGCACCTTGATGGTTGCGTAGGCATCGGTCAGTGAGGTCGGCTCCGGGGTTGCAACCACCAGGATCACCGAGGCCAGCGATACTGCGAACAACACCACGTCGGAAATACCGGCACCGGTGTCGAGCAAAACCACGTCGTAGCGCGGGATCAGGCCCTCGATGATGCGCAGGAAGTCGGCACGGATCTCAGGCGTCAGACGCGAGTACTCGACCATGCCGGAACCGGCGAGCAGGACCGAGAAGCCGCCAGGCGCCTGGATGATGGCCTCGTCGATCGTCGACTTGCCGCTGAACACATCGTGCAGCGTCGTCTTTGGATACAGGTTCAGCACCACATCGAGATTGGCCAGACCGAGGTCGGCGTCAAGCACCAGCACACGCTGACCACGCTTGGCAAGGGCCGCGGCCAGATTGGCCGATACAAATGTCTTGCCGACACCACCTTTGCCGCTGGTGACAGCCATGACTTTGCCATGGGGTGCCAACAGCACGGGTGGCTCTGGAGGTTTGGCCGCCGCGGCTGATTGCAATTCGTCGCTCATTCGCCTACTCCACTCGCGCTGCCCGTGGCAGATTCCATAGCAGCATGTTCAAGCCATGCGGGCTCGCCCAATGCCAAATGTCCAAATAACAGATTCTTCTCCTCGGCACTGACGGCGATGGCCTGCTGATGATCGATGCAGACCCGGTTGCGCCCCTCGGACTTGGCCCGATAAAGCAGGTTGTCGGCTCGCTCGATCCACAGCGGTGCGGTTGAACGAACCCAGGCCGGCGCATAAGCGCCGCCAATACTGATGGTGGCTTGCACATGGCTTACCGGGCCGACCGGAATCATCAGTGACTCGACGGTCATGCGGATGCGTTCGGCCACCGCCTCGCCCACTGACACCAGGCAGTTCGGCAATACCACGGCAAATTCTTCACCACCATATCGCGCCACCGTATCCATGGGTCGGATGCATCGCGCCAGGCACTTGGCCACCGCCTGCAGCACCTGATCACCTGCCACATGGCCATGGGTGTCGTTGATGGCCTTGAAATGGTCGATGTCCAGCATCAGCAGCAATGCCGGCTCACCCGATCGCGCGACACCATCGGTCACGCGCTCGAGCACAGATAGGAAATGCCGCCGATTCGCCAGCCCGGTCAGTGGGTCCTTGAGCGACAGTTCGCACAGGCCGTCGATGACGCGTTGCACGAATTCGGTAGGCGACGCTTCGGAATCGGGTAGTTCGACTGTTGCCCCATGCTCCAGCAGGGCACGCGCGTCACCCAACCGCAGGTCACTGATGTCGACGACGGAGGGGGCTAGCGATGATGTCACGGGCAGGTGGATTCAAGTGGGGTCAAAGTTTAACAGTAAGGTTTTGCTCCGAGAGCTCTGGAATGGGCCGTTTTCCCCTGCCAATTGGCGCGACGAGCCTAGCGGCGCCATCCGGTCAGGCGTGGCCACACACCGGACATAACGGGTTGCGTGGAATCTGCAGCTCGTTCCACTCCATGGCGCGGGCATCGAGCATCAGCAATCGACCTGCCAGCGAGCGTCCCACACCGGTGATGAGTTTGAGTGCCTCGGCTGCCTGCACCGTGCCGATGATGCCCACCAGCGGCGCAAATACCCCCATCGTGGCGCAATTGACTTCCTCGAACGTGTTCTCGGGTGGAAATACACAGGCATAACAGGGCGAG
>JBBQJP010000086.1:0-17580 GCA_038326025.1 Burkholderiales bacterium
CAGAATCACCTTGTATCCGGTGACCTTGCCGTTGTCGACGGTGACTTCCTGGTCCTTCACCCAGGCGCCCTTGACATTCTTCAGCGTCTTGTTGGCGCGTGCAACGCCCTGATCAATGGCTTCCTGGAAGCTGACATTGCTTACGCTGCTGATTTCGGTGATACGTGCGACGGTCATGGTGTGTCCCTTTCGGATGGCGGCCCCGGGTTCAGGACCAAAGTGCCGTCGTGGCCACGCTTGTTCTTTGCGTGCGACACAGCATCCGAACCAGCCCATGACCGGTCAGTTACCTGCGCGCCTGCATAGGTGAAACAACGCGATTCCAACGGCGAATGTCGGATCCAGCAACAGCTTCGTGCATTTCGCGCGTTACGTCTGTGCGGTGGCAGACAGACGCGGCAGGTGGAAGGGCAAGCACCACATGCCAGGATTCCATGATCCAGCAATGCAGGCTCCGGCTTGTACGGTTCGGCCTGCCTGTCGGAGCACGCTCGTGCTCGACAGAGCTAACGTGCCGCGGTCTGCCGCGCCTACTTGACAGCGCAATTCGGCGGCCGGTTCGTCAGAGCCAACCAGAGCGGCTATGGTGAACGTGTCGGGCTGTCGGGCTGTCGGGCTGTCAACCATGGGTCATTGCGCGGGCCGACAGGATTGGTGTTTGGCTTTATCGGGAACTCCATGGACAAGCAGAAAGTTGCAGAAAAAAAAGCGGCGTCAAGCCAAATTGGCAATGCCATTGGCTCGACTGAAGACAGCCATATGCTGAAACTGCTGACCAAGCCCGGCAGCATCAGCCAGTTTGAAACAGGGCTCGGCCATGTGGACGCATTCAGCAAAGCGTGCTGGCAGCATTGAACGGCTGGGGACAACCGGAATACCGCGGTCGCGCTTCAGACGCCGGACTCGATCACTATCTGGTCAAACCTCCGGGCCCCGATATGTTGCAGGGTCGCTGGACAATTTGACCCGTTCAACGGAGTCGTGGGCCCGGCTCGCGGCCGTACGCATAGGACCGAGTCCTACATCCACGCAGCTTGCTTTGAAATCTCCGCGCACGCCGGGATGGGGACTCTTGATGCACCAACTTAAAAGGAGATTCAGATGCCACAAAACACCAAGGACAGCAACGGCGGCAAAAACCAGCCTGCCAAAAACACTGGCGCCAATCCTGGCAAACACGCAGGCAAAGGTTCAGCTGACCAGAAGTCGGGTCCTCCGGCTGGCTCACAAAACAAGGGCGAGAAAAGAACAACGCCCTGAATCCCGGGAGAACGCGCGATAGTGCTGCCTTCACGAGTGGCATCGGGGGTGCACCACAGTGGCTGCGTGCCGTGGTGCACTCTCCCTCCACTCTATCGGCTCACTCCTACAACGCGCAGCGGATCAGACCGACAGAAATCTTGCTCCGTAAAAGAGAAGATCGCTTCACCCAATTGGTCATCCAGGTGCATGCATGAACAACCATAAAAGCCCATTGCCACGACGCCATTCAGATCAACTTTCACGGGCCGATGCCTGGAGACATGTCACCATCTGGATTCTGCTGGGGGTGGCTGCCTTGTTTCTAGTCGTATTCACCGCGGTTGTGGACAGCATGACACAACGCGGTGAGTTGCGCGGCGCGCACCAGAACGTATCGAACTCGCTGAATTTGCACGAGGAATTGTCGGCAAAAGGTATTGAGGCCATGGGACTACTGTTCCTGAGCAGCAACAAACTGGTGGGCCGCTGAGGCATGCCGACACAGCGCACGCGCAGCTTGAAAGCCGTTTGCCGTACTAGCGCTCTATCGGGTTGTTGCCGATCAAGCCATACGTGGCCTTGATGTCCGACTGCAACCGCGCCAAGCTGTCGATTACATCGTCGATGGCCGTCCAGTCAGGCGCATCGGCGCTGTGAAGATTAACGAGCTGCATGCGCTGTTCCTCGTATTGACGCATCAGGACCGCGCGATCAGCGTTGATCGCACCTGCACCGGCTTGGCGATCGTCAGTTATTGTGGCCGTGCCAGGCAGGGGTGACGGCGTAATCAGGTTGCTGGACATGGAAAGTTCAATTGGGATGGGTGCTTTAATGGTGCACGCCGGAACCTTGCGGGTCAATAGGATGCCCGCACCGCGTGGCGTAGGACAGCGCGCACGCCGGCGGTACCTGGCCAACTCGGTCAATCGCGATCCGGTCGTACCGCAGTAGCTCGCCCACATACAAATGCCTGTTGGCCAACCGCAAAGTCCCACTGCTCGATGAGGCAAGCATCCGTTGCGTCGGAGCCAGACCGGGATCCGGGCTTGTTCCCGGCCAACGGCGCCGGCCAACGGAGCACGTTCACCGAATTGGGTGCCCCGGAGCGAGTGCGCGACGAAACGGCTGTTCCCGCCTGAACCACCCATGTGTCACGCGCCAGCCCATGCAAGGCCTGCGTATAGGGCAGATGAATATGGCCGCCCATCAGCAAATCGGCTCCAGCCGCGGACCAGACCCGTTTTGCCACGTCGTGGCCTCGCAACAGGTTGGTTCGGTCTTCGTCCAATATCACCCCCACTGGCTGGTGCACGACGACCACGCGCAGCTGCCGTGGGCTCGCAACCTGCAACCGTTTCGCTACACGGTCGATTTGCGCCATCGACAACTCACCGTTCTTGTGGCGCCATGCCCGCGTGGTGTTGACACCCACGATGAGCAGATCCTGCGAGCTGTAGACCGGCTCGAGGTCGGCTCCGAACGCCGCCGCGTAACGCGCATAGGGCCGTGTCAAGCGTGCCCAGAGATCGAACAATGCAATATCGTGGTTACCCGGAATGGCCAGCACCGGCGCGCCGAGTCGCTCGACAAACGCCTTCGCCATCGCAAATTGCGTCGGTCGTGCCCGCTGTGTGATGTCGCCCGACAACACCACGACATCGGGCTTCAGTTGCCGCGCCAGCACAATCAGAGCTTGCACGACTTGTGGCTGTTCAGTCCCGAAGTGCGTGTCCGAAATCTGCAGCAGTAGGCTCATGCACCAGCCTCAGACCCATGCGGCGGATCAGGAACATCCCCGGCATGCAGAAGGTACAACGGCTTTTCCAGAACACGAATGTCCAGCGGTGCGTGCATCCGTGTCACCTCACCGTCGAACGCGACCTTGACTGACCGCAGGCGTGGAAGGAACCTGGGCTTCACGACCATGCGCTTGAACTCAAAAGTATCTAAGCCAGCAGTTTCACGGAGTTCTCCCATTGCGCCGTGCAGCATCAGGCCGACCATGGAGAACATGCCGACGGGGCGCAGCATCAAGGCGGCAAG
Source organism: Burkholderiales bacterium (assembly GCA_038326025.1). Lineage (GTDB taxonomy): Bacteria > Pseudomonadota > Gammaproteobacteria > Burkholderiales > Burkholderiaceae_C > CAISIP01. Next base: position 3,286 of record JBBQJP010000086.1, read on the forward strand.
GCTGCCTTCGCCTGGCTTGCCGGACATGGTGTCGGGGGGTTCGGCCCCGAACTGTTCCAACTGCAGCCGGTTATTGCCGACGAAAAGTGTCAAGGTCCGCACCTTGCGAACCGTGTCGCCGACCTCTATTTCCAAGCGCAGCCGACGCTGTGCATGCAGCACCGTTACACAGGCCGCAATAAACGCCACCCAGCGGCTGCGGCCAAAGCGTGATTTGTATGCTTCGCGATCCTGCAACAGGTCGGCATAAGCGCCAATGCTTGCGTTGACCAGGAAAACCCGGTCGTTGATGGCAGCGACTTGCACCGGCGTCGGGCGGGCGTGCAGCACATGCCGCGCCGCAGCGGCTGGCTCGGTCGGTATGCGGTGCGTCCTGGCAAAGTAGTTGAATGTGCCGTACGGGATAACGCCCATCGCGCAACCGGCCGCGTGGGCGGCCTGGGCAATCGTATTGAGACTGCCATCCCCACCCACACCGATAACCGCTGAACTCCGGCTTACAGCCGCCGCCGCAGCATCGGCCGCAACCCGCGCCAACTCGTCCGGCCGGCAGACCAACAACTCGCCCCGTCGCCCACTCGCATCCAGCGCTGCCTCGATCACCGCCAGCCGGTCATCGGTATCGGTAGCGCCCGACCCTGCGTTGATCACGAATAGCAAAGTCGCGGCAGGATCGACGTGCGGGATGGCGCTGACAGGGCAAAGCGCGGAAATACCAGTTGAATCGGAAGCAGAGTCGGGGGCCATCGATCAAGCGCCAGATGTGGGTCTGAGCCCGCGCGCCGGCTCAGTGCGCACAGGGCAAGTACGCAAGAGCATCAGCCGCGCTGGTCTCGTTTGGCTTGCGCCATACGCACCTGCGTGCCGGTGTGCCCCTGGATGCGCTGTAGGCCTGATTGATCCAGACGTGACGCGACAACGGCCGCGCGCACATTCGCCGGAGTGGCGCTCACACCCCCTGCGGTTGCGATGGACAGCGCAGGCCTCTTGCGGCTGCCTGCTGCATTCGCCGCGGGCACCGACTGCTCCGCCGCACGTTTCTTTTCCAAAGCCTCACGTAGCGTCACGGCCGCCGGCACCGACTTGAATTTCGCGGGCCGCTTCTCTGCCGCCGTCTTTCGGGTCGCAACCGCCCCACTTTTAGCCTTGCCCGCCGATCTCACATTTGCTTTTTCCGCGACTGCCTCCAATCGTTTTGCATGGGCTTCGAAACGTGTCAGCGTTTCGTCAAAGGCCTTTGCCTTTTTCGCTGTTCTCTCATTGGCATCTCCGTTGTCACCCGCCTTGCTGGTCGTGCGAGCGCGCGTAGCAAGTTTTTGGCGCTGAAGCAGGTCTCGGTATTTGCTGCGCAGCTTGCGGGTTCTGTCGATGCGGCGATGCACATCGGCGGCGGTCAATGCGTTGAGCTCAGGACCGAGACTGGACTCGAAAAGATCGATCTCGGTTTTGGCGAGAAAAGCACGCACGTGGTTACGGTTGAAAGGCATTGATTCCTCCCCAGCATATTGAAAAATTCAGCATACACCGCGTTGCCCTGCGTATGGACATGGATGACACGCAAGTCAGGATGTCCTACAGCCGATCAGCGCGCCGGCTTACTGCTGCGGGCGGCCACAAAAACACGGTTGGTCTTGTATGACTGCGCGGCAAGGCGCCCGCAACCGGGGCCCTTCAAACACGCAATGGGTTCAAGCCCGCGCGAGCACCTACCGACTGAAAAGGTTTGGTCCGACAAACTGCCGTCCAACAACTTCATACATTGGAAATTCGCTCGGAATTACGACAATTGTCCTGGAAAGTGTTTTGGATAAAGATCTCGTCATCGCCCGCCCTGAAGGCCTGTACTGCCCGGCCGGCGACTTTTATATCGACCCCTGGCGGCCGGTTGACCGCGCGGTGATCACGCACGCCCATTCAGACCATGCGCGCATCGGCCACACCCACTATCTGGCCCACACGCTCAGCGCGGGCACGCTGCGCCAGCGGCTAGGCGCGGACATCGCGCTTCAGACGCTGGACTACGGCGAGACCATCGAACACCACGGCGTGCGTCTCTCGTTGCATCCGGCCGGACATGTACTGGGCTCTGCGCAGGTGCGTCTGGAGCATGGGGGCCGGGTTTGGGTGGCCTCCGGCGACTACAAGATCGAGGCAGACGGAACCTGCTCCCCTTTCGAACCGGTGCGCTGCGACACCTTCATCACCGAATCCACCTTTGGCTTGCCGATCTACCGCTGGCCGACGCAGACCGCGTTGTTTGACGAGATCAATGCCTGGTGGCGACTCAATGCGAGTGCACGACGTGCGTCGGTACTGTTGTGCTACGCATTTGGCAAGGCACAGCGGGTACTCAGCGGAGTGGATGCGGGCATCGGACCGATCGTGGCTCACGGCGCGGTGGAGCGGCTGAACGTGGTGTACCGCGAGGCCGGCGTGCCCTTGCCGGCGACCCATTGTGTGACCGACGGTACGCTCGACAAAGCCGCGCTCAGGCGCGCGCTGGTGATCGCGCCCCCCTCTGCCCAGAGCACGCCCTGGATAAGGCGCTTCGGCGCCGAAGCATCCGACGCGTTTGCCAGTGGCTGGATGCAGGTGCGCGGAAGGCGCCGGCGACGTGGCGTTGATCGCGGCTTCGTCATGTCCGACCACGCAGACTGGCCTGGCCTGCTGAGTGCCATCGAGGGCACAGGCGCACAACACATACGCGTGACCCACGGCAGCGTGCCGGTGCTTGTGCGCTGGTTGGGCGAGCGCGGGCTCGACGCGCAAGCCTTCGAGACCGAATACGGTGATGAGGATACAAGCGACTCGAGCAATGTGAGTGATGGCGAGGCCGAGAAAGTCGTCCGCGCATGAAATCATTCGCCGATCTGTACCGCGAGCTCGACGCCAGCACCGCCAGCCGTGACAAGCAAGCCGCATTGCAGCGCTACCTGCGCGCCGCTGACGCAGCCGACGCAGGCTGGGCAGTGTATTTCCTCGCCGGTGGTAAGCCACGCCAGCTTGTGCCCACACGCCTGCTGCGCGAGCTCACGCAGCAGGCAGCAGAACTGCCCGAATGGCTGTTCGACGAGAGTTACCAGGCCGTTGGTGATCTGGCCGAGACCGTCTCTTTACTGCTGCCGCCTGCCAGCGAGCCGCGCCAGCGCGGCCTGGCCGCTTGGCTGGAGCACCATCTGCTGCCACTGCGCGGGTTGCCCGACAAGGAGCGCGCAGCCCGACTGCAACAGCAGTGGAGTGAGTTGCCCGACGACCAGCGCCTCGTCTATTTCAAGCTCATCACGGGCGGTTTTCGGGTCGGCGTCTCGCGACTGCAGGTCACGCAGGCATTGGCGGCGGTGGCGGGCGTGGACGCGCGGCAAATGGCGCAGCGACTCATGGGCTACACGACATCCGGCGCACAGCCCACCGCGGCTCAGCACCTGGCTCTCATTGCGCCCGAGAGCGCAAACGAGCAGGACCGCGCCACGAGTGGTCAGCCCTACCCGTTCTTTCTCGCGCACCCGCTCGCCGAGCCAGTGGCGCGCTTTGACGAACTACTGGGCGTACCGAACGCGTGGCAGGTGGAATGGAAGTGGGATGGCATCCGCGCGCAACTGGTGCGTCGCGCTGGCCAGGTATGGCTGTGGTCGCGTGGCGAGGAGCTCATCACCGACCGCTTTCCCGAGCTGGCGGCAGCAGGCCAGGCGTTACCCGATGGAACTGTTATCGATGGTGAGATCGTGATCTGGCGCACCGGTCCTGGTGGTGGCGCCCAGCCCTTCGCCGAACTGCAAAAGCGCACCACCCGAAAGACGGTGAGCCCCAAGCTGCTGCTCGATCTGCCGGCCGCGCTGATCGCCTACGACCTGCTGGAGCTTGACGGCGCCGACCAGCGCGGGCATCCGCAGCACCAGCGCCGCGCCGCGCTCGAGGCGCTGACTCTATCGTTGAACCACCCCAGGCTCATCGTTTCGCCATTGATCGAAGGCGACAATTGGCCTGCATTAGCCGCGCAGCGTGAGGCGGCGCGCTCACGGGGCACCGAAGGCTTCATGCTCAAACAGCGCGAAAGCCACTACGGCGTCGGGCGCACCAAGTCGGACGGCGTGTGGTGGAAATGGAAGATCGACCCCATGAGCGTCGACGCCGTACTCATCTACGCGCAGCGTGGCCATGGCCGGCGCGCCAGCCTTTACAGCGACTACACCTTTGCAGTCTGGAGCGCGCCGCCCGAGCAATTCGACCGCCAGCTGGTGCCATTTACCAAGGCTTATTCCGGCCTCAGTGACACCGAGATGGCGCGGGTGGACGCCATCATCCGTCAAACCACGCAAGAGAGCTTCGGCCCCGTGCGTAGCGTGCGGCCAACGCTCGTATTCGAGCTCGGCTTCGAAGGCATTGCGCGCAGTGCGCGCCACAAGAGCGGCATCGCGGTGCGCTTTCCGCGCATGCTGCGCTGGCGCGAAGACAAGTCCGTGGCCGAAGCCGACACGCTGCAAATGCTGGCCGCCTTGTTGCCCGACGGCCTCCCATGAGACCGCACAAAGCGTCGATGCGGCCCGATGCCAGCGCCTGGATTGCCGCGCGCGGCTGGAAGTCGTTTGACTTTCAGCGTGAAGTCTGGGCAGCGATGGGAACTGGCGAAAGTGGCCTGTTGCACGCGGGTACTGGCGCTGGCAAGACCTACGCGGTCTGGCTCGGCGCGCTGCAGGCCTTAGCCGATACGGGAAGCAGTACAAAAACTGTCCGCACCGGGGCGCCTCCTCTGACTTTGCTTTGGATCACGCCGATGCGCGCGCTCGCCGCCGACACGCTGCGCGCACTGCAGGAACCACTTCCGACAATGGCACCCACCTGGACCGTGGCCACCCGCACCGGCGACACACCGAGCGGCCAACGCACGGCACAAAGCAAGCGAATGCCCAGCACGTTGATCACCACGCCCGAAAGCCTGAGCTTGCTGATGTCACGTGCCGATGCGCGGTCCACGCTTGGCGGCGTGCGTGCGGTTGTAGTCGATGAGTGGCACGAACTGCTGGGCAACAAGCGCGGCGTGCAACTGCAGCTCACGCTGGCGCGGCTCAGGCGCTGGCAGCCCGATTTGATGGTGTGGGGAATGTCGGCGACGCTGGGCAACCTGGAGCAGGCGCACTCCACATTGCTCGGACCTCGGCGCAATGGCCGGCTCATACAGGGCCAAATGGCGAAAACCCTGATCGTCGACACATTGCTGCCGCCATACGCCGAGCGTTTTCCCTGGGCTGGTCACCTGGGCCTGACCATGCTGCCGCAAGTGGTGAGCGAGATCGAGGGCAGCGGCAGCACTCTGGTGTTCACCAACACCCGCGCGCAGGCCGAGCTCTGGTACCAGGCCCTGCTGCAGGCCCGGCCCGATTGGGCAGGCCTGATCGCTTTGCACCACGGCTCACTGGACCGCGCCGCGCGCCATTGGGTCGAGACCCATCTGAAAGTCGGCACGCTGCTCGCCGTGGTCTGCACCAGCAGCCTGGATCTGGGCGTTGACTTTCTTCCCGTTGAGCGGGTTCTGCAGATGGGGTCGCCCAAAGGCGTGGCGCGACTACTGCAGCGCGCCGGCCGCTCGGGCCACGCGCCGGGCCGGCCATCGCGCATCAGCCTGGTGCCCACGCACAGCATGGAGCTGATTGAGGGTGCCGCCGCGCGGGCTGCGGTAACGGCGGGGCGCATCGAAGCGCGCGAACCCCCACTGCAACCGCTGGACGTGCTGGTGCAGCACCTGGTGACGGTGGCATTGGGTGGCGGCTTTGTGCCCGACGAACTGTTGGCCGAGGTGCGCAGCACCGCCGCCTATGCCGACCTGTCGGCAGAGGCCTGGCAATGGTGCCTGGACTTCGTCTCACAAGGTGGCGCGTCGCTCGCTGCCTACCCCGACTACCACCGCACGCGACCCGACGAAAGCGGCGTTTGGCGCGTGCCTGACGCGCGGCTGGCGCGACGCCACCGCGCCAACATCGGCACCATCGTCAGCGATGCCAGCATGGTGGTGCAATATCTGAGTGGGGCCAGGATCGGCACCGTTGAGGAAAGCTTTGCCGCACGTCTGAAGGCAGGCGATTGTTTCCTGTTCGGCGGACGGCTGCTGGAGCTGGTGCGCGTGCAGGACATGACGGCCTGGGTCAAACGCAGCAGTGGAAAGCGGCCAGCCGTACCGCGCTGGAGCGGTGGCCGCATGCCGCTATCCAACGCGCTGGCCGACGAGGTGGTCGAGCAGCTGGCGCACGTGGCGCGGGGAGACGTAACCACCAGCCCCGAGTTGCAGGCCGCGCAGTCCATGCTGACCGTGCAGCGCAATTGTTCGGCCCTGCCCACAGCGCAGACCCTGCTGGCCGAAACCTTGACATCGCGCGAAGGCACGCATCTTTTTTTGTACCCGTTCGCGGGCCGGCATGTGCACCTGGGTCTGGCCAATCTGCTCGCCTGGCGGGTCGCACAACAGGCGCCGCGCACTTTCTCCATGGCGGTCAACGATTACGGTTTCGAGCTGCTTTGCGCTGACGCAGTGGACTGGACTACCTTGCTGCCATCTCTGCTTACAGTGCCGCCCAGCACAGACAATTTGCTGATGCAGGTACTCGCCAGCCTCAACGCCAGCGAGCTGGCCAAGCGGCGCTTTCGGGAAATCGCCCGGGTCTCGGGACTCATCTTCCAGAGCCACCCGGGCGAGGCACGCAGCATCAAACAGCTGCAAGCGTCGTCGTCGCTATTTTGGGAGGTGTTCAAGAAATACGACCCGGGTAACCGGCTGCTGCACCAGGCCGAGTCTGAACTGTTGCAACAGGAGCTCGACATCAACCGGTTAGGAGCGAGCCTTGCGCGCATGTCGAGCCAAACCCTGGTGGTAAAGCCGCTGAAGCGTCCGACGCCATTCGCATTTCCGCTGCTGGTTGAGCGGCTGCGGGAAAAGATGAGCAACGAGCAGCTGGCGGATCGTATCGCGCGCATGGTGGCGCGGCTCGAGAAAGCGGCGGGCGTCAGCCCAATCGCGTCGGATGCCGATACCGTGTTGAAAACCCTGGCGCATGGGCGCGACACGCTGGCCGACAGCTCTTCAACGCGACCGCGCCGCCAGCAGAAAAAGTCGCGACCGTTGCCACCACTTTGAATGTGTTACACACTCACGCCGAACGAAAGAACTGCGCCATGACCAATTGCCCCGTCCAGTGGGCCGACGAATCCCTGCAACTATTGCCTGAGCACGCGCTGTGGTGGCCCGCCAACCAGATGTTGTTCATCGCCGACCTGCACCTTGGCAAGGCCGCCAGCTTCCGCGCGCTCGGCCAGCCCGTGCCTGCGGGCAGCACGCAGGACAATCTGCATCGATTGACCCGGCTCATTGATCGCCACGCGCCAACACACATCGTATGCCTCGGCGACTTTCTGCATGCCGTTACGGGGCGCACGCCGAAGGTCCTGCAGGCGCTTCGCGACTGGCGTGAGCGGCACAAGTCAGTACACCTCACGCTGGTGCGCGGGAACCACGACCGCCACGCGGGCGACCCGCCAGATGGGTTGGAAATTGTGGTGATGGACGAACCGTGGCTGATCGGGCCCTTCGCCGCATGCCACTACCCGCAATTTCACCCGACCCATTTCGTGCTGGCCGGTCACACCCATCCGGCGGTCAGCCTGCAGGGGGCGGCGCGCGACCGGCTGCGGTTGCCGTGCTTTGTCAAAAACGATCGCCAGGTAACGCTACCCGCGTTTGGCACCTTCACCGGTGTAAGTACTGTCGCGTCACATCCTCACCAGCGGATTTTTGCCGTCGGCGGGGGACGGGTGTGGGCCGTTCCACCGACTGTACTGCCGAAGCGCGCCTCCAGTTCTTACGCCCGGCAAGACGAATAACGCTGTGAGCTCTGCCAGATCTTGAAGGTGCCCAGCACATGCCGGAGCGGCTCACTTTGCCGCTACGTTGTGCTCGTGTCGACCAGATTCACAACCGGACTTTTTTGTGCTCACCCAGGTCAGGAGGTGCGTCTCCAGTGATGGCCGCCTTCGCAATCTTGAACAATTGGACCATTTTGCCGTCGTCAGTTTCCCAGTACTCCGCGTGCCGCAGACGCACCGTCAGCAACGCCAGGTTCCGGTCCGTGGGGCCGCCCGGGAACCAGGCCTTGGCCATGTCGGAAAACAGCTCATTCTTTTTGGCCTGGTTGTCCTCGATACGCGCTTCTCCAGAAACCGAGACATAGCTGTCCGCGCCCGGATCGGTGTAGGTCACACACACCTGCGGGTCGGCGGATACAGCGCTGGCAATTTCGCTGTCGCGCGGTATGAAAAAGTACAGCTTGGCATTTTCATCGACAGACTTGTTTTGAGTCGTCAGCGGATGTCCGTGCAACACGCCATGGGCATTGCGATGGGTGAACATCCCGAATTTGATGTCCTTTATGAGTTCCCACAAGGTGGCGTGAGGGGTTTGATTGTTTTGCATTTGCTTTCCAGCTGAGAGGTAAAAATTCACTGTAGTTGCAGGCCTGCAACATGGCTATAGGTGAGCCCCACGTAACGTCGTAGGAAAGTGCTGACGCGACTTGCGTTATGCGGTGTACCTGGCCGTCCCGTCTGACGGCGCGATGCAAGCTTGCTTGGGGCCGCCACAGGTGCGCAGTATCTGGCATCGTTGATACACGGGCCCAACAAAGCGGAAGACCACGATGCAGCATTTGACCCAGTACTGTATATTTATACAGTATTTTCCACGGCCACCCAGAGCGCGATTTGCTGCCCTTGCCGCAGCGGTCTGCTCGCTGCCCCGCAATGAACACTCTCGAAAAATTATCTATCCTGGCCGACGCCGCCAAGTACGACGCGTCATGCTCTTCCAGTGGAGCGGACCGTCGTAATTCACTGGGCGGGCGAGGTATAGGCTCAACCGAAGGAGCGGGCATTTGCCACAGCTACGCACCCGACGGGCGCTGCATTTCGCTACTCAAGATCCTGCTCACCAACTGGTGTGTTTACGACTGCCTGTATTGCGTCAACCGGGTCTCCAGCGACGTGCGCCGGGCCCGTTTTCGCGTGGATGAGGTGGTGCAGCTTACGCTGGACTTCTACCGGCGCAACGTGATCGAGGGCCTGTTCCTCAGCTCCGGGATCATCCAGTCGGCCGACTACACGATGGAGCAGGTGATCGAAGTCGCTCGGCAGTTGCGCGAGGATCACGACTTTCGCGGTTATATCCACCTGAAGACCATCCCGGACGCCAGCGATGAGCTGATCGCTCGCGCCGGTCTTTACGCCGACCGCCTGAGCATCAACCTCGAGCTGCCTTCACGAGAATCGCTGGCCGAGCTGGCCCCGGAGAAAAATGCCCTGGGCATCAAACGGTCGATGGGAAAAATCCGGCTGCAGCTCGAGGATTACCGCGAGCGCCTTGTGCAGACCCGCGCTGTGCGCTCTTTGTCCGGTGCCAATGCCCGCCTGACTGCGCCACCTCGCTTCGCACCGGCCGGACAAAGCACTCAGATCATCGTGGGGGCAGATGCTTCTAGCGACCGGCTGATTTTGCAGACCAGTGTGGGGCTGTACCAGGCCATGCAGATGAAGCGGGTCTACTATTCCGCGTTCAGCCCGATTCCCCACGCCAGTGTCCGCTTGCCCGCGCAGGCTCCTCCTTTGATGCGGGAGCATCGTCTTTACCAGGCCGACTGGCTGATCCGCTTTTATGGCTTCGAGGAGCACGAAATCGTCGCGCCCAACGGCATGTTGTCGCTGGAGCACGATCCGAAACTGGCTTGGGCGTTGGCGCACCCCGGGTTTTTCCCGGTCGACCTGAACCGCGCTCCCCGCGAACACTTGCTGCGCGTGCCCGGACTGGGCGTTTTGTCTGTCAAGAAGCTGCTCGCTTCTCGCCGCGTGCGCACCCTGCGTTTGACCGATCTTCCCAAGCTGCACGTCAGCGTTTCCAAAGTGATGCAATTTGTAGTGCTGCCAGACCATCGCCCAATTGCTCGCTCTGAGTTCTCCGGCGCTAAAGCGGTGCGGTCGGAGCTGCCGGCAGAGCGCCCTGCGGCAGATATTCAACCCATGCAGTTCTCGCTTGCGTGGGGCTGATGGTGAATGGCCGTGCGCATTGAACTGCTGTCCAACCTGGACCGGGCCGGGTTCTATCGGGCGCTGGCGCAACTGTTAACGCGTGCCGTTGCCAGCAAATGTGTGCAATGGCACATCTCGCCGTCGCCAGCCGATCCTGCACGGTCCGTCGAAGACGACGTTCCCACGGCGCTGAATCGCTTGCCCAGTGCCTTTCGCGACATCATGCACCTCGCCTTGCTGCACCGGGAGCCGGGGCGCCATGTGCTGGTGCACCGTATTGCGCAGCGCCTGTGGCACAAGCCACAGGCCTGGCAGGATAGCCTGCATGAAGATCACATTCGGCTGCTCGAATGGCAGCGCCAGGTAAGGCGCGACATGCACAAGACCAAAGCGTTTGTTCGCTTTAACCGGGTAAGTGCAGCCGGCGAAGCCGCCGACCAAGCAGAGTATGTGGCGTGGTTTGAACCTGTGCACCACACCCTGGTGGAAGTGGCGCCGTTCTTTGTTCGCCGGTTCACCCAGATGCGCTGGTCCATCCTGAGCCCGTCGGCTACCGTACGCTGGGATGGTCACCTCCTGCATATAGGGCCAGGCGCCACTCGCGACGAGGCGCCACCGGCGGACGCCGGCGAGACAATGTGGTTGACGTACTACGCCCATATCTTCAACCCCGCGCGGGTCAAGATTTCGGCAATGAAGAAGGAAATGCCGGAGATCTACTGGAAGAACCTGCCCGAAGCCCGACTGATTCCCACCCTTCTCGCGCAGGCACCTCAACGAGTGGGGCAGATGATTGCCACCGCAGCGGATACCCAGCGTCGCTTGCCAGACCCTCAGCCTGCATGCAGAGAAATCGACCCGCCCGGTGCGCTGGTCCGCGTGTCGACCGGTGTGCAAAATTGCGATCAATGCGCATGCGCGGCCCGCGCCACACAGGCGGTAATGGGCGAAGGCCCCGTCAATGCCAGGCTTTTCATGGTCGGCGAGCAGCCGGGTGATCGGGAAGATGTGACCGGGCGTCCCTTTGTCGGCCCTAGTGGTCAGTTGCTGCGCGCCGCCTTGCAGGAGATTGGCATCGATACGGATGATGTCTACATCACCAATGCGGTCAAACACTTCAGTTACGAAATGCGAGGCAAGCGCCGGATGCACAAAACGCCGGCGCAAGCCGATGTGTTGCGGTGCTTGCAATGGCTGGAGGATGAACTTCTGGCGGTCAGGCCCACAACGATCGTCGCGCTGGGGCGCACCGCCCTCGGCGCCATTGAACGGTTGAGCGGATTTGTGCCTGCTGCATTGCCCCCTGATTTCGATATTGCACCGCGCCGGGCAGCGGAGCCGACAGAGCGGGGTCGGTGGCAAGGCGCGAAAGTGGTCGCTGTTGCGCACCCCTCTGCGCTGCTGCGCGCCGGGGCATCACATGGCACCGACGGCTACCAGAGATGGCGTGAACAGTTGCGACAGGTAACCCGCGGTGTGTCGTTTGCAACACGTCACCGTACCAATGCAAAAGCATCCGGAACCTGATACCAGGCGTTGACTTGACCTGCCCTTTCAGCCTCATCAGAGTCGGTTTGCAGTAGCCCAGTTCGGACCACCGGAAACAAAAAAGCCCCGTAAACACTAGGTCTGCGGGGCTTTTGGGGGGCCGTGTTGGACTACACAAACCCATTTTTGGCGGAAACGGAGTCCGCCACTCTAACGTCCAACGAAATCCCATTAAGTCCAAACAACGACGGCATGCATAGCAGAATAGCAAGTATACATAAGGCTTGCAGCCGAATTCGTCTGTCAATTTGTCCTGCGACGTCCAACCCTGTCTGTTAGCATCCAGGCTCGATGTGGTGGGCTGCGTGGTGGGCTGACAAGGATTTCGACATGGCGCTGAAAGCGAAACAGATTGAACACGCGAAGGACGGCATGCATGCAGATGGTGGTGGCCTGTACTTGCGCGTGCAGGCCAGCGGCGCGAAGTCCTGGATCTTTCGATTCCAACTTCATGGCCGCCGACGCGAGATGGGGATCGGCACGCTCGATTCGAAGTCTGCCCCTAATGCCCGGGCAGAGGCGGCGCAGTTGGGCGCGATGGTGCGATCAGGCATCGACCCCATCGACGACCGGCAACAGGTCGCAGATGAAGTCAAGCGCAAGGCGGTTGCCGGCGATACGTTTGCGGAATTGGCCGCCGAATACATCAAGGCCCATCGTGCCGGCTGGAAGAACGCAAAACACGCAGACCAGTGGGAGAACACCTTGGCCGCGTATGCCGACCCGGTGATTGGCCCCATGCCGGTGGCGGATGTGACCACCGACCACGTCCTGAGAATCCTGCGTCCGATTTGGACGACCAAGACCGAAACCGCCAGCAGGGTTCGGTCGCGAGTTGAACTGGTGCTGTCCTATGCTAAGGCACGGGGCTTGCGCCACGGTGAGAACCCGGCCGCCTGGAGGGGACATCTTGATGCCCTACTGGCGCGGCCAACCCGGGTAAAGACCGTGCGGCATCACCCTGCCTTGCCTTACGGGCGCATCGATGAGTTCCTAGCGGCTTTACAAGCGACTCCTGGGTCGGGCGCCCGCGCACTGGAGTTCGCGATCCTGACCGCCGCTCGGTCGGGCGAGGTACGCGGGGCCCTGTGGTCCGAGATCGACCTCGATTCCGGCCAGTGGCGAATACCGGCGGCGCGCATGAAGGCCAAACGCGACCACCGGGTGCCATTGTCAGGGCCGGCGGTTGCGTTGCTGCGTGGCATCGAGCGCATTGACGGAGTTGATCTGGTATTCGTGGGCGAACGCGGCAGCAAGGTCGCGGCCCGTGGCAAGCGGCCCATCTCCGATATGACCATCAGCGCGGTGATCCGGCGCCTGAATGAGGGCGTGCCCCTGTGGCTCGACAAAGCTGGCATCGCGGTTGTGCCGCATGGGTTCAGATCGACGTTCCGAGACTGGGCGGCGGAGACAACCGACTACCCGAACGAGATGGTCGAGATGGCGCTTGCCCACTCAGTTGGGGACAAGGTCGAGGCAGCCTATCGGCGAGGCGATCTGTTCGAGCGGAGGCGCGCACTGATGGACGACTGGGGTCGTCACTGCCAGCGCAAACGCGCTTAGGGATAGGCACGTCATGCCGCGACCCAGGTAGGCGCGGCAGATGGTGGGTAATGTGATTTGGGCATCATTGCAAATCTCATTTACAACACCCGCGCCATCGACTTCATGATCACACGCATGGACAAGGCGGTCGATGTGCAGGTCCTGAATTGGTGGGCCACTCGCGCCGGACGGCCGCTGAAGGCGCGATCGTCGGGTCCCTGCATTGATGATAGGCTGGCGACATGAACGCAACCGCCAAGACAACCAAGCGCGCCGTGGCGCAGCGTGTCTTTCAACTGCGCATCTCCCTTGACGAGGCCGATCCCAGCATCTGGAGGCGCCTTTGGGTACCGGGAACGCTGACGTTAGCCAAGCTGGACCTCGTCATTCAAACAGCAATGGGCTGGACTAACTCCCATCTGCACGAGTTCAACATCGATGGTCGTCGCTATGGAATGGTCGATGACGAGTGGCCCTCGGACGAACCGGTCCTCGAAGACAAGCGACACAAATGCTGGACAAGGCCCTTGGCGAGGTCAGGGAATTTACGTACACCTATGACTTTGGCGACAACTGGCGACACATCGTCACGGTCGAACAAGTCCTCGCAGCCAACAACATGAACAACTGGTCGATGTGTCTGGATGGACGAAATGCCTGCCCGCCAGAAGATGTAGGAGGTATGGGCGGATATGAGGAATTCCTTAATGCGCTGCGCGACCCGACGCACGAGGAGCACGACGCCATGTGGCGCTGGGGCGGTGGGCCGTTCGATCCGACCGGCTTTGACCGCAACGCCGTCAACGCAGCAATCAGGAAACTGAAAATCTAGTCGAGGTCAAGACGCGATCCCCGGACGTACCGTCAGAACAACGCGCGTTGGTTGAACTCAGCACAGGTGGCTTGCACAGGGATGCATTGGACGAAGACATCTCGGTGGCCGGGCTGTTGGCAGGACAACCCGATTTGTCACGGCGCTGGTCGGGGCAGACCGCATGAAGAACTGTTAATCCGTAGGTCCCTGGTTCGAGCCCAGGTCGAGGAGCCAATTGGATACGGAGATGGGCACCCTTGCGGTGCCCATTTCATTTTGTGCCGCAGCCGCCATCAGCGTGGCTTTCTTCCCCCGCATCACCACCCGTT
>JBBQJP010000087.1:0-17575 GCA_038326025.1 Burkholderiales bacterium
GCTGCCATCAGGATCATCTTGGCTCGAACAACCTCGAAATACGGCAGCGTATATTTTGTCGCACGGCGGTTCAGCTCTGCAGACTCGGCCGGCGTCAACTCGATGTGAAACGGGCTTTTTCGTGGCATTGTTGGCACCTCCAGAAACGAAGGTATCACGATGCCATAAATGAACAGGCTTATCAACAAGATACGTAGCCATATTTGTGAAAATGCCTACTAAGTTGCAATAGGTTGTTCCCGCCAAGACGGGAAGCTGGAGGCTTGTAGCCTAGTGCCGAGTGCGGTCGGCGGGCGTTGTAGTAGCTCAGGAGCGCTGGCAGCCACGCGGTGCGCTCGGCGTAATGGTTGCATTTCGCCAAGCGCGCCGTTCTAGCGCAGACCGGGCACGCCAAGACCTATCGGCAAAGGTTTGACTTAGGGGAGAAAGTGTCGAATAAGTTGACACTGGCCTCCCGTGCGGATCCCAAGTGGGTGATTTCATTGCATGGCCTAGCACTTGCTTACAGTTCGGGATCTACTCTGGAGTCTGCTATGCGATTGATTGCTTTGTTTCTCAGCATGCTAGTTAGTTCGTCGGCGTGGGCCGGCGTCGTCTACAACTGGCAAACCGTAAGTGCCAACGGCTACCCGCCAACTTTTTCCGGTCAAATGGTGATTGCGGACGCCGCTTGGAACAGTGGCGTGATCAACTACTCACATCCACGTTGCTATGACAACTGCCATCCGGAGGGAAACGCCAATCCAAACAGCCCAATCGAGACATTCAGGTTTGACAGCTTTAGCGACGCCTTCCCTAATCGTTATGCTCCTATCGACGTGGACTATGTCATCGGGACGGGTTCGCGCAACAACCCTCTGGTTGGTGACTTCAATCTCTTTCTTGCGGCAATTGCGAGCGGCTCACTCTATGTTGACAATGCTGAGAGCACGCTCATCATGAGCAGTTCCGGCGGCCTGTGGAGCATTTCCTCCTTTGAAAGTGACGCAGGCCCGCCATGCCGCCCTTCCTTGAGTTGCGCCGGAGTGACTGGACTATGGGTGCTTGACCTTGGAACCATTCCCGTCTCAGAACCAAGTTCGTTGGCGCTGGTTTCTCAGTCCTTTGCTCTGATGTTCAGCGTTTATCGAAAACGTAAAGTTGCAGATCGGTGGTTGCAACCTACACCGCAAGCTTAGACCGACTTTCACTTGGCAAGAGTAGGGACACGCAGCATGCTGGTCAATTCCGACTTGACCGTCTGCTCTACCGAGTGAGCAGAGACGGCTTCTGGCCGTCAGCATTAGCTCAGTGACCGGAGGCGAGCGACCGGAACTGTTGCCTTGCCGCCCGTCACTTCAGGCGTCGCGAGTTGCATCAGCCGATCTGATAATGCGCACCACCAGTACTACCCGCACGATGGCGCGACTCACGAAAGAATCGCCATGCCAAACAACTCCCGCCACCGCGCAGCATTGATGTGCCGGAGCCTGCATCGAACTGATCGCACCGGTTGAAGTCAAAATGCTGCGCGATACGAGCGCGCTTGAACAACTGAAAAACGGCACTTGGCCTAATGATTTCGTTTTCTGTGGAGGTTACCCATGGGTAGAGGCGGGCAAAGATGGGGGGCTGGCAGGCCAGCGCATCGGGTCAAGGGCGAACACCTGCAGCGGGTGGAAATCGGGCGCTGGCATCGTGGCGGGTACTTGCGCGATGGCAACTGGTTCACCTGGAACTGGAATCGTGGCGGCGAACCGACAGGCTCGATTTCGGTGCGGGTACACAGTAGCGATACGCTTAGGCTGGTCTATAGCCTTGCCGGCGACGGCGATCAACGGAGCGACGCTAGCCAATTGATCGGGCTGGCCCATACCCCGTGCAACTACGGTAAAACCCGGCCCTGGTTCGTTTGTCCGGTCTGTGAGCGACGCGCGGGACTGCTGTACATGCGCGCGGGGCGGTTCGCTTGTCGGCAGTGTCAGCGGGTGAGCTACGTCAGCCAGTCATGCGACGCGCTGGACCGTACATGGCGCAGGCAATCCAAGATCGAAGCCCGTTTGGGTGATGACTGGCGCAGACCCAAGGGCATGAGGCAACGCACCTATGACCGCCTGATTGTGGAATTGACAGACTGCGAAGAACTGCGGGACGGGGCTTGCTGTGAGAAGGCGATGCGTTTGTTTGGGGTTAGTAACTTCGATGGATTAGTCTGATGGGCTGGCACGACGTTTTCGCGACCGCGCAGCTATGGGTTTACCGGGTTGGTGGCTTTGCCATGCTGAACCTGCTGGACGATCCCGCGTGGCGACCGGGCAACGGAGCCAGAAGTATTCTGGGGGCTGGCCGACCTTGTTCGATTTAAGGTGTTGGTGGTCTGCCGTTGATAGGGCAGCCAATGACTGCAGGGGGTATTTTTGGGGGTATCTACGATTCCTGAAATAGAGAAAGCCTTATTCCATGCGGGTTGGCGGCTATGATCTGTAAGACGTCCACCCGCCAAGGATACGTATCGGCCCGTCCGATACAGACCTACAAAAGCCCCGCAAACCTAGTGTTTGCGGGGCTTTTTTGTTTTCTACCGCCCAATCGGGGGGATTGCAAGCCGACGATGGATGGAGGTATGTTCGAGAGCATTGTGGAACTCGATTGGGGGTATCGCCTCCCACAATCCCGAATTGGAGCCTTCCATGTCATGTCCGCCACTACGGCAAGTCCCGACCATGGTTCGGCTGTACCGTTTGCCAACGGCGCGCCAGCGTTGTGTATCCGAGGGCTGGGCGCTGTGCTTGCCTGCAGTGTCGGCGGGTGAGCTACTCCAGCCAGTCATGCGATCAGATCGACCGAACCCGGTCCAAACAATGGCAGTTGGAGGCGCGATTGGTGAACGATTGAACCCCATCCCACGGGCATGAAAATCCGACGCAAGAGCGGCTGATCGATGCGCCGTGCAATTGTGAGAAACGCCGAGACGCGGCGTGCGCCGGATTGGTGGCGCGTTTATCCGGTGAGACGGGTCTTAAGGAATTGGCGAAAAATCGACTCTGACAGGATGGGGGCGGAATGGATCAAGAACAACAGAAGGGTCTGCAATGAAAGTCGATCTGCTGTTGGTACTGGTGATTGTGCTGATCGCCGGCGTGGCATTCCTGGGGGCAAGAAAGCGGAGCAGCGGCGTTGCCCAGAAAGGCACTTTTATCAAGCGGACGGTCGCCACCGCGAATGAACAGGCGATGTACTGGAGACTCGTATCCGTGTTTCCTGCCCCGGAACATGTCGTGCTGACGCAGGTAAGTTTTGGCGCGCTACTGACGGCGAAGGCCGCGGCTGGCCGATACAGCTTCTCCCAGAAAATCGCGGACTTTGTATTGCTCGACAAGTCGTTCAAGGTGCTTGCGGTCATAGAACTGGATGACAGCAGCCATCGGGGGCGCGAGGGCAAGGACGCCAGCCGGGACGCCATGCTTGCGATGGCGGGGTACAAAATCCTGCGATACAAGGCAATTCCGCAGCCGGAGAAACTATTGCGAGACTTGGCCCCAGACAAAGTGCAAATCACCAGGCCTAGCCCCCTGGAATGACGGCCGGCCGCATACCCCTGCACGAGGTGTTGCGTTTACAGGTCTGGCAGAGTTGGGCATCACAGCTCGGCGGCTTTGCATTGCTGAACATCAAGGACGATCCGGCATTGCTGGCTTTGGTGTTCTGTTGAACCGGGCGGTCGCAAGCAGCTGGGTTTTAAATTGCTCTGTACGTTGAGGACAAATGCAGTGAGGTATAGGAGGGTCTGATCATGGCGCAAGCGAATTTCGAGGTCACCACGGAAGTCCTGCAGGCATTTGCCGACGCGTGGAATCGCCACGATGCAGACGCTCTCATGTCCTTCATGACGGAGAACTGTGTATTTGAAGCCTCAGGAGGTCCGGACATCTGTGGCACTCGTTACGCGAGCCGTGAGGCGGTGCGCGCTGCTTACGCCGAGGTATGGGCGACTTTTCCCGATGCCCATTGGGGCAATGCGCGTCATTTCGTAAATGGAGATCGAGGAGTATCGGAGTGGACCTTCACGGGCACGCGGGCAGACGGCTTCCGCGTCGAAGTGCATGGCTGCGACCTCTTCATTTTTGAAGGCGGCAAGATCGCGCTGAAAAATTCGTACCGCAAGAACCGTCCGGCACTTGCCGCGACGATGCGGTGAGGCCACCGCGCGTTTGTCTGAAGCACGACTCTTGTTGACTTGGTACTGGTATGGGCCTACCGGCTCGGCGGCTTTGATTTCTTGAACATCATGGACGGTCGGGCGTGGTGGGCTCTGATGTCCTGCTGACTGCACATTACGCGCGCGCAATGCGGTGCTGACAATGCTTCCACCTACCAAGGTTTTGTTCCCGCTAATCCGATACGGTTCGCAGATTGCTCGGCAAACCCAGTGTTTACACGGCTTGTTTGTGTTCCGGTGCCGCCGGATGCCGGTTATGCTGCCGACCAGAGCTCACAGTTGAATCGGCGACGACTGCGACCGGGTTGCCCGCAACGATCCCAGCGCGAAACCCAGGCCCACGACTGCACCAGCCAGCACGTCCAGCGCGACATGCTGCCTGGAAGCGATGGTTGACCACGCAATGGCGAAACAAAGCGTCAGGCTGATCCAGCGTAGGATCCGGGGCGACCGAATGTGGACGAACAGGCGGTTCAGCCATAACGCGGAGAACACCGCCGATGCCACATGCAACGACGGAAACGCGTTGCCGGCGGCGTCCATGTTCTTGATGGTGGACATGCTCGGGTACAGGCTCCAGTCGATGTCGAACGCGGGTATCTGTGTAGGGACGAGCCAGAAGAAGAGCAGGCAACTGACGCACATCGTGGCGACCCACAAGCTGTAATGCAGCAATGCCCGCAAGTTGCCGAGTAGGGCCGGTGGCAAGGACACGTAGACCCACAATGAGACATAGACCGGATAGGACGCAGCCGTGAACGGGATCCATCGATCCAAAACCAATTCCGGCATCACGAAAGGTGCGCCCAGCGGATATCGCATCACTGAAAAATAGCCCCAAAAGAACAGGGCCATGAAGGCGGTTGTACCCAAAGCCTTCAGGGGCCAAAGTATCACCAGACGACGCGCCGTGTCGTGGCGCCAGGCAATCGGCTTTGGGGTGTGCGGCGAGTTCTGGGTGGGGATCGGTGTGCTCAAAGGGCTCTTTTCGGGATTCAGATCCGGCCGAGGATGCCGCTGCCGGAGACCACATGGCCTCGAAGCAACAGATGGGGCTGACTGTACAATCGTTTCCTTCAGAAATCGGCCTGACTGCATTGGGATTTGCTGGCCTGCAAGGCCATTGTGGAATTGTCGGTGCGCCAGGGCTGTGCCCTCTCTTCCAGTGCGGTCGCGTGACCGACCGTTGTCATGTTTTCGATTCAATTGATCCGCCAACTTCTCCAGGACCGAGTGGGCATCGAGTCCGACTTGGTGGTCCAAACAGCTTTGCTGGTGGACCCGGGCATAGATTCCCTCGTATTGACTCGATAGCTGCGTGGACCACCGTGCTCGTCCTTCGCAAGCTGGTGACCCCACTCACGCGCCATTTAAGCGGGCGGCTTGACGCCGCCTCTGACAGCGTAGACAACGTGATGGAGCGACGCCGCAGGCTGTCCATGCAGGCCGCACTGTCCGCCTCTTTTGCCTTTGGGGGCCGCAACGCCGTGTTGGCGTTTCGTGCAGATCCCGAGCCTTTTCATTATGGACACACGCGATGACTGAAACCTTTGTACCGGTTCCCCTGGAAACTCTCATGAGCGAAGTCGCCGAGCTGATTGTCGAAGCGCTCAACCTGGAGGTACAGGCCGACGAGGTGAATTTTGACGATCCCCTGTATGGCGAAGGTCTGGGGCTTGATTCGATCGACATGCTGGAAATTTCGCTGGTGATCTCCAAGCGCTACGGTTTTCAACTGCGCTCGGACAACGAGAACAACGAAAAAATCTACGCCTCATTGCGTGCGCTGAGCACCTACATCGCCAGCCAGCGGACCCTATGAATCCGATCGGGGCCCAGGTCTGGCGGGTGGCGGCGACAGTTGCCGTGCTCGTGATCTGGGCCGTGGCCTCCCATCTCGGGAGCGCAGGTTTCCTGGGTGCAGATGGGGCGGCTTTGGTGGCGATGCTGCCACTAATGCTGGCCGCAGTGGTGCTGCTGTGGCAATGGCGTGGCGTCATAGTGCGCGCTGCGGGCCTGGGCGTACTGGCTGCTCTGCTGATAGTGTTGTGGCCCCTCTTGAGGAGCAACGCGCCACTGCTGTATTACCTGGAGCATGTCGGAGGCCTGCTGGCCCTGGCCGTGCTGTTCGGGCGCAGCTTGTTCGGTGGGGGCGATGCGCTGATCACCAGCATGGCACGCGCCATTTATGGCGGCATCCTGTCGCAGCGAAAGCAGCGATACACACGCTGGGCCACTGTGGCGTGGACCGCTTTTTTCGTCATCAATGCCTTGGTTTCCACGGTACTTTTCGCTCTGGCACCGGTGCGCATCTGGTCGATTTACGCCCACCTGCTCATGGGCCCGCTGGTGGCGCTGATGTTCCTGTGCGAACACCTGGTCAGGCTGCGCGTGCTGCCGCCGCATGAGCGCCCGAACCTGGCCGATGTGGTGCGTGCCTACCGGCAGCGTGTGGCCGGCCGGGGCTTGCGTGACGGCGAAACGGAGCTGCGCCCTTGAGCCTTCAACCCTTGGTCAGCGGCTTGTCGCTGGGCGATACGCTGGCCTGGCGACCCGACGGGCCGGTGACGGTGCGCGCGTACCTGGGCGATGCCCGGCGCGTGGCGGCGTCATTGCCGGCGGGTTCATGGGTGCTCAATCTGTGCGAAGACCGGTACCACTTCGCCGTGGTGTTTGCCGCCTGCCTGCTCGCGGGCAAGACCAGCCTGCAACCGGCCTCCTATTCGGTCGAGACCCTGGACCGTCTGGCGCAGGCCTACGCCGGTGTTTTTTGCGTGACCGATGGTGATTTCGAGTCGCATGAACTGCCGCGCTTGTTGTACGCCAACCTGGCCAGTGGGCCCGGTGAGTCGCTGGACGAAATCCCCGGTGTCGACGCAGAGCGGGTGGTGGCGATCTTGTTCACGTCGGGCTCAACAGGTCTGCCGCAGGCGCATGGCAAAACCTGGGGCCGACTGGTCATGAATGGCCGCGCTGAGGCGCAGGCCCTGGGATTGGCCGGCACCGGAACGGCGCTGGTGGGCACGGTGCCGGTGCAGCACAGCTACGGCTTCGAGTCCACCTTTCTGCTGGCGCTGCACGGCGGTTGCTGCTTTTGGAGCGGCAAGCCGTTTTACCCGCAGGATGTCGTCGATGCGCTGCAGGCGGTGCCACGCCCGCGTTTGCTGGTGACGACGCCACATCACCTGGCAGCCTTGCTGGCGTCCGAACTGGACATGCCGGCGATGGACGGCTGCCTGTCGGCTACCGCGCCACTGAGCGACGAGCTTGCGACAAGGGCCGAGCAACGCCTGGGTGCAACCATCCACGAAATCTACGGATCCACCGAATCATCGCAACTGGCCAGCCGGCGCACCCTGGACGGTGCCGCCTGGCAATTGCTGCCCGGCGTGACGCTTGAGCAGGAGCCTGGCTTTGACGGAACAATCACCCTTGCGGCGGGCGGCCATGTAGAGGGCCGGGTGGCGCTGTCCGACATCATCGAACTTCTGCCCGACAGAAGCTTTCATTTGAACGGGCGCCACGCTGACCTGGTGAACATCGCGGGCAAGCGAACATCGATGGCGTATCTGAACCACCAGTTGTGTGCTGTCGACGGTGTGCAGGATGCTGCCTTTTTTCTACCGCCGCACGACGCGACAGAAACACTCACACGCCTCATGGCGTTTGTTGTGGCGCCGGGCGTGTCACGCCAGCAGCTGTTGACGGCTCTGCGCCAGCGACTGGACCCTGTCTTTTTGCCACGTCCTCTGGTGCAAGTCGATGTTTTGCCCCGCAACAATACCGGCAAGTTGCCGCGCAGTGCGCTGGAAACCTTGTACCAGGAGCGGGTGGCCCATGGCGCAGCTTGATGCGGCCTGGCGCGTGCCACCCGACCACCCGGCATTCGCGGGGCATTTTCCCGGGCGACCCATCGTGCCGGGCGTGGTTTTGCTGGACCGGGCCTTGTTGTTGGCACAGGTGCGCGACACGGCGCATCAAGGCGGCTGGCAGGTGGGGCAGGCCAAGTTCCTCAGCCCTTGCGGCCCCGGTGACGAACTGGTGTTCGAACTGCATCCTGCGCCACGCGGCGGCTACACCTTCACCGTGCGCTGCGGCGATCGGGATGTGGCTTCTGGCCACCTGACGCCGGCCTCGACATGAGTGACGAGGAAATCCCCGACTGGTTGCGCAAGCAGGAGCGCAGCCATGTACCCGTTCTGCGCCTGATGGTGTGGATTTCGCTCACCTTCGGTCGGCGTATCGGGCGCTGGGTGCTGCATGGCATCGCCGCGTATTTCGTGCTGTTTGCCCCGCAGGCACGTCGGGCGAGCAGGGCCTATCTCACGCGGGCGCTCGGGCGCGAAGCAAGCTGGGCCGACGGCTACCGGCATGTGCTGAGCTTTGCCAGCACCATTCATGACCGCGTATACCTGCTGAACGACCGGTTCGATGAATTCGAGATTGAGATGAGCGGCGAACAGGCGCTTTACCGGTCCATGCAGGAACAACCCGGTGCCTTGCTCATTGGTGGCCATCTGGGCAGCTTCGAGGTGTTGCGCGCCACCGGTCGCGGGGTGGTGGGCCTGAAGGTGGCCATGCTGATGTACAAGGAAAACGCGGCCAAGCTCAACGCCACGCTGGCGGCGATCAACCCGGCTGCGATGCAGGACATCATCGCGCTCGGTCGCATAGAGTCGATGCTGGAGGTGCGTGACAAGCTCGATGCCGGTTATGCGGTGGGCATGCTGGTAGACCGTTCACTCGGTGGTGATGCCACGCAGTCGGCTGATTTTCTGGGCCAGCCGGCCCGGTTTCCGGTCGGTCCGTGGCGCATGGCGGCGCTGCTGCGTCGTCCCGTGTTCTTCATGACGGGTCTGTATCTGGGCGGCAACCGGTACCGGATCCATTTCGAGCCGTTGGCTGATTTTTCGCACCTGGAGCGCCATGAGCGCGACGCAGCCATTGCCAACGCGATTCGCGCTTACGCTGATTGCCTGACGCGGTATTGCCGCAAGGCACCCTACAACTGGTTCAACTTTTTCGATTTCTGGCGCACCAAATGAAACTTCGGCATGTATTTGCGGTACTCCTGTTGGGTCTGTGCACAGGCGTGCAAGCCGCCTACAGCCTGGACCAGCTGATGGCAGACCTGGCCCAGAACCCCGGGGGTCGCGCCCGCTTTGTCGAAAAACGCTTCATGGCGCTGCTCGACAAGCCGGTGATCGCATCGGGCGAGATGCTGTACAGCCCGCCCGACCGGCTGGAAAAGCGCACCTTGTTGCCCAAGCCCGAAATCCTGATTCTGGACAAGGACACGCTGAGCATGGAGCGCGACAAGCGCCGACTCTCGATCAACCTGGGCAGCCGACCCGAAGCGCAGGCTTTTGTGGAGAGCATCCGCAGCACGCTGTCGGGCAACCGCGCAGCCCTGGAGCGCCACTACAGCTTGCAGATGCAGGGAACCAGCGCGTTATGGACGCTGACCCTGGTGCCGACCGAGCCCGGTATCGCGGCCTTGCTGCGACGCATCACCATCACAGGTAGCAAGAGCCAGGTGCGCCTGATCGAATACCTGCAGGTCGACGGAGACCGTTCCGAGCTTGCGATCGAGGCCGTCGACACCCCATGAGAAGCAGGGTGGCGCGCGTTTTCCTGCTCTGGCTACTGTGTATGGCTGGCGGCATCACCGTGGTGTGGAATGCCCGCTTTACGGCCGACATGTCGTTCTTCCTGCCCTCGCGTCCCAGCGCCGAACAGCAGGTGCTGGTGGACCAGTTGAAGGAGGGCTCGGTTTCGCGGCTGCTGATGCTGGCCATCTCCGGCGGCGACGAACCATCGCGTGCGGCTGCGTCGCGTGCGCTGCGCCAGCGGTTGCTGGCCGACCCGACGTTCGTGTCGGTGCAAAACGGCGAGATGGCAGCGCTGGACGACGAGCGCGCCTTTTTGCTGCAACACCGCTACCAGTTGAGCCCGGCGGTGAAGCCGGAGCGTTTCACCGAAGCCGGCTTGGCCGAGGCGGTAAGCGAGACCATCAACGTCTTGTCCTCGCCAGTGGGTTTGCTGCTCAAGCCAGTGCTGGCGCAGGATCCGACGGGTGAATTGCTCGCATTGCTGGGGCAACTCAACGCCGGAGCGCAGCCTCAAACCCGGGCCGGTGTCTGGGCGTCCCGTGATGGCGCGCGCGCCATGCTGCTGGTGCAGACCCGCGCCCTGGGCGCCGATACCGACGGTCAGCAGGCCGCGATTGCCGCTGCGCATCAGGTTTTTGCCGAGGTGGTGCAGGCCTCAGGTGCAGGCGATCTTTCGATGCAGCTCTCGGGGCCGGGGCAGTTCGCGGTGCAGGCGCGCGCCACGATACAGAGCGAGGTTTCCCGGTTGCTTCTGATCAGCTCCGTGGGCATTATTTGCGTATTGTTGTGGGTCTACCGATCGCCCCGGTTACTGGGCCTGGGCCTGCTGCCGGTGCTCAGTGGCGCGGTGGCCGGTATCGCGGTGGTGAGCCTGGTGCACGGCACCGTCTTCGGCATCACCGTGGGCTTCGGGTCGGCCTTGATTGGTGAGGCGGTTGACTACGCCATTTACTTCTTTGTGCAATCCGGCCGCGATGGCCTGGCCCACTGGCGACGCGTCTACTGGCCGACGATCCGCCTGGGGGTGTTGACCTCGGTCCTGGGTTTCGGTGCGTTATTGTTCTCCGGGTTCCCCGGTCTGTCGCAGTTGGGGATGTATGCGCTGTCGGGCGTGGTCACAGCGGCATTGGTGACGCGGTTTGTGCTGCCGAATCTGACGGGCACGGCAGTGGTGGTGCCGCCGCCCGGGCCCTGGGTGCATCGACTTCTGCCCATGCTGGGCCAGGCCCACCGTTTGCGCCCGGGCGTGGCGGTGCTGGCCCTGCTGGCCTGTGGTTACCTGGTGCAGCAGCGCGACACCTTGTGGGATGGAAATCTCTCCGCGCTGTCCACCACCCAACCGGCCGATGCTGCCACCGACAGCCGCATGCGGGCCGACCTCGCCGCGCCCGATGCGCGCTATTTGGTACTGGTCAGTGGCGCCGATCAGGAGAAGGCGTTGCAGGCGGCAGAACAGGTGGGCTTGCGACTGGACCCGCTGGTCGCGCAGGGGGTGATTGGTGGTTATGACACGCCGACCCGATTCCTGCCGAGCCAGGCCACGCAAAAGTTCCGTCTGGCCAGCCTGCCGGATGCGCAGGTTTTGCAGGCACGTTTGCAAACGGCCTTGGTGGACTCGCCGCTGTCCGCCAGCAAACTCGGGCCCTTTGTGGCCGACGTGCAGGCGGCGCGGCAGGCCGGGCCATTACAGTTGAAAGATCTGGACGGCAGTTCCCTGGCGCTGGTGGTGCGGGCCATGCTGACGCCGGGAACCAATGGCTGGAACGTGGTCATGCCACTGCGTCCTGCGGCCGGCTCGGCCAACGCCGACATTCCGGTGCAGGCATTACGCGCCGCGCTGGCCGGCAGCAGTGGCTTGTTTGTCGACATGCGCACTGAGTTCGAGGATCTCTACAACGGTTATGTTGACGAGGCGGTGCAGTTGTCGCTGGCCGGATTCGTGGCCATTGTGCTGCTGCTGGCGGTGGCGTTGCGCTCCACGCGACGGCTCGCGCGCGTGTTGCTGACGCTGGTGCTGACCGTGGCCGGCGTCATCGCGGTGCTGCATTTTTCGGGCGAGCGCCTGCATTTGCTGCACCTGGTGGGCATGTTGCTGGTGGTGGCGGTGGGATCCAACTACGCGCTGTTTTTTGATCGTGTGGCCGGTGGCGAACCGCTTGATGCGGTCACTTTGTTGTCGCTTCTGGTGGCCACGCTCACGACCGCGATCGGATTTGGCTTGATGGCCTTGTCTACGGTGCCTGTGCTGCATGCGATCGGCATCATTGTGGGACCGGGCGCATTGCTGGCGCTGGCCCTGTCCGCGGTGCTGGTGTATCCACCGGCCCGGGGGTAAAGCCGTGAGCCCGTTGCTGCACTACCGCTGCGGGGCGACGGCACTTATGGTGCTGTTGCCGGGCGCGTTGATGACGCCGCAACAGATGGTCGATGCCGGTATTTTTGCAGCCGTGTCATCACGCAAACTGGCACTGGATGTGACGCTGCCCGACCTGCATGCGCAAGGCGGTGATAACCGGGATGCCTTGCAGGAGCTTGAGACGCAACTGCTGGCCCCGGCCCGTCAACAGTACGACGAGGTCTGGCTGGGCGGCATTTCGCGTGGAGGACACCTTGCGCTCTCTTATCTTTCGGCGGGATCGGGTCCGGTGCGTGGACTGTGTCTGCTGGCACCCTATGCGGGCAGTCGTATCACCAGCAACAGCATCGAACGCGCAGGTGGCCTGAAAAGCTGGCAACCGACATCGGAGCAACTGCAGGACCCGGAGTTCAGGCTCTGGAACTGGTTGAAAACCCCCGTTTGGCCGAAGCACGTGTTCATGGGGTATGGAATAAACGACCGGTTCGCCGACGGCATGAAGCGTCTTGCGTCGAGCATGGCGGGAACCGAGGTGCTTACGGTGCCGGGCGCGCACGATTGGGCTGCCTGGTTGCCTTTGTGGGAACGGTTTCTGGACCTGCAATTTGGCGAGGCGGCATGAAGCGGGCCTGTATGGACACCCCAGCGCTCAAAGCGTCGGCCGCAATACATTTTGCGGCAGCCGTCGGCGCCGTGGCGGTGGCCGATAGTTGGCCTTGGGCGCTAAGTGCGGTGGCGGCCAACCATGCCGTGCTCACGGTGGCAGGCCTGCTGCCACGTTCACATTTACTGGGCCCCAATCTCACCCGGTTGCCTGAACCATCCGTTGCCCGGCGCGAAGTGGCCCTGACCATCGATGACGGCCCTGACCCGACTGTGACGCCACGCGTGCTCGACTTGCTGGACGCCGCCGGCGTCAAGGCGAGTTTTTTTTGCATCGGCCGCCGGGCCCGTCAGTCGCCTGCCTTGTGCCGCGAGATCGTGCGCAGAGGGCATAGTGTGGAGAACCACGGCGATGCGCATTCGAACGCGTTTTCGCTGTGGGGGCCATCGCGCATGCGCGCCGACATCATGGCCGCCCAGGCCACGCTCGCCGACATCACCGGACAAGCGCCAGAATTCTTCCGGGCCACGGCAGGCCTGCGCAACCCTTTCCTGGATCCGGTGCTGCGTGAACTGGAACTGCAACTGGCCTCCTGGACGCGGCGCGCATTTGACACGGTGCGTGGCGATGCAGCTCGTGTGGTGCAGCGGCTCACGCGTGGACTGGGGCCGGGCGACATCCTGCTCTTGCACGACGGTCATGCTGCTCGCGGCGCCAATGGTCAGGCGGTGATTCTTGCGGCCTTGCCCGCGCTGCTGCTGCGTCTGGAATCTTCCAGGTTGCAACCGGTGACGTTGAAGGATGCGCTGTTATGAAACGGCCGGGCACCAACTGTTACCCGCGTGTAGTGTGTACTGCTGGGCTTGCGATGGCGACCCATGCTCTAAGATCGTCTCTTTGACCAGGCCTTGTTCCAATTTGTCTCCCATTGAACTCACCGCTTTCACCTTGACCACCTGCCTGGGCAGGGGCCTGGACGCCACGCGGGACGCGCTGGCACAAGAGCGCAGCGGACTGGTTCCGTGCCGGTTCGAAACCGTGGCGCTCGACACCTGGATCGGTGAAGTGCCCGGCGTCGACGCGCAGGTGTTGCCAGCCGCACTGGCCCGTTACGACTGCCGCAACAACCGTCTGGTACAAATGGGCTTGGAAACCGACGGGTTTGCGGACGCCGTGCGCGCCGCCGTGACGCGTTATGGCGCCGGTCGTGTGGGCGTGTTTCTGGGCACCAGCACGGCCGGCATTTTGCAGACCGAGCTCGCCTACCGTCGGCGCGATCCCGACACAGGCGCATTGCCCGAGGATTTCCATTACCGTGGCACGCACAATGCCTTTTCGCTCGCCGAGTTCACGCGCGCGTACTTTGGCTTGCAAGGCATGGCCATGGCCATATCCACTGCTTGCTCGTCCAGCGCCAAAGTGTTCGCCGCTGCCGCGCGCCAACTCGCGCTGGGCTCCATCGACGCGGCGATCGTGGGGGGAACCGATTCCCTGTGCCTGACGACGCTTTACGGTTTTTCGTCGTTGCAGCTGACCTCGTCGGAACCTTGCCGCCCATACGACGCCAAGCGCAACGGGCTGTCGATCGGCGAGGGAGCGGCTTTCGCCTTGCTTGAGCGCGCAGGCACGCCGGCTCCTGGAAGCGTATTGCTGCTGGGCGTGGGAGAGTCGAGCGACGCGTATCACATGTCGGCGCCGCACCCGCAAGGGCTGGGTGCGCGGTTGGCCATGGAGGCGGCACTGCGCTCCGCCAACCTGGCGATCGGGGACATCGATTACATCAACCTGCACGGCACGGCCACGCCGGCCAACGATGCCGCAGAAGGGCGGGCAGTCGCCGACCTGTTTGGTTCGGGCGTACCCTGCAATTCCACCAAAGGCGCTACCGGCCACACGCTGGGCGCGGCGGGCGCCATCGAAGCGGTCCTGTGTGCGATGGCACTGTCAGACGACCGATTGCCTGGCAGCCCGGGGACACAGTCGTTGGACCCCGCGATTGTCATCGACTACCGGCTGCATGGTTGCGACCACCGGATGCGCCACGCCCTGAGCAACTCGTTTGGATTTGGCGGCACCAATTGCAGCTTGATCCTGGGAACAAATAAATGAGCGCAGAGCAAGGCGAAGTTGTTGCGGGGACCGCGCCGTGCAAACCCTTGCAGGCCTGGATCAACGGCATTGGTTGCATCGCTCCCGGGCTGCCCGACTGGCCTGCGGCAAAAGCGGTATTGCGCGGCGAACAGGGTTTCGTTTCGGCACCCTCGTTGTTGCCGCCTCCCGCCTTGTTGCCGCCTGCGGAGCGCAGACGCGCAAGCCGCGTGGTCAAGCTGAGCCTGGGGTTGGGTTTGCAGGCGGTGGCCCACGCCGGCGCGGATGCGGCCACCCTGGCGACCGTGTTCACAGCCTCGGGCGCGGATGGCCACAACTGCCATGCGCTGTGCGAGCAACTGGCGGGCGACGACCGACAGATTTCACCCACCCGATTCCACAACTCGGTGCACAACGCCGCCGCAGGCTACTGGGGCATTGCCACGCACAGCATGGCACCATGCCAGGTGATCGGCGCATTCGATGCCAGTTTTGGTGCGGGCCTGCTGGACGCGCTGGCCCAGGTGGCGTTGGACGGTCAACCGGTCCTGCTGGTCGCCTACGACAGCGAGTATCCGCAACCCTTGTACGGCAAGCGCGACACGCCCGATTGCGCAGGTGTGGCGCTGTTGCTCAGCCCGACGCGTGGTGCCACATCGCTGGCGCGTGTCGAATTGACCCTGGCCGCGCTCGCCGCCGATGTGCTGGTCGAGCCCGGATTGGAGGCTTTGCGTACGCGCGTTCCGGCGCTGCGCGCCTTGCCGCTGCTGGAGCGCCTGGCCCTGGGGCAGGGCGGCACCGTGGTGCTGGACTACCTGCCCGATCTGCAACTGGCACTGGATGTGTTGCCGTGCTGAACCACGACTGGATCGCATCGCATATTCCGCACCAGGGCAATATGTGCCTGTTGCACGCGGTGCTCGAGTGGGACGAGCAACGCATCGTCTGTGAAGCCACCAGTCACGGCGCGCCTGATCATCCCTTGCGCGCCCAGGGGCGACTGGGTGCTGCGGTGGGCGTGGAGTACGCCGCGCAGGCCATGGCCGTGCACGGCGCCTTGTTTGCGTCCGATTCGATGCCGGTCAAGCAGGGCTACCTGACCAGCGTGCGTGGTTTGACGCTGTTTGTCGATCGCCTCGACGACCTGAGCGGGCCGATACGGGTGAGCGCCGAGTGGCTGTCGGGCGATGCCCGCCTGGTGCTTTACCAGTTTGAACTTGAACATGACGGTGTACGCCTGCTGGCCGGGCGCGCGTCGGTTGTACTGGACGCACAAGCGTTATGAAAACACCTGCACAAAAGGCAGCCCGGCGCGCGCTGGTCACGGGCGGTAGTGGCGGCATAGGGGCGGCGATCTGCCGGCGCCTGGCAGCCGATGGACTGCACGTGATCGTGCATGCGAACAAGGGGCTGGACCGGGCCGAGAGGCTGGTCGACGAAATCCGGGCGGTGGGCGGGAACGCACAGGCGGTGGCGTTCGACGTGACCGATCGCGTGGCGGCCAACACTGCCATCGAATTGTTGCTGCAGGCAGGTCCGATCCAGGTGCTGGTGAACAACGCGGGTATCCACGACGATGCCGTGTTTCCCGGCATGCGGGGCGAGCAGTGGGACCGTGTGATTGACGTGTCGCTCAATGGATTCTTCAACGTGACGCAACCGCTGACCCTGCCGATGATTCGCACCCGTTGGGGCCGCATCATCAGCATCTCGTCGGTGGCAGCAGTCGCTGGCAATCGGGGCCAGGTCAATTATTCGGCCGCAAAAGGCGCACTTCACGCGGCCAGCAAGTCACTGGCACTGGAGTTGGCCAGCCGCGGTGTGACGGTAAACGCCGTCGCCCCGGGCCTGATCGATACCGGCATGCTCGATGGCAAATTTGACGCCGAGGCGGTAAAGCGCCTGGTGCCGATGCTGCGTGTCGGACAGCCGCAGGAGGTGGCCGATCTGGTGGGCTTTCTGGCCTCGGATCAGGCGGCTTACATCTCGGGGCAGGTGATATCGATCAACGGCGCAATGATCTAGGGCCCGCTCAGATCTTTCGCCCGACGTACTCGCGAAACACGCCCAGGCTGAGGTCGCAGCGCACCTCGGCAAATCCGGCGCGACGCAGTGCATCCAGGATCGGTTCGGGTTCCAGCGCGGCTTCGATGGTGTCGCCGTAGTATTCCCACAGCCGCTGCACGTCGTCGTGGCGACGGGTCAGCCTGGCCAGCAACGGCACCACCACGGCAATATGAAATCGCAGCAGGCCGCGCAACACCGGATTTCGCGGGCGGCTGATTTCCATCAGGCAGACCCGCCCGTTCGGCTTGAGTACGCGGTGGTATTCGGCAAAAGCCTGGTCCAGATCACCCACGTGGCGCAGCGCGTAGCCCATGGAGACGACGTCAACCATTTGATCGGGTAACGGAATCGCCTCGGCGTAGGCTTCAATCGTCCGCACATCCATTTTTTTGCGCAGTTCCGCGAGCATGCCGGGGGAGGGGTCGAGTGCCCAGACCTTGCCCTTCGGGCCGACCAGTTCCAGCGCGGCAGCCGTCACCAGACCCGTACCGGCGGCGACGTCCAGCACGGCCATACCAGGCGCCAGCCCGATGCGGCGCAGCACCTCGCGCCGGTACCTCGCGCCACTTCCCAGCGCGGTCAGGCTTTCGGCGCTGTCGTAGCCGGCGGCGGCCTGGTCGAACATGGCACGGGTGACAGTGCGCCGTTCT
>JBBQJP010000088.1:0-17251 GCA_038326025.1 Burkholderiales bacterium
CTTCAAGAACTCGTCGCGCCGCGTGGGCTTGCGAAAGTTCGCGAAAGCCGCTTCTTGATCGGCCGCCATTGCAAGGGTTTGTTGCTTCATCATCAGATAACGCGTCAAGTTCGGAGTGCGTTGACCTTAATCAGCGTAGCCTTAGCGAGGCAAATCGATGTCAATTGACTTTGCGTTCATGGTCTTCTCAGGCGACCGTTCAGTGCGGGAAAGTAACGTCCTGAAGTGCATCTCATCGACAAAGCTGGCGATCAAACCGGCCAGATTGAGGTCCGCCGGATTGTCTGAAGCAGCCAAGGCGTAACCGATGTGCATCCAAGCCTCGTTCGCTTGCCTTCTCGTGGCACTCGCGTTGGCGCCACCTTTTCGGCTGGGTCGCCTGGATTGCAACCGTCCATCCGCTTGAGCCTTTAGACGCCAGAGATCATCAGGATTGCGGCTGCGCCCACGTGTTGCCTGCCGGGTGGCTTCCGCTTCGATGCCATAGCCTCGCAGCTTCTCGGCAAAGGTCTCGCGCCAGCGGTGCAGGTCGGGCTTTCGGGGATTGAGGCGCCGGCCTTGCTTGGACTCGGCCCGAACACTGATGTGCACATGCGGGTTTGCCTGGTGGTCGTGCAGCACCATCACGTACTTGTGATCGGCCAGCTCGGTCTGCGCGAATTCGCGCGCCGCGCGTTGCACGATCAGCGGGTCGGTGCCGCGCGGCATGGACAGCATGATGTTGAATGCTTCGCGGCGCTGACCGGGTTCGGCAACGTCGTCGATCAGGCTGCCGCCGAGACGCCAGTCCTCGGAGAGTTCGTGCACCGCGTCTCTGCCGCGGATGGTCTCGCCCCGCTCGTCTTCGATGTCGAGCCGACCGTTCTTGCTGATGTATCGAAAGTGCGCGGCAATGGCCCGCATGCCCCGCCCTCCCCCGGTGACCTTCACCATCACCTGCGGCGCCCTGCGCACCACCGTGGCTTCTATTCGCTGGCGGATGGCGGCCGCCCGTTGACGCTTCGAGCCTGCATCCAGCCTGGGTTGGGGTTTGACCTTCATCACCCGGTTGCCCGGATAGAACAGTCGGTCGCCCCATTGGATCAGGACGCCATCAATGTTCGGTGCTTGGGCCATGGGCATCTCCTCCGGTTTCACTTGCTGGGCCGAGGCGTCGCGCGGGTCGGACGCTGCGCGGGTGCAGGTCGGCCAGAACGCCAGCGGCAAGGACGAGGTGGCGCCGGATGTCCCCGTCCAGCATGTTGAGCATGTCGCGATAGGCCAGCGCTGGCACCACATCGCCCTGCCGCAGCAAATTCGTCAAGCGGTGGATGTTGCGGCTGAGGGTGGACAGTTCGGCGTTGGAAGCAATGAGCGCAGCAACATGGTCAGCGCGCCCTCCTCCCGTCAGGATGACTGGCACGCTCGCAACCAGGCCAGCCACGTAATCCCCCGGGGTCATGCCGGCCCGGTGTGCCGCAGTCAGCGTTGCCGCTGCCTCCTCGCGCCCCATGCGCAGGCAAAGACGCGCACGGTCGCCTGTGCGCCTCGCGCTGAGCTTCTCGGATGGGTCGTTCACGGCCCCTACTGACCGACCGAGTTCATCCGCCAGCGCCTTGCGCACCAGCTCGGAAGGCGAAACGCCAAGGGCCTGCGCACGCTCCATGAGCGCAGCCTTCAAGCCATGCAAATCGACGCTTACGCGGTTCCGTGACGAGGGTTCCATCCCGAGCCTCCTGACAACTGATCACCCAATGGGTGAGCGTGTCAGACAACCGTCGCCACCGCGCCTATCCTGCACTCACCACTGAATTCAGTATTGGTTCTGATCGAGGTCCCACGACCGATGATTCAGCCCGAAAAATCATCGACCGGCACCCGTAGCTCGCTGGTCAATGGTCCAGATGTGGCCCACAACCGGACCGCAACCGTACTGAGACCGGACCGAAAGCGGACCAACTGGACTACAACCGGACTGAAAGCGAACCACAAGCGGACCGTATGCGGACCCCCTGGACCGCAACCGTACCGTGACCGGACTGAATGCGGACTACAACCGGCCCGCATGCGGACCGCATCCGACCCAGGGTCGAACTGCACGCGTCCCAAGTCGTCCCAGCGATGACATTGGACTGCAAGTCATCGCGATGCCATGCGCCGCCCGAACCCAGAATTAGTTCGTCGCCGTCGCTCTGTCATCGCATGAACCTCACTCCCAATCTTCCGCCAGGTCGGGCCAATCGAAAGGCACTGGCATTTGCAGTTGAGATCAACCGTCTGAGAACTGCTGGCTACAGCTTCGAGGCGATCCGCGTCGTACTACTGGAGGCGGGATTGCGTGTGAGCCGGACCACCATCAAGCGCGAGGCAGCCAGAAGGCTTGTTGCCGCTTGGGCTGCGCCAAAAGATCACCTGGTGCAGCGCCCTTTGCCCTCGGCCCCTTCTGTGGCCGGTGACGCCGTCATTGCGCCCCCGTCCTTCGCCGCCGACGCGCGCAGCGGAAAAGAAATCGCCGAGGCGTTCATGAAGCGTCGTGTGAGCAATCCATTAATACAAGAGAGGATCAAAAATGAAAGTCGCAGTGATTAGCTTCTCAGGCAATGTCGGCAAGACCACGATCGCACGCCACTTACTGCTCCCACGCATGCCCAATGCCCGTGTAGTCTCGATTGAGAGCATCAATGCGGGACAAGACCGGGATCGGCAGGATCATGTCATCCGGGGCCGCCAGTTCGCCGAACTGCAGGAATTCCTGCAGGTGGTCGAGCATGTGGTTGTTGACATCGGCGCGAGCAATGTCGAAGAGCTGCTGGCCCTGATGCGCCGTTACCGCGGCAGCCACGAAGACTTCGACTATTTCATTGTGCCGACGGTCCCGGCGGGCAAACAGCAGCAAGACACCATCGCGACCCTGGCGGAGCTGTCGCGCATCGGGATTCCCGCCGACAAGGTGCGGCTCTTATTCAACATGGTTGAGGATGGCACTGCCATCGAGCGTGTGTTTGACCCTGTGCTCGCCTTCGCGGCCTCGTCGCCCGTGGCACGGGTGTCGCTGGACTGCCGACTGGGGACCAACGAAATCTATGGCCGGATAAACGGTTCGGGTTCCGGCTCCGGTGCTGACCTGTCAGCTCTGGCCGCAGACCCGTCCGACTACAAGTCGCTCATCGCAGACGCCACCGACAGCACTGAGCGGCTGGCCCTGGCCCAGCGCTTGGCCACGCGTCGGCTGGCCAGCGGCGTCGTGCCCGAGCTCGACGCATGCTTCAAAGCGCTGCGCCTCAATGCGAATGCTGCTCCGCCCACGGCGAAGCAGCCACGCGCGAAGGTGCTCTCGTGAACCATCCTGGCTCGGCCCGCGAAGTGCTGATCGCCGAGGCCCTGGGCGACCTGGCGCGTCTGCTCGAGCGGGCCGAGGCACTGCAGAGTGCCATGCTCGAATCTCGCCAGGCACTTCTCGACGCGCATGCGCAGCTCGCTGACCAGTTGGCCACCTTCGAAATTCGTGTCGCCGCCCTCATGGAGAAAGCCAAGGTACAGGCGGTAAAGCACATCCTGGCCCGCACCGACGAGGCGGCCCGGCAGTCGGTGCGGGTGCAGACTATAGCGATGAGCGACGCAGCGAAGGAGCTCTTCAAGGCGGAGATCAACCCCGCCCTGCAGCGTATTGCCGGGCCGTTGCGGCAGTTGGTGCATCGTGTCGACCGCCCCTGCAGGCGCTGGCAATTCTGCCTCGGGCACGCGACGACCGCGGCAGTGGCCTCTAGTGTCAGCTGGGCGCTGGCCGCCTACCTGTGGGCGCGGTGAGCATGCCCATCAAGTTGCCGGGGGAAAGTCAAAGAAGCCATTCAGACCAGATTGCGGTAGGATTAAATCCTACTGCATCCATCAGAGTCAACATGCGCACGACACAACAGTTCAGCATAACACTGCCCAACGAAATGGCCGAGGCCGTGCGGGCCAAGGTCGCGACCGGCGAGTACGCCACGGAAAGTGAAGTGATCCGCGACGGCTTGCGCGTCTTGCTGGCGCGCGACCGGGCGGTCGAGGACTGGCTGCGCAAAGACGTCGCAGCAGCCTACGACGCGCTCAAGGCCAACCCGTCGCGCGCGGTGGGGCCCGAATCCGTCAAGGCGCGGCTGGCCGGCGCGCACAAGAGGGCTGCGGCCAAGGTCTGATGCCGTACCGCGTCGTCTTCGCACCTGAGGCGAGCGACCAACTAGAGGCGCTGTTCCTCTACATCGCCGAGCACGCGTCTTTGATGATTGCGAAACGCTACACAGACGCCGTCGTCGCAACCTGCGAGGGCCTGGCGCTGTTCCCCCGGCGTGGTGTGGCACGCGAAGACATCCGCCCTGGCCTACGGCTCACCCAACACAAGGGGCGCTGCGCGATCGCGTATGCCGTGGACGATGAAACTCAGACGGTTTCCGTCATTGGCGTGTTCTACGGCGGACAGGACCATGAAGGGGCACTTTCTGCGGGTTGGGACGACTGACGCGCACCGCGATCCTGGGGCCTGCGTCGCCTGGCGCGCGCGAGCGCCGCGCAAGGTGAATTCCCCAAAACCAGCAGTCGGGCCACGGGCGCGACTCCTGGTTTTGGGGAATAGAACAACCAGCCCGATGATCGGGCCGGCTGATAGCACCGCAGGCGATGAATTCCACCGGGAACTCATCGCCTGCCGCTCAAGCTTTGAGCTTGCGCATCTCCTCGGCCAACACCCACAGCGCCCGGTTCAGGCTCACGCTGCGATCGATGCTCGCCACCGGCCGGGTACGCAGGCGACGGCCCTGCGCCGTGCGTCCGGTTTGGCCACCACGAAGGGCGTTTTCTTGCACGCGCTGGAAAGTAGTCCACAGGTCGTGGCCCAGGTCTTCAGCCCGGCGCGCCTCGATCAGTTGTTCGGCGCGCACCGGAGCCGGGGGCTGACCTTCGGTGCGCTCGCCGAAGCGCAGCGCCAACGCCGCGGTTGCAAACGCCCGTTCTTCATCGGGCTGCAACGCCAGTGCTTTCATGGCATCGGTCGAGGCGTCCACCGCATCAAAGTCCTCCAGCACCCGGAATGCGCCTTCGATCACATCGTCCTGGATATTGCCCTTGTGCGGGATGCGGATGTCGTTGGACACCGTACCCACCACCAGGCCGTTGCAGCAGACAAAGCGGAACACGCCAGCCAGCATCTGGTAGGAACTGGCGCCGTCGTGGCTGTTGATCAGGATGATTTCGTTGGCCTCGGGCCGTGTGTTCACCTGACCCGCA
This sequence comes from Burkholderiales bacterium, assembly GCA_038326025.1. Taxonomy (GTDB): domain Bacteria; phylum Pseudomonadota; class Gammaproteobacteria; order Burkholderiales; family Burkholderiaceae_C; genus CAISIP01. Next base: position 5,242 of record JBBQJP010000088.1, read on the forward strand.
TGGCGCATGCGAATCATGTGTTTGGTGAACTCGGTCTTGCCTTCGATGCGGCTCTTGCTTTGCGCGACCATGAAAGGCTCGAAACCCTCACGGCGCAAACCGCGCAGCACTTCGATGGTCGGGATATAGGTGTAGCGCTCGGAGCGGCTGCCGTGTTTGCCCTCGGCAAAGATGGACGGCGCTGCCCGGCGCATCTGCTCATCGGCAAGCGGACTGTCACTGCGCACCACAAAAGTATTGCGGCTGAAACGGGCGGCCAGTTGCGGCGCGGAAGAAGTCTGGAAGGTGGTCATGATGAATGCTCCAAGAGAATGAATGAAATGGACGGGATGCTTGTGCACGCCACACCGGGCGGGATGACCCTGCCCGGCGGGATGCTCAGGCGTGAGCGAGTTGCCGATCGCTGCGCGGCTTGCGGCTAAGCGGTTCAGCTCTGGTGGCTGTTGGCACCTTGGTGCCAGCATCGCGTGCACGGCGTGCCTCAGCCTCGGCGCGGTTGTCGAGGTAGTCCAGGTCTTCGGCTGTGAACACCAACGCGTACACGTCACCGCCCTCGTTGTCCTGGTAGTTGTTGTTGCGCAGGTGCCCGACGATGTTCACGTGCGAGCCTTTGCCCAGATACGCGGCCGCGTTCTCGGCCTGCTTGCCCCACACCGTCCACTGGATGGCGGTGGCCATCTCCTCGCGGTCCTCGCCACTGCCGCGGTGGCTGTTGCTGATGGCGGTCAGTACCGCCTTGGCGACCCTACCGTCGCGCCCGTTGACGAACTCCAGCTTGACCGCACCGGCCAGGTGCGCGTGGCGCTGGATAACTGAAACGTTGGCCATGATTGACTCCTTGCAAGAGCGACCAGCCGGGCCCCGATCCAGGTTCCCTTAAAACTGATCCTCTTGCTCGGACCTCCTCGCTCCCGCCCACGGGCGGGCGGGGGGTGGGCACGGCCCCTTCCCTCGGGAAGGGGTGGGGGATGGGGAAAAAATGGCAGACGAAGCAGTGAGCCCGTCACCTGGCCCACCGCTTGAAGATCCCCCCACAAGTCCCCCTCACCTATGGATGGGGGCGCCGTGGGGGGATGACGGTGGGCCGCAGGGCGCACGCGCTGCCCTCACCTCTTCGGCCGCCGCAGCAAAGCGCAGGCGACCGAATGACATGAGCAGCGGCGACTCTGCGAGCGGCGTGACACCAAGCTGCCCAAAGGGCGGCGACTGGCGCGACACTCGAGCCGCTGCGATCACTTCAATGATGTCTGATCTTCCTTCGGCCCGGCATCGGGTTTGGCAGGTGACCAGGAGGGCGATCTGACGGGTGGGACGTGGCCACAGCGCAGCGACGGGAGCGGCACGCACGTCAGTTCGTCCAGCGGTCTTCGTTGCCGCGCAGCGGCAAGGAAACCAAGACCGCGATCTCCGGACACGGGAAAGGGCCGCATCAAAGAACCTGCCGGCAAAGCCGGCATGTCCGATCCGATGACCCGCTGACCCGCTCATCCGATGCCCGCGCGTAGCGCGCTGTTGATCAAAAAAAGCAAAAAGGGCCCGAAGGCCCGTAAATCAGACAAGACCCCGCTCGGCCATGGACAAAACTGAATCGCCAGCCACGATCAAGTGGTCAAGCACCCGTACATCGATCAGGGCCAAGGCCTGTTTGAGCGTCTGCGTCAGGCACTCGTCCGCCCGCGACGGGTTGCATGTTCCTGAGGGGTGGTTGTGCACCAGCAGCAGCGCCGAACTGTTGCGCAGCAGAGCATCGCGGACCACTTCGCGCGGATAGACCGACGTCTGAGTGACAGTGCCGCGAAACATTTCTACGTAATCGAGCACGCGGTTTTGCGCGTCCAGATGCACCACCGCAAACACCTCGTGCGGCAGACGCCCCAGCCGGGCACGCAGGAAGTCCTTGACCACGGCAGGCGATGACATCGCGTCGCTGCCCCGCACCTGCGCGGCCAGCAAGCGCTGTGCGGCCATCAGAACCTCGTCGGCATCGGCCGGACGATACTCGCCCGCGACATCGCGCACCAGCAAAGCAGATGCGGCAACGGACACCGCCAAGAAGGAATCGAGCGAAGAGAACAGATCGTGTTGCATGACGAACTCCGGTGATCGGGCGGGATTGCCCGAGACCGAAACCGGCACGCCGCAGCGCAGCAGTCACAGGTTCGTAGACGGCCGAATGGCCGCAAGCGCACAAGGTGCGCGCAGACCTTGACGGCGAGAACGGTGTGCAAGGATGAAGGGAACAGCAAGCCAGCCCCACCACGCCACTTCAGCGGGTTTGGCAAGCGCAGCGCGCAGGCCGGGGGCCAAAGGACGGCCGGAGGCGTCAGGGATCAAAGCCGAATGGCCGCGACTCGGCACGAGGCGCGGGGCGAAGCCCGAAGAGCCCGACGGCGGTACGCCGGGACGCGAATACCTGGGTATTCGGGTCGATCGTGACCGATGATTCTGGATTGTCGTGACCGATTTCTGACCTTGACAGGATTGTCGGTCACGACGCCGGAATCGCGGTCACGATGCCAGAACGGCATGTATCTGCAGGGTGATGTGTTGCGCATATTTGTTCCCCCTATGCGGGTAGCCTCCCGGCCTTTGCTGGAGCCGGCATGCCCGAAACTCGAAGGATCACTATGCGCAAGATCAAGGACGTTCTGCTCATCGACCCGGCTGGCATGCAGGCGGAAACTGTTTTTTACGATGGCCCGCCACGGGGCATTGCGCCCCTGTTTCCGCGCGACATCAACACCATGATCACCTGTGCGCTGGCCACGACCGAACTGGACGCCTGCCGGGCGCGCCCGGTCGCCGTGCCGGGGCTAAATGTCGCCATCGCGAGGTCAGCGCAACCGTCGCGACGGTTAGCGCCCGAGCTGCGCAAGGAGCAGCCCTCCGTGGGCGACTCCGGCACGGAGATGTTTGCGTCGCAGTTCGCATCGATCCAGCGCGCTGCCGGCGCGCGGGAGACATTGGCCTTCGTCGGACGGCGCCGGCGCGGATAACGCCTACCTGTAAATCGCGTCAACCGCCCCTTGATCTTGGGCTGGCCCTTGCGCTCCAGAGTCTTGCCGGCCGGCACCTTGACCCAGCCTTCGCTGACGCAGTATTCGCTGACATCGAAACGTTCCGCGCCGTTGAGCCGGATACCGTGTTCGAACACGGCGGCCACATGGTGCGGGCTGCGGGGGTCGATCGACAGTTGATCGGGCAGGTCCGGGTGGGTAGGTTGGCCTGCTTCGGTTATCGGTCGATTTTCGCTCGATCCATGTTGTCCTATCCGAATGGCATGCGCACCGCCTGCTCGATACCCGCTGCAGGTGCACGAACTGACACGCGGCTCCCAAGAGAAGTTTGTTCCATTGCGTACTTCCGGATAAAGGCCTAACCTGACTGTTCGCTACCGTTCAAACACCATCGTTGAGTGGCCCCACCCTGGAAGGAGACAAAAACGATGACCACTCGTACAACACCAAGAAATATGCGCCTCCACTTTGGAGCCGCCGCCGTCCTGGCAGCCTGTGCGATCACTGCGCTGCCCGCGCAGGCCGCCACTTTGGCCTGCGATAACACGGTGCTGCCCACGTTGACGGCCATGATCGACCCGGCGCTGGGCGTCGCGCTCAATAGCGCCACACCCGGCGCCACCGCAGCAGGCGACTACTGCAAAGTGGAGGGCGTCATCGGCCCATCACCGAGCGCGATCGGTTTTGCGGTCGGCCTTCCGGTGAACAACTGGAACGGCCGCTTCCTGATGAGCGGCGATGGCGGCTTTGACGGATCGGTGATTCTGCCGCTGAATCGCCTCGCACAGGGGTATGTCGTCGCCAACAGCGACTCCGGCCATATGACGCCACCCACCAACGACGCGAGTTGCGCATACAACAACCGGACCACCGAGATCGACTATGGCTATCGTGCGGTTCAGGTGACGACGCAGGTAGCCAAACAGATTGCGCACGGGTTTTTCAAAGGGCAAGCGATCGAATATGCGTATTTCGAAGGCTGCTCGACCGGTGGCCGCCAGGCCTTGATTGCCGCACAACGTTACCCCGGGGAATTCAACGGCATCATTGGAGGCGCGCCCGCCTTCGACCTGACCGGACTGGCGGTCGAGCAGAACTGGAGTCTGCAGAGGTTCCGCGGCGCCGGCAGCATCTCGGGAAAGTCCGGCAACCTGTTCAATGCCGTCATGGCCAAGTGTGACGCCATCGACGGCGTTAGCGACGGCCTGATCGCCGATCCCCAGGCCTGCCAGTTCGATCCTGCGGTGGACTTCCCCGCCTGCGCGCCTGGAACGGATGCTGCCACCTGCCTGACTCCGGCACAGGCCAGCGCGCTGGCCGACGTATACAACGGGCCACGCACGTCCAGGGGCAAGGGGAAATCCCTGTACCCCGGCAAACCGCTGGGTTCCGAAGCCTGGTGGAACCTGTGGCTGCTGCCGGACCTGACGGGCGTACCCGGCCAGGGTGGCTTCACGTTCAGCTTCATGAACTACCTGTTCTTCAAGAACGACCCGGGGCCTAGCTATAACTGGTTCGACTTCGACTTCGACAAGGATCCGCAGAAGGCCGGCACGATGTCCAGGATCGTCGACGCAGTGGATCCCAAGTTGAAGGATTTGCAGAGCAGCGGCGGCAAGCTCATCCTGTACCACGGAGGGGCCGACGGACTCATCACGCCACTGCGCACGATCGAGTATTACGAGGAGGTGATGGACAAGAACCCCGCACGTCGCGCGCACGGCCGGCATGGCCAGGACGGCGGCGCCCAGTCGTTCGCCCGCTTCTTCATGGTGCCCGGCATGGACCATTGTGGTGCCGTTGGTGGGGGTTTGAAGGATTGGGACCGGCTCGCACCGCTGGTCGACTGGGTCGAGAACGGCATCGCACCGGATAGCATCATTGCATCGCAAGCCTTGCCCGGCGGCTTGACGCGCACCCGTCCCCTGTGCCCCTATCCGGCCCAGGCGCAATGGAGCGGTGCCGGTTCGAGCGACAACGCGGCGAACTTCACGTGCGTCATGCCAGCACAGGAGAAAAAAGGACGCGGTCATCGCAAACACGAGCACGACGATTGATGCGGTGCGGCCGGCTACGGCTCTGGCGCAGCAACACTGTGCCAGTCGTCGATGGCAAGGCCGCCAGCACCCTCCATCATGGCCGGGTCAGTGCAGCTGGTTGCACTGAACTACTACAGGGCGATCTCCCACAGGCGTTGCGCCAGCGGCAGCAGACCACGCAGACTCTCGAGTCGGTTTGACATATCGGAATCGGTGGACATGGGCTCGCACCGGTGGCGCATGTCTACAGTGAAAAGCATCCAATATTTGGAGCACACCCATGCGCACCAACTTGACTCCTCACGCGGAATCGAACCATTCAGATGCTTTGACTTTCCTGCGGCGATCAGCGGTCACACGATTGACCGGCTTGGGCCGCTCGACGATTTACCGTCTGGTCGCCGAAGACCTGGTTGCGGGTCAGGGACATCGGCCAGCGCTTGTAAGGACGGCGGATCACGTGGAAGAAAAGGTTAGTGCCAATGCGGTCAAGCGGCCGTTAGCCGTTCTCGTCGCTGATCAGCAGCCGTGAGGCCGTGTACAGCTTGGGCCTGTCGTCCAGCTTTCCCTCGGCATCCGCCTTGGTCAGCGTGGCGATCAAAAGCGCAGCGGTGGTGAACAACACCCGGTAACCGGCCTTAGTCGCCGTCAGGCCCAGTGACACCGCCAATAGCGTCTTGCCAACGCCAAGCAGCTCCAGCACGATCACGTTATCGCCGTGTCCGACAGAGTGGCAGCTCGCCAGGGACAACATGTGCTTGTTGTCGGCGATCTAAGGCGGCTGTTCGAGGTTCCAAAACTCCGGCGCGTCGACCAAGAGCATCTTAAGCGCAGCGGAGACAATTCCCTGCTGCGCGAGTGTGTCGCTCGTGTGAGCGGCTGCGCGACTTTGCAGCTGCAGCGCCGGCACGCATCGGCAGTGCGCCGGCACGTGTCGAACCGTGCACTACCGCTATTTGAAATAGCCCTTGGCCAGCAATTCGGTGTACATGCGTTGGACGGCTGCTCCGCCACGGCGCACGATGCGTTCTTCGTCGTCGACGACGAATCGGTTTCCATAGACCTGGAAATACCCGTCGGTCATCACGTTGCGAACATCAGATCCCGATGCGTACAGGAGATTCCATAGCGGCCGAGGTGACATCGAACCTGTCCCCACTAGTGGTTTGGTCACATCCACGGTGATCAGGTCAGCCTTGGCTCCAACCGCAATACGCCCCAAATCGTCGCCGCCGCGCATGCAGGGTTTCGCGACTCCCGTGCGCAAGGCGGCGCTGCAGCAACTCGCCGGCCAGGGTGCCGGTCGCCGCATGGTCGATATGGGGATAGGTGCGGTAACAGGCCATGGCGTCGGCCGTGGACAGCATGGCCTCAGAGACATTGGCATGCAGGTCCAGGCTCGCGACGATCGGAATGTCTTGTCCGACCACGGCACGCACGCGCACCAGCAATTCGCCTTCCGGGTCAACGAGGTGTTCGGTCACGGCAGCGCCGTGCAGGTCGAGGTAGGCCGCATCCACGCCGTCAAACTGGATGGCTGCGCGCAGGTCTTCCAAGATCTCGCCCGCGATGCGCTCGAACGCCGCGCGCGTGACATGCGCGCTCGGGTTGGCGCCCGCCCATACGGAAGGCAGCAGGGTCCAGCCACGTTCTTCGGCGAAGTCGATAAAACCGCTCAGCGGCACACCGCGCCCGCGGTAGCGTTGCAGCACCTCGGCGCCGCGCATGTAGGGCAGCCAGCCCGAACCGGCGGTGAATGCGTCCCAGTCAGCCTTGGTCGGGGCGAAGGTGTTGGTCTCGTGCTGGAAACCGGCGATGAAGACTTTCAATGCAATCCCTTTTTCGACAAACGATGCCACCGCATGCGCAGCGGACCACTTTATTGTCGCAGCCCCTCTCTTCCCATCCTTCGGAGAACAAGTACATGAGTAGCCTCAGCCATACCCTGCGCGTGATCGAGCAGATCGACAGCCCGCGCGCGAGCGGCGCACGTATCGCAGCGATGTTTGCACCGTATGCCGACCATTGCGACATCAAGGTCACGACCATCACCGGGCCCAAGGGCAAGACCGACTTCGTTCGCGTGACAGTCGCTGGCAGTCGCGGCAAACGCGCCGGCGGCGCGGCACCGACCCTGGGCGTGGTGGGCCGGCTGGGCGGCATAGGCGCGCGGCCCAGCCGCATCGGCATGGTGTCCGACGCCGACGGCGCCACTGCTGCGCTGGCTGCCGCGTTGCAGCTCGCCCACATGCATGCCGAAGGCGATGTGCTGGCGGGAGATGTAATCCTGGGCACACACATCTGCCCGGACGCACCCACGCGACCGCACCATCCGGTGGACTTCATGGATTCGCCCATGGACATGGAGACGCTGAACGAGCAGGAGATCGCACCCGAAATGGACGCGGTGCTGTCCATCGATACCACCAAGGGCAACCGCGTGATCAACCACAAGGGCATCGCGATCTCGCCCACCGTCAAGGAGGGTTACATCCTGCGGGTTTCCGAAGACCTGCTGCGCATCCAGGAGATGACGACCGGCCTGCCGGCCGAAACCTTCCCCATCACCATTCAGGACATCACGCCCTATGGCAACGGCGTGCACCATCTCAACAGCATTCTTCAGCCATCGGTCGCCACTTCGGCACCGGTGGTCGGCGTTGCCATCACGGCCATGAGCGTGGTACCGGGTTGCGGCACCGGCGCCAGCCACGAGGTGGATATCGCGTCCGCCGCGCGTTTCACGGTGGAGGTGGCCAAGGAATTTACGCAAGGCACATGCCACTTCCACGATGCGGGCGAGTACCAATTGCTGTTGTCCCAGTACGGGTCCATGGCCCATCTCCAGGGCCGGTCACGGGCATAGTTCCCAGGCTCCTCGAACTGCAAGCACAAGGGGTAGCATCGGGTCGTGAAACGAATACATTTCAACGAAGTCGCCACCCGCGACGGCTTCCAGATCGAGCCGCAGTTCATTGCCACCGGTGCCAAGGTCGCTCTCATCGATGCGCTGAACGAATGCGGCTACGCCAATATCGAAGTCACCTCGTTTACTTCGCCCTAGGCAATCCCGATGCTGCGCGACGCCGAAGAGGTGATGGGGCGCATCCGGCGGGTCCCCGGCGTCCAGTACACGGTGCTGGTGCCGAATGTGCGCGGCGCGGAACGTGCGTTGGAGTCCCGCGCGGACGAACTCAATCTGGTGATATCAATATCCGAGACCCTCAACCTGGCCAATCTGCGCATATCGCGCGAACGCAGCTTGGCCACGCTGGAGTAGGTGTCGTAGTTCAACAACTACCGGCTGCTCGAACCGATCGGCTACATCCCACCGGCCGAGGCAGAGGCGACCGGCAGCGCGACTCCCGCACCTATCGAGCGAACCCAAATGTCGTCGTAGCAGTTCGTCGCGCGCTGTAGCTTGGGAGGATGCACGCCAACGTCAACGCATCGTGATCAAGTCGCGCGACGTCGATTCAATCCGTAGGCCCGAGCAACGCGCTCGACCATCTCGGAGACGCTGCTGTTGATTCCAATGGAGTTCGGATCGATCGATCGGTCCGCCTCGACCCCATCGAGAAAGCGATTCAAATCCTGCGCGATCCTTAGGGCGACGACTATGCGAACTTCAGGCGCCAGCAACTGCGACAGACGCATCACGTCGTTGGCGTGCTTGCGGACGTTCTTGCTGTCTACCGGCGCACCCTTCGCCTGGCGTTCGCCGAGGTCCAACCACGCGCTGGCCTTGAGCGGAATCAGCCTGTCCTCACCGACCCACGGCAATCCATCAACTACCTTGCGTCCTTGAAGGATGAACTCGTAATACTCGTCATCGAGCAGGATGGCGGACAGACTCGCAGCGGCATCTTCGATTGGGATCGGGGTGAGGTGACTGCCTTCAGCGAGCTTGATGCCGTCGGGCGCCCGGCAGAACAACTCGAGCATGACGGGGAAGCGTTCGTCGGCGGGCTTCTGGAAGCGATAGAACACGGGCTTGCCGGTATCGCTGGCCTGCCGAATTTCGTAGCGCCCCGCTTCGACGAAGCTCCAGAACACATCGCCGAATGAGGGGCTGAGCGCTTCAATGTGCAGGACGATGTCCAGGTCCTTCGTGGCACGAAACTCGAGACCTGCCTCTTCCATCGCGAGCGTCGCGGCCGTGCCGCCGATCAGCACGAACTGATCGGCGTGGCCGGCGAAGTGTTCCCTGAAGACATCGAGTCCCCTCACCACGGAAAGCGCTCCTTCAGTTCATTGAGTGCGAGTTGAACCCGTTCGTCGGTGCTGCTCTGCAGGCTGAGAGTCAATGAAAGCGGATCGACGGTCTCGCTACTGGGGACGAGCGCAGGGTTGTAGTGCCAAAGCTCCCATTCGCAAGCCCCTGGCGCGGGCTCCGGCAAGACCTCGATGCCTGCCTGCGTTGCTATCTTCCACTGGGTCGGGCTGACAGCATAACTCTGCCACTGCGGCTCGGAAAGCATCGAGAACCGCGCCAACGCGCTCAAGCCCGCCAACCTCACTTGGGGCGCCTCCCACCCGGAAACAGGACGGGACCAGAAGCGCCGCTTGATCGGGCTGCGCAACAACGGCTTGGCGTGCTCCCAGGTCTGGGCCGCGGTGCGATCTGTGTGCAGCCATCGCGCCCTACCCTCGGTGCGCAATGTCGCAATGCCGGCGGCTGAGATCTCCTTGACAGCCCGCGACAGGGTCATCGCGGTGTATCCCAGCTCGCTGACCACCTCGGCGGGCTGCCACTCGGAGCGCCAAGGGCTTCGCAGCAGGACTGTCATCAGCATCGCCTGCGTCGCCGGACTGAGTGCGGTGCCGGCAGCGGCGGGCGGCTTGCGAAAATACTCGCGCAAGTCGATCCCGAGGTCCGGCAGATAAAGCTGGTTGCCTGGCACCAAGAACGGCATCTTCTGCTCGATCAGGCGCTTGCGCTCGTAAGACGCCAAGGCGCCTGTCACGTAAACTGCGGGCATCCCGGCCAGTTGGCGCAGTTTGTCCAACTGGCCTCGGAGCTTGGCCACGCCCGGCTTGTCAGGCCGCTTGTCGATCGCCAAGAGAAACTGCCGATCAAGGAGCTTCAGTTCCCGGACCTCGAAGGTGTCCTGCAGAAAGTAAGGCAGCTTGCCGGCACCCGGCCACGCCCGAACCCTGGAGTCGATTCCCAAGATCTCTTGCAGATACGCGTGAACGGCGGCATCCAAGACAGGGTTGGGGGTGGCTTTATCTAACATGACTAATGAACCATAACACGACAAATGTTATCGTGCAATATCAAGTTACCATCGACGCCTGCAAAGGCCAGAGCGCGGTCGAAAACCAGTGGGAGGCGCGACTGCCAACTGTTCAGGCGCCAGGCTTTGTACGAGCAAGTCTGAAGCGACCCCGGCGACTATCGTCGCACAACGGTACGGCGTGTCGAACGTCGGGCTATTGAAGATCTACAAAAAGCTTCACAGGCCCGTGCCGGGACGGTGCTACTGGGCGAAGGTCAAGGCTGACCGCCGCACCACGCGCAGAGTGTCCATGACTACCTCGGTGGTGCGCGAGAAGTTGGCCACCGGGTTGTAGTGACACTGAAAGCCCCGGGGGCTCAGAGGCCGAGAGTTATTTGGTAGTCGACGAGGGCGTCATGCAATCTGACGGCCAACGCGATTTGATTGCCATTTGGATTTGTCGTGTCGAGAATCTTCATGATTGGCGCTGATGCGCCTGCTGTGGGGCTGCTTTTCGCTGTTTTGCGCATCTCCTGGCCTCTCATGCGGCCTGCGCGGCCATTTTGGACGGACTCATCCCCCAACCGATAAGCTGGGGTGCCAGTTTGGCCATTCGCATCAGGTTGTGTGCCAGCACAAACAGACCCACCACACTGCGCACCTTGGGCAACCCGCGTAGCGGCATCTGCAGTAGTCCGCGATTGCGACTCAGTGCGATGACGCATTCGGCCGTGGCCGCTCGCTGCTTGTACAACTCCTTGGCCTGGTCGCTGCCCATGCGCACTCGCCAACTGGCCACCGCGTCAGAGTCGTCGGCCTTGGGTTGGTGTTTATCTTCTTGTGTCTCTTGGCTCACCACGTTGCCCTGCTGGTCCTTCTTCTGCCTGGGCTCGGGCACCGGAGCATAAACCTCTGTCTTGTCCGACACCGCCTCGATCTGCCCGTGTGCAGGAAAGCCCCCGTCGACCAGCCACTGACCCGGGCTTTGGCCCACGCGCTTTTGCACCTGCTCCACCATCGGTGCGAGCTGGGCCATGTCACTGCCCTCCTTGACCACGGCCATTCCCACGATCACCTGGTCTTCGCACGTGGTGGCGAACTGCACATTGAATGCGGGGCGAAATCCTCCATCGCCCATCTTCATCACGCGCGCGTCCGCATCCGTGGTGCTGGCCCTGGCCTCCTCGCCCTTGCCACCGTTGCGCTTCTTCACTGCGGCCACTTCAGGTAGTTGCTCCAGCGCCGCCTTGATGCGCTGCTCGCGCTGCTCGGCCGCGCGCAGCTTGGCCGTGTGCGCCTGACGCTTGAGCTTGCCCGGGTCGTCCTGGGTCTGCTTCTTGATCGTGCGCACCAGCTCGCTGGCCGCCTTCAAATGATCCTTCAAGCTGCCTTGGCGGCGAAACGACGCCGCCCCCGCGTCCGCACGCACACGCATCCCGTCTTGCGCCACACGCTCCAAACGGATGGCCCCAGCCGCTGCCAATGCAGCCACGTTATCGGTGAGCAACTCATCCATCAGCGCCGCGTTACCCGACCGAAAGTCATTGATCGCGTGGTAGTTCACCGACACGCCGCCACAAATCCAGCGGTACGCGTCATGCTCTTGGCACAGCCGCGTCACTTCGCGTCCGCTACCCACGCCCTCTAACGTGGCGTACAACCACAGCGCAAACAGGATGTGCGGATCGATCGCCGCACGCCCGGCGTTGGAGCCGCGTGCCTTGACCGCCTC
>JBBQJP010000089.1:0-16397 GCA_038326025.1 Burkholderiales bacterium
TGGCCCGCAATCCATTGCGAGCGGGCGAGCAACTCGCAATCCGAGTCGACCAGCAACTGCGCGACATGCAAAAGAATCGCCGACTCGTTCGATCATTCTTCAAGGCACCATCAGTCGCCTATATTTCGGACTACTGAGTAATTTCGAACGCGACGGCACGCTGCAGAAGATTCGCGCAACCGACGGTGCGGGCACCGGCATGAAGTGGCTGGTTGAAAAATCGAACTGCTTGACCATTCGCCCCGGGGAAGGTTACTGCCGCGAATAGTGTGCCGAGCGATCGCCATGAGAGACCGAAATGAGGGTCAGGCCCATGCCTTGTCGTTCAGCTTGACCGAACGATGGGTCAACTGACCGATCTGGCGCGTGCGATTGGAAGCTAGGGGTCAGACCCCAATGTCCTTCGCGCAGAAGCGTTGGTAAACGCGCAGCGGGTGTCGTGTGATCGAAGTCACGACGGGGTCCATGCTGCCGCCGGAACCACACGTTCGACCTCATGAAGGTTTAGGCGCCTGCCTGCGGGCGCCAGGGCCGACAGATTCCGTGCTTGCGCCGTGTCGAGCGGTCCCATGACTGTCGCCAGTTCGGACAGTCGGATGCCCTGACGTGCCAGGTGAGCCGCACAGGTGTGTCGCAAGGCCTCAGGCGTGACTTCTGACGGTTGTTCGATTTCGGCGTCATGGGCGGCGTACAAAAGTTGCGCGCCCATCTCGTCCGTCGTCAGGGCTTTCTCGCCCAGCGCAGCCACCAGACTGACGCCGTCAGGTGCGGCAATGGAGGCAAGATAGTCGAAAAACCCGGCGTCCAATGGAACCGTGCGCGGCGCCAGGCCGCCCACCGCCACGGCTTTGTTGGAAGGCGATAAGTTGGCGGCTTGCAGCGCCAGCGACTCGTCAGCGGTCAGCCCACGCAGCATCAGATGCGAGAAAAGGCGCGCGGGTGGCCCGCAATTGTCCAGAAGGGTTGCTATTTCTTCATTACGCAACTCGCGCGCGCATGGCGGGGCTGGTGCGAGCAGCACCTGCGATCCGGGCGGCGCCATTGATCGAGTGGCATCGATGCTCAATGGGGGGTTGCCAGGCATGGCGATGGACAGGTTGGGATCGTGCCAGGGATCGAAAGATGAACGCGGCACGGGCTGCGCCATGACCATCGTCGGTTGCACATCCTGCTTGTTGAACAACTCCACGATCCACATGGCCAAAAGCGCCAGCGCCAGGGAGCCGCCGAGCACGACCCAGGCGTCTCGCGTGTACTTGGGCTGCCAGGGTTCACGCGGGGCAAATGCTGGCTCCAGAATTCTCACGGAAGGGCGTCGACCGCGTTCGCCGGCTTCCAGGCGCGCTTTGCGTTGCGTGGCATCCCGCAGAAGCGCTTCAATCGGTGCCAATTCAGCGCTGAGGTTTCGGTATTCGTTGAAGCGCGCCGAAAACTGTTGAAGCATGCTGCGGTTGGATGCCGACTGCGCCTGCAGGCGCTCCAATGCATCCCGCGCAGCGGTGACTTCTTCCTCGGCCGCAGTCAGCGAAGTATTGCGCGTGACCTGCTGCTCGGTGGTGGCGCGCTGCGCGTCAAACGCCTGCTCCCGGACGATTTGTCGTTCAAGATCGTCAAGACGCGCGCGCGTGGCCCGAGCTTTGGGGTCCATATCCAGATAGGCCTTCGTGAATTGGCGACCGAGATCTGCCAATTCTTCGCGTAGCGCGGAGGCACGCTGCTCCATGCCCGCCAGAGCTGCATTGGCTCTTGGTGTCTGGGCCGTACCCACCGGCCGCCCGGTAACCAGCGTTTGCTTGGCGGAACGCAATTTTCCTTCTGCGGCAGCAAGTCGTTCTTGTGCCCGGGTCAAAGCTTCAGTCTGGCTTTTGATCCGACCGAGAACGTCATTCTCCTCACGCTCCAGCGATACGATGTTGTGGCGCAATCGAAACTCTTCGATTTGCCCGCGCTTTTGCGCCACGCGCTGCTGCAGGCGTTCGACTTCTTCCTGATTTTGGACCACCGAGTCGCCCGTAGTGGCTTGGTAATCCTGATCCAGACGCTCCTTGTAGGCCGCTACGATCGCGTTGACCAGGCCGGACGCGAAGTTTGCGTCAGGCCCGCGAAATGACAGCGCAACCACGTTGGTCCCTTCCGCTAGGCGCGCCTCGAGACCGGCCTGCAATGCGGCGAAAGAGGCGCTGCCGGACGAGAGTTGCGCCGTGGCGATCTCCAGCAAGGGTCTGCTCGTGAGTACCTGCAGTTCGGATTGCAGTGAACGCGCGGCATTGGCGCCTTGGGTGCCACCGGCCGCCAGCGCGGATTCCACCTGTACCGAACCGGGATTGATCTGTACGAGGGTGCTGGCCAGGTAGATCGCAGGACGGGAGTAGTTGTAGACCAGGCCTCCCACCAAAAGCACCGCAAACGTGCACACAAACACCAGGAGCCTTCTGCGGTTGGATCGATGTGCCGGCGAATGGAACATACAGATTCTTTCAGAGATCAGGCGGGTTCGGCAGCCCGGAGTGATGAGGATCTGGCGTAAACAGGGTCAGGCCCGTACATGGTAATTCAGCTTGACCGAACGATGGGTCAACTGCCCGATGTGGTGCATGCGATCGGAAAATATGGGCCTGACCCCGGTGTCACATTGTCTCCTCAGTCTTTGGTGTCGCCCTCGACAGCGCTGTCCAAGGGCATGCGTTTCTCGATTCTCGCGCGCTCCACGCGACGCTCGCCGACGCTCATGATGACGACGCGAAAGCCGCCGACCTCGAAGCTGTCGTCCTTCACGGGCATGCGCCCGAGGCAGTACATGGCGAGCCCCGTGAGCGTGTTGCAGTTGGCCTCTTCGGGCGCGGCCAGACCGATGGTGCGCTCGATGTCGGACAGTGCGGTCAGGCCGGAGGCCTCCCAGTGACCGGCGTGCTCGGTGATGCCTTCGCCGGGCTGCTCGATGTCGAGTTCATCCGCTATCTCGCCGACGATCTCCTCGAGCAGATCCTCCAGCGTGGCCACGCCGCTGAAGACGCCATACTCGTCCACCACCAGCACCATGTGCGCCTGTTCCCGGCGCATGGTTTCGAACACCAGCGAGATGCGCTGCGATTCGGGCACGATCTGCGGCTCGCGGCTGAAGCGCTTGAGGTCGTTCCATGGCTCGGTCTCGCCCGCGAGCACGGCGGCGTAGATGTCCTTGGCGAGCACGATACCGACCGGCTCGCCTGATTCGCCGTGAATCAGCGGGAAGCGCGAGTGACCGCTGTCGCGCATGATTGCAGCGTTGGCCGCCGCATCGTCGGAGAGATCCAGCGTATCCACCTGGCTGCGGGCGATCATGATCTCCTGCACCGTGCGCCGGTCGAAGTCGAACATGTTCTTGAGCATGTCCGCCTTGGAGTGCGACAGGTCGCCGTGCTCGCGCGAAACATCGATGACACCCATGATCTCGGCATCGGACATGACGTCCATGTGTGTCGCCTCGGCCACGCCGAAGCGCGAGAGGATGGCCGCCGATGCACGGTTGAGCAGCCAGTTGAGCGGAAACGTGAACAGGTAGAAGGCGCGCAGTGGATAGGCACAGAGCAGCGATACCGGTTCGGGCTTGCGGATGGCGAAGGTCTTGGGAACCTGCTCGCCGACGACGATGTGCAGCGACGAGAAGATGAGAAAGCCGATCAGGAACGATGCAGTATGCAACATCGTCGGCGGCAACCCGGCGGACTCGAAGACCGGCTTGAGAAGCGCAGCCACCGCGGGCTCGCCGACCCAGCCAAGACCCAGCGACGCCATCGTGATGCCAAGCTGGCAGGCCGCCAGGTAGGCTTCGAGGTCCAGCATGATTTTCTGTGTGAGGCGGGCGCTGGCATTGCCGCTCGCCGCCAGGGCGTCAACACGGAATCCGCGCGCCTTGACCAGGGCGAACTCCGCCGCGACGAAGAACGCATTGGCCACCAGCAGCAACAGCACCGCGATCAGGCTGACAGATGTGCTTCCCACTTCTCCATTCCTCCAGCCGTAAGGACGGCAGTTGCATCAACAACATTGCTTCGGGAGCCGGTACGCTTCGATCCGCCTGCACCGCGGGCCACTTTGCCGGGCAAAGAGCGCAATCCATTTCCGCAGTGGCAAGGGTGCCATCCTGAACTGTCGTGATCGGGTTCGGCAATTGAACAGTGACGGGCTGGGCGCGGTGCGTCTCGCTCGACCTCCCGCGAGGGCCGTTTCGCGAAGCGCGATACGGCAGCTTTCGGCGCGGCGCGGCAGACGTTCGAGTATAGCCAGCGGCAGCGCCTGCCGAGCGATCCCGCTCACGCCCGTTGCAGGCGCCGGCGTGTACATGTCGAATTGCCTTCGGCCCAGGCGCGGGGCGCAAGTTGCCATGCAGCGCACCACCGCGTACCCCGGCACAGCGAATTGATCTATCCTAGATGGATTGATTCTTCGCCCGTAGTGGCCGACCGCAACGCTGGCAGCCAGGATATTTGGCTGCGAGCTTACTTCGGGAAACAGCAGATGCAATTTGAACGTTTCAATCAAGTCATGCAGCAGTCCGTTGACGCGACGCAGACCGCGCTCACGCAACCCGAAACCTACACCCAGGCCGCCATTATTTTGCTGATCTACGCGATCGCTTTCTTCGTCGCCAAACGCGTGCGCAAATACGCACCGTTACTCGATGACAAGCGCATCACCGATGCTTCGCATCCGATCCTGCGTTTCATCGCCAACTGCGGAAACCTGATCTTCCCGTTGACCGCCATCCTGTTGCTGCGGGTTTCGGCCGAACTCAGCAGCACGCTTCTGAATCACGTCTGGCTGCTCAGGACCGCGCTGACCATTGCGATGCTGCTGCTGTTCATCTCTGCGGTCAACGATTTCGTCGGTAGTGCCTTTGTGCGTCAGATGTTCAAACTGATCGGTATCCCGCTGCTGTTGCTACATCTGCTCGGCCTGCTGGATGACCTGATCGGAATTCTCGAATCGATTTCGGTCAACGTTGGCAATATCGAGCTCTCGGCCTACGGGATCGCTCGGGTCGCGATATTCGGTTCGCTGCTGTTCTGGTTAGGTCGCATTTCCAACCGCACCGGGCGGGAAATCCTGAGTCGTCAAACGGACCTGCATCAGAGCACCCGGGAAGTAGCGTCCAAGCTGCTCGAAGTCGCGACTTTTGTCGTCATTGTTTTGCTGCTGCTCAACGTCATGGGCATCAATCTGACCGCGCTCGCGGTGTTCGGCGGTGCGCTCGGCGTCGGTCTGGGTTTCGGCCTGCAGGCGATCGCGTCGAACTTCATATCGGGGCTGATCATACTTTTCGACCGCTCGGTGACCGTCGGCGATTTTGTCGAACTCGAAGGTGGCAAGGCCGGCATCGTGCGGGAGCTCACGCTGAGATCGACCACGCTGGAAACCTTCGAGGGCAAGGACGTCATCGTGCCGAACGAAAAGTTCATCGTCGAAACCTTCATCAACTGGACCCACAAGGACAAGCGCCAGCGTTACCGGGTGGATTTTTCGGTGGCCTACGCCAGCGACATCGACGCGCTGGTCGCCCTGATCAAGGGCGTCGTCGCCTCCCATCCGAAGGTGCTCTGTGGCGAGGAATTGCCGATCGAATACCGCCCGGACTGCGAAATCGCCAGTTTTGGCGATTCCGGCGTCAACATGTTCGTCGAGTTCTGGATGGAAGGCATAGACGACGGCAAGAACCGTGTCGGCGGCGACCTGCTGCTGATGATCTTCAACGCGATGCGCGAGCACGGATTCGAAATCCCGTTTCCGCAGCGCGAGGTCCGGGTGCTCAACCCGGGTTTCAACTTCGGTCCGGTGCAAAAGCAGGAGCCGCAGCGAGCTTAGGACAAGGCCGCGGTATGTTGGCCTTGTCGGGACCGGAGCCGGCCGCGCCGCGCGGCGAATGGTCTTGGCGTACCATCCAGACAACAGAGTCACAGACCCCACTCACCGCGGGGCGTCGCCATGAACCTCGAAAAAGTGATCTTCGGCGCGTTTGTCATCCTCGCCTGCACGCTCAACTTCGGCTTCTTTGTCGGCGAGATCGGCAACCCGCAGCACCACCACCGGCTCGAACTTGCGGCCACCGTGTTCGTCAACCTGATCGCGATGACCCTGAAGTTTGGTGACCGCACCCACATCGGCGCGGTGCATCTGGCCACGAGCATCGTCGCCGTGCTGCAACTCATTGCCGCCTCGCTGGTCTGGATGTGGGCGACCCAGGTGGCCGGCATGCCGACCGAAGGCGAAGTCATGGCCACCGTGGTGTCGCTGGCCGGCGGCGCGCTGGTGGCGAACTTCATCTCGGTCGCGCTGCTGATCGGCGAGACAATGCGCCGCACGCGCTGACGGCACGCAGCGCCGGGGCGGGACGATGTCGGACATCCTCGTACTCGTGTTGCGGCGGCTGCGTGCGCCCCTGATCACGCTGATCTCTGTTTACGCGATCTCGATTTTCGGGCTGGTGCTGATGCCCGGCACCGACCCGTCGGGCGAGCCCTGGCGGCTCAGCGTCTTTGACGCCTTCTACGTCATGACGTATACCGCGACGACGATCGGCTTCGGCGAGGTGCCCTACCCGTTTTCGTACGCGCAGCGGCTGTGGATGACGGTGTCGATCTACCTGTCGGTGGTCGGATGGGCCTACACACTGGGCTCGGTCTTCGCACTGACCCGGCATGCGGCGTTCAAGCTTGCGCTGCAGCGTCATCGTTTCGAACGCGGTGTTGCGCGCATGACCGATCGCTTCTACGTCGTCTGCGGTTATGGTCAGAGTGGTCGGCGGCTGGTCGCGGCACTGGACCGCATCGGCTACGGCACGGTCGTGCTCGAGATCGACGAGCAACGCGCACAGGCGCACTTGGTCAGCGACATGCAGCAGCCCACTGCGCTGCTCGTCGCCGATGCCCGTGCGCCCGATGTGCTGCTGGCCGCGGGCATCCGCATGCACAACTGCCTGGGGTTGATCGCACTCACCGGCGACGACCAGGTCAACCAGGCCATCGTCATCGGCGCTCGGGCCCTGGCCAAGGACTGTCGGCTGCTGGCGCGGGTGAAGTCCAGCGCTGCGCAGGAAATGCTCAGCGAGTTCGGCAACGTGATCGTCGTCAATCCCTTCACCAGCTTTGGCCTGAACTTTGGCATGGCGCTGTCCAAGCCGGACACCTTGCGGCTCGAGGATTGGATCACCGGCGTTCCGGGTGCCAAGCCGCCTCCGCGCTTTGTGTTGCCGCGCGGCCATTGGGTGATCGCAGGGTTCGGCCGCTTCGGCCAAGCAGTGTCCCAGGCGCTTGCCGAAGCCGGGCTGACCTGGAAGGCGATCGACATCGATCCGGCGCAATGTGTTGAGGACGGCATCGTCGGCAACAGCGTCGCCGAGGAAGCCCTTCGCCGCGCCGGCATCGAGGAGGCCTGCGGGCTGATCGCCTGCACCGATGTCGATGCCAGTAACCTCGCGGTGGTCATCGCGGCGCGGCGCTGTCACAAGAAGCTGTTCGTCGTCGTGCGCCAGAACCAGGTGGGCAACCGGGCGCTGATCGAAGCTGCGCATGCCAACATGGAGTTCGTTCAGGCGCAACTGATGACGAACGAGGTTCTGCAGGAAATGACGACACCGTTGCTCAACCGCTTCCTGCTTCGTGTGCGCCAACAGCCGAACGTCTGGGCCGCCGGGCTGATCCTGCGCTTGCGCGAGGTCATCGGCGACACCGTTCCCTACATCTGGGGCGTGCGCATCGCGCCGGAACTGCTCGGTGTGGCCCATGTTTTCGGCGAACGGCCAGAGCCGCAGTTCGAGCTGTCCCACCTCATGGCCGACCCGGGTCAGCGAAATGTCAAGCTGCCGGTTGTCGCGCTGATGCTCAACCGTGCCGGCAAGGACATACTGCTGCCCGACGTCAACATGCCGCTGGTGAAGAACGATCGCATTGTCTTTGCGGGCAGCCCGGAGGTCGAGCGGCTACAACGGCGAACGCTCGCCGATGACGTCGTGATCGACTACCTGCGCACTGGCAAGGAGCCGCCTCGCACCTGGCTTGGCAGGCTGCTGACGCGCAGCTAGCGCTTGCGCCGAACTGAATCCGATGAATCTGCTTCAGCCAGCGGCCAGGCGTCGGCGGATGGCTTCCAACCGCAGGCGATTGACATGAAAATCGCGCCGACCCACGCGTGAGGCCGAACGGACCTGGATCACCTGGGCCTGCGGGTCGAACCAGAATTCGGCATCGTCAACGAAACGCAGGCCAGGTGTGCGAAAGCGCGCATACAGATAGTCGCCGTGGGATTCGACCACGGTGGCGCCGTTCATGGCGCCGACGATGGCATGCAGGCGCTCGATCGTGGCGGGACCATCACCGCGCAGCGGGAAGGGTTCGATGTGCGCGCGTTCGCGGCGTGGATGATCGGTCCACAAGCGGGCCTGGCTGCTCACGCTGTTGGGTGTCCTGGATGGCGGCTTGAGCCGGCCATCGCGCACGCCAAGATTCGTGGGTGGGCGTCCCGCGAGCCAGCCGGCACGGCCGGCCAGGCCGACCAGCAGTGCGAGCCCGGCAAGGATCAATATGAAATTCATCGGATGCAATCCAGTTCTACTTTGCGTTGGGATGTCCACGGGGACAGGGAAAGGTGGTGCCTCAGGCCCCGCCACTGGGTAGGGCAACTGTGTCGGATGCGTCGTCAGCTCAAACGCCACGCGCCCGATCTGCCTTGAAGCCAGCCCGAAAGGCGCCAAAGCTTCCGGTATCGAGCGCCGCGCGCACCTCGCGCATCAGGTTCAGGTAGTAATGCAGGTTGTGGATGCTGGCCAGCATCGGACTGAGCATCTCGCCGCAGCGCTCCAAGTGGTGCAGGTAGGCGCGTGAGAACCCATCGCGCCCGCCATCGGCATACGCGACCCCGGACTTGCCGGCGCAGGCGTAACAGGTGCAGGTTTCGTCCAGCGGTTTTGCATCTGCCTTGTGCCGCGCATTGCGGATCTTCAGGTCGCCAAAACGCGTGAACAGGCTGCCATTGCGCGCGTTACGGGTCGGCATCACGCAGTCGAACATGTCCACACCTTGCGCCACACCTTCGACCAGGTCTTCCGGTGTGCCTACGCCCATCAGGTAACGCGGCTTGTGGGCGGGCAGGCGGCGCGGCGTGTGCGCCATGATGCGCAGCATCTCGTCCTTGGGTTCGCCGACACTGACGCCGCCGACCGCATATCCGGGGAAGTCCATCGCCACCAGTTGCTCCAGCGATTCCTGGCGCAGGTGCTCGAACATGCCGCCTTGCACGATGCCGAACAAGGCGTTCGGATTTTCCAGCCGCGCGAACTCTGTTTTGCAGCGCTCGGCCCAGCGCAGGCTCAGCTCCATCGATTGGCGCGCCTCGGGCTCGGTGGTCAGTTGCCCTTTGGTTTTGGGCTCGACCGAGATGTAGGGCGTGCATTCGTCGAACTGCATGACGATGTCGGAGTTCAGCGTGGTCTGGATCTGCATCGAGATCTCGGGCGTCAGAAACAGTTTGTCGCCGTTGACCGGCGAGGAAAACTTGACGCCTTCTTCCGATATCTTGCGCATCTCGCCCAGCGACCAGACCTGGAAGCCACCGGAGTCGGTGAGTATGGGTTTGTCCCATTTCTCGAACGCATGCAGGCCGCCGAACTGCTGCACCACATCAAGTCCCGGTCGCATCCACAGGTGGAAGGTGTTGCCCAGGATGATCTGCGCATCCATGTCGTTCAGGCTTTGCGGCGTGACGCCCTTGACCGTTCCGTAGGTGCCCACCGGCATGAAGATCGGCGTCTCGACGACGCCATGGTTCAGCGTCAGTCGACCGCGCCGGGCATGGCTGCCGGCATAGTCTGCCTGGGCGTCGTCGGTCTGGAGAAGGTCAAATTGCAGCATGGAATATGAAAGCGGTCCGTGGGGTGTTCCGTCCGGGCGCGCTCAAGCCGCGCCGGTAAGGGACTGGTTCTGCAGCAGCATGGCGTCGCCGTAACTGAAGAAGCGATAACGCTCCGTGATCGCGTGCTGGTACAGGGCACGGATGTGCTCATAACCGGCAAACGCGCTGACCAGCATCATCAAACTGGATTTGGGCAGATGGAAATTGGTGATCAGCAGGTCGATGACCTTGAAGTCGAAACCGGGTGTGATGAAGATGTCGGTGTCACCACGGGTCTGGCCGTCGCGCGCCCAGCTCTCGAGTGTGCGCACGGTGGTGGTGCCCACCGCCACGACACGGCCGCCGCGGGCCTTGCAGTCGGCAATCGCTTGCAAGGTCTCGGCCGGTATCTGGTACCACTCGCTGTGCATGTGGTGCTCGGCGATAACCTCCGCCTTGACCGGCTGGAAGGTACCAGCGCCGACATGCAGCGTCACGAAGGCGCGTTCCACGCCCCGTGCCGCCAGCGTGGCCAGCAGCGCATCGTCGAAATGCAGCGCGGCGGTGGGCGCTGCCACGGCGCCGGCGTGCCGCGCGAACACGGTCTGGTAGCGGGCAATGTCCTGCTCCGAGTCGCCGTGTTCGATGTATGGCGGCAGCGGCACGTGGCCGTGGCGTTCCATCAGCGTGTAAGGGTCGTCGCCGGCGTCATTGGACAACACGAAGCGGAACATGCCGCCGTCGGCATCGGGCCAACGGCCGAGCAGCGTGGCGCGCAGTGACTCGTTGCTGCCGGGCGCGCCCACGAGGGCCAGCGTTGTGCCAACTTCCGGCTTCTTGCTGACCCGCATATGGGCCGCCACCTGGTTGCCACCCAGCACCCGCTCGACCAGCAGTTCGACCTTGCCGCCGGTCGGCTTTTCGCCGAACAACCGGGCCTTGACGACCTTGGTGTCGTTGAGAATCAGCAGGTCGCCCTGGCGCAGCAGATCCGGCAACTCGTGAAAGATCCGGTCGGCCGGGGTGTCGCCGCGTCCGTCGAGTAGGCGGGACGCACTGCGTTGTTCGGCAGGATGCTGGGCGATCAGTTCCCCGGGTAGCGGGAAGTCGAAATCGGAAAGGGTATGGACGCGTGGTGCGTCGCTGAGTGCAGTGGACATGTGCTTGAGGGCTGGACCGGCCCGTACCAAGAAAAGTGGGGAACAAGAAAGGGCAGAATTGTCCCATGTCCGCTGCGCCCACCGTTAAACCCGCGAAATCGCCCATGCAAAAAGCGATGGACAAACTGGGGCTGCGGCGCGACATCGACCTGGCCCTGCATCTGCCGCTGCGCTACGAGGACGAAACCCGGTTGATCCGGTTGCAGGATGCGCGCGAAGGCCAGACCGTGCAGATCGAGGCTACGGTGACTGCCAGTGAAGTCAGCTTTCGACCGCGGCGCCAGTTGCTGGTGACGGTGCAGGACGGATCGGAAACCTGCACACTGCGCTTTTTCCACTTTTATGGCTCGCAACAAAAGCAGCTGGCGGTCGGTGCCCGGGTTCGCGTGCGCGGCGAGGTGCGCGGAGGGTTTCTGGGTTGGACCATGGTGCACCCGGTGGTGCATGCCGCCAGCGATGTTTTGCCGTCGGCCCTCACGCCGGTGTATCCGACCAGTGCCGGTCTGCCCCAGGCTTACCTGCGCAAGGCGGTGGCCGGCGCCTTGTCGCGGGTCGACCTGTCGGGCACGATTCCGGCCGACCTGTTGCGCGGGTCGGGCCGCGATATGCGCTGGGACCTGCGCCAGTCGCTGGTGTTTCTGCACCATCCGACACCCGATGTGGCGCTGGCGACGCTGGAAGACCATAGCCACCCGGCCTGGCAGCGCCTGAAGGCGGAGGAACTGCTGGCGCAGCAGCTCTCGCAGCTGCATTCCAAGCGCACGCGCGAAGCACTGCGCTCGCCCGCGCTGCGGCCAAGGGCAGGTGGTCTGCGCGACCGCCTGCTGGCCGCCTTGCCATTCGTCTTGACCGGGGCACAACAAAGGGTCGGCGCCGAGATTGCGGCAGACCTGGCGCGAGATGTGCCGATGCACCGCCTGTTGCAAGGCGATGTGGGTTCGGGCAAGACGGTGGTGGCAGCTTTGGCTGCGGCCATCTGCATCGACAGCGGTTACCAGTGCGCCCTGATGGCGCCCACCGAAATCCTGGCCGAACAACATTTCCGCAAGCTCCTGGGCTGGCTCGAGCCGCTGGGTGTCACCACCGCATGGCTGACCGGCAGCCAGAAGACGCGGGAACGCCGCGCCATGCACGAACTGATCGCGTCGGGCGAGGCGGCGTTGGTGATCGGCACCCATGCGGTGATCCAGGACAAGGTGATGTTTCACAAGCTCGCGCTGGCCATCATTGATGAGCAGCACCGGTTTGGCGTGGCGCAGCGGCTGGCGCTGCGCAGCAAGATGACGCCAGTGGCCCCGCCGGCGACAGGCGCCGGGGCAGACGGGCCGCCGTCGACCCCGCAACGCGAGCCCCATCTTCTGATGATGAGCGCCACGCCGATTCCGCGTACGCTGGCCATGAGTTATTACGCTGACCTCGACGTCTCCACCATCGACGACCTGCCGCCCGGGCGCAGGCCGATCGTCACCAAACTGGTCAATGAGGCCCGGCGCGACGAGGTCATCGCCCGCATCCGTGACCAGCTGGTGCAGGGGCGTCAGGTTTACTGGGTCTGCCCCTTGATCGAGGAGAGCGAGGCGCTGGATCTGGCCAACGCCACCGAGACCCATGCCGAACTCGGCGCAGCCTTGGCGCTTGGCCAGTCGGCAGCGGACCGACCGGTCGTGGTGGGTTTGCTGCACTCGCGCATGCCGGTGGCCGAGAAAAAGGCGGTGATGGCGCAGTTTGTCAGTGGTGTCATGGGTGTGCTGGTCAGCACCACCGTGATCGAGGTGGGTGTCGATGTGCCCAATGCCTCGCTGATGGTGGTCGAACATGCCGAGCGTTTCGGCCTGTCGCAGCTGCACCAGCTGCGCGGGCGGGTCGGGCGGGGTGCGGCGGCCTCGGCCTGCGTGTTGATGTATTCCACCGGCGATGCGCCGCGCCTGGGCGAAACGGCGCGCGCCAGACTCAAGGCCATGGCCGAAACCTCTGACGGTTTTGAGATCGCCCGCCGCGATCTGGAGATTCGCGGCCCCGGCGAATTCCTGGGCGCCCGTCAGTCCGGCGCCGCCTTGCTGCGTTTTGCCGATCTGGCGGTCGACTCCGACCTGCTGGCTTGGGCCCGCGACGCGGCGCCACGTTTGCTCGACCGCGACCCGGAGCTGGCGCAGCAACATGTCGCACGCTGGCTCGGCGGCAAGGCGGAGTTTCTCAAGGCATGAGCAGAAACAGCGCGCCATAGGACAATAGCTTCATGACCCTGACCGAACTCAAATACATCGTCGCGGTGGCGCGCGAGCGGCATTTCGGCAAGGCGGCCGAAGCCTGCCATGTGTCGCAGCCGACGTTGTCGGTGGCCGTCAAGAAGCTCGAAGAAGAGCTCGATCTCAAACTGTTCGAACGCAGCGCCAATGAGGTGACGGTTACGCCTTTGGGCGAAGAGGTGGTGCGCCAGGCGCAGTCGGTGCTGGAGCAGGCCGCCGGTATCCGGGAAATTGCCAAGCGGGGCAAGGACCCGCTTGCCGGTGCGTTGCGCCTGGGCGTCATCTACACCATCGCACCGTATCTGCTGCCCGACCTGGTGCGCCATGTGATCGACATGACACCGCAGATGCCGTTGATGCTGCAGGAGAACTTCACCGTCAAGCTGCTCGAGATGTTGCGCACCGGCGAGCTCGATTGCGCGATCCTGGCCGAGCCGTTTCCCGACACCGGGCTGGCGATCGCACCCTTGTACGACGAGCCGTTTGTGGCGGCGGTGCCGCGCGGCCATGTATTGGCCAAGGGCAAGTCGGTCAGCGCCGAGCAGCTGAAATCCGAAACCATGCTGCTGCTGGGCACCGGCCATTGTTTCCGCGACCACGTGCTGGAGGTCTGCCCCGAGTTCGCGCGCTTTTCCGGAACCGCCGAGGGCATTCAGCGCAGCTTCGAGGGTTCGTCGCTGGAGACGATCAAACACATGGTGGCGGCCGGCATGGGGGTGACGCTGGTGCCGCGGCTGGGCGTACCGTCACAGGCCATGGGGGCGAGCCCTGCACGACGCAAGGATGAAGACGCCTTCATCAAGTACCTGCCTGTCGTGGACGGCGGAAAAGGCAATGCGCCGACACGGCGCGTGGTGCTGGCCTGGCGGCGCAGTTTCACGCGCTACGAGGCGATCGCGGCCTTGCGCAATGCGGTGTACGCCTGTGAGCTGCCGGGTGTCACGCGATTGTCGTGAGCGATAAAACCATGCGCGGGCGTCTGCGGCTTTACCTGCAACTGATCCGCTGGGACCGCCCCGCCGGCTGGCTGCTGCTGCTCTGGCCCACGCTCAGCGCCTTGTGGCTGGCGGCAGGAGGGTTCCCGGGCTGGCATCTGGTGGCCGTGTTCACGTTCGGCACCATCCTGATGCGCAGCGCCGGTTGCTGCATCAATGACGTGGCTGACCGCGAATTCGACAAGCACGTCAAACGCACGGCCCAGCGGCCGGTCACCAGCGGCGCGGTGTCGGTGCGCGAGGCCTTGGCCGTGGGTGCAGTGCTGGCGTTGCTGGCCTTTGCGCTGGTGTTGACCACCAACCGCCTGACCGTGGCGCTCTCTTTTGCCGCCTTGCTGGTGACGCTGGTGTATCCCTATTCCAAGCGCTTTTTCTCGATGCCGCAGGCGGTGCTTGGCGTGGCCTTCAGCTTCGGGATTCCGATGGCATTTGCCGCTGTTCGCGGTACGGAAGTGGTCGGGTGGGGCGCCTTGCAGCTTGCAGTACCGGCGCTGGCCTGGCTGCTGCTGCTGGGCAACCTGTTCTGGGTGCTGGCCTATGACACGGAATACGCGATGGTCGACCGCGACGATGATCTTCGTATCGGTATCCAGACGTCGGCCATTACGCTGGGCCGTTTCGATGTGGCCGCCGTGATGGCCTTTTATGCCATCCACCTGGCCATGTGGACGGTGCTGGCCTGGCCATTGGCCGGCTCCGGCTGGATGGCCGCGGGCATGGCCGCCGCCGCGGCGCAGGCCGTATGGCATGGGTGGTTGATTCGCGATCGCCAGCGAGATCCCTGCTTCAAGGCTTTCCGGCTCAATCACTGGGTCGGCTTCGCAGTTTTTGCCGGTATTGCCGTGTCCTACGCGCTGCGCTGAGGGGCGCGAGCGGCGTCAGCCGCCGCCAAACTCCTGGCCGAGTTCCTGCGCGCGTGTGCGAGCCGCGTGCAGCGCGCGTTCGAACAAGGGCTTGATGTTCGATGCCTCCATCGACGTGATCGCAGCGTGTGTGGTGCCGCCCTTGGACGTGACACGCTGGCGCAGGATCTCCGGTGGTTCGTTGGACGCGCGGGCCAGTTCGCCGGCGCCTATGAAGGTTGCCACGCTCAGCTTGTAGGCCTGCTCACGGGTCAGGCCCATGCTGGCGCCGGCCTCGGTCATGGCCTCCATGAAGAAAAACATGTAAGCCGGACCCGAGCCGGACAAGGCGGTCACGGCGTCAAGCTGCTCCTCCTTATCGACCCACATGAACTCACCGGTGGTCTTGATGATCTGCGCGACCGCCTGCAGGTCGTCGTCGGTGATGCCAGCGCGGGCGTACAAGGCCGTGATGCCCTTGCCGATCAGCGCCGGCGTGTTGGGCATGGCGCGCACGACGCGCTCGGTGGAAAGCCACTTGGCGATGCTGTCGCTGGGAATGCCGGCGGCCACGCTCACGTGTAGTGCGCTGGCCGAGAAGAACTGCGCATGTTGTGCCGCGTCCCTGAATGCCTGCGGCTTGACGGCCCAGACCACGATATCGGCGTGTGACAGGTAAACACCGGCGGCCTCGTGTGCCTGCAGGCCGAACTGGGTCTTGAGCTTGTCGCGCGCCTCCTGCCAGGGCTCGACGACCATGATATGGCTCTTGGGGAAACCTTGTGCCACCATGCCGTTGATGATGGCGCTGGCCATGTTGCCCCCGCCGATGAATGCGATCGTGTGAATCATTGACTTGCCCGCTTCCTGAACGCCACGCGAATCGTGGCCGACGCCGACAGTCTATACAAGCGGGGCTGTCGACCAGGCCGCCCGGTTCCGCCGGCAATGTCGGTCAGGCAACTGCCTGTTTTACCGCGTGTTCCCAGCGCTCCATCATCTCCCTGGCCCTGGCCGGTGCCAGCGTCGGTTCGAAACGGCGTTCGGCGCGCCACAACCCGGCAAGATCGTCCGTGCTGTGATACACGCCGCTCGATAGTCCCGCCAGATAGGCAGCACCAAGCGCCGTGGTCTCGGTCACGGCAGGGCGTACCACCGGGATGCCGAGCAGGTCGGCCTGGAATTGCATCAACAGGTCGTTGACACACGCACCGCCATCGACACGCAGTTCGTGCACCGAAATACCGCCAGACTGGCTGGCATCGCGGCGCATCGCCTGCAGCAGCGCGGCGC
>JBBQJP010000090.1:0-15558 GCA_038326025.1 Burkholderiales bacterium
CGAGAACTCAAGGACTGTGCGGTCTACGCCCGCGAGGGCGTCACCGGCGAGCGCGATCCGTCGAGCATCGGCTTTGCCACCGTGCGCGGCGGCGACATCGTCGGTGACCACACGGTGATGTTTGCCGGCACCGGCGAGCGCATCGAGATCAGCCACAAGAGCTCCAGCCGCGCCGGCTACGCCCAGGGCAGCCTGCGCGCGGCACGCTTCCTGGCCGGCCGCGCGCATGGGCTGTTCGACATGAACGACGTGCTCGGCCTGGGCTGATCGGAACGCCGCGCGATGCAGGGCCTGATCCAGTTCTGGGCCGAGACCGACGGCATTGGCCGCACCGTGGTGGCGCTGCTGCTGGCGATGTCGGTCAGCGCCTGGGTGTTGATCCTGTGGAAGTCCTGGGTGCTGGTGCGCGCACGGCGCGACATCGACCGCGCCGTCGGCGCCTTCTGGGGCGCCGACACGCTGGAGGCGGGCACCCTGCGGCTCGCCGCGCTCGACCGTGAACGGGTGCTGCTGCCCTTGCTGCAGGCCGGCACCCTGGTCGAGCCCGGCGGCACGCTGGCCACCCATGCGGCGCTGGCCTCGCAGCTGACGCGGCGGCTGCGCGAGGCCCTGCACCGCAGCCTGGCGCACCTGCAGTTTGGCCAGGTGCTGCTGGCCTCGATCGGCAGCACCGCGCCCTTCATCGGCCTGTTTGGCACGGTCTGGGGCATCTACCACGCGCTGATCAGCATCGCCGCGGCCGGCTCACTGACCATCGACCGTGTCGCCGGCCCGGTGGGCGAGGCACTGGTGATGACCGCCGCCGGCCTGGCCGTGGCGATCCCCGCGGTGCTGGCCTACAACCTGTTCGGCAAATGGGTTGCGGTTTGCGAGGCCGGGCTGGAAGGTTTTGCCCACGACCTGCGCGAGCTGGCGCTGGACGCCGCCGCCGCCGCGCCGGCGGGCTGACGGCAGACCGCCATGGCATTCGGCCGGCTCGAGCGCAGCGGCGCCTCGCAACCGATGAGCGACATCAACATGACGCCGCTGATCGACGTCATGCTGGTGCTGCTGGTGATCTTCATCATCACCGCGCCGCTGATGAGCAGCAGCCTGCGGCTGGACCTGCCCAAGACCAGTGGCGCCAAGCCCAGCGACGCGCCGACCTATGTCACCGTGGCGGTGGATCCGCAGGGCACGCTGTTCTGGGGCGACGAGGCCGTGACCGGCGAACAGCTGACCGCACGCATCCGCGAAGCCGCCCAGCGCAACCCGGCCACCGAGGTGCAGCTGCGCGCCGACCAGCAGGTGCCGTATGGCCGCATCGCCGAGCTGATCGGCCTGGTGCAGGAGGGTGGGCTGCTGCGCATCGGCTTCGTCACCGAGAGCGCCGCCAAATAGCGGCGCCGGCGATGCGGAGGCGGCGCACCCCCCTCCTACAATCGCCGCCATGAACGAGAAATACGCCCCCGCCGAGGTCGAAGCCGCTGCCCATGCCCATTGGGCGCAGCCGCTGTGGAACGGCCACGACGCCTACCGCGTGACCGAAGACGCTGCGCGCCCGAAGTTCTACGCCTGCAGCATGCTGCCCTACCCCAGCGGCAAGCTGCACATGGGCCACGTGCGCAACTACACCATCAACGACATGTTGACCCGGCACCTTCGCATGAAGGGCTTCAACGTGCTCATGCCGATGGGCTGGGATGCGTTCGGCCTGCCGGCAGAGAACGCCGCGCTCAAGAACGGCGTGCCACCCGCCCAGTGGACGATGGACAACATCGCCGACATGAAAAAGCAGTTGCAGGCGCTGGGACTGGCGATCGACTGGAGCCGCGAGGTCGCCACCTGCGACCCCAGCTACTACAAATGGAACCAATGGCTGTTCCTGAAAATGCTCGACAAGGGCATCGCCTACCGCAAAACCCAGGTCGTGAACTGGGACCCGGTCGACCAGACCGTGCTGGCCAACGAACAGGTCATCGACGGCAAGGGCTGGCGCACCGGCGCGCCGGTCGAGAAACGCGAGATCCCAGGGTATTACCTGAAGATCACCGACTACGCCGACGAGTTGCTGGATCAGGTGCAGAACAAGTTGCCTGGCTGGCCAGAACGTGTACGGCTGATGCAGGAAAACTGGATCGGCAAAAGCGAGGGTGTGCGACTGGCGTTTACGCACGAGATCAAGGACGACACAGGCACCTTGATTGGCGGCGGCCGCATGTATGTGTTCACCACCCGTGCCGACACCGTCATGGGCGTAACCTTTTGCGCTGTGGCGGCCGAACACCCCTTAGCCACCCATGCGGCCTGCAGCAACCCGGCGCTGGCTGAGTTCATCGAAGAATGCAGGCGTGGCGGCACCACCGAGGCCGAGCTGGCGGTGCGCGAAAAAGTGGGCATGCGTACCGGCCTGTTCGTGACCCACCCGCTCAGTGGCCGCCCCGTCGAGGTCTGGGTTGGCAACTACGTGCTGATGGGCTACGGCGACGGCGCCGTCATGGGGGTGCCGGCGCATGACGAGCGGGACTTCATCTTCGCCAAAAAATACGACATCCCGATCGTCGAGGTGATCCTCATCGACGGTTATGACTATGACTACGACAACTGGAACGACTGGTACGGCGACAAACAACGTGGCGTGACCATCAACTCCGACAGCTTCAGCGGTTTGCGCTACCAGGAGGCGGTCAATGCGATCGCCCATGCGCTGCTGGTTCGCGGCCTGGGCGAGAAGATGACTACCTGGCGGCTGCGCGACTGGGGTGTGAGCCGCCAGCGCTACTGGGGCACGCCGATTCCCATCATCCACTGCGAAGAACACGGCGCGGTGCCGGTGCCCGAAAAAGACCTGCCGGTGGTGTTGCCGCGGGACTGCATTCCCGATGGATCCGGCAATCCACTGGTTCACCACGAAGGCTTTCACGCCGGCGTGACCTGCCCGATCTGCGGCAAATCGGCTCGGCGCGAAACCGACACCATGGACACGTTTGTCGACAGCTCCTGGTACTTCATGCGTTATTGCGACCCGAACGACAGCGATGCCATGGTCGGCGCCGGTGCCAAATACTGGATGGCTATGGACCAGTACATCGGCGGGGTCGAGCACGCCGTGCTGCATCTGTTGTACGCCCGCTTCTGGACCAAGGTCATGCGCGATATGGGTCTGCTGACCATCGACGAACCTTTCACCAAGCTGCTGACCCAGGGCATGGTGCTGAACCAGATCTACTACCGGGTCGGAGACAAGGGGGGACGCTCCTATTTCCCGCCCGCAGAGGTCACACCGGTGCTGGACCCGCAAGGCCATATCGTCGGCGGCACACTTTCCGACGGAACCCAACTGGAATACGGCGGCATCGGCAAGATGGGCAAGAGCGAACGCAACGGCGTCGACCCGCAGGACCTGATCGAGAAGTTCGGTGCCGATACCGCGCGGTTGTACACCATGTTCACCGCACCGCCCGAAGCCACACTGGAGTGGAACGATGCGGCGGTGGAAGGCTCGTACCGATTCCTGCGCCGGGTCTGGAACTACGCAGCGCGTTTGCCGGTGGCGGCGCCGGCGTCAGGTACGGCCATGCCGACACTGGGTCGCGCGGCGGCGGAGCTGCGACGCGAAATCCACAGCGTGTTCAAGCAGGTCGACTACGACTACCAGCGCATGCAGTACAACACCGTTGTCTCCGGCGCGATGAAGATGCTCAACGCTCTGGAAGACTTCAAGGCCGGTGCAGATGACGGCGACGCCTGGGCACGACATGAGTGCTTCGGCATCCTGCTGCGCTCGCTGTACCCGGTCACACCGCATATCGCGCAGGCATTGTGGGACGAGCTCGGTTATGCCGCGTCACTGGGCGAATTGCTCGACGCTCCCTGGCCCGAAGTCGATCCGCAGGCGCTGGTGCAGGACGAAATCGAACTCATGCTGCAGATCAACGGCAAGTTGCGCGGATCGATCCGCGTGGCGGCCGACGCCGACAAGAAGACCATCGAAGCGGCGGCGGTTCACAACGAGGTGTTCGTCAAACTGGCGCAAGGTGCGCCGGTGCGCAAAGTGATCGTGGTGCCCGGGCGCCTGGTCAACGTGGTGATTTGAGATGAGACGTCGTTCGCTTATCAGCTCCGTGGCCGTGCTGGTTTTAACCGGTTGTGGCTTCAAGTTGCGCGGCGCGCCCGACTTCGCCTTTAGCACTTTGTACGTGAACGCGGCCGAAACCTCGCCCTTGGGCAACGAGCTCAAACGCAACCTGGCCTCGATCAGCACGCTGAAACTGATTGAAGACCCCAAGGATGCGGCCACCGCCCAGGCGGTGCTCGACATCCTGTCGGAACTGCGCGAGAAAACGGTGGTGGGCGTGAACTCCTCGGGACAGGTGCGCGAGTTTCAGCTGCGTCTGCGGCTGCGCTTTCGCGTGCGCACGCCACAGGGCAAGGAACTGATCGGTGACACTGAGCTGCTGCTGCGACGCGACATCAGCTTCAACGAATCCGCCGTGCTGGCCAAGGAAGCGGAAGAGGGTCTGATCTACCGCGACATGCAGACGGACCTGGTGCAACAGATCATCCGGCGCCTGGCCGCCATACGGGCGCCATGAGCCGCCGGGCCGCTGCCAAGGCGCATCGAGCAGCGCCCCCATTCGCACCCTAGAAGATGCAACTCGCTGCCAGTCAGCTTCAGGCGCATTTGCAAAAAGGCCTCAAGCCGCTCTACACCCTTCATGGCGACGAACCCTTGCTGGTGCAGGAGGCGGCGGATGCGATCCGCGCCGCGGCACGTGCGACCGGGTTCAGTGAACGTACATCGCACACCGTCGCCGGCGCCCATTTCGACTGGAGCGAAGTACTGGCAGCCGGTGGCTCGCTCAGCCTGTTTTCCGACAAGCAGATCGTCGAGATCCGCATCCCCTCAGGCAAACCGGGCAAGGACGGCAGCGCGGCGATCCAGCAACTGTGCGAACAATCCCTGAGCAATGACGACTTGCTGACGCTGATCATGTTGCCGCGGCTGGACAAAGCCACACGCAGTGGCGCCTGGTTTGGCGCGCTCGAGCGCTGCGGCATGACGGTGGCGCTCGAGCCGGTCGAGCGCGGCGCGCTGGCGCCCTGGCTGGCACAGCGCCTGGCGCAACAGGACCAGCGCGTCAAACCCGGCGTTGAGGGCCAGCGCAGTCTGCAATTTTTCGCCGACAGAGTCGAGGGCAACCTGCTGGCGGCGCACCAGGAAATTCAGAAACTCGCCCTGCTGTTCCCGCCTGGCGAACTGGCTTTCGAGGACATCGAGCGTGCCGTGCTCAACGTCGCGCGTTACGACGTGTTCAAGCTCAGTGAAGCCGTGCTGGCTGGCCAGCGCCTGCGCGTACAGCGCATGCTCGACGGCCTGCAGGCCGAGGGCGAGGCGCCCGTGCTGGTGCATTACAGCCTGGCCGAAGACATCCGCGCGCTCAAGCGCGTGCGCGACGCGATGGACGCCGGCCGGCCACTGCCCGTGGCGCTGCGTGAGCAACGCGTCTGGGGTGTACGCGAACGCCTGTTCGAACGCGTGTTGCCGCGGCTCGACGGCCCACGGCTGGCCGGCCTGCTGCAGGCTGCGCACCAGGTCGACGGCATCGTCAAGGGCTTGAAGGTGCCCGACTGGCCCACCGACGCCTGGCAGGCCCTGCACCGCCTGGCCATGCGCTTGTGCGGTTATTGCGTGCCCCGCTGAATCCGTCCCCGGCGCAACAAGCTCGGCGCTGCGTGAGAAAATGCCGCCATGAACGCGCTCAATACCGCCGAATACAGCCAGACGCTGGGCATCCAGGCCCGCGCCGCATCCAGCCTGATGGCCTCTGCCAGCGCGGCCAGCCGCAGCGCCGCCCTGCGCAGGCTGGCAGAATTGTTGCGCGCCAACCAGGCCGCACTGGACGCCGGCAATACCCAGGACCTGGAGCGGGCCACAGCGGCCGGCCTGTCCGCCCCGATGGTCGACCGGCTGCGGCTCACGCCCCAGGTCATCGAGACCATCGCGCTGGGCTGTGAGCAGCTCGCCGCCATGCCGGATGTGATTGGCGAGATCCGCGGCATGAACCAGCAACCCAGCGGTATCCGCGTGGGCCAGATGCGCGTACCGATCGGCGTATTCGCGATGGTGTTCGAGAGCCGGCCCAACGTCACGATCGAGGCTGCCAGCCTGGCCATCAAGAGTGGCAACGCCTGTATCCTGCGCGGCGGCTCGGAAGCCATCGAATCGAACAAGGCACTGGCAAAACTGGTGCAGCAGGCTTTGACCGACTCCGGCCTGCCGGCCGACGGCGTACAGCTGGTGCAAGTGACCGACCGCGCCGTCGTGCGCGAGCTGATCACCATGCCGCAATACGTGGACATGGCGATCCCGCGTGGCGGCAAGGGCCTGATCGAAGCTATCAGCCGCGACGCAAAGGTGCCGGTGCTCAAGCATCTGGACGGCAACTGCCATGTGTATGTCGACGACCCGAGCGACATCGCCATGGCGGTGACCGTGGCCGACAACGCCAAGACCCAGAAATACAGCCCGTGTAATGCCTGCGAGAGCCTGTTGGTGGCGCGTGGCGTGGCGGCCGAGTTCCTGCCGCTGATTGGCGCGGTCTATGCGGCCAAGGGCGTGGAAATGCGGGTCTGCGAGCAGAGCCGCGCGCTGCTCGCGCCGGTTGCCGGCGCACAACTGACGGACGCCACCGAGCAGGACTGGTTCACCGAATACCTGGCGCCCATCATCAGCATCAAGGTGGTGGACGGACTCGACGCCGCCATCAGCCACATCAACCACTACGGCAGCCACCACACCGACGCCATCCTCACGCGCGACCACCAACATGCGCAGCGCTTCCTGCGCGAAGTCGATTCGGCCAGCGTGATGGTCAACACCAGCACGCGTTTTGCCGACGGCTTCGAATTCGGCCTGGGTGCCGAGATCGGCATCAGCACCGACAAGTTTCATGCGCGCGGACCGGTCGGCATCGAAGGCCTCACGTCGCTGAAATACGTGGTGCTGGGCAACGGGGAAGTGCGCGGCTGAGCGCCGCGCGTCGCGCCAAGACCGGCAAGGGGCTAGCGCCCGGCCGGCTTCCAACCCCATGACCCAGGCGCCAGAAAGTCCCGGCACGCAGGGGCGTCTCGTCAGCGGTTCGACGCTGGGTCACGTGATCCGCATGACCGGCGCCGGCTCGATCGGACTGGTAGCGGTCTTCGCTGTCGACGGGCTGAACCTGTTCTACATCACGTTGCTCAGGAAGCCCGAGATGACGGCGGCGCTCGGTTACGCGACCACCTTGCTGTTCCTCGCCACGTCGCTGTCGATCGGCCTGTCGATCGCCGCTACGGCATTGACCTCGCGCGCATTGGGCCGCGGGCACCACCACCAGGCAAGGCAGATCGCCGGCGCCTCCCTGATCATCGTCGGCACCTGCATGGCGCTGCTGGCGCTCCTGTGCTACCCGCTGCTGGAGCCGGCGATCCACCTGCTGGGTGCGCGCGGACAGACTGCCGAACGCGCCGTCACGCTGATGCGCATCGTATTGCCGTCCTGGCCGCTGCTGGGCATCGGCATGTGTCTGTCGGGCCTGTTGCGCGCCACCGGTGATGCGCGCCGTGCGATGTTCGTCACACTGGGTGCCGCAGCCACCGCGCTGGTGATGGACCCCTTGCTGATCCTGGGTCTCGACCTGGGCCTGCACGGCGTGGCCATCGCCACTGTCATCGTCCGGGTCGCGATGGTGGTCATCGGACTGCACGGCCTGTGGCGCGTTCACAGGCTGATCGCGCGACCGGATAGGGCGCTGGTCTTGCGCGAGCTGGCACCGTTCATGGCCATTGCCATGCCGGCCGTCCTGACGCAGATCGCCACCCCGGTCGGCAACGCGTTCGTGACGTATTCGGTCGCCAACTTCGGCGACGACGCCGTGGCCGGCTGGACCATCGTCCAGCGCATCATCCCGATCGCCTTCGGTGTGTTGTTTGCGCTCTCGGGCGCCATCGGCCCGATCATCGGCCAGAACTTCGGTGCCGGACGTTTCGACCGTGTCACATCGACATTGCGCGACAGTCTGAAGGTCACGCTGATCTATGCACTGACCGTCTGGGCCTTGCTGGCACTGGGCAGCGGCTGGATCGCCGACATCTTCAGCGCCCATGGCCAGGCGCGCGAACTGGTGGTGTTCTTCTGCGTCTTCGTCGCCGGCAGCTTCCTGTTCAACGGCGCCTTGTTCGTCGCCAACGCGGCGTTCAACAACCTGGGTTTTGCGTTCTACTCCACCGCGTTGAACTGGGGCCGCTCGACGCTGGGCGTGATCCCGTTCGTATGGCTCGGCCAGTCCTGGTTCGGCGCCAAAGGGGCGCTGGCGGGGTATGGGCTGGGGGTGATCGCGTTCGGCCTGATCGGGATATGGTGGTGTTTTCAGGTGGTGGGGAAGATGCAGGAGCGCGAGGGCAAACCTGCGACGCGTCGCTGACATCCCTCGCGTGGCTTTGCCCAGTCGAGGGGAGCAACCTGGCTACTGCACCACGGAATTGGCACTGAGCAGCACGTCGCGCGGAACCGTGATGCCCAATTCCTTGGCGGTCTTCAGATTGACGACTAGTTCAAAAACCGTCGGTTGCGTGACCGGAATCTCGCTGGGCTTGGCGCCCGCAACGAGCCTGCCGATGTAGCTTCCGACACCGCGATACGCAGCAAGCATGCTTTCGCCATAACTCATCAGACCGCCTGCGTCGACGAACTCCCTGAGTCCCAAGAACGCCGGAATCCGGTGCCTGGCCGCAAGCGCCACGATTTCAGCGCAACGCGCAAAAAAGAAGGGTTCGTCCGGCAGCACGAACACCGTCCACCTTCTGACGGGCCGCAGTCTCGAAGGCCGCTGGTAACGAAGCCTGGCCCGGTTTGCGTCCGGACTGGACCTGCACCAGCGCAATGTCCAGGGACGTCGCCAACGGCTGCAACGTTTGCCACATATGGGGATGCACCATGCTGCTGGCATCCACCAGTACCGCAACCCTCGCCTTGGCCGGCAATACCGCCGTGAACAGGCTCAGCATCTTGGGCATGGTTTCCACCGCCTGACTGGCCAGGCCGGTCACGTTCGCACCGGGGCGGGCCAGGCTGGCGATGATCTGCTGTCCCACCGGGTCGGCCACGGCGGCCATCACGATCGGTGTCGAGTTCGCCGAGGTACCAAAGACCTGTTGCGCGACCAGCGTCGTTGGCGTACAGGTGGAGATTACGGCGTCGAGCTTCATGGCCGCGAGTTCACGGGCGTAACCCGGCACCAGTTGCAGTTGCCCGTCCCCCTGGCGGCGCTCGATGATCAGGTTCTTGCCCTCGACCAGCCCCTGCTCGCGCAGGCCTGCGAGCAATGCCTGCTCCTCATGGGGGGCAGTGGTGTCGCCTACAAGAATGCAGATGCGAACCATCTTTTGCGCCAACTGCGCGAACACCCATTCGGTTGCTGACAAAAGAGAGGCACCGGCCAGGATCATGGTTTTGCGTTGCATGAATAGCTCCTTGGAGGCGCAGAGTGACGCGGCCGGCACGTCGAAGCCGCAAGCGCGGCGATGTTCCCCCTGGACCCCGCAACAAACTTACCACAAGCACTCGCGTCGGCACCGTCATTCAGGGGTCATGAGCCCAGGCACGACGTGGGGACCTGGTCGCACAATTGCAGTTGCCAGCAGACATCCATCAACCCGTCGGACGGTTTTCATGAAAAGGCCGCTGGTTTCGCTCGCCATCGCATTGGCGCCGGTGCTGTGCGCCGCAGCGCATGAGGCAACCGGGAAAGAAGCTGCTTGCGAGCGGCGAGGTATCATGGCCCCGTCGGATCATTCCCCTTTTTCCAGGCAAAGATGCAAGCACCTGCCAAGCCCGCAAACGAAGCCACGCGCGTCGACACTCTGCGCAAGCTCAACATCCTGGACAGTGCGCCCGAGGAAAGGTTCGATCGGCTGACCCGATTGGCCAAGCGGCTGTTCGGCGTGCCGATTGCGTTGGTCAGTCTGGTCGATGCCGACCGCCAGTGGTTCAAGTCGTGTATTGGCCTGGACGCCACTGAAACCAGCAGGGATGTTTCATTCTGCGGCCATGCGATCCTGGGCGACGACATCTTCACGATCCCGAATACCTTGGCCGATGACCGCTTTCGCGACAACCCGCTGGTGACCGAGGCGCCGAATATCCGTTTTTACGCCGGTTGCCCGCTGACTGTGCCCAATGGCAGCAAGGTCGGCACGTTGTGCCTGATCGACGTGCAGCCGCGTGAACTCAGCGACGATGACCGCGACCTGCTGCGTGACCTGGCGCGCATGGCGGAGCAGGAACTCGCCGCGATTGAGCTCGCCAGCATGGACGAGTTGACGATGATCTCGAACCGCCGGGGATTCGAGGCGCTGGCGCAGCATGCCCTGAACGTCTGCAAACGCCAGGGCTTGCCGGCGACGATGCTGTTTTTCGACCTCAACGGGTTCAAGCAAGTCAACGATACGTTTGGCCACGCCGAAGGCGACCGGGCGCTCATCACCTTCTCCGATGCACTGCGCCAGGCGTTTCGCGAGAGCGACGTTATCGGGCGCCTCGGCGGTGACGAATTTGTCGTGCTGCTGATCAATTCGAGCCTGGTCGAGTCCGAGAACCTGACCCGGCGATTGCAATCCATGATCGACGCCCGAAACAGCGAGGCCACGCGCGGCTACGACATCCGCTTCAGCGTAGGAAGGGTCAGCTTCGACCCGGACCGCCACAACACGATCGCTGCGCTGCTGGCCGAAGCTGACACGGCCATGTACGCCGACAAGCAGGCGACTAAGGGGGCGTCGAATCACCCGGAAGACTGGGCCATCTGAGCAGGCGTTCCCGTCAGTCGCCCGCCCGCCGGGCCTCAAGCATGCGCAGGTAAAAAATTGCAGGCTCCGCGCCAAGCGGCTGCATGCTTCAAACCGGGTAAATGATCGAATTCGGAATCATCTCGCTGTCGTAAATGCACAGCTTGGACGCGAACTTCCAACCGTTGTCCGACCGCACGACGGTATCCAGATAACGCCCGACATTGAACACCGTCGTGAGCTCCGACAACTTGGTGCGGAACACCGCGTAATTGGACTCGCAGACGATGCGATCGGGCTGCACCTCCAGCACCCGCGGTGCGCCGACCAGGTGGCGCTGGTAGTACGGGTCGTGGAACAGGGTCTCGCGGATCGCGTAGGCGCGGTCTTTCAGCATGCCCTTGCTTTCGAAATCCATCGTCGCCAGCGGCAAGCCGCGTTCGAAATTCTCGCGCGGAATCAGCTTGTAGATGCAGTCATCGACAAACATCTCGCACCAGGCATCCCAGTCGCCAGCGTCGACGATGGCAGCGTAGCTGGCCAGCAGTTGGCTCATGTCCAGGTAGTCTTGTGCGTCCAGGCGCAGTGGCGGGCTTGTGGCTTCGAGATCTGCAGACAGGGCAAGCGTGCTGCCACTCGGGGTCGTCGTCATTGCCCATCCTCCATCACTTCGCGCCAGTAACGGTACATGCCGCGGATCAGTGTCTCGGTGACCATGTGGTCAGTGTCGCCCACCTCGCGCCCACCGAGTTCGACCATGGCGCGGTGCCCGGGCTTGCTGTCAAAACCGCGTTGCGAAAATTCGATCACCTCGCCGTCGTCGGCCGACACAAAACCGGCCGGGCCAAACAGGTTGGCCTGGCGCAGCCGGCGTTTGGTCATGGCCGCGTCGTCGTCCTCGAAACCGAAATGGGTCCACTCGAAGTTGAACGCGCCGTGGCCATCGGGCTGGATATGCCGGGTCGACACGCTGTTGACCTGCTGCTGCAGGATCACGCTGGGGAACAAAGTGGTCATCACGGCGCTCGGGCCGCCCCACCAAGCCTCGGGCACTATGTCCAGGAAACGGTCGTCCTGCAGTTGCATGCTGTCCTTGAAGCTCGACACCTGCGTCACCTGATCGGCTTTGCCGGACTGGCCGCGAGTGGAAATCATGGCCGCGTGGCGATGGTGTTTGTCCATCTTGAGTTCGGACTTGTTATCGGCGCGCCACAAGCCAAAGGTGACGAACCAGGTGTGCAGCAAGCCCGGGTGGTAAGGGTCCTTGATGTTCTCCTGCATCAGCTTCCAGTTGCCCGGAATGCGCTGGCGGTTGTAGCCCAGGATCTTCAACTTGCGGCCATTGAACAACCGATCAAAGTAAAACAGGATGGCCGGGCCCATGAAGTCTTCCAGCGACTCCACGTCGTGGTCGAACGAGGCGAAAACCACACCACCGCGGGTCGCCACCTTGAGTTGCGTCAACCCGTTTTCCTTCAGGTCAAAGTCGGCCGGCATGCCGCCGTTGACCTTGCCGTCCTGGCGCACACCACGGCGAAACGGAACCCCTTGCAGATCACCCGACAAGGTATAACTCCACTGGTGGTACGGGCAGGTGAACTCGCTGCGGTTGCCGTGGCGTTCACGGCAGAACTGCATGCCGCGGTGGGCACAGACGTTTTCGACCACATGCACCGCGCCTTGCTTGTCGCGCACCAGCAGCACCGAACGCTCGCCGACCACGGTGCGCTTGAAGTCGCCCGGGTTCGGAATCTCGGCCTCCAGGCCGACGTAACTCCAGTGCTTGCGGTAGAAGAAGCGCTCGAGTTCTCGTTTATGCAATTGTTCGCTGGTGTAGACCGCAAACGGAACCCGGCTGGTGCCCTCGCCTGGCCACTGGGGGCTGCCCGGGATTGCGCTTGATGCGATAGGTGCCATGTCGTGTCTCCGCGAAAACCATTTGTCGCAACCAAGGGTTGCACGAGGGCTTCATGATAAACACTGGCATCTTGCGCATCTCGCGCCTCACGAGCCTGCAGGCCCGGCGTTGAAACAAAACGGATCAGGCCGACAGCAGCTTACAGGACCGCAACGCAAGAGAGTCCGGCTGCATCAACGCGATCCGTACCCCAGATGGGGCATTCAGCCCGCAGCCGCCTGCTGCAACACGTCCCGGGTACGTTGCGCCTCCTTGCGTGCGGCGTCGGCGAAATCCGCGCCCGAACCGGCATACAGAATGGAACGCGATGAGCTGACGACGATGGAGCCGGTGGTGCGCCCGTCTGGCGCCACGCGCAGGCCCGCGCGCACCGTGGCCACCGCATCACCGCCTTGCGCGCCTACGCCGGGAATCAGCATCGGCAATGTAGGCGCAATCTCGCGCACCCGTGCGATTTCGGCCGGGTAGGTAGCGCCCACGACCAGACCCAGCTGGCCATTGATGTTCCACGGCCCTTGCGCCAGTGCGGCCAGGTGTTCGTACAGCAGCGGCTGGCCTTCGAGACCAGCCAGGCGCTGGTTCTGCAGGTCGTCACCACCGGGATTGGAGGTGCGGCACAACAGGAAGGCCCCCTTGCCGTGGCGCCGCAGATAAGGCTCGACCGAGTCGAAGCCCATGAACGGCGACAAGGTGACCGCATCGGCTCCATACCGTTCAAACGCCTCGATCGCGTATTGCTCGGCGGTGGAACCGATATCGCCGCGTTTGGCGTCCAGGATCACTGGCACCCCCGGTGCGGCCTTGCGCATGTGGGCCATGAGCTTTTCCAGCTGGGCTTCGGCCCGGTGCGCGGCAAAGTAGGCAATCTGGGGTTTGAAGGCCAGCACCAGATCGGCGGTGGCGTCCACGATGGCGGCGCAGAAATCGTAGATACGTTCGGCGGCATCGCCTTTGAGATGGGTCGGAAAGCGCGACGGTTCGGGATCCAGCCCGACGCACAAAAGGGACCGATGGCGGCGCTCAGCGTCAGCGAGCATGTCGACGAAGTTCATGGGGCAGTGCCAGGGGTAGGGAGACCGCTGATTCTAGTGTCAGGGCCCGAACGCAGCGGCCCGCCCGGGGCCGGGGCACCCTGGCGTCAGGCCGGTCGAAGTGCCAGCGTACGCGCGCGGCACAAGT
Source organism: Burkholderiales bacterium (assembly GCA_038326025.1). Lineage (GTDB taxonomy): Bacteria > Pseudomonadota > Gammaproteobacteria > Burkholderiales > Burkholderiaceae_C > CAISIP01. The sequence continues at coordinate 13,904 of JBBQJP010000090.1, forward strand.
CAACCCAGGCATTGGCTTTCTCCAGCGGCGCACGCAGCAGCTTGACCGGATGGTAGGTCACCACCACCGGAATGCCGTTGACCTGGAACGCGCCGCCCCGCAACTGGCCCAGCGGCATCTGCAATACCTGCGGATAGTCTTCGGCCAGCAAGGACAAAGCGGCAAATCGCCCCATCGCCAGGATCACCCGGGGTCGGGTCAGGACAATTTCGCGCCGCAGGAACACCGCGCACTGCGCCAGTTCCTCCAATGTCGGGGGTCGCACGGCGGCAGGCCGGCACTTGACCACAGGGGTCAGCCGTGCACCGCCCGCGCCCTGACCGTCACGCTGGCAATTCACCGCACGCAGCATGTTGTCGAGCAACTGGCCGATCTCGCCGACAAAGGGCGAAGCGTCACGTTCCTCATGGGCGTCCGGCGGTTCGCCAACGATCAGCCAATCGGCCTGGGTTGGCGCCGGATCGCTGACAAACACCGGGGCCTTGCGCCCTTCGCACAGGCTACAGGCTGTGCAGGCCTGCACCGCCTGGGCCAGCTCCGGCCAGTTCATCTGATCGACCGGGCTGGCGGGATTTGTCCGTATCGCTGGCGGTATTGCCACGCCAACGGCAACGGGTGCAGACACCACAGCTGGCGCGGGCACCGCAGCGCCGACCGCTGTCGCCACGCGTGCAGGTGACACCACTAACGCATCCGGTGCCCGGGGCAAAGGCTCCGGCGCCACCTGATCCGCACGCGGCCACCAGACCCGTACCCCCATTTCCAACAACATGGCACGCTGGCGTGTATCAAGCTCCATACTCACAGGCGTTTGCTCATGACGATTGCATCCTCGCGTTTGCCCGGTCCTGCCGGGTAATAAGCCTTGCGCTGGCCGACACGCCGAAATCCATGGTGTTCATACACCTGGATCGCGCGCAGATTGCCCACCCGCACCTCCAGCCACAACCACAATGCGTCTTCGCCGCGCGCCCAGATCGCCAGCGCCTCGAGCATCAGCCGGGCCCAACCCTGACCCTGGTATTGCGGGGCCACCGTGATGTTGAGCAGGTGGACTTCCTCGACACCTTTCATGGCCACGAAATAACCCAGCAATTCACCCGCCGCCGTGACCATCTGCGCCTCGTAGCCAGCGCCAAGCGCATCGCGGAAATTGGCCTCGGTCCATGGGTGGGCGTAGGCTAGTCTCTCGATAGCCAGTACCGCAGGTAAGCGCTCCAGCGTCAACGGTTCGAACTGCGCCTCGGGCGCCTGGAGTATGGCACTCATGAACTGCTGGTCGAAACGTTGAGCGCCGCTGCGTTGGCCGCAGCGCGTTCAGCGGTGGTGGAGGCCACTTTGTCGCGGATATAGACCGGAAGCGCCAATGCCGGATCCACGGCCTGGCCGCGCGCCAGCAGCCCTGGCGCCAGACTCAGCATGGCGCGGGCCTCGGGCAAAACGGTAAACCGCGGCCAATGGTCAGCATCGGGCAGTCGATCGCCATAGTTGGCGAACACATTGCCCGCCAGCGCCGCGCAGCCCTCGGCGCGAAGGTCTTGAGGACTGGCCAGCATCGGGCCGGTCACGGTCTGCCAGGCACCGTGCGCCCACAGATAACAGCCGGCATAAATTTCGTCCATGCGCGCATCGAGCAGGGCCAGCACCTGCCAGCG
>JBBQJP010000091.1:0-15354 GCA_038326025.1 Burkholderiales bacterium
GTAGTCGTTCCAACGCCAGGCGTCAAACTCCGGGTGATCGGTCGCCCGCAGGTTCAGGTCCCAGTCGTAACCAGTGAGCTGCAACAAATACCAGATCTGCTTTTGTCCCTTGTAATGGCCACGCGCGTCGCGGCGAATGTAGCGGTCAGGCACCTCATAACGCAACCAGTCCCGGGTACGGGCCACAACGCAGACATGCTCCGGCTGGAGCCCCACTTCCTCGTGCAGTTCGCGGTACATGGCCTGCTCGGGGGTTTCTCCCCGGTCAATGCCACCTTGCGGAAATTGCCAAGAGTGAGTGCGAATGCGCTTGCCCCAAAATACCTGGTTCCTCTGGTTGAGTAGAACGATGCCGACGTTGGGCCGAAATCCGTCCCGGTCAAGCATAATCAACCCCAATTTTCTAACTGAGACCATTATGCCCCGCAAGCGGCGGCCGGCAAAGGTCCCTGTCCTGTTTCGAACCCCATGAAAGCCTCCCAATTTTTCGTTTCCACCTTGAAGGAAGCGCCTGCCGATGCGGAAGTGGCGAGCCATAAACTGATGATGCGCGCCGGCATGATCAAGAAGCTTGGCGCCGGCATCTACAGCTACATGCCGATGGGGCTGCGCGTCATTCACAAGGTCGAGGCCATCGTGCGCGAAGAGATGAATCGTGCGGGCGCGGTCGAGTTGTCGATGCCGGTGGTGCAACCGGCCGAGTTGTGGCAGGAGACCGGGCGATTTGCCACGATGGGCCCGGAGTTGCTGCGCATAAAGGACCGCCATGGTCGCGATTACGTCGTGCAGCCGACCAGCGAAGAGGTGGTGACCGACATCGTGCGCCAGGACATCCGCAGCTACAAGCAACTGCCGCGTAATTTCTACCAGATCCAGACCAAGTTCCGCGACGAGCGCCGGCCGCGTTTCGGCCTGATGCGCGGGCGCGAGTTCATCATGAAGGACGCTTACAGCTTCGATCAGGATGCACAGACGGCCAAGAGCAGTTATCAGTCCATGGCATTGGCCTACCGGCGCATCTTCGACCGCTTCGGATTGCGTTATCGCGCCGTGGCCGCGGACAGCGGCGCCATCGGTGGCGATCTGAGCGAAGAATTCCAGGTGATCGCCGCAACGGGTGAAGACGCCATCGTCTATTGCCCGGGCAGCGACTACGCTGCCAATATGGAAAAGGCCGAAGCGCTGGCGCCGGCGCAACCACGCCCAGCCGCTGGCGAAGCGCTGACCAGGACGCCAACACCGGGCAAGAGTACCTGCGCAGATGTGGCAGAGTATCTGGGCCTCCCGCTGAGCCAGACGGTCAAATCGCTGGTCGTGACCTCCGAAGAGAAGGACGAGGACGGCGTTGTCGTGAAGGCGCAGGTGTGGCTGCTGATGCTGCGCGGCGATCACGACATGAATGAAGTCAAGGCGAACAAGGTGCCGGGCCTGGAGGCGGGATTCCGGTTTTCGACGCTGCAGGAAATCGACGATCACTTCGGCTGCAAACCCGGTTATCTGGGTCTGATCAACCTGCGCAAACCGGTGCGCGTGGTCGCCGATCGCGAGGTCGCCGTCATGCACGACTGGATCTGCGGTGCCAACGAGCCCGATTTTCACTATACCGGCGTCAATTGGGGCCGTGACCTGCCCGAACCCGAAGTGGTGGCCGATCTGCGCAACGTGGTGGCCGGCGACCCCTCGCCCGACGGACAGGGGGTTCTGGCAATCGAACGCGGCATCGAAGTCGGCCATGTGTTTTACCTTGGCACCAAATACAGCCGCGCGATGCAAGCCACGTTTCTCGACACTGCGGGCAAGCCGCAGTTTTTCGAGATGGGCTGCTACGGCATCGGCATCAGCCGACTACCGGCCGCTGCGATCGAACAAAACCACGACGAACGCGGCATCATCTGGCCTGATGCGCTGGCGCCTTTCACCGTTGTCGTCTGCCCGATCGGGCCCGACCGCAGTCCGGAGGTCAAGGCTGCTGCCGAAACCTTGTACGGCCAGTTAATCGAGGCCGGGGTCGACGTCATTCTGGATGACCGGGGTGAACGCCCGGGCGCCATGTTTGCCGACTGGGAGTTGATCGGTGTGCCGCATCGTGTCACCATTGGCGACCGGGGTCTCAAGGACGGTCAGGTCGAGTACCAGCATCGCCGCGAGAGTGCGCCGACCAAGGTCGGTGTCGAAGAGATCCTCGGTTTCGTGACATCCAGATTGGAGCCGTGAGGAATTTGGCAGGCCGCGACATCCAACTTCATCAGAGCGGCGCGCCCTGCGGCGTGACACGACGCCGCTGGCTGGTTTCCATCGTCCCGATCGGGGCCGTGGCCGGCAACCATGCGCCAGCACAAGCGGGAGGCCAGCTCGAAGAACCCCTGATCGACTCCGTGCGCACCGCGTTGACGGCTTCGATCAACAGCACGGCGCCACCGGTGCCGGTATTTGCCGATACCACATCCCGGATCGAATACCTGCGCTGGCTCGGCGCCATGAGCACACGCCTGCGCCGGCGCAAAGCGGACCTGGAAACGCGCACGGAATTCCTGCAGACCGTCTGGTACGAAAGCAAGCGGGCCGGGCTCGACACCACGCTGGTCATGGGGCTGATCCAGGTGGAGAGTGGCTTTCGCAAGTTCGCGGTGTCAAGCGCCGGTGCCAGGGGCTACATGCAGGTGATGCCGTTCTGGACCCGGGTGCTGGCGACGGGTGACCCGTCGGTGTTGTTCCATATGCAGACCAACCTGCGCTTCGGTTGCGTGATCCTGCGCCATTACCTGGACCGGGAAAATGGCAACCTCTTCATGGCGCTGGGGCGCTATAACGGCTCGCGTGGCAAGGACACCTACCCGAATCTGGTGATGGGCGCCACGCGCCAGTGGACGTACAACACGGCCTGACGCCAACGCCCTGCGTGGGTTGTTATTGCATGAATCCGATCGACGACTTGCGCGAGGCCGGCCGGGGAAGATCGGCGACCTGAACCGTATCGCGATCGTCCAGCCGGGCATTGCCGAAACCTGTCATCAGCGCACGGCGCATGTCGCGGGGAGACATCTGGGCCAGTCGATCGAGCAGGTCGGCCTCGGGTTCCGGGTTGAAGCGCTGGCCCCAGCCATGCTCGCCACGGATGCCCCGGTACAGGTTGCGCGCAATCTGCCGCGCCGCCTCGTCATCCGGTGCCTCGACCCAGAACACATTCATGCGATTGAGGATGGGCTCCGGTATCGTGCGCTCATCGTTGGCGGTGGTGATCCAGATCACCTGACTGGCGTCGATCGGAACCTCGGCGAACTCGTCGGTGAAATTCTGCGCCGTGTCGTGCTCGAGCAGGCTGTACAGGGCGCCCAGCGGGTCGTATTGCGCATCTGCGGCCGCCTTGTCGATTTCGTCCACCACAATGACCGGATTGGCATATTGACCATCCACCAGCGCCTCGAACACCTTGCCCGGTTTCGCGCCTTTCCACTGCGACGAGGCGCCGGACAGCAGCCATCCGGCAGTCATCGAACTCATCGGAACCAGGCTCATGCCGGTACCCAGCAGGTCGGCAAGCTTGCGTGCGAAGTGGGTCTTGCCGATGCCCGGCACACCGAGCAGCAGGATCGGCGTCACTTCCAACCCGTCGGGGCTGTCCTGGGCCAGCGCCACATGGCGTTTGATGTCGTCCAGCACTTCATGAAAGTTGGGCAGAGTCGCATACAACTCCCCCATGTCCGGTATGCCCGAGGGCTTGACCTGGAATCTTTGCGGGCCGCGCTCGAGCATGCGCTGGTAGGTGACACGCAGGCTGTCGTAGTCGCGGTCGGCCAATCCGTCGAGCTTGCGCTGGACTTCATGGGGCTCGAACACCCGGCGCATCTGGGCAACCGGCAGCCGGAACGCCGAAGGTGGGGAAACTGGCTTGTCAGACTCCATGACCGGCTCCTTTCACAGACCTGTGTTCATTCAAACACAGTCAGGCCCCGGTGCAAACCGGACAAAAGGTCGGGACGGAGAATTTGTTGCAAACATGCCGACTATCGTGTCGGCATGTGAGCGAGTTGGCCCTGGTCAGATGGCTTTGCGCCATCCGGTTCACGCGCAGGTGCCGCCGGGAATCAGTTCGGCTTGGCCAGAACCTGTTGCAGTTCACCGTTTTCGTACATCTCCATCATGATGTCCGAGCCACCGACGAACTCGCCATGCACGTACAACTGGGGAATCGTCGGCCACTGGCTGTAATCCTTGATGCCGGCGCGAATTTCCTGGTCTTCCAGCACGTTGACCGTCTTGAGTTGACGGGGGTCCACGCCACAGGCCTTGAGGATCTGGATTGCGCGGCCCGAAAAGCCGCATTGTGGAAAACTGGCTGTGCCCTTCATGAACAGCAGGACCTCATTGGACTTGACCAGTTCATCGATGCGTTGTTGTGTGTCGCTCATAAGCTTCTCCTGAGGAAATCTGTGGGCCGATTATTTCATCTTCCGATGTCGGGTGTTGTGCAAGTCCCCGGTTGCCCCGGATTTTCGCCGTTCCATTGCCCGCCAGTGCATCGCCAGTGCCCGCCCAGGTCATGGCGCGCGGCGATGTTTTGCAGGCCTGCCACCTGCAGCAGGGCCGTGACCGCGGGCCCCTGGTCGTAGCCATGTTCAAGCAGCAACCAGCCGCCGGGTACAAGGTGCGCGGCGGCACCGGCGACGATCTGGCGGATGTCGTGCAGACCGTCCGGGCCCGATGCCAACGCTCCGATGGGCTCGTAGTTCAGCTCGGGCAGGTGGGGATCGTCATTGCGGATATAAGGGGGATTGGACACGATCATGTGGTAACGCTGGTCTATGGGTTCGAACCATGAGCCTTGCAGCCATTGCAGGTCGAGCCCGAGATCGGATGCGTTGCAACGCGCCAGCGTCAGGGCGTCGCCACTGCGGTCGACCGCATCGACCGCGACCTGCGGCCGCCCCTGCTTGATGGCCAGTGCAATGGCGCCGCTGCCCGTGCCCAGGTCCAGCAGGCGCAATGATTGGAGGGGTTGGCGCAGCAACCAGTCGTCCACGCAGGCGAGCGCCCATTCGACCAGAGCCTCGGTGTCCGGGCGGGGCACCAGCACCCGCGCATCGACACGCAGGTCCAGTCCGTAAAACTCCTTGCGTCCGACAATGTAGGCCAGGGGTTCACCTGCGCGGCGCCGCTCGGTCAGTTGCTGGAAGTGGCGGTCAACCAACGGCGGCAAAAGGTCACCGTCGTGGGCCAGCAGCCAGCTGCGCTGCAACTTTTGCCCGGGCACGCCCGTCTGCAGCGCATGGAGCAGCAGCAGGTCGGCGTCGAGCCTGTCCAGGCCGGCGGCGCGGGCCCTGGACAGGCTGTTGGCGATCGTAGGCATGCGTTGTTGAGGCAGGCCAGGTCAGGCGCTCGCACCGACTTCCAGCGCGGCAAGTTGTTCTGCAGCCTGGGCTGCCTGCAGGGCCTGGATCACGTCGTCAAGATCACCTTCCATGATAATTAGCAACTTGTACAGTGTCAGGTTGATGCGATGGTCGGTCAACCGTCCCTGCGGGAAGTTGTAGGTGCGAATCCGGTCGCTGCGGTCGCCCGTGCCAATCAGGTTCTTGCGCTCGGCCGCGTCGCGCGCCGCCCGCTCGACACGGTCTTTCTCTTGGATGCGGGCCGACAGAACCTGCAAGGCCTTGGCCTTGTTGCGATGCTGGCTGCGATCATCCTGGCATTCGGCCACGATGCCGGTCGGAATATGCGTGATGCGCACGGCCGAATCGGTCTTGTTGATGTGCTGGCCGCCAGCGCCACTGGCTCGGTAGGTGTCGATGCGCAGGTCGGCCGGGTTGATCTGGATCGCCACCGATTCATCGGGCTCGGCCAGCACCGCCACCGTGCAGGCGCTGGTGTGGATCCGACCCTGGGTCTCGGTGGCCGGTACACGCTGCACCCGGTGGCCACCCGACTCGAACTTCAAGTCGCCGTAGACGTTCTGGCCCACGATACGAAGCACAATTTCCTTGAAGCCCCCCAGCTCCGCGTCGGACGCGCTGATGACCTCGGCCTTCCAGCCCCGGCGTTCGCAATACCGCGTGTACAAACGCACCAGGTCGCCCGCGAACAGTGCCGACTCGTCACCTCCGGTGCCGGCGCGGATCTCAATGAAGGCGTTGCGGCTGTCATCCGGGTCCTTGGGCAACAACATGCGCTGCAGTTCAGCAGCCAGTTGGGTCAGCTCCGCGTTGGCGGCATCCACTTCCTCCTGGGCCATGGCCGCCATGTCGGCGTCCCCTGCAGCGTCGTCGCGCAATTCCAGCGCATTCATCAGGTCGGTTTCGCGCTGCTGGAATCTGGCCCAGCGGCCGGCAACAGCGGCTACGTCGGAGTGCTCGCGTGATAGCAGCAGGAACTGCGCCATGTCCTTCATGATGTCTTCGCGCGACAACAGAAATTCAAGCTCGCCCAGTCGGACGCTGTAACGGTCGAGCTGTTGTCGGAAAAAGGCTTTCATGGCGTCGATCGGTTGGTGGCTCGGTGAATCCGGGCGTGCACTAGGAATGGGGTCGTGGGCCACATGGGGCCAGCCTGATGCCGCCCTGCGAAACCCACCGGTACGAGGGCGCCGCTAACGTTCCTTGCGCAGGAAGAACTGTTGCACCGCAGAACCGGCATGCTTGCGTGCATCTGCATCACCCGCGCGCAGTTCGGCCAGCGCGCCATGCAGCATCTTTTGCGTCAGTCCGCGCGACAAGGCCTCGAGCACCGCATCCACGTCCTCGCCCCGGGCCAGCAGCTTGCGCGCACGCACGATCTCACCCTGGCGCCATTCGTCTGCCTGGGCGTTGAGTTGCTGAATCAAGGGCACCGTATCGCGCTGGTCGATCCAGTGCATGAAACTCTGCACCCCGGCATCGATGATGACTTCGGCCTGGGCCACGGCGGCCTGGCGGTTCGCGCGGCCGGTCTGCACCACTTGGGCCAGGTCGTCCACGGTGTACAGATAGACGTCCTGCAACTCCTTGACTTCCGGTTCGATGTCGCTGGGCACGGCCAGGTCGACCATGAACATGGGGCGGTGCTTGCGGCGCTTGAGGGCACGTTCGACGGCACCCAGGCCCACGATCGGCAGCGAACTGGCGGTGCAACTGATGACCGCGTCGAACTCATGCAGCCGCTCCGGCAAATCGGCCAGCCGCATCACCGACCCGCCTAGCTGCGACGCCAGCTTCTCGCCGCGTTCGAGTGTACGGTTGGCCACCGTGATGGATTTTGGGCTGCGCGCGGCAAAGTGGGTCGAGCACAACTCGATCATTTCGCCCGCGCCGATGAACAGCACCTTAACCTGGGCCAGGTCCTCGAACAGTTGGCTTGCCAGGCGCACCGTGGCTGCCGCCATGCTGATGGAGTGGGCGCCGATTTCGGTTGATGAGCGCACTTCCTTGGCCACCGAGAACGAGCGCTGAAACATCTGGCTCAACGTGGTTCCGAGGACGCCGGCCTGCTGGGCTACCCGAACCGCTTCCTTGAGTTGACCGAGGATCTGCGGTTCGCCCAGCACCATGGAGTCCAGTCCGCTGGCTACCCGGAATGCGTGGCGTGCAGCCAGACCGTCCTGCAGCGTGTACGAGTGCGCACGCAGAACCGATCCGGAGACACCACCGGAGTGGGCCAGCCAGTCCAGTGCGGGTTCGAATTCCGGTTTGTCGCCGGCGCAGTAGATCTCGGTCCGGTTGCAGGTCGACACGATCGCCGCCTCCGGCGGGCGTGCCATGGCATTACGCAAACCCTGCAGGGTTGGCACGATTTGTTCACTGGCGAACGCGAGACGACCACGCAGATCCAACGGCGCGGTTGTGTGGTTGATGCCAAGTGCCCAGACAGCCATATCAGTGAGTTTGGGGCGATTATAAAATCGACGCAACCATGGGTGCCATCGACCTGCTAATTCACCTGATCAACTTCGCTTTACCGGCGATGGCAGTGGGGCTTGCGCTGCCATTACTCACCCGCCTCACGCCCATGGGACGTCTGGCGGGCTCGGGCTGGCGGCGGCAGGCCAGTGTCAACCTGCTCGCAGGTCTGCTGGTGCTGTTGGCCGGTTTATGGTTCTGGGGCCAGGACGGCAAGTTGTTGACCTATGTGGCCATGGTCGTGGTCTGCGCGACCAGTCAGTGGTTGATGGCAGGAGCCTGGCGGCGTTGATCGACCGGTTCAGCTTGTTTAGCGATTTCCGTGGGCAGGGCGCCCTTGTCCACTGACAGACGGTCAGAATCGGACATCCACACCCGGTCTCGACCGCCCGATTTGGCCAGGTACAGGGCAGTGTCGGCCTGTCGGATCAGTTGCTCCAGGCTTGGTATTTCTCCAGGCAAAACGCCGGCGGCTCCCAGGCTGGCGGTGACAAGGATGGCCCGGTCGTTGACCACGATAGGGGGCGCGGCCTGTAGCGATTCCCGCACCCGCTCGGCCAATTGGCGCGCCTGGGCCAATGCGTGTTGGGCAACAGCATGATGAATTCCTCACCACCCCACCGGGCCAGCAGGTCGGTGGTGCGCAATGCCTGGCGGCACCGCTGTGCGACTTGCACCAGCACGTCGTCACCGCCGAGATGCCCGATCGTGTCGTTGATGGACTTGAAATGGTCGACGTCGAGCACCACCAGGGCCAGCGGTTGGCCGTGCCGGCGCGCCAGATCCAACTCGCGTTGGGCTGCGGGCATGAAATAGGTGCGGTTGTTCAAGCCGGTCAGCCCATCCAGCATCGCCAGCGCGTGGATCTGGACCCAGGCCCGGTCCAGTGATATCACCAGGGCGATGCAGATGCCGCCAAACACCAGGGTAAGTGGAACCGGTACCAGCAACGAGATCCAGGCCGCGCTGCCCATAATGGGTGAATTGGTGAGCGACACCAGCAACCAGGTGAAGCCAAACGAGCATATGGAGCTGATCACGCATAGCAGCAACGTGGCGCGCAATGCGCCAACCCGGCTGACCCAACCCGAGAAGCGCCTCATCCGATTCAATCGCGCGGCATGTTCGTCAGTCAATGGGGCGTGGGTGGGCATGGGTGCGTGAGTCGAATCCGTGGCGATGGCTTGATTCTGGTGGAGAAACGGGCCGGCGTACCGGCGCCGGGCGTCAAATCGTGATGAGGCCGCCGGCTTGCAACGCAGTTGGCGGTTGCCCGGCGCGAAACCACCACGATGGCTGTGGCCCTTGCACCGAGGCTTGTCCGTGACGCCACTCCATCCAGTTTCCCTCTGGCAGCGCGAGCACTGAATGCGCGGGATTAAGCGTCAGGTATTCCGCTATTCGCTGGTTGCGCGTTTCGCCCTGGTGTCCGGTTGGCAGCGCGTTGGTGTAATGGGCATTGATCTGAAATGGCACCAGGCCCAGTGCGTCGAATCCGCCCGGATCGACAATGGGCATGTCATTTGTGGTCGCGATCGAGGGTGTTGCCACCACGGATCCGGCGCTCCAGCCCACGTACGGCGTGCCGGTGAGTACGGCCTGCCGAATCGACTCCAGACAGCCGCGCTGGCGCAGCTCGAGCAGTAACCGGAACGTATTGCCTCCGCCGACAAGCAGGATGTCGGCTTGCGCTGTCTCGGCTTTCAGATCGGCACAGCGGTGTGCACCCGCTATCGTCATTCCCAGCGATGCGAGGGCCTTTTGCACCAGGGCCAGATAGGCGTCCCAGTCCACGGTGGTGCCGGCAAAGGGGAAAAACAATGCGTTCTTGCGACCACTAGTGATGTCGGCCCAAGCGTCGCGGGCGTGTACCAGGTAGTTGCCCGACGTGTCACGGGAGTTGCTCAGCAGCAACATCCGGGCCGATAGTGCAAGGTCAATTTCGGTTTGCATGGCCGGGTTCAGCCTGGCACGAAAAGGTCGACCCGATCAGTGATGATGCCGTCGGTCTGCAAATCTAGTAACCGGTGCGCGATCCACTCGTCATTGACCGTGTAGCTCAAACAACGCAGGCCTGCCAGGTGGGCTGCCGCGACGGTGGCATGGTCCCACAGGCTGTAGTGGCAGACCACCGCGACACAACCCAGGGCGCCAGCCAGGTGCAGCCAGTCTGCCCGGGATTTGTCCAGCAGCAAGCCGCGTGGCAGATCAGGCGCGACGCTGCGCGCACCTTCGAGCGCCGCCACATCGAACGATGTCAACAACGGGGGGATGGCGGCCTGGGCCCATAGACGGGCCGCATGCCGTGCCACCACTTCGCCCGTATGGCGTTCGGTGCCCGGCGTTGGCTTGATCTCGATATTGAGCAGGTGCCCATTGTTCTGGCAGTACCGGGCAATGTTCTCCAGGCACGGCAGGCCTTCGCCGGCGTACCCGCGCGAATGCCAGCTGCCGGCATCGCGTTGCGACAACACATGCCAGGGCTGGTCGCCACCGGTACCTCGGCCGTCCGTGGTACGCCGCAAGTCTGCGTCGTGCATTAGGAAGGGCACGTCATCCTGACTGAGTTTGACGTCGCATTCGAACATGCGATAGCCGTGACTTGCGCCGAGCCGGAAAGCGGCCAGTGTGTTTTCCGGCGCCAGCTTGCCGGCGCCCCGGTGCGCTATCCAGCGCGGATACGGCCAGGCCGAAGGCATCAGAGGCGTTTGCCTGTGGATGCGTCAAAGGCATGCAGACGGCCTTCGCGGGGAGTGACATGGATGGTCGAACCCAGTGTTGGCACCGGTTGCGCCTCATCCATGCGGATGATCACGACCTCTTTGCCGGCACCGTGCGACCATCGGCCATACACCAGGCGCTCCGCACCCAGCATCTCGACCGCTTCCACCTGCAGCGCCCAACCGGTATCGGTCACGTCCAGGTGTTCCGGACGGATGCCGACAATGGTTTTGGCCTTGGCGTTGGGTGCATCCCACAACAGGTTCATCGGAGGCGAGCCGATGAAACTGGCCACAAACGTGGTGGCCGGACGGGTGTAGACCTCTTCCGGCGTGCCGAATTGCTCCATCACGCCCGCATTCATGACCATCATGCGCTGGGCCAGCGTCATGGCCTCGACCTGGTCGTGGGTGACAAACAGCGAGGTAATGCCCAGTTCGCGGTGCAACTTCTGAATTTCAAGCCGGGTCTGGGCGCGCAGCTTCGCATCCAGGTTGCTCAGCGGCTCGTCGAACAGGAAAACCTGGGGCTGGCGTACGATGGCCCGGCCCATGGCCACGCGTTGGCGTTGTCCGCCCGACAACTCGCGCGGTTTGCGTTGCAGGTAGGGCGCCAGTTCCAGGATCTTGGCGGCCTTGTCGACCCGGGCCTTGATTTCATCCAACGGCACCTTGGCAATCTTCAGGCCGTAGGCCATGTTGTCGAACACGCTCATGTGCGGATACAGCGCGTAGTTCTGGAACACCATGGCAATGTCACGCTCGGCCGGCTCCAGCGTGTTGACGACACGTCCGCCGATGGAAATATCGCCGCCGCTGATTTCTTCCAGGCCGGCCACCATGCGCAGCAGTGTGGATTTGCCGCAGCCAGAGGGGCCCACGATAACGATGAATTCGCCGTCGGCGATGTCCACGTTGACCCCGTGGATCACCTGGTTGGCCGTCTTGCCGTGACCGTAGCGCTTGATGACGTCTTTGAGTTGTACTGATGCCATGTCCGTTTTGCTTAATTTGTCTATTTTTCTGTGTCGACCAGGCCCTTGATGAACCACTTTTGCATCAGCAGCACCACCATGGCCGGAGGAATCATGGCCAGAATGGCGGTCGCCATTACGATGTTCCATTCGTTGGCCGCGTCACCGCCGGAGATCATGCGCTTGATGCCCATCACCACCGGGTACATGTCTTCACTGGTGGTCACCAGCAGTGGCCACAGGTACTGGTTCCAGCCGTAGATGAACTGGATCACGAACAGCGCCGCGATGCTGGTGCTCGACAACGGGACCAGCACATCCTTGAAAAAGCGCAGTGGCCCGGCACCATCGACCCGTGCCGCCTCGACCAGTTCATCGGGAACGGTCAGAAAAAACTGGCGGAACAGGAAGGTTGCTGTCGCCGATGCGATCAGTGGCACCGTGAGGCCGGCATAACTGTTGAGCATGCCCAGGTCGCTCACCACCTGGTAGGTGGGCCCGATACGCACCTCCACCGGCAGCATCAGCGTCACAAAAATGGCCCAAAAGAAGAACATGCGCCCGGGAAACCGGAAATACACGATGGCGAATGCGGACAGCAGCGATATCGCGATCTTGCCCACAGCGATCACCATGGCCATGATGAAGCTCACCACCATCATGCGGCCGACCGGCGCCGTGGACGCCGCGCCGTCGCTGGTGCCCTGGATGGCGTGTGCGTAGTTCTCCAGCATGTGACTGCCCGGCACCATCGGCATGGGCACCTGCACGATGTCCTGAGCCGTATGGGTGGACGCGACGAAGGTCACGTACAAGGGAAATGCGACGATCAGCACCCCGAGTATCAGCACGAGATGAGAAATGGCCGTGGTCAGGGGGCGGCGTTCTATCATTTTGTTTGGCAGCACATCAGTAGTTGACCTTGCGCTCGACGTAGCGGAATTGAACGACGGTAAGCACGACAACAATGGCCATCAGAACGACCGATTGCGCGGCAGAACCGCCCAGATCCAGCGCCTTGAAGCCGTCGTAATAGACCTTGTAGACCAGGATGGCAGTGTCCTTGCCCGGGCCGCCCTCGGTGACGGCGTCAATGATGGCAAAGGTGTCGAAGAAGGCGTACACGACATTGATCACCAGCAGAAAAAACGTCACCGGTGTCAGCAAGGGGAAGATGATGCTCCAGAAACGGCGCCAGGGACCGGCACCATCAATGGCCGCAGCTTCGATCAGGCTCTTGGGAATCGATTGCAGCCCGGCCAGAAAAAACAGGAAGTTGTAGGAAATCTGCTTCCAGACCGCGGCGATCACGATCAAGGTCATGGCCTGACCGCTGTTGAGCAGGTGGTTCCAGTCGATACCCAGACTGCGCAGCGCAAAGCTGATGATGCCGATCGATGGGGCAAACATGAACAACCACAACACGCCAGCGACGGCCGGCGCCACGGCATACGGCCAGATCAGCAAGAGTTTGTAGACGCCGGCTCCACGCAGCACCCGGTCTGCAAATACCGCAAGGCACAGTGCCAGCGTCAGGCCGAAGCCGGCCACCAGTACGGAAAAAACCGCCGTGGTCTTGAACGACGCCAGGTAACTCGGGTCGGCCCACAAGCGTTCGAAGTTCTGCAGGCCAACCCACTGCACCGACATGCCGAAGGCATCCTGTTGCTGGAAGGACTGCACCAGTGCCTGTCCGGCAGGCCAGAAAAAGAAGACCGCGATGACGGCCACCTGGGGCGCCAGAAGGACCCAGGGCAACCACCAACTCTTGAAGCGGACGCGTTTTTCAATCGTCAAGGGAAATGCTCACGGAAGTAAGGATGGCGCGGCGCTCGCCAATGCGCGGGATGGGACTATAACCGCAAAGGCAATGGCCGCCCGGGGATATGCCGGGGCGGCCATTGATTGTTCATCCAGTGGATTCGGGCCGGCTGTCGAAGGGTTGCGCCGGAGCACGGCGCAACCATCAAAGCCGTTGTGGATCAGCTCTTGTTGGCTTTCTCGAAGCGCTCGAGCTGCTCGTTGCCGCGTTTCACGGCTTCGTCCAGACCTTCCTGGGCGGTTTTCTTGCCAGCCCAGATTTGCTCGAGTTCTTCTTCCATGATGGCGCGAATCTGCACAAAGTTGCCCAGGCGGATGCCGCGTGACTTGTCGGTGGTCTTGCGGATCATCTGGTTCACGGCGGTGTCGGTGCCTGGATTTTCCTTGTAGAAACCCGACTTTTCGGTCAGCGCGAAGGACGCATTGGTGATCGGCAGGTAACCGGTGCGCTTGTGGCTGTCGGACTGGATCTGTTCATTGGTCAGGTAATTGAAGAACTGCCCGACGCCCTTGTAGTCAGCCTTGGGTTTGCCGGACATGACCCACAGGGAAGCACCGCCAATGACGGTGTTCTGCGGAGCGCCGGCGACGTCCGGGTAATACGGCAGGGGGGCCGTGCCGAAATCGAACTTGGCGTTCTTCTTGATGCTGGCGTAGGTCGACGAGCTGGCCGTGGCCATCGCACATTCGCCCGAGTAGAACGGTGCATCACCTTTGTTGCCACGTCCGCGGTAGTGGAACAGGCCTTGCTTGGCCATGTTGGCAAGGTTCTCGATGTGGCGCACATGCAGCGGGCTGTTGAACGCCAGGCGGGCCGAGGTGCCGCCGAAGCCATTGTTCTGCGTTGCGAACAAGGTGTTGTGCCAGGTCGAGAAGCTCTCGAGCTGGGTCCAGGTCTGCCAGCTGGTGGTGAACGGGCAGGATACGCCGGACGCCTTGAGCTTGGCAGCCGCCAGCACCAGTTCAGGCCAGGTCTTGGGTGGGCTGTTCGGGTCGAGGCCGGCCTTCTTGAACATATCCTTGTTGTAATTCAGCACCGTGGTGGAGCTGTTGAACGGAAAGCTCAACATCTGGCCGTTGGGCGCGGTGTAGTAGCCGACCACAGCCGGAATGTAGGCCTTGGGGTCAAACTTGTAGCCGGCATCGGTCAGCACCTGGCCGACCGGCACGACGGCGCCCTTTGCGGCCATCATCGTGGCGGTTCCCACTTCGAACACCTGCAGGATGTGCGGCGCATTGCCGGCACGGAACGCCGCAATCGAAGCGGTCATCGACTCGTCGTACGAACCCTTGTAGGTCGGGACGATCTTGTAGTCTTTCTGGCTGCTGTTGAAGCCGTTGGCCAGATCGACCACCCAGTCGTTCAGGCCGCCGGTCATTGAGTGCCACCACTGGATTTCGGTCTGGGCCTGTGCAGAAAAGGACATCGCTACTGCGCAGGCAGCAGCTGCCAATTTGAATTTCATGTTGGGTTCTCCGAAAAAAGTCGAATGTTATCCACGGGGCGTGAAAGAGCGATTACAACCTGATGACAGGCGCCAGCGGTAGAGGGATTTCCATGAGACGACCCCAGCGAACATCGGAAAATGCTGCGCTGCGATAATGCACCTCCGCAGCGCGCCCAGCTTCGCAAGTGGCGCGGGCTACGGGTCTGTGTCTGATGTATGCCTGGTTCTTCCCTGTGACAGGTACAAACCGCGAAGTCCATGAACGCTGTAACCCGACCTGAACAATTGTTGCCACAGAGCGCGCCCGGGGCGACGGCGTCCGAGCGCATCCGCGAGATCCCCTACAACTACACCTCGTTTTCCGATCGCGAGATCGTGATTAGGCTGCTGGGCCCCAAGGCCTGGGACACCCTGCTGCGCCTGCGTGGTGAGCGCCGTACCGGTCGATCGGCGCG
This sequence comes from Burkholderiales bacterium, assembly GCA_038326025.1. Classification (GTDB taxonomy): domain Bacteria; phylum Pseudomonadota; class Gammaproteobacteria; order Burkholderiales; family Burkholderiaceae_C; genus CAISIP01. The sequence continues at coordinate 15,287 of JBBQJP010000091.1, forward strand.
CATGTTGTACGAGGTGCTGGGCGACATCTGGGTGGTACAGCGCAATCCATATCTGCAGGACGACCTGC
>JBBQJP010000092.1:0-15237 GCA_038326025.1 Burkholderiales bacterium
AAGTACCCGCTGCAGCTATCCGGTGGCCAGCAGCAGCGGGTGGCGATTGCGCGCGCCCTTTGCCTGACACCCAAGATCATGCTGTTCGACGAGCCCACGTCGGCGCTCGACCCGGAGATGATCAAGGAAGTGCTGGACGTGATGGTCGAAATGGCCGACCAGGGCATCACCATGTTGTGTGTGACCCACGAGATGGGGTTTGCCAAGGCCGTCGCCGACCGGGTGATCTTCATGGACCAGGGCCAGATCGTCGAGCAGAACAATCCGCATGATTTCTTCAATAATCCGCAGAATGAACGCAGCAAGGATTTCCTGTCCAAGATCCTGGGGCATTGAGAGATTGACTCTTGCAGGCGAGCGCTCCGAGAATGGGGCGTGGAACCTGCGGCGTTCCGCAAAAGGGGGCGACATGGGTAATTTCGTGAAAAGCGCAGCAGGCTTCGTCGCACGCCTGCTGTTCGTCGCGGCTTGTATTTCGACTGCGCTTCCGGTGATGGCCTTCGAACTTCAGGGCCACCGAGGTGCACGCGGTCTGCTTCCTGAGAACACCCTGGCGGGCTTCGAACGCGCGCTGGAAATCGGCGTGACGACGCTGGAGCTGGACATTGCGATCACCGCCGATGGCGTACCGGTCATATCCCATGACCCGGAACTCAGTCCTGCGCTTACGCGTGATGCGCAAGGCCAATGGATCAAGACCAAGGGGCCGCTGATCCGCACACTGAGTCTGGCTCAGCTGCAGACTTACGACGTCGGCCGGATTGACCCCGCTAGCGAATACGCGCGGCAATTCAAAAACCAGCAGCCACGCGATGGCCAACGTTTGCCGACCTTGGCGGCCTTGTTCGCCCGCGTAAACGAACTGGGCGCAGACAGGGTTCAATTTGCGATCGAAACCAAGATTTTTCCGGACCGGCCACAGGACACACTCGGGCCACAGGAATTCGTCGACGCCCTGCTTGCCGTGATACGCCAGGCCCGCATGGTGGAGCGCGTACGCATCATCAGTTTTGACTGGCGCACCCTGCAGCTGGTGCAAAAGCTCGAACCCGCAATCGAAACTGTCTACGTGACGATGGAGTTTGCGCGCAACAACACGGTGCGCGACGCGGCCTGGACTGGCGGGATCGCATGGGCGGAACACGCTTCCGTGGCACACATGATCAAGGCCAGCGGCGGGCGCTTTTGGTCGCCCCACTTCAACCACATAGATGCCGCCAAGGTCAAGGCGGCCCAGCAACTGGGCGTCAAGGTGCTGCCCTGGACCGTCAATGAGCCCGCCGACATGGACCGACTGATCGGCTGGGGCGTGGATGGCATCGTGACCGACTACCCCGACCGGCTGCGTGAGTCCATGCAGCGCGCCGGCCTGGTCTTGCCAGCCCCGGTGCCGGCCTAAAATTGAATCCGGACACGCTGCGATGCACCCACGCCGCTACACCCGATGCCTTTCGGGCCTTGAAAAGCAGCACAGGGCACCTCAACTGTCCGATCTGGTACCCTAGAAGCATTCAATCGTCATCAGCAAGGAGCTCTCCATGGAAGCAGATAACAGCACCGTCAGCGAACAACAAAAACTCGTATCCGATATGAAGTCGGTCATCGCGGATGCCGAAGACATGCTGCACGCCACTGCCGACCAGGCCGGCGACAAGGTGGCCAGCTTGCGCGCCCGCATCCAGGAACGCCTCAAAGGCGCCAAGGCGCGTCTGAGCGAAGCCGAGACGGTACTGGTCGACAAAACCCGTGCCGCAGCCCGTGCCACCGATGCCTATGTCCATGAGTCACCCTGGACGGCCATTGGTGTTGCCGCTGGTGTCGGTCTGCTGGTTGGCCTTATCCTCGGCCGCCGCTGATAGCCGGCCGATTCAACGAACCACGAACAGGCAACGACAGAAGCATGGCCACACCGGGAGGGCGCGAAGGCCTGACTGCGAGCGTCACCAAACTGGCCACCACGTTGGTGGCCATGGTGCAAACCCGGCTCGAACTGCTGGGCAACGAGGCACAGACCGAAAAGCTGCGCCTGCTGCGCATGTTGCTGCTGGTACAGGCGTCGATGTTCTCGGTGCTGGTTGCCGTACTGTTGGCAACGGCATTTCTGACACTCTGGTTATGGGAATACCGGCTTGGCGTGCTGGCCTTGTGTATCGCGCTGTTCGGCGCATGCGCCTGGCAGGCCTACCGCGCATTGATGCGGATGATCGAGCAACCGGCGTCCCCATTTGCCACCACTCTGGGCGAACTGCAGGAAGACCTGCGCCGCCTCAAGGCAGCATCCGGCCATGCAACAACGCCTGATTGAACTGCAGCAGCAGCGCGGTCGCCTGCTCGAACGCATTGCCCACCAGCGCAATGCGCTGGGGCAACAGACCGAGCCGGTGGTACGCGTGCTTCATCTTGGCGACCGTGTCGCAGATATGGCGCGCGAATGCAAGCGCACCATCATCGAGAATCCGCTGACAACCGCGGCCGTGGTGGGTGCGGTAGTCGTGATGCGACCGCGTGCGCTGTTGCGCTGGGCGCAACGCGGCTTCCTCGCCTGGCGCAGCTGGAACACCGTGCGCTCGGCCCTGGCCCGCTACATCGCCCCGACCCGTTGAGTTCGCGCTACGGCGCCCGATCTCCTGTGCTCAGGGCTTTTCGCGTGCCCGATACCGGCTCACCTCCAGTTCACTGACCACCCCTGCCTGGTTGCCCCAGGACGATCGGACATGGGTGAGCACCGCGGCCACCGCCTTGTCGTCCAGAACCAGTTGATAGGGTGGCATGCCGAACGGGCGCGGATTGCCTTGTGTGGCGGGCGCAAAACCGCCGTGCAGCACCATCTGCACAAGGTTGGTGGTGCTGCGCATCAATACGGCCCGGTTGCCAGCCAGGGCCGGATAAGCTCCGGGCACACCCTCGCCTTGTGGGCCATGACACTGTGCACATTGATCCTCGTAGATGCGCTCGCCCATGGCTGACGGCGCCGCGACGCCGGCATCGCGCTGCGCCGCTTCCTGCGGCAGGTCCTTGAGGTAGACCGCCATTGCGGTCAGGTCCTGTGGCGTCAGGTACTGCGTCCCGTGCAGAACCACTTCTGCCATCGGCCCCGCCACACTGGCATTGCGGGCCTGCCCGGTTCCTAGCAGCCGCACGATATCGCCAATCTCCCAATGGCCCAGGCCCGCCTCGCTCGCTTGCAGCAGCGAAGGCGCATACCAGTTGCTCATCGGCATCGTGCCACCGGCCAGCGCGAGGCGTTCGTCAATGGCGCCCAGCAGGTTCCGGCTGGTGTGACAAGTGCTGCAGTGGCCCAGGCCCCGCACCAGGTAGGCGCCACGATTCCACTGCGCATCGTGCGCCGGATCGTTCAGAAACACCGCCGGCTTGAAATACAGGGTACGCCAGGCGGCGAGTGCCAGTTGGGAGTCGTACGGCCAGCGCATGGCGTGTGGTCGATTGGCCTGCGCCACCGGCACCAGGCTGCGCAGGTAGGCGAACAGCGCATCGGCGTCGGTCTCGCTGACCTGGGTGAAGCTGGTATAAGGAAACGCCGGATACAGCAGGCGACCGTCGGGCGCACGCCCCTCATGCAGCGCGCGCCAGAAATCCACTGATGTCCAGTTGCCGATGCCGTTGGCCCGGTCGGGCGTCAGATTGCTCGAGTACACCGTACCGAACGGAGTCTCGATCGGTCGCCCGCCGGCGTACGGCTCACCCCCCCTGGCCGTGTGGCAGGCCATGCAATTGCCGGCCCGCGCCAGATAGGCACCCCGCTCGACCTGCGTCGCCTCAGAGTCGACAGGCCCGGCCTCGGACATTGCCGGAGAAGGGTCGGACAACAGCCACGCCCCCGCCAGCACCACCATCGCCACAAAAGCCGCGGCCAGAATCCAGAGTTCGAAGCGGCGTTTCACGCGAGGGCCTTTGCAAAGCGGTGGGGCCCAGTGGCGCAACCAGCACCTGATCGCATCGTCATGGCCGCCCCAGTGCCAGCTCAGGGGCACTGCCACAAACAGGTCGTTTGCCTGCGCCAGTCGGTGCCCCTAGACGAACAACCGCGTGGGTATCGGGCGGCAGCGCCTGCGACGCCAGCCAGCTGCTGATCAGCGCCACTTCGTCCGTGCTCAGGGCCTTGGCCACGTCGGCCATGCAGTCGGGCGCACGCGCGTGCCGCTGGCCGGTTTTCCAGGCGCCCAGCTGCGCATTGATGTAGTCCCTTGGCAGACCCAGCAGGCCCGGCACATGGGGCGCAAACCCGGTCAGGGCCGGGCCATGGCACTCGGTACAAGCTGCAATTTGCCGGCTGGCGTCGCCCTGCTGCACCAAGGCGCTTGCCTGCGCCTGCTGCGCCGCTGTGAGTGTCATGGGTGCGGGCGGCGGATAGGGCAGGTCCAGATCGGAGAAATACGTGGCAATCTCCTTCAGGTAGCTGTCGCTGAGAAACGCCACCATGCCGGTCATCAACGCATAGTTGCGTCGACCGTCGCGGAAGTTGCGCAGCTGGTTGTACAGATATCCCGCTGGCTTTCCGGCGATCCGGGGGAAATACACGTTGCCTTCAGCACGTCCGTTCTCGCCATGGCATCCGGTGCAGGCGCGCATGCGCTCCGCGATCGTGTCCTCGAATCCGCTCGCACGCAAGGGCGACACGAGCGCCCACAAGGCCAGCGGCAGCAGCCAGCGGCCCAGCTGCCAGCGCGCACGTGTAGCGCCCCAGCCGAATGCCCGGCCCTGTTTCATGCCACCAGCACCGACGCCGAGGGTCTGCGACACATTACCGCTTGCGCGCACGCCCTTCGCTTGCGGCGCCCGAGCCGCCTTGCGACAAACCTTCTGACATGCCGATCAACACGCCACTGACGAGGGCCGAATAACTGTCCATCATGGCTTGCGCCGCCTTCATGCTGCTGGCCCGGCTGCTGCGCAGCGCGTCCTGCGACTGCTGCATCAACTGCTCGATCGTCACTTGCGCCTGATTACCGGTTTTCGTACCGGTGAGTTTCATCGCCGACAACACATGTTCCCACGGGCCCTGCATCGGGCCGCTGGCGTCCTTGGCCGCCTTGCTCACCGTGGCGAAGAACATGTCCTCCATCTTCTCGACGTTGTCCATGGCACTTTTCATCTGCTTGCTCTGCATGTCGACGCCCTGGCCGGCAAACTGCTCGAGTGCCTTGCGATTGGCCTCAACCGCCTGCAACAACGCCGCGTCCATGCCGGCAAAGGCTTTGGTCAACAGGGCTTCGACGTCAACCTGCCCAGCCGGATTGAGCGAAGCACCAGCCGAACTGGCATCGGTCACGGACTTGAGCACGCTGCGGATGTTGGCCATCGACAGTTCGCGTCCCTGCAAGGCCTTGAGCGTCGCTTCGCTGACCGCCTTGCGCAAGGCCTCACCCTGCTTGGCCGTTGCCTGTGAAAACATGCCGATGATGGCTTCTTGATCGATACCTGCCTTGATCATGTGGTGCTCCTGTTCGAGTGGTAAAAGTGCCGAAGGGCCGACACCATTATGGGCCCACACATGGCTAGAAATAAGCTCAGGTCAGCGCCCGGCGCTCTACGGGCGCTTCGCGGATTGGAAGGTGTACCAGGGCCGCACCCACCGCCAGCAGGATATCGATGTACCAGACCCAGTCGTAGTTGCCGGTGGCCTCGAACACTTTTCCGCCCAGCCAGGCGCCCAGGAATCCGCCAATCTGGTGCGAGAACATCACGATGCCGAACAACGTGGCCATATTGGACAGGCCAAAGAACTTCACCACCAGGCCGGCCGTCGGGGGCACGGTGGACAGGAAGGTCAGGCCCATCACTGCCGCGAACACCAGCACCACCGTCCCGGTCTTGGGCGCCAGCAGAAACAGCAGCACGGCAATGGCCCGTGTGGCATACACCAATGACAGCAGCGACTTCATGCGCCAGCGCCCGATGGCCCAGCCCATGGTCACGCTGCCCACGACATTGAACAGACCGATCATGGCCAACGACCAGGCCCCGAAAGCCACCGGCAAGCCGCAGGCGGCGATGACACCCGGAAGGTGGGTCGCCAGGAAAGCGACATGGAATCCGCAGACAAAAAATCCGGCGCCCAGCAGCAGGTAGCTGCGCTCGCGTAATGCTGCCTGGATGGCGGCGCGTGTGCCCACCACCGGTTGCCCCGCCGCCGTCACATGCAAGGCATTGCCCTGCAGCAGGAAGGCTGCCGGCAAGGCCAGCAGAATGCACAGTGCCAGCACCTGCATCGCATTGGCCCAGCCCAGTCCGACCAGCAGCGCGCCGGCAATCGGCGCCATCAGGAACTGGCCCATGGATCCGCCGGCGTTGACGATGCCGGTGGCCAGGCCCCGCTTTTCGGGGGAAATCAGGCGGTTCGTGGCCGCCATCAGCACGGCCGGCCCGGCCATGCCGGCGCCTCCGGCCGAGAGTACGCCGATCGCCAGAATCAGGCCTGCGGTGCTCGTCATATACGGCGTGATGAAGGTGCCCAACGTCACCAGCAGCATGCCCACCAGCAGCACGCGCCCCGCACCCACCTTGTCGGCCATGGCGCCGGCGAATGGCTGCGTCACTCCCCAGAAGAGTTGTCCGAACGCAAAGGCCAGGCTGATGTTGGCCAGCCCCAGGCCGGTGGCGGTATTGAGCGGGCTCAGGAACAGGCCCATGGTCTGGCGTGTACCCATGGTCAGCGCGAACGTACCGGCCGCGGCCAGCAGCACCAGCCACAACGCAAAACGGGGTGGCGCCGAAACCGGGGAAGTTTTGTCATGCGCCATGGTCTGTGCCCTCGTCGGCTTGCGTATGTGCGGCCAGCAGTGCCAGCGTCTGCTCCAGTTGCGCATGCAGGGCCACAACCCGTGCGTTGCCGAGAACCTGGTTGATCTGCTGCTGTGCCAGCTTCCAGTGGCGCTGCGCTTGCACCCGCTTCTCGCGTCCGGCATCGGTAGCGGTCACGCTGCGGCTGCGCGCATCGCTGCCGGCGCCGACCTCGACCCAGCCCGCGCGTACCAGTGTCTGCAGATTGCGCGTCAGTGTCGACGGCTGCATCTTCATGGCCTGTGCCAGTGCGCCCGGGCGTACCGGGCCCAACCGGACCACATGGGTCAGCAAGGAATACTGGGTGGTCTTGAGCCCTGCGTTTGCCAGTTCGGCGTCATAGAACTGGTCGAACTGGCGCATCAGCTGGTGCAACTTGAAATTGCTGCACCCCTGGGGCAAGCGCGTGCTCGAATCCGGCATCGCAGGCATTTTGGAGAGGCTCATTTTTTTATTGTAGCTACAATCATTGCATATACAAACATTTGAATGGAACGCGCATGACGACAAGCAACACAACCGACGCCGGCGCCAATACGCTGGAGCGCTGGTTATCCGAGGAGCAACGCGTCGCCGAAGTACTGGAGGCCGGAGTCGGCTGCGGCGTGGCGACACCCGACATGGTGGCTGGCAAGACCGGACTGGAGGTGATGCAGGCCATGCTTCGCGGTGAATTGCCGTATCCGCCGATTGCCCGGACGCTGGACTTCACCATCATGGAAGTAGGCACGGGCACGGCCGTATTCCAGGGCACGCCCAAGCTGAACCACTACAACCCGCTGGGCAGCGTGCACGGCGGCTGGTTCGCAACCTTGCTCGACTCGGCGCTGGGCTGCGCCGTGCACACGATGATGCCGCCCGGCCGCGCCTACACCACCGCCGAGTTGGGTGTGAACCTGGTCAAGGCGATTACCACCCGGGTGCCGCGGGTGCGCGCCGAAGGCCGGGTACTGCATTGCGGGCGCCAGTTGGCCACGGCCGAGGCCCGCCTGGTGGGTCCTGACGGAACCCTCTACGCCCATGCAACCACAACTTGTCTGATATTTGAAATGCCCGGCGCCACCCGGAAATGAAAACAGGTGCATGATGGCAACGGGTTTTTGCCAAGGAGTCGTCATGGTCAAACTTTTCGTGAAATGGGTCTTGTTGTGGTCCTTCTCGCTGATGGCTGCTGCGTCCGCGATGGCGGCCCCGCTGACCGAACAGGACACCCATGCCGCACAGCAGGTGGTCAAGGCCCAACTGGCGGCCTTCGCAGCCGACGATGCCGAGCGGGCGTTCTCATACGCCACCGACGCGATCCGCGCGCAATTCGGCACGGCGGCGACGTTCGTGCGCATGGTGCGTGGCGCTTATCCGGTTGTCTACCGCCCCCGCGGAGTGATCTTTCTCAAGCCCGTGGCCGACGATGACGAACTGGTGCAGCCGGTGCACTTGACCGACCCATCAGGCACTACCTGGCTGGCGATCTACCAGCTGCTGCGCCAGACGGACAACAGTTGGCGCATCGGCGGCTGTGTCCTGGTGCCGCACAATGGAAAAACCGCATAACCGTCGGGCTCGCGACGCCGTGCCACAATTTGCCGCGGCCTGACTGAGGCCGATATCTCCCAACCCTGAATAAAAAATGCGACTGCTTCACACCATGCTGCGCGTTGGCAACCTCCAGCGCTCGATCGATTTCTATACCAAGGTGATGGGCATGCAATTGCTGCGCACCTCGGAGAACACCGAGTACAAATACACTCTGGCCTTCGTCGGCTACGGTTCGAACCCGGACCACGCCGAACTGGAGTTGACCTACAACCACGGGGTCGACAAGTACGAGATGGGCACCGCCTACGGCCATATCGCGCTACAGGTCGCAGACGCCTATGCGGCCTGCGAAAAAATCAAGGCCGCCGGTGGCAATGTCACCCGCGCAGCCGGACCGGTCAAGGGCGGAACCACGGTAATCGCTTTTGTCACCGACCCGGATGGCTACAAGGTTGAACTGATCCAGCGCTGATCCGCGTTCCGACATGGCTGCGCCTGGATTGGATGCGCGCGGCGCCTGGCTGGTTTTCGGCGCCGCAGCAGTCTGGAGTTTTGGTGGTGCCATCGCACGCTTTCTGAGCGTCACCGACAGCTGGACCATCATCTTCTGGCGTTCGCTTTGCGCCGCCATCTTTCTTCTCGGCTTCATGTTCCGCCGCGATGGCATGCGTGGCACGGCCACGCTGTTCCGCGACATGGGCTGGGCCGGCATCGGTGTCGGCATGTGTTTTGCCACTGCGTCAACGTCGTTCATCGTCGCGTTGTCGCACACCACGGTGGCCAACATCCTGCTGATGCAGGCCGGCGCGCCACTGTTTGCCGCACTGATGATGTTTCTGCTGTTTCGCGAACGCGTCAGCACCGGCACCTGGGTTGCCATCGGCGCCGTGATGGCCGGCTTCACCGTGATGGTGTCGGACTCGCTCGACGGCAGCGTGTCGCCGGTCGGTGACGGCCTGGCAATGCTGATCGCGCTGGCCTTTGCGCTGGCCACCGTGCTGACGCGGCGCAACGCCCATGTGCGCATGATGCCGGCAGTCTGCCTGGGCACACTGATCACGTTGGTTGCCGGATTCGCCTTGGCCGGCAGCTTGCAGGTAAGCGCCGCCGACGCAGCCTGGCTGTTTGTGTTCGGTGCGCTGAATCTGGCCTTGGGCATGATGTTCTTCGTCACCGGCGTGCGCCTGCTGCCGGCGGCTGTGGCGGCCTTGATCAGTACCGCCGAACCGGTGCTGGGGCCGGTCTGGGTCTGGCTGGTGCACGGCGAGGTGCCGGTCGGCCGCACACTGCTCGGCGGCGCCATCGTCATCGCGGCGCTGCTGGTGCACCTGGCCTGGCAGTTGCGCATGCCGCGCCAGCCGCGCAACGTGCCGATGGCGGACTGAGCCGTCCTGCGCCTGGTCCCGCTCGTGCAGGCACGGGCAGCTGCGTCGCCACTGATTGCATTCCGTTCAGCCGGCATTCACCTATGCCGGCGCACCATACGCTCCATACCAACCCCAGGAGTTACTCCGTGAACCGTTTCATCCTTCTGCCGCTACTTGCCGCCACCGCGTTGACGGCCAACGCTCAGACCTACGTCGACACCGCGCGCGTACGCAGCGTACAGCCGCAATACGAAACCGTGACCGTTCCGCGCCAGGAGTGCACCAGCCAGTGGATCAACGAGACGCACCGGGTCGAAGAACGGCGCAATTACGGTGGCGCCGTGATCGGCGGCCTGGCCGGCGCCGTGGTTGGCAACCAGATTGGCAAAGGACACGGCCGTGAGGCTGCCACTGCACTCGGTGCCGTGGTGGGTGCGTTCACCGGCGATCGGGTGTCAAACCGTGACCGTGGCGAGCGCTACGAGCAGGTGCCACGCCAGGTGCAGACCTGCCATGCAGTCAATGACGTGCAGCAGCGCCTGACGGGTTATCAGGTCACGTACGACTACCGTGGCCAGCAATTCTCCGCACTGCTGCCGCAGGACCCCGGCCCGCAACTGCAGGTCCGGGTATCGATCGAACCCGTGATCCGCTGAGGCGGTAGTACGATGCCGGGATGTTGTCTGCTGCCGATCACCGCGCCATGAACCTCGCCAAGGCGTTCGACGGGTGCCTCGCCACCCGAACCGATACCGGTCGGTGGTGCGGTATGTGGCGCCGCCTGGCAGCCATCCCGGCCCGATGGCTCACGGTTTGCGCTGTGCTGCTGGCTCTGGCTGCACCGGCGTGGGCCGATGTCAGCCGTGACCAGGCAGCTGCAGCGGCGCAGCGCCAGACCGGCGGACGCGTGTTGTCGGTCGACAAGGCCGAGTCTGGCCGGCGCACCGTTTGGCGCGTCAAGGTCGTCACGCCGCGCGGTGAAGTGCGCGTGGTGTTCATCGACGCCGACGCCGGCCGCTAGGCGCTGCGTTCCAGGGTCCGTTTTTCATGCGCCTGTTGTTGATCGAGGACGAAGCACCGTTGCGGCTCACGCTGGCTCGCCGGCTCGAGGCCGATGGTTACCGCGTCGACCAGGCGTCGGATGGCGAAGACGGGCTGCACCAGGCGCGCGAGTACCCGGTCGACTTGGCCATCGTCGATCTGGGGCTGCCCAAGGTCAATGGCCTCACTATCGTGCAGCGCCTGCGCGCCGATGGCCGTACCTTGCCGATCCTGATCCTGACGGCACGCAGCAGCTGGCAGGACAAGGTCTCGGGCCTGGAGGCCGGTGCCGATGACTATCTGGTCAAACCATTCGAATATCCCGAGCTCGCAGCCCGCGTCAAGGCGCTGTTGCGCCGCGCCACCAAGGCCGCGTCGGAACTGCTGACGCTGGGTGCGTTGGCGATCGATTTCTCGGCGCAGCAGGCGAAGCTGAACGGCACACCGGTGGAGCTGACCACTTTCGAATACCGCGTGCTGGAATACCTGGTGCGCGAGCGTGCGCGTGTGGTCAGCAAGCAGGAGCTGTCGGACTATCTCTACCCACATGACGACGACCGCGACAGCAACGTACTGGAGGTGCTGATTGGCCGTCTGCGTCGCAAACTCGACCCTGCGGGTACGCTGTCACCCATCGAGACACTGCGCGGACGCGGCTATCGTTTCACACTGGCATGAGACAGGGTCGCCTGCGCAGTTTCCTGGATCATCCTCCCGGCATGCGCCATAGTTCAGCATGAACGCCCCATGGCCCGCCTTCGCCCGGGACTCCATCCGTACCCGGTTGATTCTCGGCGCCACGCTGGTGCTGATCGCCTTCATGGCCGCCGCCGGATGGGCTGTGCAACGGGCCCACGCCGACAGTGTGCGCACTGCCCATTTCGCCCAGCTGCAAAGCACGGTCTACCTGTTGCTGGCAGGGACTGAAGTCAACGCCGACGGTGTGCTGGTGATGCCGCCTTCATTCCCCGAGCCGCGCCTGTCGCTTCCCGGGTCGGGCTTGTACGCCAGCGTGCGCAATCCGGCCCGCGACACGCAGTGGCGTTCCCCCTCGGCCGTTTCCCGCCTTCCGCCCTTTCTGTCAGATGCGCAAGTCGGTCAATGGCGCTACGAGTCACCCAGCGCCGAAGGGCGCAATTACCTCGCCGTCGGCTACGGCGTGTCCTGGGTCGTCGGCGACCGAACCGTGCCGCTGGCCTTGTCCGTGCTCGAGGACCGCGCCAGTTTCGACCGCGAGGTGGCCGCGTTCACCCGTACCCTGTGGACCTGGCTGGGAGGCGCCGGTCTGTTGCTGCTGCTGTCGCAGGCTGCACTGTTGCAATGGGGTCTGGCGCCACTGCGGCGTGTGGCGCAGGAAATAGGCCGCATCGAACATGGTGAACAAGCCGAGATCGAGCAGCACTACCCGCGCGAGATCGCCGCACTGACCGACAACCTCAACACGCTGATCCGTCAGGAACGGGTACGCCAGACCCGCTTCAAGGAGGCCTTGAGCTTTCTGGCGCACAGCCTGAAGACACCCCTGGCGGTACTGCGTGGCGCACTGGATGAACCCCAGGGCCTGCCCGCGACCGTGAAGGAACAGGTGCAGCGCATGGACGACATCGTGCAGCACCAGCTGGGCCGCGCTGGCGCCAGCGGCACGGCGCGCTTCGTGCCGTTTCTGCCCCTCGCACCCGTGCTGACACGCATCCGCGACGCTCTGACCAAGGTGCACGCCGGCAAGGGTCTTGAGATCTTGGTGGACTGCGCCGACGATCTGCAATGGCGCATTGACGAAGGCGATGCGTTTGAGATCCTGGGTAACCTGACCGACAACGCCTGCAAATGGGCGCGCCAGCGCGTCATGGTGGGCATCACACTTGATCTCAGGGGCATGACCATACGCGTCGATGACGACGGTCCGGGCTTTCCCGATGACCCGGCGTCGGTGTTGCTGCTCCATGTGCGCGCCGACGAAAAGGTACCGGGCCACGGCGTCGGATTGGCCGTGGTCAACGACCTGGTAACCAGCCACCAGGGCACCCTTACCTTGTCGCGTTCCGAGTGGGGCGGCGCACGCGTCGAGATTATGTTGCCACCACCTTGAATTCGACGGAAGTTCGCCGATGTGAAGCTGCCCTGCGACAAGGCCGGAACAATATCGATTTCGTTCAGCTTGGGTTCATGCTGCCAGTCGCACCATAGGCTCATGTTCAACCAAGGAGCTTCCCAAATGCAAACCTCCCTCTTCAGGCGTTTCACCGCAGCCGCGTTCGTGCTTGTCGCAGGCTTGTGCGCAGCCACCGCTGCTCAAGCGCGCAGCGACGTCAGCTTCTCCATCGGCATACAGGTGCCGGGCGTTTATGTACAGCCGGCCCCGATCTACTATCAGCCCGAACCTGTATACGTTCAGCCGCGACCGGTATATATCCAGCCCCGGCCGGTTTATGTGCAACCGGCACCCATCTACTACCAACCGCGACCGGTGGTGGTGCAGCAACCGGTTTACGGACCGTACTACGGCCCGGGTCGCGGCTGGGATCACGACAAACGGGACCGCAAGCATTGGAAGAAGCACCACGGCCGGGACCGTTACCGTGACCAGCCTGGCGACCACGGCCGGAATTGAGCTTCGGCGGACCTGGTCCAGCCAGGCGCCGTGAAAACAGAGGGTCGGCAGCAATGCCGGCCCTCTTGTCGTTCAGGGCAACGCCGCCGGCTGGCGGGTCTTCAATGCATGGCCACAGCGGGCACTACGACAATCGCGACGGAAGCAACGATGACCGTGGCGGGCTCAGTCACGGCGGCGACGCACGGCGCGGACCTTGCCGCTGCCGCCACCGCCGGCATGGAGAAAATCGGCTCCGTCAGGCTCAAGCCCGCTGACACCGGTGCCGGCGGGCATCTCCAGCCGCTCCAACACCTCGCCGCTGGCCGGGTCGATGCGCCGGATGTCGCTGTCGTCGCCCTCCCAGGTGCCGTGCCATAACTCGCCCTCAACCCAGGCCGGCTTCGAGCTCGACCAGCGCGCAGAGCGCGAATCCACGCGGGGTGGCGTCGACACGGGCCAGGGTCTTGACCAGCGCACGCAAGCGACCGATTTCAACCTGCAGTCGCGCACGATGCGTCTCATCGGGATGGCGCGTGCGAAATACCCGTTCGATCAGGGTTTCGCGATCGACGTCGCCCGGCCACGCCTGGGCGCGAGCACGCGCCAGCTCGAACAGCACAGGCCGGCGTGCCAGCGATCGGTAGGTACTGGACGGACCACTGCCCGGCGCAAAAACTTCAGAATCACCTTCGTACTGCGCACTGCGGTGCGCGCTTGCTTGGGAGCGGCCCGACGCAAAGCGCAAAGCCCGTCGACATGCGTCGACCACCAGTGCGCCCGAGTCGAGCAGCGCCGCCACTTCTTGCAACCGCGGTGGCAGATCGCCACTGGCATTGACACGCCTGGCCGCCGGCCTTGTTCACAACTGCCCCATGCACAGCCTCCTTGCACGCGTTGCTCAAAAGTGAACAACGCGCAGAAGCGATCTCGACGACACTCAAGGCCTGACCAAGGGGCTAGCCATGGCAAAACGTCTGTCCGGCGAACGAGGCCACGCGCCACGGGCACTCGCTTGCGCCGTGCTGGGACTGCTGCCAGCCGTCACTGCCCTGGCCGATCTTGAGCAGCCCGACGTGGCCAAGCTCGATCACTTCCAATGCCACGGCCGCAATCAGTTTTCCGGCGCCGTCGACGTGGCCATCGAGAAACATGACGACAGCGGAACATGGCCCTACGCAGCCTTCTTCATCGACCCGGTGCATGGCACACCCACCATCGTCTACGGCCCCCGATTCCGCGCGCTTGACCCATTGATGCGGACCTTCATCCGCCGCCACGAATGCCAGCATGCCATTGGCGTGCGGGACGAAATCGCGGCCAATTGCACGGCCCTCACACAGATGCGCGCACAAGGCCTGACACCGCAGCAGGAGGCACATCTGGAGCGCTGGCACATGGCCGTGGGTCGGCTGGACCCGCAATACGGTGGTAACGGAGTGGTTTTCTGGGAGCGCACGGTGCGCTGCGCGGCGACAGCGCGGTGATGCATACCCTTCGAATTGCCCCGTCCGTCTGCTATCGCACAGACGCAGCGCACCAAGCGCGCCAAGCTGTTGCTGGATCCGACATTCGCCGTCGGAATCACGTTGTTTCACCGATGAAAGCGCACAGGCAACTGACCGGTCATGGGCTGGTTCGGATGCTGCGTCGCACGCGGAAGAAGGCGCGGCCACGACGGCATTTTGGTCCCGAACCGGGGCCGCCATTCGAAAAGGACAGACCATGACCGTCGCACGTATCACCGAAATCAGCAGCGTCAGCAATGTCAGCTTCCAGGAAGCCATTGATCAGGGCGTTGCACGCGCCAACAAGACGCTGAAGAATGTCAAGGGCGCCTGGGTGAAGGACCAGGAAGTCACCGTCGACAACGGCAAGGTCACCGGATACAAGGTGATTCTG
>JBBQJP010000093.1:0-15194 GCA_038326025.1 Burkholderiales bacterium
ATCACGCTTGGGCACTTTGATGCCGTATCCATCAGAGGATCCACCCCGCATGCGCGGGACTTCTCTTCCTGATAGGCGGCTGTTCATCTCAGCGCTCCAATTTCCTTGCCCGTAGGCAGGGAGGCATCCATAGCATCTCCAAGGTATGCATGGCGGAACGCCTTGCAGGGTCGTACCTGCTAGAAGCACTTTAGCGACCTTTGGAACGCCTGGCACTGACCCATAGTGCCGAACGCATGCAGGCGTTGTCCTACGCAACAGCGCGGTGAACATAGTTGTCGCGCATACGCAGCCGATGATAAGCTGACCCAAGCCATTGCAGGCCAGCAAGCCCGCATCCGCACTGGATGCGCCGCGACTGTAGCCTGGCCCGCAATGCGACGCTGCATGTTGCACATCTCCGTTTAGCAGCGGGCGGCCAACCAAGGAACCCCCATGAAAATTCTGATGATCCTGACCTCGCACGACCAACTCGGCAACACTGGCAAGAAGACCGGCTTCTGGCTGGAGGAATTCGCTGCACCCTATTACATTTTCAAGGACGCTGGCGCTGAGATCGTACTCGCTTCTCCCCAGGGTGGGCAGCCGCCGCTCGACCCCAAAAGCGACGACGAAGACGCACAGACCAAAGACACGCGCCGCTTCAAGAAAGACAAGGCTGCCAACGACGCGCTGGCCCACACCACCAAACTGGCCGCGGTCTCTGGCGAAGATTTCGACGCGGTGTTCTACGCCGGCGGCCACGGTCCACTGTGGGACCTGGCAGAGGATGCAGACTCCATCAAGTTGATCGAGTCGATGTCGGCAGCCGGCAAGACGGTATCGGCGGTGTGCCACGCACCCGCCGTGTTTCGCCATACGAAGTCGGCCGACGGTGCGCCGCTGGTCAAGGGCAAGAAGGTCACCGGTTTTACCAACAGCGAGGAAGAGGCGGTGCAGCTGACCAAGATTGTGCCCTTCCTGGTGCAGGATATGCTGGCATCGAATGGCGGCATCTACAGCAAGGGCGAAGACTGGCAGTCCTACGTCGTCACCGACGGCAAACTGATCACCGGCCAGAACCCTGCGTCTTCGGCCGAAGCGGCGCGCGCCGTGCTGGCGCAACTCAAAAGCGCCTGACGCGACCGACCGCACCGAAAAAAAGGAAAACCATGGCCTACCAAAGTACCAATCCCTACAACGGCGAGGTCGTGAAGACCTTCGAAGAAATCAACGACGCGCAGCTCGAGGTAAAACTGAAAACAGCACAGGATTGCTTCGAGCAGGTCTGGCGGCACAAGAGTTTTGCCGAGCGCAAGGCGGTCCTGTCGCGGGCTGCGGCAATCATGCGCGAACGTACGCAGGAGTTCGCAGAACTCATCACGATAGAGATGGGCAAGCTGATCGCGCAAAGCCAGGGGGAGGTCAAGCTGAGCGCGGCCATCCTCGACTACTACGCCGAACATGCAGAAGAATTTCTGGCGCCGGAGAAGCTCAGCACTGCCAGGGGCGAAGCCGTCGTCGAGAGTAGTCCGATGGGCGTGTTGTTCGGCGTCGAGCCGTGGAACTTCCCCTACTACCAGATCGTGCGTTTTGCCGCTCCCAACCTGATGGCGGGCAACGTCGTGATGGTCAAGCACGCGTCCAACGTGCCGCAATGTGCACTGGCTTTCGAGCGCCTGCTCGAGGAAGCGGGTGCGCCAAGCGGGGCCTACACCAATCTATTCATCTCCAAGGACCAGGTCGCCAAGGTCATCGACGACGACCGTATCCGAGCCGTCGCCTTGACCGGCAGCGAGGCCGCCGGGGCGGTCGTTGCCCAGCGCGCCGGCAAGAACCTGAAGAAGTCCACGCTGGAACTCGGCGGCAGCGATGCTTTCATCGTGCTGGACGACGCTGATCTGGACAAGGCGGTAAAACATGCGGTCAGTGGTCGCATGGGCAATAGCGGGCAAGCGTGCACGGCGTCCAAGCGCATCATCGTCGTCGAGGCTCTGGCAGAGCGCTTCCTGGAAAAGTTCCAAAGTGCGATGCAGGCCTTCGAGCCCGGCGACCCGCTGGATGGCAAGACCACACTTGCACCGCTGTCGTCGACGCAGGCGCTCAAGACGCTGCAGGGCCAGGTCGATGAGGCTGTGGCCAGCGGTGCGCGGCTGCTGATGGGCGGCAAGCGTATTGACGGACAGGCTGGCTCATTCATGCAGCCGACCATTCTGACGGATCTGAAGGCCGACAACCCGGCCTACATGCAGGAGTTCTTCCGCCCGGTGGCACTGTTATTACGCGTGCCAGACCAATCCGCCGCGGTGGCGCTGGCAAACGATTCGCCGTTCGGCTTGGGCGGGTCGGTGTTCACGCAGGACGTCGAGCGCGGCAAACGCGTGGCTCGGCAGATCGATACCGGCATGGTTTTCATCAATTCGGCCGCGGTATCCACACCGGACCTGCCGTTCGGCGGCGTCAAGAACTCGGGTTACGGGCGCGAATTGTCCAGCGCCGGGATCCAGGAGTTCGTCAACAAGAAGCTGATCAGGGTGAATTGAGGGAGACACAGACCGTAGCGTGGGCCGGTGTATCACGCACAGTCCCCCTGCGCATCGACTTACCGTTTTTGCTCCGAAACAGGCGCCGGAATAATCTTGCCAACTCGGTGGCAGAGGATCAAGATACGCTCCGGCCGCGTCTCTGAAGCGTGGCCACGCCAAGGAGGTGCCGCATGAACCAGCCCGACAGCGATCATGTCTTTGCGGGATCGGTACCGCAGCTATACGAACGTTATCTGGTACCACTGATTTTCGAACCCTCCGCCATCGATCTGGCGGCGCGCACGGAGCGACACGCGTCATCACGGGTTCTGGAGATCGCGGCAGGAACTGGCGCGGTGACACGCCATCTTGCGCGCTTGTTGGGGCCACAGGTCAACATCGTCGCCACTGACCTGAATCCGGCGATGCTCGACCACGCGGCGTCAGTCGGCACCCGCAAACCCGTTAGCTGGCAAATGGCGGACGCCATGCAACTGCCCTTCGTCGACCAGGAATTCGATACCGTCGTGTGCCAGTTCGGGGCCATGTTTTTTCCAGACAAGGCGCGCGCCTTCGCCGAGGCCAGGCGCGTGTTGCGTCCCGGCGGCATGTTGTTGTTCAATGTCTGGGACCACATCAGGTACAACGAGTTTGCCGACACGGTGACTGACGCGCTGGCGCCCATGTTCGCGCAAGACCCGCCGCGTTTCCTGACCCGTACGCCGCATGGTTATCACGATGTCTCGGACATCACCCGCGACCTGATCAATGGCGGCTGGAACAACGCGCCGCAGATCGACACGCCCACCAAGCGCAGCCGGGCGACAAACGCCGACGATGTGGCCGTCGCCTACTGCCAAGGCACACCGCTGCGCAACGAAATCGAAGCGCGCGATGCAACGCGCCTGACCGAGGCAACCGACGTTGCGTCCGCGGCGCTCACAAGCCGCTTCGGATCCGGCGCCATCGACGGCAGGATCCAGGCGCATGTGATTTCAGTGCGCCGCTAGGGCCTGGCTGTTCAGCCGGATGTACGAAGACGAAAATCACCGCGCCATACCGAGGAACGGCAATCGAGCGGCAACCAACTTCCGAAGATGATCCGAAAATGACAAAAGTGTCAGCAGGCGTTTATCTCGCCGTTGATACCTGCCAGTCGCTTGCGACGTCAAGAAATAGATCAAGATGTAGGAAATCACCCACAGGGGCCTATCTCACGCACAGTGGCCTATCGATTGTCGCAAGGTGCCCGCCTCCCAATTGCTATGGATCGGAATCCGTGCCGGGGTAAATGTCACATCTCGATGGACGCCGCCTGCAAGTCGGTCGTGGCGGCCGCGTCATCGTGGAGGGCGATCACCCCGGGTCGACCTATGTCATCCAGGAACTGCTGGCAAAGGTGACCCGTTTGGTCACCGCGACCATCCAGCGCGCCTTTGGCGCCTGGACGACCTGCGACGCATGCCGCCCGAGGTTGTGCCTGGAGTCATGACGCCGCTTTGCCGGCCATCGCCCCGCCGTCACCCAGCCCCAACAAGTCCCAGCGCTGAGTCAATTGCGTGCCCTGTGGATCAGCCAATGCCGCCACACGCAGCGCAGCCAGATCAGCCGCTGCATTCGGCCGGCCCTGCAGTTGGGTCGCGGCGCTGCACAAGCGGTCGAACTTGCTGCTGCCCCGGGCGTGGGTATCGCTATAACCCTTGACCAGGCGCCGACAGCTGATCAGCTCCTGCGCCAGCCGGTAGTCGCCCGGCATCAGCTTCTTGACCAACTGCAGCCACTGGTCGATATGGGCCATCTCGGTCGCGTGCCGCTGGCTGCGCCGGCGCCAGCGGCGCGTCGCGGCCAGCGCCTGCAACAGCATCTGGCCGCGGATGGTGTGCGGGCGCAGCCGCTGGCCCTTGCCGAAACGGCTCGCCAGCAGCTTGCGCAGCAGCGCATTACCGTCGATGAAGCGCACCAGGCCGGCCGGCATCATGCCGTAGACCTCTTCGATACGCGGGTGGAAGAACTCCACCGTGCCGACGACCTCGTCGGGACCGGCGCCAACCTCGGAGCGCACACGCTGCGCGCGCTCGGCGCGGGTCTTGAGGTCGGCCACACGGATCACATCGTCGTAGGCCATCGCCACGGCAAGCCAGCGCGCGGCCTCCACCGTGGCGGCGTGCCCATGTTCAGCGCCGCCATGCTGGAGCGTGTGCTGGTGCAAATCGGCCATGCGGTCCAGATACTCGCTGCCATAGGCGATGTCCTGGTATTCCAGCACACGCTGCAGGCCGGCGCCGAGCATCGCATGCGCCTGTTGCGGGAACTCGCGCTCGATTCGCGCTCGTAGCGGCTCCACCTCGGCACTGGCGGCGCGCGCGGGCAGCGGCCGAGGCGCGGTGGCCATCGGGTCAGCCAAGGCGTCGCGCTGCACCGGCTGTCGTACCGCCAACATGGCCGCACGCCATGCGCGCAGACTGGGCTCGACACCGACACCACCGCGCCGGATCGTGGCCTCGAATGCGGCCTCGTCAAAGGGCAGCTCGCCACATCCGGCCAGCGCGCCGAAGAGCGACGCTGACAACACGCTGCCGTTCTGTTTGGCCAGCGCCTGCATGTCGTCGTGCAGAAAACGTTGCGCATGTTTGTGGCCGGCATCCAGCACGGCCGCGGCATCGGCGATGCCGTTGCCGGGCACCACTTTTTCAAGCGTCGCGTAGTCACGGTGGCTGGAACTGATTAGCGTCGTACGCTTGGGCGTGACGAGGCCGCGCTGCATTGCACGCCCGGCCTCCATCAGTTCGGACGCGATGACGATGTCGACCTCGCCCGGAACTGGCATCTGCGCCAGTACCGGTGCGCCGCCATGGGCACGCACATGGCTTTGCGCAAACAGCTCAATGTAGTAGATCGTGGCGCCGGTGCGCTGGGCGACGCCCGCCACCGAAGTAGCCTGTGCCAGGTAGTCGTTGTTCTCGGCCAGGTCGACGATCCAGTCCACCAGCACGCCGCCGCCCTGGCCACCCATGGCCAGGATGGCAATCGTGATCGGATGTCGGGGGTCCTGGCCCAGGACTCGAACCGCCGCCTGGGAAGCTGTGTTTGCCATGTCGTTCATCACTCAGCCTCCGCATACAGCGCACGGCTTTGAAGAGCGCGGCGCTGGCGCGCCTGAAACCAGCCCACGACACCGCGGCGCCAGCCATCGAGCCGCTTCTCCCAAGACGTGGGATTACGCACCCACTCGGTGCGGTAGAAGGACGGGCACAAAACCGCCGCGTCTGCGACCTCGCCACAGTGCCCACACGCAACACAACTGTCGTCGACATGTGCCACCGGATCGGGCTTGAGTGGATCGCCACTGTTCTTCAGCGTCAGCGAGGGGCAGCCCGACAGCCGCATGCAGGCATGGTCGCCGCTGCACACGGCCGCGTCGACGCCGAACTTCTCCTTGACCACACGTTCCCCACGCTTGATCGCCGCGGCAACCTGCGGCTTGACGCGGCGCTGCTTGTTGAGCATGCACTCGCTCTGTGCGATCACGACTTTCGGCCCCTTGGTTTTGGTCGTCAGCGCCTCGTTCAGGGCCGCCTCCATAGCGTTGACGTCATAGGTGTTGGTGACCGTGCGTACCCATTGCACGCCTACGCCCCGCACGGCGGCCTCGATCGGGTGCTGGGTGCTGCGGAGCTCGTGGTCGCCGCGCGATGAGAGCAGATCCTGCCCGCCGGTGGCGGCCGCATAATTGTTGTCGACGATGACGATGACGCCGTCGGACTTGTTGAAGACCGCGTTGCCGACACCACTGGCCAGGCCGTTGTGCCAGAAGCCACCGTCGCCCATCATCGCGATCGAGCGTTTGCCTGCCTTCACGTTGAACGCTGACGCGCTCGATGCACCCAGGCCGTAACCCATCGTAGTTGCGCCCAGATGGAACGGCGGCATGGCGGCAAACAGGTGGCAGCCGATGTCGGCGGAGATGTGGTGCATGCCCAGGTCTTCCTGCACCAGCGTCATTGCGGAGAAGATCGGCCGCTCCGGGCAACCGACACAAAAGCCGGGCGGACGCGCCGGAATCACGGCGGCGAGCTCGGGCGCCGCGGCGCGCATCGTCGCACCGGCGGCAGCCAGCGCGGCCGGCGAATTCATCAACGCACTGGAAGGCGGGACGGCCGATGCCGTCGCGGCTGCCGCCGTGGGACGGGCCGCCTGCGCCAGAGCGCTACTGGCGGCGTCGGCGGCGGCGGTCGAGCGCATCGGCATGCCCATGGGCACGGGCGTCGCCAAAGCGGCCGGACGGTATTTCTGCAGGAACGTGGCCAGAGCTCGCTTGAGTTCGGCCACGGTGTATTCACCGGCCTTGGCCAGCATGTCCTTTCCGTGGATCGTCGTGCGGATGCCGGCGCGCCCGAGCACGGTGTGGATCGCCTGCTCGTGGAACTCGGGCTGCCCTTCTTCGACCACCAGCACCGCTTTCTTGCCGGCGCAGAACCGCTCCAGTTCGGAGTCGATAACCGGATAGGCGACGTTCATCACGTACAGCGGGATACGCGATTTGCCGTACAGATCGGCCATGTCGTGACCCATCAGCGCGCGCAGCACGTTGTTGTACATGCCGCCGAGCATGATGATACCCAGGTCCTCAATGTCGCCGTCGAAGAACTCGTTGAGGCCGCGCTCTTCGATGAAACGCACCGCCGCCGGCCACCGGTCGAGCACCTTTTCCTGCTCGTGTATGTACGAGGCTGGCGGCAACACGATGCGCCCGGTGTCGCGTACCGGCGACTCCAGCGCCTCGCGCAAACTGAACTTCGGACGCACGTTGGGCCGGGTGACGAAACTGCCATGTACATGGCAGGAGCGCACGCGCAACTCCAGCATCACCGGCGTGCGGGTCGCCTCAGACAACTCGAAGCTGTCATGCACCGCCTTGACGATGGCCGGCAGGTTGGGACGCGGATCGAGCAGCCAGATCTGCGATTTCATTGCGAACGCATGGCTGCGCTCCTGCATGATGGACGACCCTTCACCGTAGTCCTCGCCGATGATAATCAGCGCGCCACCGGTCACGCCGCCCGACGCCAGGTTGGCGAGCGCGTCGGACGCCACGTTGGTGCCGACTGTCGACTTCCACGTGACGGCACCCCGGATCGGATACATCACCGACGCCGACAGCGTGGCGGCGGCCGTGGCCTCGCTGGCGCTGGGCTCGAAATGCACACCCAATTCCTCCAGGATCGGCTGGGCATCGGCCAGCACATCCATCAGGTGCGAGATCGGCGAGCCCTGGTAACCGGCCACGTAACCCACACCACATTCGAGCAGTGCCTTGGTTACAGCCAGGATGCCCTCGCCGCGAAAGACGGTGCCGGGTTCAGCACGCAATTGTTGCACTTCGGTGGCAAATGATCTTTCAGCCATAAAGCCTCCTTCTCAATAAGTTGAATACAGACTGCCAGTGCGCACGGGATGCTGTCGCGGCGGCTGGACAAGACCCTGACAGCGGTCGGCTCATCCACATCGGAGGAGTCCGTGGCATGGGGCAAGAGACGGGGCTCATGCCACGGTCTCCCGTTCCAGCCATCCCGGATCGGGCTCGGGCAGTGGAATCGCGTCGAGCAGTTCATGCGTATTGACATGGCGTGGTTGCGCGATGATGGCTGCGGCCTCACCCTGTTCGACCACCACGACCCGGCGCAGGATCAGCAGCTGGTCGGACATGCTGCGCACCAGCGACAGGTCGTGGCTGACGAACACCAGCGGCACGCCGCTGTCACGCCGCAATTCCTCGAGCAACGCGACGGTACGCGTCTGCGCCGAGACGTCGAGCCCCAACGTGACCGCGTCGATGACGACATCGGGTCCTGAAACACCCACCATCCGAACCTTGGTGCAATTGGGCTCCAAGCTCGGCATAGGCCGGACCGACCAAACACAAGCGATGGGCAGCGCACAGGTTCTCATGCAGGAATCCAGCCAAGGTCAAGGGCTTGGTGCGAAAACAACCCCAGCGCACCGACTCGCGCTCAAGCACGCAAACCGATTTGCCCCGCCGATCCAACGTGGCGGCGCAAACCAGAGAATTGATGCCGCTGCCGACAATGATCGCGTCAAACTGGTTCATGATTGGTAGCGTCCGGTCGGGCGTGGGCTGACAATTGATAACACGATATCCACTATCTGCAGCCAGGCGGCTATCGGCAATCCGGTTCGCGCTGTCCGTTATCCAAAAATCGCCGCATCCGCATGTCGCAATGATGTCGACTCTGGTATGTGCCCTTGAACAGAGCGTATGCCTCAAGCTTAAACTAAAGCCTGTCAGCACCCGTTCGGCCAATCCAGTTCAGCCCCGCATATCGGTAGGCGTTCGTCCCATGAGGGATCAATCGCCGGCCAGCACCGACACCGACCCGCGCCATCTGCTCGACAACTATTCGCTGATCCGGTCCCGCTCGGCCGACGAGGCGGACATATTGGTGGGTCGCGCGTTGTCACCACATCGCCTGGGTATACGTGGAAATGAGCAGTCGTTCGACGCGCACCACGACCAGATCTGTCTGAATCAGGTTTCGCCCCATGTGCTCAGCTATACCCCCGAAGTCGGGATCGAACCTGGCGAGAGTGGTGGCTTCTACCTTATCCAGTTGCCATTGCAGGGTCGCGCCCGACTGCGTTGCGACAGGCAGAAAACCTGGGTCGACTCCTCGGCGCTCAGTGTGCTGCACCCGCGCGCGCACAGTTGCATGATTTGGAGCAGCGATTGTTCGATGATCATGCTCGAAGTACCCAGTTCGGTGCCACGCGGAGGGTTGCACTGCAGCGATTCACCGCCGTTTCGTTTCACCCAGTCGCGCAAAAGCTTGCCCTCAGTCACCTTGCGGGGGCGCTGACAGTACGCGCCCCGGGGCACCCATTGTGGCGCTTCACGCCGATGACCGGCGCGAGCGGCGCCATGCCTTCTCGGCTTCGACCACCAGCCAAACTAAAGGCCAACCTATCGATCAATCCATCGGTCAGCCACCTCCTCTTGCCTGCAATTTCAAGCTCAAACGCGTACGCCCTGATGTCAACGCCAGGGCCAAAGTAAGTGCCATTCGGGTTCGCAGAGCTACAATTCCTGCTTCTGAAAAGCTGGGAGTTACCAATGGCACATTCGAAGATCGTCCGCACACTCGCGTTGGCCGCCGCCTGCTCGACTTCGCTGTTCGCCCATGCGCAGGAAGTGACCTTGCGGGCGATCAATGCCTTTCAGGAAGGAACGGCATTCGCGAAACCATTCGAGGCCTTCATCGACAAGGTGAATGCCAACGGCAAAGGCATTCTGAAAATCAACTATATCGGTGGCCCGAAGGCAATGCCGCCGTTTGAAGTGGGCAATGCGGTGAAAAACGGCGTTGTCGACATCGCCAATGTCACCGGCGCGTTTTATACCAACCTGATGCCCGAGGCAGACGCATTCAAGCTGGCCGAGCGTACGATTCAGGAGCAGCGCAAGAACGGCGCCTGGGAGTTCATCAACAAGCTGCACAATGACAAACTCAACGCTTGGTACCTTGCCCGCACCGGCGACGGCGTGCCATTCCATCTTTATCTGAACAAGCCGATCGACAAGCCTGACCTCAACGGCTTGAAGCTGCGCGTGACGCCGGTCTATCGGGCCTTTTTTGCCGATCTCGGCGCCAACCTCGTGCAGACCGCCCCGGGCGAGGTCTATACCGCTTTGGAGCGCAACGTGATCGACGGCTACGGCTGGCCGACACAAGGCATTCTCGATCTCGGCTGGCAGGAAAAAACCAAATTCCGGGTCGACCCCGGTTTTTACACGGTGGACGTCAATTTTCTCGTCAACCTAGATAGCTGGAAAAAGCTAACCGATGCCCAACGCGCGTTACTGACCAAAACCGCCGCCGAGATCGAGGCGAGCAACGCCGACAACTTGAAGATCAACCAGTCTGAGGTCAAGAAACAGGCCGAGGCCGGAATCAAGGCGATCACCTTCAGCGGCAAGGACCGCGAGACGTGGCTAAATACCGCACGCGAATCAGGTTGGGCGCAAATCAAGAAGGTCTCGCCAGGCAACGCTGACAAGCTGCGCGAACTGCTTGCCAAATGAGCGTTCGCGCGTAGCTCGGTGGCACATAAAAATCGCAGCTACGAGCGGCTACTCGATGTTCTAGGCGTTGGCGCCGGCGCGGTTTTTGGCCTGATCGCGTTGGCAACCACCTATGACGTGGCGCTGCGCAGCATTACCGGTGGCACGCTGACCGGCCTTGCCGAGCTGGTCGAGTACACGTTGTTTGCATCGACCTTTCTCGCCGCTCCTTGGCTGCTGCGCCACAACGGCCATGTGCAGGTCGACTTCGCGGTAGGCGCGCTCTCCGAGGCGCCACGCCGGCTAGTGCGGCGCATCGGTGACGCGGTCGGTCTGCTCGTTTGTCTGATTCTGCTGGTTTATGCGGTACAAGTGACCTGGGAAGCATGGCGCAACGGCAGCATCATATTGAAGACCTTGGTCTTCCCGGAATGGTGGCTGTTTGCCGTCATCGTCGTCTCGATGGCCTTGCTGGTGCTCGAATTTGCGCGCCGTCTGTGGGCCGGCCAGATCGAGCCTAGCGGGCCTAAGGACTTCTAGTGTCGTGTCCCGGAACTAACTGGCATTTTCGTCCGAGCCTCCGCGGGGATGGACGCCAGTGACCTGGTACCTCGCGCTCGCGCTGATGCTCGGCCCGTTGTGCGCGCTGCTGCTGCTCGGCTTGCCGGTCGCTTTTGCATTTTTTGTCGTCAATGTGCTCGGCGCAGTGATCTTTCTGGGCGGCGATGCCGGTCTGGCGCAGATGGTGCGCAATTCGGCCACTGCAGTGGCCAACTACTCGTTGGCACCGATCCCGTTGTTTGTGCTGATGGGCGAAATCCTGCTGCATAGCGGGGTGGCATTTCGCGCCATCAATGCGATCGAGAAACTGATCGCGCGCGTGCCGGGGCGTTTGCCTATCGTCAGTGTCGTTGGCGGCACGGTATTCGCGGCGCTCTCCGGTTCATCGCTGGCGAACACGGCGATGCTCGGCAGTGCGCTGCTGCCCGACATGTTAAAGCGCGGCTACGAGCCGAAGATCTCGATGGGCCCGATCATGGCCACTGGCGGCATCGCGATGCTGATTCCGCCTTCGGCATTGGCCGTGTTGCTCGGCAGCCTGGCCGGCATGTCGATCTCCAAGCTGCTGATCGCCGGCATCATCCCGGCGTTGATGCTCGCAGTCCTGTTTATCGGCTACATCGTTGTTGCCTGCGTGATCGATCCCAGCCGCGCGCCGCGCGACGATGGGCCGGTTGTCGCCGGATGGGCGCGCTACCGGCCATTTATGGTTGATGTCGTTCCTTTGTCATTTGTATTTGTAGCTGTCATTGGCAGCTTGGTCGCCGGCATCGCGACACCCACCGAGTCGGCGGCGCTCGGCTGTGTTGCATCGACGATCGCAGCCATCGGCTATCGCGCGCTGAACTGGCGCAATCTGATCATCTCGCTGCGAGAGACGGCACGCATCAGTGTGATGATCTTGTTCATCATCGTGGCCTCGGTGACGTTTGCACAGATCCTGGCCTTTTCCGGTGCGACGGACGGGCTGGTTGACCTGGTTGGCAAGTCCGGCCTGCCACCGTTCGGGCTGGTTGCCGGTATGGTGCTGGTGCTGTTGTTCCTCGGGTGCTTTGTCGATCAGGTCAGCATGTTGATGATCACGATCCCGTTGTTCATCCCGATAGCGCAGAGTGCCGGCATTGATCTGCTGTGGCTTGGCGTGCTCTACTTGTTGACGATGGAGATCAGCTTTCTGACTCCCCCATTTGGATTACTGCTGTTCGTGATGAAAGGCGTTGCACCGCCGGGCATCACGCTGGTTGAGGTCTATAGGGCAGCCATGCCGTTTCTCCTGCTCGAGCTGTTTGTGTTGGCGCTGCTGTTGATCTTTCCCGAACTCGGCACTTGGCTGCCAGGTATGCTGGTGCCCTGACCCTGACCCTGACCGCGGCTCATCCCGCGTCGTACTGCTCCAACGTCGAGCTTCATTGCGTACCATTTAAGCGCCTTTGCCTTGAAGGTGTCAGCCGCGAGGATCAACGCTTTGAGCTGTTCAACCTTGCGCGCCTGCACCGGGTCGCGACTCTCGGACCTATACAGCTTCGCAGCGTGGCGGGCTTTACGGGCATCTTTCGCCCCGACCTTTGGATAGCCTCTGATTCCCTGGAGAAAGGGAACATTTACCCCCAAAATCAGGACTACCCCCACTCATTCCCCCGCTGTAGGCAATGCGCTTGCCAGCACGTCTGGCCCGGATGCTGATCACGTCCTGCGTGACCGACGCCAGAACAATCCTCACAATCTCGATCTCGTTCTGCTCCAACTGCGGCAGGTACTCGCTCCCCATGAACGCCGAGTGGATGCTGCCAATCAGCTTGCGCGTCGCGTCGTCTAGCTTGCTTTCGGTGAGCCACTCTCCCCAGACGGCCGGGTCAAAATCGCCGGATTCGAGTCGTTGCTGCACATCTTTTCGCCGCTCCTCCCCGAGAATCGATGAGAGGATGAGTGCTCTGGGATCAACGTCCTGGAAGTAGGACGCGGGACGGAAGGTGTAGTCGAAGCCCGCTGGAAGACGGGTGACGTATTGGCTCATGGCTTTCTCCTGTCAAACCGGGTAGGTTCGATTCCGGTGATGGTCGGCTGGCACCTGACCTTCTCGACCCCTCACGACTGCCCCAGCAACTCCATCGTCTTGGGATCATCGTTTCCGTCAAAAAACTGGCTCAGAGCGCGTTTGAACAACGGTTCCTCCGGGACTGCATGGGCGAACAACGTCATTGACGAGCGGAATTTCAAATCATCCGGCGCGCCAAGGATCTGGAACGCCGTCTTGCCCTTGACGGCCAACACCAGGCCCACACTTTCCCTCAGCCGGGGTCCCAGGACATCATGCTGCCAATAGGCCTGCGCCTCTTCCCTGCAGGTAATGCCGTACTTGATCGCCATCGTGCTGCGACCCAGGCCCTGCAACTGCGGGAAAACGAACCACATCCAGTGGCTGGCCTTAGAGCCGGCGGTCAGCTCCGCACGCACGTCGTCATAGATGCTGTCTTGCGCCTCGACGAAGCGGTCCAGATCAAAAGGAGTTGCCATGCCCAATAGTACCGATCGAGCATGATGTAAAGACCCTGACTGTCCGGTGTCCGCTGCGCGTATCGCTTGCAGTGACGTTTCTGCTCGCTTACCATTTTGCATTTTTCGGGGGGCTGAAGTGTTGCGATCTCGATTCGTTATTGCTGCTGCGGCCTTTGCAGCCACTGCCTGGTGGCGTCCACGGCCAGCCCTGGCGCAGCCGGTGCCACGATTGGCGGTGATCGGCTATATCGCACAGCGTGCCGGTCCCTGGCACCTGGACACCGCGTTCCTGGAAGGCCTGCGTGACCTCGGCTACGTTGAGGGGCGGCACTTCAGGATGGAGTACCGCTGGGGGCCGGCCACTGCCGGTCTACCTGCTTTGGCTGCCGAGTTGGTCCGACTGCGGGTTGATGTCATCGTCAGCTCAGGCTTTCCGGCAAACAAGGCCGCCAAGGATGCGACAACGTCCGTTCCGATACCGGTCGTAATGGCCACCAGTGGCGACGCCGTGCAGGAGGGCTTTGTGGCCACTCTGTCCAGACCTGGCGGCAACATGACCGGTCTTTCGGTGTTGAACCGCGAACTCAGCGGCAAGCGCCTTCAAGTCATCAACGAAGCGGTGCCGAGCCTGAAGCGCATTGGCGCACTTTTCAACGGAGGCAACCCAGCGATGCCCCCGCAGTTCAATGAAGTCCGAGCAGCGGCGCAAACGCTGGGATTGCAGGCGGTGCCGTTGGATGTGAGCTTTCCGACCGGCATTGAACCAGCCTTCGCTGATGCGTCCTCGGCTGGCATCGGCGCGGTGATGATCCTGTCTGACAGCTCGACCATTGCGCACCGTGCTGAGCTCAGCGCCGCTGCCTTCAAGCACCGCGTGCCGACGATATTTTCCAACCGGGACTACATCCGGGCGGGTGGCATGATGAGCTACGGTCCGAACCTGGCCGATAACTTTAGGCAGGCGGCCGCATATGTCGACCGGATTCTCAAAGGGGCGAGCCCTTCGACGATGCCTGTGGAGCAGCCGACACGATTCGAGCTTGTAGTGTCCTGAGTTAGAAATTTGTTGAATTATTTTTCATCGCCAGAATCTATCGTGCATAGTGTGTTGTACGAAAGAGCTGCGATGCGGGGAAGACCAAAGGCAGAACTGGTGTTGAGCGAATCCGAGCGTGAGCAATTGCAGGCGTTGACGCTTCGGCGCAAGACGGCGCAGGCGGTTGCGTTGCGTGCACGAATCGTGCTGGCGTGTGCCGACGGAATGGACAACAAGGCGGTGGCGGTGCGCAATCGGGTGACGCAGATTAAAGATACTGAGCAGCAAAGCGTTTTGGCATTGCATACGGTACGCCAGGGCTTTGTCAAGGCTCGCACAGCTCAGGCCAACCAGATTCGCGGCTTGCTCTCGGAATTTGGACTAGGGCCTGTTAACACAAACCGCGAAGTCCATCGGCGACCAAAACGAAGCTGAGGAAGCCCAGGAACATTGCGTCGAGTTTCTCGAATCGCGAGAAGATGCGCCGGAAGCCCTTCAAACGCCGGAACAGCCGTTCGAC
>JBBQJP010000094.1:0-15090 GCA_038326025.1 Burkholderiales bacterium
GTCGCATTGTGGTGCTCGTGGGGCCGGTAACGTCCCTCCAGGCCCACGACACCACACAAATCCGGCCCGACAAAGGCGCCGAGGAAAAAGTCATGCGGACGCGCCGTGGCAGGGGTGAGCCGCTGCTTCGACCACATCAGCGGCCTGGCGGCTTCCTGCTCGGCACTCGACGTGAATGCCTCGGGGTGATCACGCAAGCCGCGCAGGCGCAGCGCCTGGTAACAGGCAGCGTCGTCGGGGCCCAGTTCTCGGATACCCGAACGCGCAGGGGAATGGTCAGGGTCGGGCGTGGTCATGGTGTGTCGACAATACGGGCAATCGGAACCGCGGATCTCGCACTGTAGCGGGCGGCGGCAAAATACATCCCATGCTGATGCAACCGTCCCAAGCCGATGTACGCCGCTTTTTCTGCGGCGTCTACGCCAAGGCCCAGGCCGGCCAGCCACTCGATGCGATCGAGACACTGGCCAGCGGCTGGATCGACGAACACCCCGAATACCATGCCGAATTGGCCGACGTCGACGCAGCTCTGCGCACCATGGGTCAGGCGTCCGAGGCGGGCACCAGTCCATTCCTGCACCTGTCGATGCATCTGTCGATCAGCGAGCAATGTTCGATCGACCAGCCACGCGGCATCCGCCAGGCGGTCGAACTGCTGACGCACCGGCGCAATTCGCTGCATGAGGCGCACCACGCGGCGATGGAATGTCTGGGAACCATGATCTGGGAAAGCCAGCGGGCAGGACGCCCACCGGACGGCGATGCTTACATCGCCTGCGTGCAGCGGCACGCCACACGCGACTGACATCGTTCACCGGCGCGCCGCTCGAGCGGACCGGCACGCCGTGGGGCCGGCGTTTACTTGAACTTCGACTGCGGAACGGTCTGCAGGTCGCCCGGCAGTTTGCTCAGGTAGTTGGCCATCACCTTGAGTTCGTTGTTCGAGAACTGCTTGGCGATACCCGCCATGATGCCGTTGGAGCGGCCCCAGGTCGCATGACCTTCTGTCTTGTAGGACTTCAAGGTTACGAAAAGGTAGTCGGCATGTTGACCGGCCACCTTGGGATACGAAGGATCGATCGGCTTGTTGAAGTTATCGCCATGGCAGGCAACACATCCACCCTTGGCCACCAACTCGGCCGCCTTGGCGCTGGCCGCAGGTGCTGCCGCAGCTGCAGCAGGTGCCGCATGGCCACTGGCTTCGTAATAGGCCGACACGTCGGCGATGTCCTGTTCGCTCAGGCCCTCGGCGATGCCGCGCATCGTCGGATGCTTGCGCTCGCCCTTCTGGTAGGCCAGCAAGGACGCGGCGATGTACTTGGCGCCCTGGCCGGCAATCATCGGCACCTTGTAGACTTCAGGAAAACTCGCCTGATAGCCCTTGATGCCATGGCAACCGATGCACATGGCAATCTTGCCCGCGCCAGCGGCGGCGTCGCCCTTGACCTCCTGGGCACTCGCAGACAGCGCCGTCACAGACGCGACAAACACCACAATCAGGGACGACAACATCTTGTTCATTTTGCGCAGACAATCAAAGGTGGGCCGGGGAATCTCAAACCCGCAGATTATATCGGCCATGTTTTTGCCCTCTCCGATCACCGTTTACAGCCACGCGCACGCTTTTGCATCATGAAATTCCAAGGTACCAAGAACTACGTTGCCACACAGGACCTGATGTTGTCCGTCAATGCCGCGGTCACGCTCAAACGCCCGCTGCTGGTCAAGGGAGAACCGGGCACCGGCAAGACCATGCTTGCCGAGGAGGTGTCCACCGCGCTGGACCTGCCGCTGCTGCAGTGGCATATCAAGTCGACCACCAAGGCCCAGCAGGGTCTGTATGAGTACGACGCGGTCAGTCGCCTGCGTGACTCCCAACTCGGCGATGAAAAGGTCAAGGACATCCACAACTACATTGTTCGTGGCGTGTTGTGGCAGGCTTTCACCGCCGAGGAGCCGGTGGCGCTGCTGATCGACGAGATCGACAAGGCCGACATCGAATTCCCGAACGACTTGCTACGCGAGATCGACCGCATGGAGTTCTACTGTTATGAAACCCGCGAACTGATCCGCGCCAAGCACCGGCCGCTGGTGTTCATCACCTCGAACAACGAAAAGGAACTGCCGGACGCGTTCTTGCGCCGCTGTTTCTTCCATTACATCAAGTTCCCCGATGCCGACACCATGAAAAGCATCATCGACGTGCATTTCCCCGGCCTCAAGAAGGAACTGCTGACGGCGGCCATGAAAACCTTCTACGACATCCGAAACCTGCCGGGCCTGAAGAAGAAACCATCGACCAGCGAGTTGCTGGACTGGCTCAAGCTGCTGCTGGCCGAGGAGATCCCGGCCGAGACCCTGCACAGCAAGGACGACAAGGTTGCGGTGCCGCCGCTGGTGGGCGCCCTGCTCAAGAACGAGCAGGACGTCACGCTGTTCGAGAAACTGGTGTTCATGCAGCGGCACAACCGCTGATCAGACGCGGCGACGTCGGAGCGCACCATGGCATTTGTAGAACCCGTCATCCTGCGTGACCGCGGCATCACGCTGGCCCCGCTGGGCCTGGAACATGAAGAAGGCCTGAGCGCCGCGGCTCGCGACGGCGAACTCTGGCAATTGCGCATCACCTCGGTGCCCGAGCCAGAGCAGGTACGCCGCTACATCGACGATGCTTTGCAGGCGCGCGAGGACGGCAACCGGTTTGCCTTCGCCGTACTCGACGAGACGACCGGCACGGTGCTGGGATCGAGCAGTTACCACGACATCCTGCCGGCCGTCAAAAGAGTCGAGATCGGCTACACCTGGTACCGCAAGTCGAGCCAGCGAACACATGTCAACACCACCTGCAAGCTGCTGCTGATGGGCCACGCCTTCGACACGCTGGGCTGCCATGTGGTGGGTTGGCGCACTGACAACTTCAATTTCGCGTCACAAGCCGCGATCGAACGCCTGGGCGCACGCAAGGACGGCGTGATCCGGGGCCATGCCTTGCGCCGCGACGGAACCATCCGCGATACCGTGATGTACAGCATGCGATCGGGTGAATGGCCCGAGACGCGGGCCCAGTTGCTGTACCTGCGGGACAAAGCCCGCGAAAGCTGAAATGCGGGTCGCAGGGCGCGCACCCAGCGGATGCGTCAGCCTTGAGAACACCGCGAAACGGAGACCAGCATGTTGATCGATTTTTTCTATACCCTGCGTTCGGCCAAGCTGCCGGTATCGGTCAAGGAATACCTGACACTGCTCGAGGCGCTCAAGCAAGGCGTGGTCGGGCCGAACACGATGCAGGACGATAGCGAGGCACCTGCGGTCGGTTACAAGATCGACGACTTCTACTACCTGAGCCGCACGACGCTGGTCAAGGACGAAAAACACTACGACAAGTTCGACCGCGCGTTCTCTGCCTATTTCAAGGGCGTGGAGATGGTGGCCGACTTCACGAAAGACATACCGCTTGATTGGTTGCGCAAGAACCTGGAGCTCAACCTGAGCCCCGAGGAGAAGGCCAAGATCGAGAAGATGGGTTGGGACGAGCTGATGGAGACGCTCAAGAAGCGCTTCGAGGAGCAGAAGGAGCGCCACGAGGGCGGCAGCCGCATGATCGGCACCGGCGGCACCTCGCCGTTTGGCGCCAATGGCTTCAATCCGCAGGGCATCCGCATCGGCCAGGAAAAAAGCCGCAACCGCAGCGCCGTCAAGGTCTGGGACCAGCGCGCCTACAAGGACTACGACGACACCCAGGAGCTGGGTACGCGCAATATCAAGGTGGCACTGCGCCGGCTGCGCAAGTTCGCGCGCGAAGGCCATGAGGAAGAACTCGATCTGGACGACACCATCCGATCGACCGCCGCCAACGCCGGCTGGCTCGACATCAAGATGGTGCCAGAGCGCCACAACAATGTGAAGGTACTGCTGCTGATGGACGTCGGCGGCACGATGGATGAACACATCGCGCGGGTCGAAGAAATGTTCTCGGCCACCAAGACCGAGTTCAAGCACATGGAGTTTTATTACTTCCACAACTGCGTTTACGACTTCATGTGGAAGAACAACCGGCGCCGCTATTCCGAGAAGTTCGCCACCTGGGACATCATCCGCAAGTACAACAAGGACTACAAGCTGATCTTCATCGGCGATGCGACCATGAGTCCGTACGAGATCCTGCAACCCGGGGGCAGCGTCGAATACAACAACGAAGAGGCAGGCGCCGAATGGCTGCAGCGGCTGACC
Source organism: Burkholderiales bacterium (assembly GCA_038326025.1). Classification (GTDB taxonomy): domain Bacteria; phylum Pseudomonadota; class Gammaproteobacteria; order Burkholderiales; family Burkholderiaceae_C; genus CAISIP01. The sequence continues at coordinate 4,231 of JBBQJP010000094.1, forward strand.
AACGCGTTCCCGAAATTTGCCTGGATCAATCCCGAACCGCATGGCGTCTGGCAATACCGCCAGAGCATCAGCGTAGTCCAGCAGTTGATGAGCCATCGCATGTATCCCCTGACCATAAAGGGTCTCGAGGATGCGATGCGGCTGCTGTCAAAATAGCTTCATGAGCAAACGATGGGTCGGCGCGCAAACGCGTGCGTGGTTGCTTGTCGCCTGCGTCATCAGCGCTCCGTTTTCAATTGGAGCGCAAACGACTCCCGCGGCGACGGCACCCGAGGCAGCAGCCAGCGCGGCAACATCGGCCGAACCGGTGGTGGCCTTTACGGTCGAAGTCCAGGCACCCAAACAGGTGCAGGAGTATTTGCTGCGCCATCTCGATCTGATGCGCTACCGCACGTTGTCCGACCTGGACGACACCGAACTCGAGCGTCTGCGGATCGCCGCCGAACGCAACGTCCGTGATCTGCTGGGCACGCTGGGGTATTTTTCGCCCGAGGTCCACGTCTTGCGGGCCAACGTCGACAACACCAACGGACCGTCGCGTGTGGTTCGCATTGCAGTTCAGACCGGTCCGTCCACCACCGTCACCGATGTGAGCGTGGGCTTCAGTGGTGCAATTGTGCAAGACACCGAAGCAGCGGGCCAGCGCCTGGCCATCGAACGCGGCTGGACTTTGCCGGTCGGCAAACCGTTCACACAGGAGGCCTGGGACGATGCCAAGACACAGGCCTTGCGCCAACTGGCCGCGCGCCGCTACCCGCTGGGGCGCATCGCGACCAGCCGCGCCGAGATCGATCCGACGATAGACGCTGCGCGCCTGGGGGTGACGCTCGACTCCGGCCCGTTGTACCGCCTCGGCGAATTGAACATCTCGGGGCTGGAGCGCTACGACCCGCTGCTGGTTCAACGCATCGCACGCCTGAAACCCGGCGCGCCCTACGACCAGAACGAAATGCTCGAGGCGCAACAACGGTTGCAGTCCAGCGGCTATTTCGGATCGGTGGTGATCGAGATCGACCCGAACGGCGATCCGCAGGCCGCGCCGGTCAACGTCACGCTGCGCGAAGCCTTGCGCAATCGGTGGCAACTGGGTGTGGGCGTGAGCACCGACAGTGGCTTGCGGCTGTCGGCCGAACACACAAACCTGCAGGTGCCGCTGATCGGCTGGCGCGCGGACTCCAAGCTGCTTATCGATGGCGACACCCGCCTGTTATCCAGCGAACTGTTGTCACTGCCGAACGACGACAACTGGCGCTGGTCTTTGCTCGGCGAGTTGAAGAACGAGGATGTGGCCAGCGTGGCCGTACGCAGTCAGAAGCTGCGCGCCGGCCGCGTGCAACGCGGGGATCGCATTGACCGCAACTACTACCTGCAATATGACCGGGCTGCCACCACTGGAACGGACCTGAACGAGACGGCGCAGTCCATCAGCGCGGTTTATGGCTGGACACAACGCGCCTTCGACCGCCTGCCCTACCCCTCAAGCGGATACGGCCTGGGCATGGAGGTTGGTGGTGGCCTGACGCTGGGCAGCCAGCGCGACCCGTTCTTTCGCACGCGCATGAACTGGCTGGGCATCTGGTCGCTGGACAAACCACTGGACAGCACCACGACAGCTGCGCGCGCCGGGCGTATCGCCGTGCGTCTGCAGGCTGGTGCCGTCGTGTCCAAGGATAGCGCCACGATTCCGAGTACCCAGCTGTTCCTGGCTGGCGGCGATGCCAGTGTGCGCGGCTACTCCTATCAAAGCATCGGCAGTGCCGAAGCCAATGGCGTCGTGACGCCGGGGCGTTACCTGGCGGTGGCCAGTGTCGAATGGCAGCGGCCGATCCTGGTCGACGGCCAGCCAAGCCCCTGGGAAAGCACGGTATTCATCGACGTGGGCGCAGTGGCCGACAAACCGTCGCAGTTCGACGCCAAGGTCGGCATCGGCGCGGGCGTGCGATACCGCAGCCCGGTCGGCCCGCTGCAACTGGACCTGGCGTACGGGGTGGACAAAAAAGCGCTGCGTCTGCACCTGAGCGTGGGGTTCACATTCTGATGCGCCGTCAGCTGCACGCACTGCTGTTTCAGCTGGTCTGGCTGCTGGAACTGGTGCTGGTGCTTGCCGTGGCGTTGCTGGTGGCCGTGTGGTTGTGGAGCAGCACGGCCGGATCACTGGCCACCGTGATCAGGGAAGCATCTGCCTATCTGCCAACCGGTCAGACGCTCGAGGCGCAGGAGGTCAAGGGCAGCCTGCGCAGTGGCGGACAGATCGGGCAGCTGCGCTGGCATGCAGACGGATTGACCGTGACGGCGCACGACGTGCGCTTCGATTGGCAGCCGCTGGAACTGCTGCGACGGCGCCTGCACGTGACCGAACTCTCCGTGGCGCAACTCGAAGTAGACGACCAGCGTGCCCCCTCGACAGATGCGCCCGCGCCGCCGCCGGAGATCGTGTTGCCGCTCGACATCGACCTTCCGCTGGTGGTGGATACGTTCAAGCTCACCGGCGCCACCACGCTGGAGGCCAGCAACCTGGTCGCGAACTACCGCTACCTCGCGCAGCAGCACCACTTGCAAGTCGACCGGATTCAGTTGGCCCAAGGGCAGTACCAGGGTCGCGTGAGCCTGCAGGCCCGACTGCCGATGGCGCTGGATCTGCAACTCAAGGGGCGCGTGGTGGCCCCGATCGGTGACGGCCAGAACATGGCGCTGGACGCATCCGCCACGCTGCGCGGGCCACTCGCCGGCGTGGCGCCCTTGCTGGACCTGCAGGCGCTGGTGCAACCCGAGCCAGGCACAACGTCTGAGCGAGCCAGCAATCGCGCGATGCGCGCCAGTGTGTCGGCCCAGATCAGTCCGTGGGCCAGCCAACCAGTGGTGCGGGCCCAGGCCTCGTTCAACCAGCTCGACCTGGCTGCCCTGTGGCCAGCCGCGCCGCGTACGCTGCTCACCGGCAACACCTGGGTGCGGCCGGCTGGCGCGCAGTGGCTGGCCGACCTGAACCTGATCAACCGCGACGCCGGGCCCTGGGACAAGGGTCGGTTGCCGGTGGAGAGTCTGAAAGGGCTGATCGCGTACAACAACGGCCGCTGGGGTATCGAGTCGCTGAATGCCGACGCCGCTGGCGGACGCGTGCGCCTGCAGGCCCGGCTGGCGGACGCGTCCCAACTGAGCGCAACATCTGGCTGGCAAGGCCAGTTGCAGTTGCAAGGGGTGAATCTGGCCAAGGCACATAGCGAGCTCGACCCGATCCGCCTGGACGGCGAATTGAAGGCGATCGCGGCCAAGGATGGTGTCGATTTTGACGCTGCACTGCAGCCGTCGGCACAACAGGAACGCGGCTCACCGCTGCGCGGGCTGCAACTGCAGTCAGCTGCCGCCAAGGGGCGCTGGCGTGACGGCCGGGTGCACCTGGACAGCCTGAACGTACGCACCCGCGACGCCCGACTCGACGGGCGCCTGGAAATGCAACTGGCGACACGCGCCGTGAGCGGTCGACTCGCGCTCACCGCGCCTGGCCTGACGGCCAATCTTTCGGGCGATATCGCTGCCAATGACGGTAACGGGGTGATCGCGCTCAAGCTGCTCGACGCTAACGCAACGCGTCGCTGGCTTGCCCGTCTGCCGATGACGCCGGCGCAACTGGACACACTGGAGCTGCGTGGCGACGCCGCCGTCGATCTGCGCTGGCGTGGCGGATGGCAGGCGCTGGATGCCGGACGAGGCGCCAAGGCATCGGTTGATGGCCGCGTACAGATCACACAACTCGCTGTGGGTCAGCGCGAGCAGGCGCCAGCGCAATGGCTGCGATTGAGCAGCGTCGACACCCGGCTGACGGGTACGCTCGATGCCCTGACCTTATCCATGTCAGCCCAGGCAGCACAGGGCACGGCCCAGGCGCAGCTGCAGGCCAGCGCGAGCGGTGGTATCGACACCCGTGGCGACTGGAAGGCGCAGGTCTCGTCGCTGAAGTTGCAGGCCCGCGAAAGCAGCTTGCCCGGCCCCTGGACGGTGACTCTGGCCCGCCCCTTGGATCTGTCGTGGACTGCACCGACCCCGGGAGACACCGGCGGCCCGATTTTGCGTGTCGGCGCCGCACAGGCCGATCTGGTCGGCCCCGCGCCCGGCACGGCCGTGCTGGTTTGGCAACCCATCATCTGGCAAGCCGGCGGCCGAACCGAGCTGATGAGCAAGGGCGAACTGCGCGGACTGCCGATGGGTTGGATGACGCTGCTGGGCGGTACCTCCCTCGCATCTGCAGGCCTCAGTGGCGACCTGGTGTTCGACGGCCAGTGGGACGTGACACTGGCCGAGAAGCTCTCGCTGCGCGCAACGCTCGCCCGGCGCAGTGGTGACATGCGCATACAGACTGACGGCAGCGCACCGGCTGCGGCCGGCGCATCGACCAGCACCATCAATGCTGGAATTCGGGAGCTGGGTCTCACCGTGTTGGGCGACGGCGACGCCGTCAACGCAAGTTTTCGCTGGGATAGCGAACGCGCTGGTAACGCACAGGCGCAAATGTCGACCCGCCTGACCCGCACCAGCGCCGGCTGGCAGTGGGCGCCCGATAGCGCCATCAAAGGCAGCCTGCGCGCGCAGATGCCGCAGGTGGGTGTCTGGTCGCTGCTGGCACCACCCGGTTGGCGCGTACGTGGCACCGTCGACGCCAGCCTGGACCTGTCAGGTACCCGCGGCGCACCGCAGTGGAACGGCAAGCTGCAGGCACGCGAATTGGCATTGCGCTCGGTGGTTGACGGCATCGAGTTCGGCAACGGCCAACTACGCGCGACGCTGCAGGGCGAGCGCCTGATCATCGACGAATTCAGCCTGCAGGGCGCTGGCGGCGAAAGTGGCGGCACGCTTGTTGCCACCGGTTTCGCCCAATGGTTGCCGACCCAAGGCACAGACGCGTCGGGATTGGGCGCCATCGAACTGCAGATCGACGCGGTGGCCAAGGCCCTGCGCGTGTCGGCACGGGCCGACCGCCGGCTCGCGGTGTCCGGCACACTGCAAGCGGCGCTGAGCAAATCACAACTCAAGGTACGCGGCGCGCTCAAGGTCGATCAGGCGCTGTTCATCCTGCCCGACGAAACATCGCCCAGCCTGGGCGACGACGTCGTGGTTCTGGGGCGCGCCCCCAAAGGTGACGCACCGGCCAGTGCGACCACCACACCGGTGGCGGCACGTGAAGGAGGCGCTGCAGTCCAGGGCGGGCTGCTTGGCGACCTGCTGGTCAAGCTGGATCTGGGCTCGGACTTCCACGTGCGCGGGCGCGGCATCGATACGCGCGTGGCCGGCGAACTCGAACTGCGCAGCTCCATGCGTGCCGGCGAAGCCCCTGTCGTTACCGGGCAGTTGCGCACGGTGGGCGGCCAGTTCAAGGCCTACAGCCAGCAACTCGAAATCGAACGTGGCGAAATGCGCTTCAACGGGGCCTACGACAACCCCACACTCAACATCCTGGCCATCCGTCCCAAGCTGACGCAACGGGTTGGCGTGCAGGTCACCGGTACCGCCTTGTTGCCCCGGATCCGGCTGTACTCCGATCCCGAACTGCCCGAAGCCGAGAAACTCGCCTGGCTGGTGCTGGGCCGCTCAGCCGCCAACGGCGGCGCCGAAGCCGCCGTGTTGCAACAAGCCGCCATGGCCCTGCTTGGTGGCCAGGACTCGTCCGGCAGCATCGCCGCCCGACTGGGGCTGGACGAGCTGTCGGTATCGGGCGCCACCGGCGGCGCCAGCGTGGCCACGGTCACACTGGGCAAACGCATCTCGCAGAACTTCTACGTCAACTACGAGCGCAGCCTGGCCGGAACACTGGGCACGTTCTCAATCTTCTACGATCTGTCCGAACGGCTCACGCTGCGTGCGAGTACGGGCGAGAAAAGCGCGGTCGATCTGTTGTTCAAGTTCAGCTACGACTGAACACCCTCGGATACATCGCAGTGTCACCCTGCGGATTGGGCACTGGCCACGGGGCAGAACCACCATCCTGCCCTGCTAGACTTCCATTCCTCGCTCGCCATAGTTCAATGGATAGAACGGTCCCCTCCTAAGGGACAGATGTAGGTTCGATTCCTGCTGGCGGGACCATTGTTGAAGCCGGAAACGTCCAAGGACCTCCGACTCGTTCCATTTTCACTCTCAAATTCTTGCCGTATCGCGCAACGAGAACCGGGAACGGATGCGTTGTTTCGGGGCACTTGGGCGGAGTTCTTCGTCTGCGTTCAGGTCACCGCATGTTTCTGGTTGAACTTGTCGTCGCGCCATTCGCCACTGTCCATGATCTGGCTCAGGTGTTCCACGGCCTGCCAGACGTCGGCGAATCCCAGATACAGCGGTGTCAGACCGAAGCGCAGGATATCGGCGTCGCGAGGTTTGCCGGTGTCTGCAGCGGCGCCGGCGCGGAAATCGCCGATGACGCCGCGCGCGATCAGCGCCTGCATGATGGCGTAGGCGCCCGTTGCCCGTGCCAGACTCACTTGCGATCCACGCAAGGCCTGCGCGCGCGGCGTCACGAGTTCTAGTTCATAACCGGCGCAGCGTTCGTCGAACAGCGTGATGAACATATCGGTCAATGCCAGTGACTTGGTGCGCAGGGCGGCCATCACATCCTGGCCGGGCACATGGTCCTGCACGGCAAAGAAGCAGTCCAGAGCGCAATCGAGCGCGGTCATGCTCAGGATCGGTTGGGTTCCGCACAGGTAGCGACTGATGCCGCTGGCGGGTCGATAGTCGGGGGTGAAGGCGAACGGCGCCGCGTGGCCCCACCAGCCAGCCAGGGGCTGCCAGAAGCGGTCGGTATGGCGCGGATGAACCCATACGAACGCCGGGGCACCGGGCCCGCCGTTGAGGTATTTGTAGCCGCAGCCGACAGCGAAGTCGGCGTTGTCCGCCTCCAGCGCGACGGGCACGGCACCCGCGCTGTGGGCTAGGTCCCACACCACCAGCGCACCCGCAGCGTGGGCCATGGCCGTGACAGAGGCCATGTCAAACATGGCGCCGGTGCGGTAGTTCACGTGGGTCAGCATCAGGACTGCGGCATCTGCGAGCAGCGTCGCATCGATCTGCTCGGCTTGCACCAACTGCAACTCGTAGCCGCGTTCCTGGCACAAGGCCTGGGCAATGTACAGATCGGTGGGGAAATTGCTGCGTTCACTGACCACGCGCTTGCGCTGGGGGGCGTCCTGCGCCGCGATGGTGAGTGCGGCGCTGAGCACCTTGTAAAGATTGATCGACGTCGTGTCAGTGGCCACGACGGTGCCCGCCGACGCGCCGACCAGGCGCGCAATCTTGTCGCCGACACGTTGGGGCAGGTCAAACCAGCCGGCAGTGTTCCATGATCGGATCAGGCCATCGCCCCATTCCTGGGTCACGGCGTGCGCCACGCGTGCGGCGGCCGTCCGCGGCAGGGCACCGAGCGAATTACCGTCCAGGTAGATCACGCCGACGGGCAGGCTGAACAGGTCTCCTAGCGGCCGAAGTGGGTCTTTGGCGTCGAGCGCCTGGCAACGTTCGAGAGAGATCACGGAGTCCTTTCAGGGTCGGATGGAACGCAGTTTTGGGACAAGCGCGTCAGGTCAGAGCGCATTACTGCACGTACCGGGCCGGCATAAGCATATGTGAGATGGAACGGCAACAAGATCAGTTCGCAATCGCCCTGCGCAACGGCGTCGAACATTGGATTCTCCAGCATCCGGCGCGCAATGCATACGGACCACGGCAGCCTGGTGCGTTCCGGGGCCATCGCGGATCTCCTGACTCAGATCGGACGAACGTGGCCCGCACTATCTACAAGCCGGTCCCCGCAGTCGATCGATTGGAGCCGGCATGCCTGATGGCCTGATGCCTCAGTCGCCGGCTGCCGCGCTCTCGCGGGTCACCACCAGCACCTCCGAATGCAGCGTACGGTGCACCGGACACTTGTCGGCGATCTCCATCAGGCGCTGGCGTTGCGGCGCATCGAGTGCGCCGGTGACCGTAATGACGCGCTCGATACGGTCGATCTTGCCGTCACGGGTTTCGCATTCGGCGCAATCGGATGCATGAATCTTGGCGTGTGTCATCTCGACGGTGACCTTGTCCAGCGGCCATTTCTTCTGGCGCGCGTACATGCGCAGTGTCATCGCGGTACATGCGCCCAGCGCTGCAGTGAGCATGTCGTACGGGCTCGGTCCGAGGTCGTCGCCTCCGACACTGGCCGGCTCGTCGCCGATCCACTGGTGGCGTCCGCTGCGGATGTCGACCGCGAAGGCGCCGGTACCGCGTTCGGCCACCCGCACGGTGCCGTCGGGCAGGGCCGCGTCAATACCCTCAGCGGTCGAAGACGCCCCCGGCGTCTCAACCACGGTCTCGGTTCCCAGGTAGCGCCGGGCCCAGGTCGCGATGACGTCAGCCGCAAACCGGGCATCGTCGCTCTGGCTGAGCAGGTGATCAGCCCCGTCGAGCGCAACAAAGGATTTTGGATGCAGCGCCGCCTGGAAAATCTGCCCCGCGTTGTCAATATTGACGGTGGCGTCGAGTGGCGCGTGCAGAACCATCAGCGGCCTGCGCAGCGCGTGAATGCGCTTGGCCTGCTTCTGGCTGGTCAGGTCGTCGATGAACGCACGGCGCACGGTGAACGGACGCCCGGCGATCTGCACCGTCGCCACACCATCGGCCTCGATCTGCTTCACGTCCTGCCCCAGTTGTTTCACGTCCTGCCCCAGTTGTTTCACGACATGGGCCGGATCAAAAGGCGCGCCAATGGTGGCAACGGCCACGCAGTCCGCGACCCGCTCGGCCGCCGCGAGCACGGCGGCACCACCCAGCGAGTGGCCGATCAGCAGCGCCGGTGCACCGTGCGTCGCCCGCAACCAGTCGGCGGCAGCAACGAGATCGTCGACATTGGAGCTGAAATGCGTGTTCGCGAAATCGCCGTCGCTGTTGCCCAGGCCGGTGAAGTCAAAGCGCAATACGCCGAATCCGGCGCGCGCCAGTGCACGCGCGATATAAGCGGCGGCCTTGCTGTCCTTGGAGCAAGTGAAGCAATGGGCAAACACTGCCCAGGCGCGCGGCGGCTCGTCGGGAGTATCCAGGCGCCCCGCCAGCTCGGCTTGCTGGCTGCCGGCAAAGGTGATTTTCTCGGTTGGCATGTAACGGTTCCTCCGTGATCCTGCCGCCCCATGGTATTGGCCAGGATGTTGATCTCTGACATCGGTCGCCGTAAACGCGGATTGCTTACGCCCCACGGTTGCAGGGCCAAGGGACCGGCCCAGACCTTGAACCGCTCAAGTGCAAGAACTACACCCCGGCCTTCACACGCCGCAGGTTCAGCAGATTCCCCGCCAGGATCAACCCCGTCCCCACCACCATCAGCAGGTCGATACGCTCGGCATAGAAAGCCCACCCCGCCAGCGCGGTCAGTGGCACGCGCAGGAAGTCCATCGGCACGAGCACCGTCGCCTGCGCATGGCGCATCGCGCGGGCCATGCAATAGTGCGAGAAGGTGCCGCAAAACGCGATCACGAACAACCAGCCCCACACTGCCGGCGACGGCCAGCGCCAGGTCGCCAATGCCGGCCACAAGCCAAGCACCGACTGCACCACCAGCATCCAGAACATGATCCTCGTCGCGTCCTCGCTGCGTGTGAGCAACTTGATAAAGATCACCGACACAGCGAATCCGGCAGCGGCGGCCAGTGCGATGAGCTGACCCGGGCTGACCCCGGCCTGGGTCGGCTGCACGATCATAAAGACACCGGCCAGGCCCAGCGCTACGGCGGCGACCTTCCAACGATGCAGTGGCTCACCCAGGAACGCCGCTGCCAGCAACAAGGTCCAGATCGGCATCGTGAACTCGAGTGCGATCAGTTGCGCCAGCGGAATCAGCGTCAGCGCATAGAGCCAGGCGTATTGCGCGCCGTAATGCACGACATTGCGCGCCACGTGCAGCAGCGGCCGCGTCGTGCGCATCGCGCGCAGCCCGCCGCCGGCAACCACGAGCGGGGCCAGCAGCAGCATCCCGATGAGCGAGCGCACCTCCATGATCTGGAACACATCGAGTTCGCGCGTAGCCTGACGACCCGACACGGCCATCACGACCATCAATCCGAGCCAGCCGGCCATCCAGGGCACGGCCCGGGCGGTCGACGTCTGTGCCTCGCCGATCGAGCGATGCGCGGCTTCGTTTGGGGGTGGCGTCGGAATTTGCATGGGGTGCCGGCCGGTTCGGTGCGAGCGCTGAGGGTCTGCCGGTATGTCGGTCTTGGGTGGATCGGGATCGCAGTGACTCTAACCGACGAAGCAGAATCGTCGACAATGACCGAACCTCATCGCTTCCGATGTTGCGTCCCCTGCCCTGCCGTGATGAACACGGCAGTGGCGTCTTTCGCCACATCCGCGGTGTGCCATACGCCCGGCAGGTTGATGGCGTACTCGCCAGGAACCAGCGCCACGCTCGTCACCGAGCCATCTGCCGTTTCCTGATGGATGGTCATGGCGCCCGCCGTACACAGAACCACCTCGCTGCCTGCAGGATGCATTTCCCACATGTCCCACGACGCGTGGAACACAAACATGCTCACCAGACGACCTTCTGCGCCGTCAGACGCATGACGCGCGCCGTACGCTGCGTACCATTGCATATCGCCCGTAAACCGGGGCTCGGCTTGCGCCGTGGCACCGGTTCCAAGGTGCACGGGGTGTACCGAGATGTCATGTGATCGCATGGAAAAACCTCCGCTGTTTCGTGTCAGTCGACTCTAACGCGATCACCTTGTTCATCTGGGTCGATAGACACACGGTCAAGAGTCACAGGGGCCTGCACACCGCCGCACCGGCTACACCCTGCGCACAGTAGCAGCGGCCAAGGGCCAAGGCCATGCAAGGCAGCCTGTT
>JBBQJP010000095.1:0-14911 GCA_038326025.1 Burkholderiales bacterium
CAGAAACCCGCCACCGCCGACCATCCTTTTGGTCACGGCAAGGAGCTCTACTTCTGGAGCCTGATCGTTGCGGTGCTGATCTTCGGCCTCGGCGGTGGCATCTCGTTTTACGAGGGCATCGTCCACGTACGGAACCCGACCGAGCTCAAGGATCCGACCTGGAACTACGTGGTGCTCGCGGCCGCGGCCGTGTTCGAAGGCGCGGCGTTGACGGTGGCGCTCAAACACTTCCGGGCCCAGCACAGCTCAATTCCGCTCTTGCGCGCGATTCGGGCCAGCAAGGACCCAGCCAGCTTCACGGTGCTGGCTGAAGACGCCGCTGCGCTGCTCGGCCTGATCATCGCGGCGGTGGGCATCTATGCGAGCCACGCGCTCGACATGCCGGAGCTCGATGGCGTGGCCTCGATCTGCATCGGGCTGGTACTGGCAGGCGTGGCCGTGCTGCTCATCATCGAGTCGCGCAGCCTGCTCGTGGGCGAAGGCGTCAAGCCGGAGACTGCGCGCGAGATCAGACGCATTGTGGCGCAGCACGAACCCGTGCGCACGGTGGGTGCGGTGCTGTCGATGTACATAGGCGCCGACGAGGTGCTGCTGACGCTGGACATCGTGCTCAAGGGCGACACGCCCGCCGACGAGGCGGCGCGCACCATTGACGCCATCGAACGCGACATACGCGCGGCCTATCCGAAGGTCAAGCGCATCTACATCGAGGCGCGCTCGAACGCGGTACCGCCCAAGCCGATCTCTCCCGCGGAGCTTGCCGCGCGCGGCTGAGCGCCGGGGCGGCGCGCACTGCCGGCGCGAACGAACACGCGTGCGCATCGCGCTGGGTTGGCCACGACTCGACAACGAACCATGATCGCCTTGGCCTCACTTCACGCGTCAGGCACGAGCGAGGTTGTGATCGGTCGACAGCATTCGCTCGCTTTTTTTTGGGGTTTCGGCGGCATATGTCGGGCAGCGTACATACATGCGCTGCATCGGCGAGTACAAACGCTGCGAGAGACCCTCAAGCAGCGCTGCTACAACGGTCGATCACGAAGGAGAAGACCATGGCAGAGATCCCGGTGGAGCGAAAGAGCGCAGGACCGTGGTGGCTTTGGCTGATCGGACTGCTGCTGATCATCGCCGTGTTCTGGTTCTGGCTTGGCCCCGACGATCGCGACCGCGTCGTCGGGGCACCGGCTTCGGCGCCGGCGATGGGTTCGGCTGCGTCGGGCGCTGCCGTCACCGATCCCGGCATCTACGCAGCCACTGCCGACAAAGTCTCCCTGGCCGGCCGAGAAGCGGCATTCACCGGCGCGAAGGTGGTACGGATCGTGGGACCAATGACCTTCACGGTCGCGTCCGGAGGCGACGAGTTGCTCGTGATGATCGACCAGGAGCTCAGCAGTGGCGTCGGTAGCCAAGGTCGGATCGACATAGGGGTATTGGTCGACCTGAAAGGCAGCTTCGAGCGGCTGCAGCCGGACACGATCAACGACATGTCGAACCGGCGGTTTCGGGCGCTGACGGAGCTGGAACGCGAGACGCTCGGCAAGACGCTGATCTATCTCCACGTCACCGAAGTCGGTCGGCTCAGCTGAGCTCAACTTCAAGGAATATCACGATGGCACTCACACCTCTCGCAGAACTCGAGGACTTCCAATTGGTCGACAGCGACGGCGAGCGGGTGGCAGCGCTCGTGCTCGACTCTGGCGCCCAGGTCCCGGCAGGAGCGGTCTCTTTCAACGACGGCAGAGTCCTCCTCGGCCGAAGCGAAAGCGCGCGCTGACCGAGCATGCCTTTGACGTCAGACAGCGATCGCATCGTCGTGCCGGACGTCGATGAGGCCATTCACGTCGGCAAACTCGGCGCCGATCGCCCGAAGCGTCTGGCCTGGTTCACACCCTTGCTTCGGAGCTTCACCATGTCAGTTGCTCGCGGCGCGCGTCCCGCGCAGCCGACCCGTCCCACGCACGCCTGGCACGCGCTGGGGCTCGCCGCGTTGCTGGCCGGACCTGCGGCGGCTCAGGACACCGCCGCGCTGCTGCCGCTGATCAATGCCTATCGCGACGCACCGCGCCAATGCGACGGCAAACGCCACCCGGCGGCCGGTCCGCTGGCGCCGGTGGCTGTGCTGGCCGAGGTTCCCGTGGGCTCCGGCAGCGAACTGATGGACGTGCTCAAGGGCAAGGGCTATCTGGCGGCGAGCGCCGCGATGCTGACGACCTCGGGCGTCGGCAGCGCCGAAGCCGTGATGCGCTTTCTGAAGGCGCGCTCGTGCCGCACGCTGCTCGACCCGGGGTTTGCCGAAATCGGCGTGGGCCGGCGTGGCGAGCGCTGGCGGATCGTGCTCGCGCGGCCGCTGCTCTCGCCCGACCTCCCTGGATGGCGCGAGGCGGGTCAGGCCGTCCTCGAGCACACCAACACGGCGCGTGCGACCTCGCAGCGCTGCGGCGACCGCGCTTTCGCGGCCGCGCCACCGCTGGTCTGGGACGCCAAACTCGGCGCGGCGGCACGGGTGCACAGCCGTGACATGGCCCGGCGCAATCGCTTCGAGCACAGCGGACCGCAAGGTGGCCAGGCCGGCGGCCGCGCCACGCGCGCAGGGTATGAATGGCAGAGAGTGGGCGAGAACATCGCTGCGGGCCAGGGCTCGGCCGCACAGGTCAGCGCCGCGTGGCTCGCCAGCCCGCACCACTGCGTCAACATCATGAACCCCAACTTCACGCAGATGGGTGCCGCCTTCGACGTGGCGCGGAGCAGCGACGCTGGCATCTACTGGACGCAGGTGTTCGGGACACCGAAATAGGCGGAACCCGTCACCCTGGAAACGGCAGTTCGATGCGCCCGATTGGGCCGCGATGCGGGGCGCTGGCACGCCTGTCCTGAGCTCCGTCGAAGGGGCGCGACGACGCTGCGCGCTCATGCCCGCGAGGAGGATCAACCCCGCCAGCGTGCCGCGTGGCCACGACGGTGCCCAGCACCACCTGGTTGACGGTGTCGCGCATGAAGTTGCGCAGCAGACGTGGGGCCAATTGGGACGAGGCGAGCGACAGCGCGACCAGCCTCCGATCAACCTCAGTTTAGGCGGGACCTGCGTGGGTAGTCGGTACGACAACGCAGGGTGCAGCCCGACAAGAGGGCCATTTCCGACCGCGGACATCACAGATTGGCTGTTCGAGCGGATCGAAGTCCCTCGCAGTTAAAGCCTGACATCCCGAACCGAAACCGGCTGTGCGTTACCGCACATTGACGCCGACAAGGCGAAGGAGGAAGGTGTTCACACCAGGAACCGGCGGAATCTTGCTGGTCTTCACGATGGACCTGTTGCAAACCGGGCGGCGTTCGGAGTCGCCGGCTGTGCGCGAGTGCGTCGCATACTTGCTCGAGAGAATTGAAAGCGCGTCGCCTGACCGTTGACCACATGCAGACGACCCGGCGTTCGCGTTCGAAGATGAAGCGATTTCGCCCGGAGCTCAGCCAGTCCGGAGTCCGTTGACAAGTCAACAGTGCAGTGGCGCCGACAAGCGACAGTGCTAGTACCGTACTTTGCGCGGCAACGCGTTCCCATTGACAAGCAATGACAAGGAAGATGCCTTTTCCGTCCGGCCGTGACTGCGGGCTGCGATGTGCGCCAGCGCACCGACGAGGCGCCAGTGCCACATGCACCATACCGATGGTGAGGCGCTGCAGGTTCATGTGTCACGGCTGTGAGCTGATATGCGTTTCGACTTTCCCAATCACAAACACACGCCGGACATGGAACTCTCAATGAACATTCAAACGACTCGCAGGCACTTTGTCAGAATCACACCTTTTGCCGGTCTTGCACTATTGGCCGCATGCTCGCCGAAAGCTGAACCGCCTGTGGCGCCGGTGGTGACCCCACCTGCCGCCAGTCCGGCCGCCGCGACAGAGCCGGCACGGGCAACAACGACAGCGGAACTGCCCATGGTGGAAAAGGGCGATGCGCAGGCCGTGGCACTTGGTTATGTGGACGACGCAACCCAAGTGGACACGGCGAAACTCAAGAACTACGTCGCGGGTAGTGATTGCGGCAACTGCATCTTGTATCAGGGCAAGGCCGGCGATGCTATTGGCGGCTGCCCTCTTTTTGCCGGCAAGAGCGTGGCAGCCAAAGGCTGGTGCACATCCTGGGCCAAGAAGGCCTGAGCAAGCCCGCCTCGCTTGCGGTGTCGCGCCGCTGGAGTCAAGTGTCCCGAAGGGGCCCATGGGTGTCCCTGTATCGCCAGGAGCCATTCCCTGTGCACGCCGGGGCCTGGACTGCCTTGAAGAGCCGCAGCCAGGTCACCACAAGGCAGAGCCCCGGGTGTCCAACTGCCGCCTGCGCAAACGCTTGCGCAGCCATACCCTGACTCCCCATGCGACCAGGCCAACGCATAGTCCACCGAGCAGCACGACTCCAGTTGAAACCGGGCCACTGCCAGCGTAGGAACTCCAAAGTTGCGCTGACCACAGAATGGCAGCCAGCACGCAAATTCCGATGGCAGGTCTCATTGAGCTTTCTATGCGGCTACACGCACGGGAAGAAGCCGCTGGTATTCCTTCCTGACCACCTCGTAGCATTCACAGGACATCTCTTCCAGCCCTGGACGGTCAAGCACCGTAATGTTTCCCTGCGAATATGTGACAAGACCCGCAGCTTGTAGTTTGGCCACCACGTCCGAGACCCCACTGGCCGGGACGATGCCGAGCATCTTGGCAAGAAGTTCCTGGCTCATGACGAGTTCATTTCCCGGCAGTCGGTCCAGGCTGAGCAACAGCCAACGGCACAGTTGCTTGTCCAATTCGTGATGCCGGTTACAGCCTGCCGTCTGGGACATCTGTGCGATGAGCGCCTGGGTATACCGCAAGAACACGTTCATAACGGGGCCCGCACGGTCAAATTCGCGCTTCATGGCCGGGGCAGCGAGGCGATAACCCTTGCCGGCGTTCTGGACGACCGCGCGGCTTGTTGTCGTGTTGCCGCCCATGAAAAGTGATACACCGACGACGCCCTCATTGCCAACCACAGCGAGTTCCGCCGAGTCGCCGTTCTTCATGACGTATAGAAGTGAGACGATGACTGTGGTCGGGAAATACACAAACTCGTCCACCTCACCAGCCTCGTACAGCACATACCCCAGCGGAAGGCCTATCAGTTCAAGGTCGGGCAGCCATCGCGACAGCTCTGCATTTGGCAGCGCGGCAAGGATGTGATTGAGCCGGGCCCCTGCAGAGGTCGTCACCTGCCTGGCCCCTGGCGATGTGGACGCACCAGCAAGCTGGCCGTCTGATCTTGTTGATGGGAAATCAGCCATAACGCGCCTTCAGAACGGGTCCTGGCTTCAACGGCGCCCCAGCGGCGGGTGAACAGGACCCAAGCCGACGGTAGTCCCAAAATGCAACCGTGTATGTGCGCTTTCGAACATATGCACGAGCGTCACCCGAAGGCGCGTGACGGTCCGTCTGGTTTCACGGCTTTGTCCCACGGTCAGTGGCGTGCTGCGATGCTTCGCAGCGCATAGGCCAGCAGGTCTTTTGCCGATGCGCTGGGCGAGGGTGCGTAGCCACAACTCACAGCAAATCTGGCCGTCTGCTTGTCGGTGCGCCCGGGACAGGTCCGGAAAAAGAGAACGAAGTCGGGCGTTCTCACGAGGTAGCTTTCGCGCGGTGCCTCGCCGATGCGAACTCTCGCGCTGCCGCTGGCCAGTCTTTCGCAATTCGTCGGCGCGATGCCCCTGCACAAGCCGCGTACCTCGAAAAACCCGCCATGATCAGGCACGCTCGACCGAATTTTTCCGGACGGAAAGACATGCTTCAGCGTTTCGTCAATGTTCATCGGACCTCCGTTATTGTCAACGAATGCGTCAATGTAGGCGTGGTCTTGCTGTCCGGTCTGTACGACGCCGAACACAATGCGACCGCCGCCCGAGGATGCTTTGGGGACGCGCGCCGGCCCGGGCTGACGCACGCAAGGCCTTGTTCTTTCGAGCAGTGAACTACCTGGCCAATGCCGGATAGTCGGTATAACCCCTGGCGCCGCCGCCATAGTAGGTGTCGCGATCACCCTCGTTGAACGGGCCGCCACGCCGAAGCCGCTCGACAAGATCGGGGTTTGCGATGTAGGGGCGGCCAAATGCAAACAGATCGGCTCCTTCGGCCAATTCCCGCTCTGCCAGCGCCTTGTCCATGCCATTGTTCACCATCCACGCCCCTTTGCCGCCGGCGCGCCTGTAAGCCGCTTCCATGGCCTTGTAGTCGAAGGGGCGGTCAGGCAATATGCGCGGGCCACCGGTCGCGCCCTCGATAACGTGGACGTACGCGAGATGGAGCGTGGCGAGTTCGCTGACCACATATTCAAACAGCGGTTGCGGATCGGCGTCATAAGCGTCGTTGGCCGGCGTGACGGGAGACAGGCGAATGCCGGTGCGCCCACCGCCCACGGCAGCGCAGACGGCGCGTACCACCTCCAGCATCAGGCGCGCACGGTTTTCGATGCTGCCCCCATAGTCGTCTGTGCGGACGTTGGAGCCGGTTTTCAGGAACTGGTCGAGCAGGTAGCCATTGGCGCCATGAAGCTCGACGCCGTCAAATCCCGCAGTCTCGACCGCATTGCGCGCGGCGGCCTGGAAGTTATGCACGATGCCCGGCAACTCGACGGTACGCAACGCGCGAGGGGCAGATGTATCGACAAACGTCGGCACGCCGCCGCGCATCAATACCGTCCTGGTTTTTGCGGTGATGGCGGACGGCGCCACCGGCGCTTCGCCGTCCGGCTGCAATTCGGTGTGCGAGACGCGCCCCACGTGCCACAGCTGCACCACCATCGTTCCGCCCGCGGCGTGGACGTCGCGCGTGACATTTTTCCAGCCATCGAGTTGCGCGGTGCCATACAGGCCCGGGACATCGAAGTAACCTTGCCCCTGCTGGCTGATGGCGGTGGCCTCGGAAATCAGCAGGCCGGCGCTGGCACGCTGGGTGTAGTACTGCGCCATCAATGCCGTCGGTATCGCATCCGGAGCGCGGTTGCGCGTAAGCGGCGCCATCACGATGCGGTTGCGCAGTTGCAGGTCTCCCACGCGCACAGAATCGAACAAGGTGGCTTTATGGGCGGGCATGGGGGCTTTCAG
Organism: Burkholderiales bacterium; assembly: GCA_038326025.1. Lineage (GTDB taxonomy): Bacteria > Pseudomonadota > Gammaproteobacteria > Burkholderiales > Burkholderiaceae_C > CAISIP01. The sequence continues at coordinate 7,119 of JBBQJP010000095.1, forward strand.
AGTTGACGGGGAGCGGGTTTAGTCCAGCAGAACCAGGTGTCCCTGCTGCGCGGCGTCCTGGACGTCTTCCACAGGCAACGCGGCGGAGCTTTGACCGTTGGCGCCCCAGATGATGTTGACCTGGCTGGCGCTGATCTGCTCGACCAGGCATGCGCCGAACGGAATTTTGGCTTTTGCGCCGTCCGCCTTGGCATAGGTCAACGGCCCGGTAATGCGTGCGCTGTGTGTGGTGATGGTCATGTTTGCGATCTGATGGCGCCGTTGAGCGCATCCATCGCGCCGGCGCAGAGGGGGTCGAATGCCACGGTTTCAGCTTGTGGTGTCAGGGGCGGTGCTGTCGGCCCAATATCCGGCGCGCCCGAAGTGCTGGTACAGGCTGCGTTCCTGCTCCCGGCTGGTGCCTGTGTCGGGGTCATATTCCGGACCGTTCTGGATCAAATCGCGGGACAGGTCAACCGATACGCTTTGGCCGGACCAGTCCACTGCGGTGATCCACTGCGGCGCGATGAGCACCTTGTGCCCCAGCCACCAGTTGCTGGTGTTGATGACAAGATAGCGCACGGCCCAGGTCTCTTCGTCCACCAGCATGCCCTCGACGTGGCCGATATCGCCGTCCGTGGCGTGGATGTCGTAGCCGACAACCGCCTTGCAACTACGCAGGCTCGGGTCCTCGTTGCGCTTCCGTTCGCTTGTGGCGCGCGCATAGTTCTGCTGCTCCCGCGCGCGCTCGACACTGCGCGCCCCATCGTCGGAACCCGGAACAAAGGCGTACGGGGACATTCCGGCACCCCACATGCCCGTGCCAGCCCAATAGTACGAATAACCGTAGTGGTCAAGATAGCCCATCTCGTGCTGCCGCGAAACCGGCTTTGCGGTGTCGATGCCGGGACTGTTGCTGACCTGCTCCTTCGTGATGGAAACCGGCAAGCTGCGTCCGGCCCAGTCAGGTTCATGGATGGACATCGGCGAAATCAGCACGTCGCGGTTCGACAGCCACGACCCGGTGGCTACCACCAGGTAGCGGATCACCCAGGTGTCGTCATCGAAGTAGAAGTCCGTGACGTGACCGACGTTTCCGTCGGTGGCACCGATGGCGTAGTTTTCGAGCTCATGCATGCTGCGCAACATAGGTGTCTTTCTTTTGTGGTGGACGAAAGGCGCACCTCGGCGAGAAGCTTCGTCGTCAGCCAAAGTGCCCGATCACGGGATGAGTCGGGAGCACCAGATGCGCGCAGTTCCAATATACGAGTGCAGTACTCCGGCGTCTGTGCGTTGGCGCACAACGCGCTGGCGTATGGGCGATTGCATCACGGCACTGACAATGGGCATCGTTGCGCAGGATGCGCCCGTCGTCCAGTGAGGTGGCGCGCGGTCGTCATGCGGCATCATCGACCCATGACTCTTTCGCGCCCGCCTGTGCGCGCGATTGCACAGACCTGCTTCCAAAGACGAATCACACTCGTTAATTTGCAGATTCGACACGGTGTCCTCAAGGGATTCTGTCAGCATCGCCCGACGTCGTTCTGCTCTCAGGAATATCTTCAGTGCAATCGCCCGATTTCTGGTCCGCCTTCGTGGACGCCAACATCCAGTGGCTCGGCTACGGGTTTTCGCGCTTCAGCGGCTGGGAGATTGTGGCCTACACCCTTTTGACGACCCACGTCACGATCGTTGCCGTCACGGTGCTTCTGCACCGGTCGCAGGCGCACCGGGCGCTGGACCTCCATCCCGCCGTCAGTCACTTCTTTCGGATGTGGCTGTGGCTAGGCACCGGAATAGAGACCAAGCAGTGGGTGGCCGTCCACCGCAAGCACCACGCGCGCTGCGAGACCGACGAGGATCCGCATAGCCCGCTGACTCGGGGGATCAGAACCATCCTGCTGACCGGTAGCGAACTCTACCGTGCCGAAGCTCAGCGCGAGCCGGCGCTGGAGAAGTACGGCCGCGGTACGCCGGACGACTGGCTTGAGACACACCTGTACACGCGATTCAGCTGGCAGGGCGTTGGCCTCACGCTCATCCTGAACTTGTTCCTCTTCGGCGCGATCGGCGCGGTCGTCTGGGCCGTCCAGATGTTATGGATCCCGATCACGGCCGCCGGGATCGTCAACGGCATTGGCCATTGGTGGGGCTACCGCACCTTCGAAGTGCCCGACGCGAGCCGGAACTTTTCACCATGGGGCATCTTTATCGGGGGCGAGGAACTGCACAACAATCATCACACCTATCCAGCGTCTGCCAAGCTATCCGTCAAGCCTTACGAATTCGACATCGTCTGGGCGTACATCTGCCTCCTGGCGTTCCTGCATTTGGCCACCGTGAACAGGATCGCGCCGCGTCTGCGCTTCGGTCCGGTACAGGCCAGCGCGGATGCGACGACGCTCGATGCAGTCGTGAATCATCGCTTTGAGCTGATGGCGAGGTACGCTCGACGCGTCGATGCCGCCACCATCACCGAATTGCACAGACTTTCGGCCAACGACGACGACGCCGGCCGTCTTTCGATCATGCGGCTCGCCAAGCCTTGGCTGCACCGGGACCGAGACAAGATTCCCCTCTACGCGAAAGCGCAGGTCGCCCAGGCGCTCTCCCTCAGCCCGAGCCTGACCACCCTGGTGGAAATGCGCGAAAAGCTGCGTAGCCTGTGGACTTCGACGGATGTCCTGCCTGATCAGCTGGTCTCCGACTTGCAATCCTGGCTCCACGAAACCGAAAAGAGCGGACTGGCGTCGCTTCAGGAGTTTGCCCTGCAAGTGAGAACTGCCAAAGGATGAACGCATCTGCGGCACGCATGTCCGCTGCCCGGGCTTGCGGATGGGTGACAACCATGCCGCTACCAGCACGGCCAGTGCGGGAACCGGCAAAGCCGCATCCACTACTTTGCCGTCGTCGGTTTCATGCTCCAGCAACAGTGCTGTGAGCCGGTCCAAGCCCTGCCGGTTGGCAGCCAGCAGGCCGGTACAGCAGATTTCGATGCTCTTGACGATTTCGCGCGCCTGGGCGATTGCTTCCGCAAAGCTCGCCGGACCTGGCGTCCCGCGCAAGGGCGCTGATATCGCGCTCAGTCGCGAAGTACGGATAGGGGCCATTTTCCATACCGGCAACATGTGCATCGCGTCCGCGCTCAGGCACTTGCATGGTGACCCAGACCAGGACCCAAGACGTGACCAGCGAGAAGATAATGCCGGCAACCGTCATCCACTTTTTGTGTCGGCGAAATATCGTGGACAAGGCAATTCCCCCGAACTCCCGAATGGCTGTCGATGCGCAGCACGTACGTTCAGTTCGGAATCGCCAAGATTGGCGGCGCGGCCCTCTGCCTAATCCTCAAGGTGGAGGGTTCTCACGTTCCATATTCTTGCCTTGGGATTCAAAGCAGGAAGATAACGACGAGAACGATCACCAATAAGAGACCACCTCCGATGTACATATAAATCCTTTGCGCGCTGCCTGCCCTCGGCGAGGGTGAATTAGCAGCGCCAGTAGCTCCATTAAAACGCGCCGCGCTGCAACTGTCTGTTGCCTTGCGCACTTAGTGCGTCATTCAACGGAAACGTTCGGCGTGGGCGTAATGCGCGCGCTGTGGCCGTCGGAGGAAGCGGGCGCCACGCTGCCATGAACCAGCTAAGCTGGGCGCTTGTTTTCTGCTCTCCTACAGCCATTCGGCTTGCCGACCGAACCCGGCAGACGGCACTGCACAAACACTACGACACGCCAACATACTGGGGTTGAACCCGGTAGCGTCAGGCAAACGGAAAAGTGCCCGTTACGCCAGCCATTGTTGGCTCAGGTAACGGGCACTTCTATGTTGGTCGGTGTGCCTGTTCTCGCGTCCATATCAATGGATCGCGCGTTCCATCCCTCTACTTCTTGTTCTTGTCGAGTGCCTTCTCAGTCGCTTCCGATTGCCACATATTGGCAGCCACATCGACCTTCTTGGCTTTGGCGGCACCATCCAGATCGATCTGGACCTCATAACTGTCGCGGCCCTTGACGATCTCCATCTCGACATAGTCCTTTTCATTGGCGTTGGTGGACGTGATCTGGTAACCCATCTTTTTCAGTTCTCCGCTGTAAAAGGCTACATCCTTGCCGAGCGCCAGGGACTTCTCCAGTTTCACTTTCTCGTCGGTCCAGCCTTTGCGATAGGTGCGGTCGCTGTAGAAGTCGCCGTTGACCAATAGCTTCGTGGCCATGACTGGCTTGCCGCTGCGCATCGCTTCTTTCGTGGCATCGGCGCGCCACAGGTTGCTGTCGACGTCGACCTTGCTGCCCAACTTGGTCTTCTTGTCCAGGTCGATCTGCACCTCGTAGGAATGGTTACCCTTGACCACTTCATATTCGAGGGATTCTGGCTGGTCCTTGTTGATCGCGGTGATGGTGTAGCCGTTATCTGCAATGATCTTCATGTAGTCAGCCTTGCTCGCGCCGACCTTGAGCGCCTGCGCCAGGATTTCCTTGTCGCCATTCCAGGGCTTCATGCGGTCGCGGTCGCTGAAGCCCATGTTGTAAACGAGTGGCACTGCCACTTTTTCGGTCGTCGTGACGGTTGTTTGCGCAACGGCAACTTGGCAGGCGAAAGTCGTTGCCAGTACGGCGGCAACGGCAGTGAGTGAGGATGATATTTTCATGGCGAGGGTACCTTTGGTAATGCTGGAAAAGTTCGGCGTGCTTGTGGGTCAGAGTCAACGACGTTCCGGTGCGCTCGAAACACATCCGTGTCAGGCATGCTCAAGCGAAAGCGGCAAGTCGACCATCGGCGGGGGAGACATCGCGGTGTGGGATATGTCCTATTGCGGCACATTGGTGGCGCTGTACGGCCGTTTGCACCAGGGCAGTTACGACCTCGCTCTGCTCGATGTCCGGCAGTTGAGCTCCCGGCCTGTTATGCGCGCCGGCGCGACTCCGGTCCGGCTGATTTGCTGGAAACCGGACAAACTGTTCGCTGACGCACAGACGCTGTGCATCTGACCGTGGAGACTAGACGATCTATGGATGGCAGTTCCGCGACGGGCGGATCGGCCCCATCAAGGATCCACACATGACCGCCCCTCGCAAGACCACAATCAGAGCAAGCGCAACGTCCGCCACCGACAGCGGAGGTTTTGACGAAATCACCAAAGGCGGGTTGCCTGGAGGTCGCACTGCCATCTTGGTCGGTGGGCCGGGCTGGAGCCATCCGAGCCAAGAATCCTTGGTGAACCAGGGGAGCCGAACATGAATGTTCTTGTCGCGGGAGCAACCGGAAAAACCGGCATCCGCCTGGTCAAGGAGCTCACTTCAAGGGGCCACCACCCCATCGCCCTGGTCCGCGAGAGCTCCGACACCCGCGCGCTGGTGCCAGGCGTGGAGCTGCGCCAGGGCGATCTCACCGAGCTTGCGGATGGCGTATGCGATGGCTGCGATGCGGTGATTTTCGCCGCAGGTTCGGGCGGCTCGGCAGGGCCCGAAATGACCGACAAGGTCGATCGTGACGGTGCGATACGCCTGATCGACATCGCCGCGAAGGCGAAGGTCCGCCGCTTCGTCATGCTCAGTTCGGTCGGCGCCGGGGACCCGGATCCCGACGGCAAGCTCGCGCACTACCTGCAGGCCAAACACGATGCCGACGAGCACCTCAGAGCATCCGGGATCCCATATTCGATCCTGCGGCCGGTCAGCCTGACCGAAGAGGACGGCACGCGCGAAATGTACTTTGGCGACGACGTCGATGCCGGCGCAACGGCCGCGCGAGGTGATGTCGCCGCGGTGCTGGCCGACGCGGTCGATGACGACAACTGGGCCGGAAAGATCTCTCTCATGCAGTCAGCCTGAGCAGGGCACCCCCTGAACTTGCCGGGCCAGACTCCGGCAGAGAGCCACCACTGTCTGCGTTCTCCGCACTGCCGACAGTCCGGGAAATGACGGTCAAACCCAAGGAGCCAATGATGAAAGCCGCAATGATCAGCAAGTACCAGGCACCGATCGAGATCGGGAACATCGACAAGCCTGAACTGAAGGACGATTCGGTACTGGTCGCCGTTCACGCCGCCAGCATTAATCCGATCGACGACATATTGCGGTCGGGCCAGATGAAGGACATGATGCCGCTGACCTTCCCCCATGTCATGGGCTACGACGTATCGGGCGAGGTCGTCGAAGTCGGTAAGGATGTCAGACACTGCAAGGTCGGCGATGCTGTCTTTGCCCGGCCGAACCAGGAAGATGCCGGCGCCATTGCTGAAATCGCCCGCGTCAAGGCCAGCGAACTGGCGCTCAAGCCCAAATCCTTGAGCCATTCCGAGGCCGCTTCGGTACCGCTCGCGGGGCTTACCGCCTGGCAGGCGTTGATCACCAGAGGCAAGTTGAAATCAGGCGACAAGGTGCTGATCCATGCCGGATCCGGTGGAGTTGGCACATTCGCCATCCAGATCGCCAAGCATTTTGGCGCCCATGTCGCGACGACGTGCAGCGCCCGCAATGCGGATCTGGTCAGGCGCCTTGGCGCGGATGTGGTGATCGACTACAAGACCGAAGCGTTCGATGAAAAGCTGTCCGGCTACGACCTGGTGTTCGACATGCTGGGTGGTGACACCCTGAAGCGCTCGTTCAAAGTCCTGAAAAAGGGTGGGGCGATGGTTTCGATCAAGGGCCAGGACACGGACAAGCTTGCAAAGGATCTTGGCGTGCGCTTCGAATGGTTCTTGATGGAACCGGATGGCGCCATGTTGAGCGAACTGGGCGAATTGATCGACAAAGGAGCCGTCAAGCCCGTCATCGGGAAAACCTTTACGCTGGAGCAGTCCGCCGCCGCATACGAGGAATTGGCGAATGGTCATAGCGTCGGAAAGATCGTGGTGACGGTCAGATAGGCCGCGCAAGGCGTTCACCGGCAGGTCAAGGCGCTGAGGCAGATGCGCACTCAGCCGACATTGGACCTGCTGTGTTGTGAACACTCATTCGATCAGCAACAGCCGATGACCGCCCAATGTTCAGGCCGTCAATCTGTCTTTAATAGACGCATAAGGACTCGTCCAACGGGAAATCACTGGCTAACCCATCGCACGATTGGAGTGCCTGCCTTTGAGATTTCACAGTTTGTACGACAACGCACAGACGAAGCTTTGTTAGACCCGATAACGTGCATGAGGTATGGCATTGACATTAGGGAGACTTCATGCAAAGCGCTCATATTTCAAGGCCCGCTATTCCGCCGGTCATTCACGCAGCCATTGCCCATCGCGAGTCGCTTGACTGTCTGTGCAGATGGACGCGAGAAGCGAGCGAAGACCTCGACTTCGTCATGATGCTTGACGCATATCGCGAGGGTGGTGGTTTGGCGCGCGCGGACGAACTGCAGTCGCTGTTCCGACGCAATGGTGGACCCGATGTCGCGGGTCTTGCGCGCTGGATTGTGGAGAGAAGAATCGTCTGCTTCGATTGGCAGGCACAAACTTGGATCCCCTTGTTCCAGTTCAAGCGCCTGGAGGTGATGCCTGATCCGCGGCTGGATCCGATACTCGCCGAGTTGAACCCCAGCTTTGACCAATGGGAAGTGGCAACGTGGCTCGCGCGGCCCAACCCCTGGCTCTTGCATCGTGCTCCCGTACAAACTCTGGATTTGGACTATCCAGCCGTGCTGGACGCCGCACGTGCCGACGGCTTCATTACCAATTAGGGCGTGTTAACACTAATTGCAATTGTGGCGCGAATCGGCGAAACTGCTGGTCATGGAAATCACAGCAGAACAGTTTGCGCGCATCGAACACTGCTTGCCCCGGCAGCGCGGCAATGTAGTCCTCTCCAATTTGCAG
>JBBQJP010000096.1:0-14622 GCA_038326025.1 Burkholderiales bacterium
GCCGTTCTTCCTCATTGGCGAAGTACTGGTCCAGACGCTGGTCCGGCTTGAGAGCGCTGGTGGGTTGGATGCGGGCGGTAGAGTCGGTCAAGTCATTCTCCGGTAGGGTTCAGGCGGCGCCAGATCAGCTGCGGCAGGCGCAGCAGGAAACCCAGGAACAGCCGGGCGTGCATCCAGGTCAGCAGTACGTTGTCACGCAGATAGTTGAAGTGCGATACGCCTCCTTCGTCCGCTGACAGGTAACGCACGGGCGCATCGATGTTGATGGGGCGAACACCCGACCAGCACAGACGCACGACGGCCTCCGGATCGAAGTCGAAGCGGCGCATGAAGCGGGTGCCGCGCATGATGTGCATCAATGGCTTGATAGGGTAGACGCGAAAACCGTAAAGCGAGTCACCAATGCCCATCCACAGGGTTTCCAGATTGGCCCAGCCGTTGGACACCTTGCGCCCGTTGACGCGCAGCGCCGGAGCCTCTGCGCCAAACACCGGCTTGCCCAGGACCATGTCACCTGGCGACCGCTGCGAGGCCGTCATGAATCGGGGAATGGAATCGGCCGGGTGCTGGCCGTCGCTGTCCATCGTGAGCGCATGGGTGAATCCGGCTTTCGCGGCTTGCGTAATACCCTCGAGCACGGCTGCTCCCTTGCCCTGGTTGTGTGCCAGCACGATGACCCGCAGGCCCGCATCGTCGCTGGCGAGTGACTGCAGCTCGATGTCACTGCCATCGGTGCTGCCATCTACCACCACCCAGACCGGATTCCATTTCGCGCGCGCCTGGCGCACGGTGGTCAGCACCTGGGCGCCGGGGTTGTAGCTCGGTATCAGTACCAGATGGGTGGATGAAGGGGTGGGCAAGGTATCAGTCATCGGTAGCCGGCCCATCGGTCCAGCCCTGTGGCAGTTCGTGGCGGAAGTAGGCCTCCAGGTCTCGGGTGAATTGGGCGTAATCGGACGTCGCATCGAACCTGCGGCCCAGTCGCGCACGGCAGCGCAGCGGCAAACTGGGCTTGCGCCATAGCGGCCACTCCTTGCCCAGGTAGGGCGAAGAGAACTCCAGCAGCACGGTCTGAACCGGTGCGCCAGAGCGGCGCGCAATCATGGCCAGTGTGGGCGTGAGTGGATTGAGTGGAAACTGCCGCGTGCGCGTTCCTTCGGGAAACATCACCAGTTGCGCGCCTTGACGCAATTCGTCGCGGCTGCAGCGCATCATCTGCAAGGCCCCGTCGTTGCGGATGTAGCGCGCCAGACGGGCGGCCGCTCCGAACAGCAGGTTGTCCATCAGGCTGGACTTCATGACACACACGGCATTGGGCAGGCGCGAGACGATCAGCACCGCGTCCAGCAATGAAGGATGATTGGCTGCAATGATCAAGGGTCCGGCGTCGCGAAGCGGGTCCAGTTCGGACAGATCGAACCGGCAGGCGCACAACGCGCTCAGCAGGCGCAGATAGATCGCAAACGCCCATTGGATCGCGCGGCGTCCCAGCGCTTTACCGGTTTGGCTGGGCAGCAGCGGGTACAGCAGCAAGGCAAATGGCAGCCAGGCCAGACAAATCAATGCAAGGCCGCACAAGCCTACGAACATGGCTACATGCTCGTAGAGTGTCCACATGGCGTTTCTACTTCGCAGAATCCGCTCACTCATAGGGGTTCACGCGGGGGCGAGGCGGCCAACTGAACTTGCGCCTGGCGAATGGGTGGGACTGGACACATGGAATTGTCTAAGCCTCGGACAACGCAGCGTCGTCGACCTTGCGGATGTTGAACTGCCGCTGCTTCCAGGCCATATAGGCGCGTCGCGGTTGCATCACGTTGGCGGAGTAGTACAACAACTTGAAGATGAAGATGGAGCGCCAGATCGGGGTCTTGCCAAACACGTCGCCAGCGAGCATCGACAGCAGCGCCTCCTGCACCCTAAATATGTTGCGCGGGCCCATGAAGAAGTCGCGCATGATGGGGTTGGTGATCCGGTAGATGAACCAGGAAAATTCCCGTGGGCCGCGGCGCATCTGGCGGTCGAAGTGCTTCAGCGCCGCCGCCTTGGCGGACGGGTTCTTCAAACAGGTGTCGATCGTGTCGGCGCCCACCACAGCACTGTGCATGGCCAACCAAACGCCGGATGAAAACACCGGATCGATGAAGGCAAAGGCATCCCCCAGCAGCAGGTAGTCTTGCCCATGGGTCTGTTGGCATTGGTAGGAAAAGTTGCCGGTGGCCTCCACCTCATTGGCCGCTTTTGCGTCGCGCAAGCGCGCGTTGAGGCCGGGACAGGTGGCGATGTTGTCCATGAGAAATTGCCGCAGGCTGCGCCCTGCGCGGGTTTTCATGTGATAGGGCCAGGTCACCATGCCGACGCTGGTGAGACCGTTCACCATGGGGATGAACCAGAACCAGCCGTGGTCGAACCAGAAAACGGTGATGTTGCCCTCGGAGGGGCCGGGATTGCGCCTTGCATGGCGGAAGTGCCCGTACAGGGCTGCACTGTTGTGGTGCGCATTGCGTTGCTTGGTCTTGAACCGGTTCGCAAGAAACGTGTCCCGGCCCGAAGCATCGACCACGAAACGCGCCGTCCAGCGCCGATCCTTGCCGCTGTCGTGCCGGCCCGTCACATTTGCGCCGCCTTGCGCCAGGAAATCCACCGCCGTCACCTTGCAGCCTTCGTGCACCGTCGCACCCTTGCGCTGCGCATGGTGTATCAGGATATGGTCGAACGCTGACCGCTCCACTTGATAGGCATGTGGCATGGACTTATCCCATGCCTGGGCGAAATGAAACACCTGGGACGCTTCGTGGTGCTGCGACACGAACTCGGCACCGGGCTTGAACATGCCGATCGCCTTGATGTCGTCGGCAATACCCATCTTCTCGAACAAGGGCAGGTTGGCCGGGAGCAGTGATTCCCCGATGTGAAAACGGGGATGGTGAGATTTCTCCAGAAGCACGACCTTATGGCCTTTGTCCGCCAACAAGCTGGCCACCGTCGAGCCCGCCGGCCCACCCCCGATCACCAGCACATCACAGGTCTGCAACGGCTCTTCTCGCGTCTCGTCGTTCATGGGCTGATTCAATTCTGATGGCGGGCGCGCTGGGCGATGGGTATCGGGCCGTCACGGCAGCCGGCATTTCCCCGCCGATCTCGACCTCGTCGGGGCCCCGTCATGATAGTCGTTCGTTCAGATGGAGCGTCGTGGACAAAGGCAGGATAACGGGCTCAGGGCCCGACGCTGCGTCGGCTTACCGCTGCGCAGCGGCTGTTCGGGGGTATCTCTCAAGAGCCTGGGTCGCCGAAGCGCGGGACTGCGTTCCCGCTGTCTGTCAGCTCAGTGCTTGTCGGCTGCCTGCAACAGCATGGCGTCGCGTGTCAGCGTGATGTGAAATTTGGATAAAAAACTCTGCCCCAGCAAAGCCTGCTCCTGACGCACGCCGAACAGGCCGACCGCCACTTTGACGCCGGAAATCGAGGCTCCCCCGATGGACACCGGGACATCGGCGACGACCCGGCCGTCGATGACGCCATTGGCCGTGTGAAACCGCATCGGCTGCCCTTTCGCAAGTCCTGCGGAGTCGGCCAGGGCCTGGCTGACCGTCACAAGCGAAGCACCGGTGTCGACCAGAAACACCACCGGTTGGTTGGCAACCCGACCGGGCACATAAAAATGGCCATCGCGCGCCCGCGGAATCGTGATGTCACCGGCCACCGATACCGTCACCTGTCGGGGCTTCATGACATGCTGCATGCCAGCATAAACTGCAGCCATCAGCACCAGCCAGAACAACACGATGCCCAAGGGCCCCCAGCGCAGAGAGCGTGGGAGACTGCTGCCGCCTCCGGTGCCCGGCCGGTCGGAATTCGTGCGCCCGATCGCCCGTGAGAAGCGCTGGCTGCCGCCAGTGCCTTCACGCTTGTCTTGTGCGTCTTTCCACCAGTGACGGTCTTCTACACCCATGGGGTTCCCTGTGATGTTGTTGCCAACAATGTAGTGGATACCGTCGGGTCACTTTGGGACAGGGCTTTTGGGGGTTGCAACTGGCGCAGACGGTGGGATTTGACGACCGACCGGCGCCGCCGATCCGGAGCATCTTCATGGGTTCGCGATTCGGCAGGCGTCACAACGGCCGACGCGGTTTTCGCACGCCGGCTCGGAGTCAGTCGCCGCGCAGCAGGTCAAGCACCACCCTCGGATCGATCGGCTTCACCAGGTGCCGCTCAAAGCCAGCCGCCTGGCTGCGGTCACGGTCAGTCTCCTGTCCGTAGCCAGTGATCGCAATCAGACGGCACGACTGCGACCCGAGCCGCTCTCGCAGTCGGACCGCCAGTTCGTAGCCGTCCATCACCGGCAGGCCGATGTCGAGCACCGCCACTTCGGGGCTGAAGGTTTCGATAGCGTCAAGCGCCGACACCGGGTCGTGCAAGATGCGCACGGTGTGACCACTGGCCTGCAACAGCTGGCCCAGCGCCTCGGCGCCATCGACGTTGTCGTCGACGACCAGCACGCGATGTGATCGGGTCGCCGCGTTCGTCGGGCCGTCGAGCGCTGCCTGCGCAGGCTCGTCGAAAGCCGTCGGCCCCCGTGAGGCGACCGGAATCGTGAATGTGAATTCGCTGCCGTGCCCGCGGCCTTCACTGGCGGCCGAGACCGTCCCACCGTGCATTTCGACCAGGGTCTTGACGAGCGCCAGGCCGATGCCCAGACCGCCTTCCGCGCGATCAAAGCTGCGCCGGCCTTGGTAAAACAGGGTGAACACCTGCGGCAGCATTTCGGCGGCGATGCCCTGGCCGTTGTCGCGAACGCTGACAATGACGGTGTCGTCGTTGCCGCTGCGGGCGCTAAGGCGCACTTCGCCGCCGACATCGGTGTACCGGGCCGCATTGGTCAGCAGGTTGGCCACCACTTGCGCCAGGCGCACCGGGTCGCCTTCCCAGCGCAAGTCGGGTTCGATCTCGACGATGAGGTGGTGGTGGCGCTGTTCGAGCAGCAAGCTGGCGATCTCGATCGCCTTGGTCAGCACTTCGGACACCGCGACCCACTCCTTCTTGAGCAGGATCTTGCCGCGCGTAATTTTGGAGATGTCGAGCAGGTCGTCGACGAGTCGCACCAGATGCGCAACCTGCCGCCCGATGATGCCTTGTTCGCGGGCAGTGCCTGTATCGCCGCGCATGCGCATCAACTGAAGCGCGGTGACGATCGGCGACAGCGGGTTGCGCAACTCGTGTCCCAGCATGGCCAGGAACTCGTCCTTCGCGCGACTGGCTTCTTCTAGGTCGGTCAGCAGACGCTCGCGATCGGCATAGGCAAGTTCAAGCCCGCGTCGCGCGCGAACTTGCTCGGTCATGTCGATGCTCACCGAAATGATGCCTTCGACAGCCCCGTCGGGTGCCTTCAGCGGCTCCAGGTGGGCCTTGAAAAAGCGCTCTTCGAGCACGCCGTCAGGACGCGCCAGTTCGACCCTGTGCTCCTCGGTCGAGAACCGCTCGCCGGAGTCGAACACGCGCCGCGCGATGGCGTTCGCCTCCGTGCCCATGCGCTGCGGAAAGATCTCTTCCAGCGTCCTGCCGACCAGGTCGGTCCGCCCCAGCATCTCGCAGTACTTGGCGTTTGCGAGCCGGAAAGTCAATTCGGGTCCGGTGAGCAGTGCCGCCGCCACCGGTGCGTTCATCAGCACGTTGTCACGCTGTGCCTCAGCCTGCTGGCGGGCAATGCGGTCGGTCGCATCGCGCGTGAAACACCGGGTGTAAACGAGCTTGCCATCCTCGAAATAGCCATTCGAGTGGATCAGCACGTGCTTGACCGACCCGTCCTTGCAGCGCAGCCGCGCCGGTCGGTCGCGCAAGGTCGCGCCGGCCTGCAGGCTGGTCAGGATCGATTCAATCACTGGCGGGTCGATATGGAACTCCGCAATGTGGCGGCCCACGTACTCGTCATGCGAATAACCGAGCAGGTCGAGCTCGGCCTGGTTGGCCCACAGGATGGTGCCGTCGCTGCCCACACGGTGCAGCCCTTCGGCGGCGTTCTCGACGAAGTCCGCAAGCTCCTTTTCGCGCCGACGCAGCGTCTGCTCGGCTACGCGGCGGCGCACCACCTCGGCTTCAAGCGCGGCGGCCTTCTGTTGCCAGGCCCCGAGCAGCCGCAACAAGTGGTCCGGATCCGTCGCCGGCGACGCGACGTGTTCACTTAAACAGACGTGATCGTGGGCATTGCAGATCTCCTGGAAGACCGCGCCTTGCTCGGAGTCGGCAAAAACTTGCGAGGGATAGGCGCAGAAGAGGTTGAACGAGAGCTTTCTGGCCAGCGCGGTCCACAGCGTCTCCAGTTGCAGCGCCGCCTCGAACTTGCCGTCGGCACACAGCAGCGCCACCATTTCGCCGAACGCGTGAACGGTGCGGCCTCCGCCAGCGCAGGCCTCAAGCACAGTGCCCACCGTGCGCATGAACCGATCCTCGTCAGGCCAGCCTTCGACCATGAAGCCGTCGAGCGTGGGCCGTGCGTCGAGCAACGTCAGTTCACCCGGGTACCAGCCCTTCTGGGCGCAGTGCGCACCGAAACCTGCCAGCCGCGGCCGCAACGCGGCCAGATGCTGGGCTGTGGCGATGACGACGCCCGCGCCCCCAGCCCGCAACGCGGTGTCGATGAAGTCCGTCACCTCGTCAAGCAGGACCGCGTCGCGGTCGTAGAACCGCACGAAGTGCCCCGTACGGGGAGGTTCGATGAGGGTCGCCTTGGCGCTCATGATAAATATGTTACTACTCTGGGGACAACCTTTGCGGAAATTCGGACAGGTTCCATCTGCGGGCCATCGATTCGGCCAGCCCGGTTGGGCGAAGAAGGTCCGGGCATGCTGCAGCGCCAATGGTCAAGGCACGGCCGCCAGCTCGTCAGACCCAGTGCAGCTACCATGGCAAGCATTGCAATCATTGCAACAATTCAAAATGCCCGTCTTTCAGTGCGGGATGACCAGGCGCCCACCCGATGTTTGCTTATTACTCCAGACTGCGTACGGCAAGCATCGGCAAGCACTTGTTTCTGCTTGCGCTCGGCACTTTGTTGCCGGTCGTGCTTTTCGCAGCGGGACTGGCCGTGGTGCAAGCCGGTCAGGAGCGCCGGACGTTTGAGCGTGGCATGCACGCCCGTGTGGTCGGGATCACAAGCGCCATCGATGCCGAATTGCGAGCCACGGTGGCCGCACTGCGTACCCTCGCGGAGAGCCAGGCACTCGCTGACGGTGATCTGCAACGTTTTCACGGCGTCGCTCTGCGCGTCAAGAATCTGCATCCCGATTGGGTGACGGTGATTCTGGCCGGAGTCGACGGCCTGTATCGCGTCAATGCGATTGAGCCCTACGGCGCCGAGCCGCTGCGGGTCGACGAGACGGCAAGCTTCGACGCCGTACTGCGTACGCTGCAGCCGGCTATCGGCAGCCTGTCTTCGGGCCCACGGGGCATGCGACTTGCATTCCCTGTTCGTGTGCCGGTGCTGCGTGACGGCCGGCTGGCCTACGTGCTCACCGCGGTGGTCAATCCGGCGGCCATCGCGCGTATCGTGCGCGAACAGGGCATGCCCGACGACTGGGTGGCCTCGGTGGTCGACGCTCGACTGCTTCAGGTGGCCCGCTGGTACCAGGGACAGTTCAAGGTCGGGGTGACGGTGGCGCCGGCGTTTCACGCCGCACTTACCTCGGGCGCGCCGGAAGGGGCCTACCGCGGCACCACGCTCGAAGGCACGCCCTCGTATGTCACATGGCGTCACTCTGCGTTCAGCGGCTGGTCCGTGGGCATCGGCGTTCCTGCCAGCAGCGTCGAGGCCAGCGCCTGGCGCGCCCTCATCATCGGCTTGTTGGGTGTGGGCGTCTCGCTGGCACTGGCGCTGCTGCTCGCCCGGCTGCTCGCGCGTCGCATCAGCGAGCCTGTGGCACTGCTCGCGGCCCAGGCGCGCGCGCTGCGGCGCGGCAACTACAGTTCGTCCCTGCAGCACTCGCAGCCCGAAGCGCAGGGTCTGCAGCCCTCCGACGAAGCGACTGCGCCCACCGACGCAGCGCTGCCTGGCG
This sequence comes from Burkholderiales bacterium, assembly GCA_038326025.1. Lineage (GTDB taxonomy): Bacteria > Pseudomonadota > Gammaproteobacteria > Burkholderiales > Burkholderiaceae_C > CAISIP01. The sequence continues at coordinate 8,049 of JBBQJP010000096.1, forward strand.
ATGACGCACCCGGACCGACGCGCCCGGTCATGCGGGAACTGCGCGAACTGCAGCATGCCCTCGACGGTACGGCACAGGCGATGCATGCGCTCAGCCAGGCACGTGCGCAGGCCGAAAGTGCCAACCGCGCCAAGGACGAGTTCCTGGCCATGCTCGGCCACGAGCTGCGCAATCCCTTGAACGCGATCACCGCCGCCGCGCAATTGCTGCGCATGCGCCCCGATGGCCCCCCTGCCGTCATGGCGCAGGGCGTGCTGCAGCGACAGACCGCGCACCTGACCAAGCTGGTGGATGACCTGCTTGACGCCAGCCGGGTGAGCCAGGGCAAGATTGACGTCGAGCAGCGACCGCTCGAATTCGCCGCACTGGTGCAGCGGGTGGCTGTGCAAATGGTCGGCAGTTCGCCCAAGCACCGGCTCGACCTGCGGCTCGAACGGGTCTGGGTATCGGGCGACGAAACCCGGCTCGAACAGATCGTCACCAACATGCTGAGCAATGCAGTGCGCTACTCGCCTGACGGCGGCGCCATCGAATTGGTACTTGCACGCGCCGGCGACCGCGTGCAGCTCAGCGTGCGCGACGAAGGCGTCGGCATGGCCGCCGAGCTGCTGCCCCATGTGTTCGACCTCTTCGTGCAGGGCAAGCGCGGCGCCGCTCGGTCACAGGGCGGCCTGGGCATAGGCCTCACACTCGCGCACCGGCTTGCCGAGCTGCACGGCGGACGGCTCGACGCCCACAGCGACGGCGAGGGAAAAGGCAGCACGTTCACGCTGACGCTGCCAAGCGTCGAGCCGCTGTCGGGCAATGAGCCGGCAGCGCTGCCTGCCGTCCCCGGTGCCGTGCGCCAGCTCGATGTGCTGCTGGTCGACGACAACGACGACGGTCGCAGGATGCTGCGCGAAGTGCTCGAAGGCGCAGGGCACCAGGTGACGGAAGCCGTGGACGGACTACAGGCACTTGAACGGGCAACCGCCGGGGCGTTCGACGTCGCGCTGATCGACATCGGCCTGCCGGGCATTGATGGCCTGGAAGTGGCCCGGCGGCTGCGCGCCATGGGATCGCGGTTCTCCCCGACGCTGCTGGTGGCGATCACGGGTTACGGCGCTCCCCAGGATCACATTCGCAGCCGCGAAGCCGGCTTTGACCTGCACGTGGTTAAACCCGTCGACGGCGTCGAACTGCTGAACCAGGTGCAGCGCCTGCTGCTGCAGGCGCGGTGATTCCTTCCGAGCGCGGTCAGTGCGCCACCTGGCCTGGATGAGTTGCACATGACTCGGCGTGCCACTGCGTACCAAGTCTGGATGCCCCACCTCATGTCGCAGAACCCGCCAAAGTTCGCTCGCCAATGGGCCTGTGCCCAAACGACGCGCACCGTTTTTGTAAGCTGAAGCGCACTACCGACGCTATGAAGTAGCGATGGTGGGTCAATGGGTGGGTAGAAAAGAAAAATGCGCCAGGAGGCGCATTTTTGCTTGGTACTTGGCGGAGAGGGTGGGATTCGAACCCACGGTACCTTGCGGTACGCCTGATTTCGAGTCAGGTACATTCGGCCACTCTGCCACCTCTCCAAGTGCCTTTTCGGCACAGCCGTGGATTCTAGCAGCACGCGCGCACTACTTCGGCCCGGCAGCGAGGGACGGTATCAGCCAGATGCCATGTTTTTGCGCGCCGGCGTCACGCGGCGTCGGCCAGTTGCTGCAGTGCGGCGGCAACCTCGTCGTGGCTCACGCCGTCTGCCAGTTGATACTGCCCGGCCAGCGCAGCCAGGGCGGCAGCGCCTTCCTTCTGCAGACGTCCGATCGTTGCTCCGGCGTCCTTGGGCGAGGCAAAGGCCTGGCTTTGCAGCAGCAGGCGCCCAGTGGCATCCACCAGCTTGAAGGCGAAGCGTCCGTCGCTGTCGCGGTATTGCTTGAATGTCGGCAGCGCGGCCTTGTTGTCGGCTTTTTTGTTGCCGGCCTGGCTGATCGTGCCCAGATTGCGCAGCCCGACGGCGTGGCGCAGTTGGGTCATGAACGGGGTCGCGGTCTTGCGCGCCTTGGCAGCGCCGCGCAACAGGATCTGCTCGATCGCCGCAGGGTCGCTGATCAGCGCGTCGTAACGTTCGCGCATCGGCGTGATCTCTTTGTCGAGCCGCTCGAAAACCAGATCCTTGGCCTCGCCCCAGGCGATGCCCTCGGCGTAGGACTTGCGCAGCCCGGCGGTCTCCTCGTTGCTGGCAAAGGCCTGGTAGATCTGGAACAGCGCCGAGCCTTCCACGTCCTTGGGCTCACCCGGCATGCGGGAGTCGGTGACGATGCCGGCGATCAGCTTGCGCAGTTGCGGGCGTGGCGAGAACAGCGGGATATGGTTGTCATAACTCTTGCTCATCTTGCGTCCGTCGACGCCGGGCAAGGTCGCCACCGACTCTTCGATCACCACCTCGGGCAACGTGAAATGTTGCCCGTAGCGGTAATTGAAGCTGCTGGCCATGTCGCGTGCCATTTCCAGGTGCTGCACCTGGTCGCGCCCGACCGGCACCTTGTGTGCGTTGAACATCAGGATGTCGGCGCCCATCAGTACCGGGTACATGAACAGGCCGGCCGTCACGTCGGTATCTGTATCTGCACCCGCGGCCGCGTTCTTGTCCACCGCGGCCTTGTAGGCATGGGCCCGGTTCAGAATGCCCTTGCCGGTGACGCAGGTCAGGAACCAGGTCAGTTCAGGGATTTCGGAAATGTCAGATTGCCGGTAGAAGGTCACGCGCTGCGGGTCCAGGCCGGCAGCCAGCCAGCTGGCGGCGATCTCCAGCGTCGAGCGCTGGATGCGCGCCGGCTCCTCTACCTTGATCAGCGCGTGGTAGTCAGCCAGAAAATAAAAACTCTCGACATCATCGCGCAGGCTGGCCCGCACCGAAGGCCGGATCGAGCCGACGTAGTTGCCAAGGTGGGGAGTGCCGGTGGTCGTGATGCCGGTCAGAAAACGTGTGGTGCTCATGGTGCAGTCAAAAAATATGCGGGTTGACGGTCAGACCAATAACCAGATGAACGGGCTCAAGAGCAGATCAAGCAGGCCGAATGTCAGCGTCATCAGAGGGCGCATCCAGTAGGTGCTGACGACGCCCAGCAACAGCAGGCCCAGGACGATGAAGAAACCCCATGGTTCGATCCGGGCCACCATTTCGGCTTGCCGATTGGGCAGCAACCCGACCAGGATGCGACCGCCATCGAGTGGCGGCAGCGGAAACAGGTTGAGTGCGAACATCACGACGTTGACCAGAATGCCGCCTTGGCACATACGCAGGAAAAACGGCTCGGTGACGCCGCTCGCATGCAGCATCACCATGACCAGGCCCCACAGAAAGGCCTGGATCAGGTTGACGCCGGGTCCGGCCAGTGCGACCCAGACCATGTCGCGTTTCGGGTTGCGCAGGTTGTCAAAGCGCACCGGCACCGGTTTGGCGTATCCGAACACAAAGGCGCCGGATGTGGCAAAAAACAGCATCAACGGCATCACGATCGTGCCCACCGGGTCGATGTGCTTGAGCGGGTTCAGCGTGATGCGCCCCAGCGCGGCGGCCGTGTTGTCGCCGAAATGGCGCGCCGCATAACCGTGCGCGGCCTCATGGACCGTGATTGCAAACAGCACCGGAAGCGCGTAAATCAGGACCGTCTGGATCAGGTTCGAAGTTTCCACCGGGCGATTGTCTCAGACGGGTCGTGGTCGACCGGCGTCAAAGGCCCAGTGCCGCCGGGTCGCCACGTCCCTGGCGCACAAGTACCGGTTCGCCGTCGGACAGGTCGACCACCGTGGTGGCCTGGTGCGCGCAGGCGCCGGCGTCGATGACGCCGTCAATCTGGTGTTCGAAGCGGGCGCGAATATCGTGCGCGTCGTTAAGCGGCTCGGTGTCGCCTGGCGCGATCAAGGTGGTGGCCAGCAGCGGGCCGTTGTGTAATGCCAGAAGGTCCTGCAGTACGCCGTGGTCCGGCACGCGCAAGCCGATGGTTTTGCGCTGCGGATGGCTGACGCGGCGCGGAACTTCCTTGCTGGCCAGCAAGATGAAGGTATAGGGGCCTGGTGTGGCGGATTTGATCAACCGGAACTGGCGGTTGTCGACCCGCGCATAGTTGGACAACTCGCTCAGGTCGCGGCACAGCAGCGTCAGGTGATGGCGGTCATCCACGCCGCGAATCCGGCGCATGCGGTCCGCCGCCGTCTTGTCGTCCAGGTGGCAGGCCAGGGCATAACTGGAGTCGGTGGGCAAGGCCAGCACGCCGCCACGCTCGAGCAACGTTACCGCCTGCTTGAGCAGGCGCTGCTGGGGGTTTTCCGGGTGGACTTCGAAGTACTGTGCCATCTCAGGTCAGGAGAAGCCGGTTGCATCGCCGCCGGTTCACTGGATGCGTGACTCCAGCATTTCCCATACCGGCGTCAGCCCGCCGGGCAGCAGGGGCAAGGTGCCCAGGTCGGTATGGGACTCGTCGGGGCTGTGAAAATCGCTGCCACGCGATGCAGCCAGTCCAAATTCGCGGGCAGTTTCGGCGTAGGTCACGTATTCGGCTGCGCTATGGCTGCCGGTCACGACCTCCACACCCTGGCCGCCATGGTTCTTGAATTCGGTGAACAGTGCGTATTCTTCATTGGCGCTGAATTTGTAGCGCGCCGGATGGGCGATCACGGCCACGCCGCCGCCTTCTGTGATCCATCTGACCGCGTCCTGCAGTGACGCCCAGCGATGCTCGACGAAGCCTGGCTTGCCCTCGGTCAGGTACTTGCGAAACACCTCGTTGGTTTCCTTGCAGACACCCGTTTCGACCAGAAAGCGTGCAAAGTGGGTGCGCGAGATCAGTTCATGGTTGCCGGCGAATTTGAGGGCGCCCTCATAGGCATCCTTGATACCGACCTTGGCCAGGCCGGCCGCCATGTCATGGGCTCGCTGGCCACGGCCACCACGCGTGCGCGCAAGCCCTTCGCGAATACGTTCGTCGTCGGCATCAAAACCCAGGCCGACGATATGCACGGTGCGCCCGATAAAGGTGACCGAGATCTCGGTGCCGGTCAGGTAGTGCATGCCCTGTTCGCGCGCCGCTGCTGCGGCTCGGGCCTGACCGCCAATCTCGTCATGATCGGTCAGCGCCCACAACTCGACGCCGTTGGCTTTTGCCCGCGCAGCCAGCGCCTCAGGTGTCAGCGTGCCGTCGGATACGACGGAATGGCAATGCAGGTCGGCGTTGAGAATGGTTTTCACGTGGGCATTTTAGGCCCTGCATAGGCAGGCACCCCGGCCGCGAGCGATTGCCCCTGTCCATCAGCCGCAACGGGCCAGATGGCCCGTGCCTGCGGTGGCCTCGCTTCAGCCGTCGGCGTTGATCTTGGTGATCAGTTCCTGCAGCACCGCTTCGGCCTTGTCATTGGCGATCTGGCAGGTGCCGGCATTTTCGTGACCGCCGCCGCCGTAGCTGAGCATCAGCTCGCCGATATTGGTGTTCGATGTGCGATTCGTGATCGACTTGCCGGTCGCAAATACCGTGTTCTGCTTTTGCACACCCCACATCGCATGGATGGAGATATTGGTCTGCGGAAACATGGCGTAGATCATGAAGCGGTTGACGGCGAAGATGATTTCCTCGCCGCGCAGGTCAAGCACCGCCAGGTTGCCGTGCACCGTGGTGCAGCGCTTGAGTTGGTCCTTGGCTTTTTCGGCATGGTCGAAATACAGTTCGACGCGCTCGACCATGTCCGGCAAGGCCAGTACCTCGTCGATGCTGTGGGTGCGAACGTAGTTGATCAGGTCGAGCATCAGCTGGTAGTTGCTGATGCGGAATTCGCGGAACCGGCCCAGGCCGGTGCGCGAGTCCATCAGATAGTTCAGCAGCACCCAACCGCTAGGGTCAAGAATCTCCTCAATTGAAAACTCCGCGGCGTCGCTCTTGTCGACCGCCGTCATCATGTCGTCGAAGGAGTCCGGAAAGCGCGTCTGCCCACCGTAACACTCAAAGACCACCCGGGCCGCGGACGGCGCTCCGGGATAGATGATGTAGTTCTTCGGACGCTCGCCGGTATTGCGCGTGGTCTCGGACGCATGGTGGTCGAACACCAGATGGGCTCCGGGCACATACGGCAGGTTGGTCGTGATGTCGCGATCGGTGATCGCGATCTTGCCGTCCTGCATGTCCTTGGGATGGACGAACTTGATGTCGTCGATCAGCTCCAGCTCGTTGAGCAGTATGGCGCAGACAAGGCCGTCGAAGTCACTGCGCGTGACGAGACGGTATTTTTGGTCGGACATCGAAGTCTCCACTGCATCATTAGAAAAATCGATTCTATTCGCAGCGCAAGACCTCGAATTGCCGGCCCCCGCCATGGTACCGGGCGCCTGGTGGCCAGGTCAATGGTCCGAGTTCCGCAGTTAGCGATCGCCGTGGCCGCCGCTGGTATGACCGGCACCATCGTCGGCACCGTGGCCGCCACGGGTATGACCGGCACCATCGTCGGCACCGTGGCCGCCACGGACATGACCGGCACCATCGTCGGCACCGTGGCCGCCACGGGCATGACCGGCACCATCGTCGGCACCGTGGCCGCCACGGGCATGACC
>JBBQJP010000097.1:0-14504 GCA_038326025.1 Burkholderiales bacterium
CCTCCACCCGCTATTGGCCAGCTTCTCGATGTTGTGCACCATGCAATACAGGTGCCACTGCGTGTTCACCTTCTCGCGCCCGCGCAGGTTCAAGCGCGTGAGATGCTTGTTGTGCCGGATGTTGCCGAACACCGGCTCCACCGTGCCTATGCGCTGGCTGTAAAGGCGTCTGCCCAGCGACGAGTCGATCGCTCGGCGCATGCGCTCGCTGGGGTTCAGCGGGTCTTGGGTCTTGGGCTCAAACCGCGTCACCTGCCTGCCGCGCGATTCATTTGGGTTCTTCAGGCATTGCGTGCGCAATGCGCACACCCGGCAGTCCCGATCCCGCGCCCGGTATTGCCGATAACGCAGACCCGTCTCGGTCAGGTGGATCGTCGCCCCGCCGGTGAGCGCCTGGCCTGCCGGACAAATGCAAGTGTGGTCGCCGTTGAACGTGAAGTCCTCCGGGCCAAAACGCTTGATCGGCTTGTTCGGCCCTGTCGGCTGCTTGTCGTACAGCACGTCGTCCTTGGCCTTGTGCTTGGCTTGATCTTCGAAGCGTTCATCGCGCTGGCGCATCTGGTTGTCGGCAATCATCGCGGGGATGGCCTTGTCCAACAGATGCGCCACATTGGCATCGCTGTGGTAACCCGCATCGGCTGTGATCAGCGTGTGCGCATCGCGGTAGGGTTCGGCCTGCTCGATCATGGGCAGCAGCATCGACTGCTCCGAGCCCGATCCGACCACGCTTGCTGCCACGATCACCTGGCTTTTGCTGTCTACCGCGGCCTGCGCCGCATAGCCCTGGATTACGCCTTTGCTGGTCGCCATCTTGGCGCTGTCCGGATCGGTCACGTTGGTCTTGAGTTCCTGACCCTTGCGGTTGATGCGGGGCCGGTTCGAGGCCACGAACTGACGCGTACGCTCGGCCTCCTTGCGCAGAGCATTAATGCGTGCCTGGCGCTTTGCATCCAAAGGCTCTTCATGCGTCGCGTTGTCCTGGCTCTGGTGCAGGCTGACGATCTTGTCAGCGGCTTTATCCAGGCGCCGGGCTCGGTGGCGCAGTTCCTCATGCGTGCCGCTTCTCTCCTTGCTGGCGTTGGAGGGGAGCTTGACGCCGTCAATGGCGAACATCTCGCGACCGATCAGACCTTGCGCATCGCAGGTCATCAGCACTTGGCTGAACAGCGGCTTGATCTGCTCGCCCAGACTGCTGACGAACTTGGCAATGTGCGCGTGGCTAGGCTGGCTGTCGCCGCTGATGGCGATGAACTGCACGTTGCGCATGCACGCCCGCTCGATGGCGCGGCTGGAGATCAGGCCCTGGCTGTAGGCCAGCAACACGATCTTGAGCATCACGCGTGGGTCGTAGGCACTGGCGCCAACCTCATCGTTGTTGAACCGGGCGTCCAACTCCGAGAGATCGAGCTCGTTGTCCACCAGATAGTCCAGTGCGAACGCAAAGCTGCCCGGCACGATCTGTTCGGACAGTTCCACCGGCAGCAGCAGGCTGTGGCGTTCCTGGGGTTTGTAGCGTGGCATCGGGTCGGTCTCCACACAATTGCACGAGCCAACTTGCTCGCATTGTTGTGACACCGACTCACCTGACAAGTTTCAGTTTGTGGGGATTATTTGACAGCCTCAACGCACGATCAGCGCCCGGTCAAGGTCTGTTAGGGTTAGCAACAATGAAGACGCCTCCTGCACTGCTGACGAAACAGTCGGCCTTGTTCCTGGATTTCGACGGCACCTTGGCCGAACTGGCGGCACGTCCAGACGCCATCGTCGTGCAGGGCGACTTGTTGTCATTGCTGCAGCGTCTGCGCGATCGGCTCGGTGGTGCGCTGGCCATCGTGACCGGGCGCGCTCAGGCCGATATCGAATCTTATCTGGCCCCATTGCAACTGCCCGCGGCGTTCGAACACGGCGCCATCCGGCGCAATGCGCAAAACCAGCTCACGGTGGCCGAAACGCCCCCGCTCGACGCCGTACTGGCGGCTGCGCAGGCTTTGGCGGCGCGCCACACCGGCCTGCTGGTGGAACGCAAGTGCAATTCAATGGCCTTGCATTTCCGGCTCGCGCCGCATCTCGAGGCCGAATGTTTGCGCACCATGGAAGAGGCGGTCCAACAGATACCGGGGCTTCAGCTGATGCGCGGCAAGGCCGTGGTCGAGGCGAAGTCTTCCCAGGTGGGCAAAGGGCGGGCCATCGACGCTTTCATGGCCGAGCGTCCGTTTGCCGGGCGAAACCCGGTATTCGCAGGTGATGACGTTACCGACGAACCCGGCTTCGACGTCGTGCAGCGCCTGGGCGGGTCCGGCATCAAGGTGGGTGCGGGCGATTCGGTCGCCCTGCACCATGTTTCCGACCCGCAGGCCTTGCGCCAATGGCTGCATCAATCAGCGACATCCATCCCATGACCGACACCATGACCGCTACCCCGAACCCCACTCCTTCGACCCGCATCGACGCCGGTTTTGCCCCGCCCGCCGAGGCCACGCTTTCGCTGGGCGTGATTGGCAACTGCGCATTCAGCGCACTGATCGACCCGCGCGGCCGCGTCGTCTGGAGCTGCCTGCCGCGCTTCGACGGTGACCCAGTGTTTCACGCCCTGCTCGGTGGGGAAGAGGGAGCCGGTGAGTTTGCGATCGAAATCGAGCATCTGGAGCGCAGCAGCCAGGCCTATGAGCCCAACACCGCTGTGTTGCGCACCGAATTGTGGGACACCCGCGGCCAGGGTCTGGAGATTACCGACTTCGCGCCGCGTTTCGCCTCGCGCGGGCGATTTTTCCGCCCTGCCATGCTGGTGCGCCGTGTGCGCCTGCTCAAAGGAGCACCGCGCGTCCGGGTGCGTCTGGCCCCGCGTTTCGACTGGGGCGCAAAGTCCCCCACCATCACCTCGGGCAGCAACCATGTGCGGTACATCAGCGATGACATGACACTGCGACTGCAAACCGATGCCTCAGTCTCGCATGTTCTGAGTCAGCAACCGTTTTTGCTGACGCGCGACATCAACTTCCTGTTCGGTCCGGACGACACGCTGGAGGGCGGGGTTGGCGACACCGCGCGCCATTTCGAGCAGGAAACACTGGCCTACTGGCGCAACTGGACGCAGCGCCTGGCCTTGCCGTTGGAGTGGCAGGATGCGGTGATCCGCGCCGCCATCACGCTCAAGCTCTCGGTGTTCGAAGACACCGGCGCCATCGTTGCGGCCATGACCACCAGCATTCCGGAAGCGCCGGGCAGCCAGCGCAACTGGGACTACCGCTACTGCTGGTTGCGCGACGCGTTTTTTGTGGTGCGGGCACTCAACAGCCTGGCCGAGGTCGGCACCATGGAGAATTATCTGGGATGGCTCAACAATGCGGTGGTCGACACCGACGACGGCCACGTCCAGCCCCTGTTTGGCATCGGGCTGGAGCGCGACTTGCCAGAGCGCATCTGCGACACCCTCCCCGGCTACCGGGGCATGGGACCGGTGCGGGTGGGCAACCAGGCCCAGGAACATTTCCAGCATGACGTCTATGGCAATATCGTGCTCGCTGCCGCCCAGTCTTTTCACGACCGACGCCTGATCCACCCCGCGGGTGCGGCAGAGTTCGAGCTCCTGGAGCGCGTCGGCGAAAAGGCCATCAGCATCTTCGACAAACCCGATGCGGGCATGTGGGAGCTGCGTACACGGGCCCGGGTGCATACCTCGTCAGCGCTGATGTGCTGGGCCGCCTGCGATCGGCTGGCCAAGATCGCCAACACGTTGAAGCGCCCCGAGCGGGCCACCTACTGGGGCCAGCAGGCCCACGCCATGCGCGAGCGGATCCTGCGCGATGCCTGGAGTGAGGAGCGCCAGTCGTTTGCCGAAAGTTTTGGCGGACGCGATCTCGATGCCAGCGTGCTGCTGATGGCCGAGGTGGGCTTTATCGACCCGGGGGACCCGCGCTTCGTGGCCACGCTCAAGGCGCTGGAAGAACACCTGTGCGACGGACCGTACATGCGACGTTATGAGGCACCCGACGACTTCGGCGCGCCTGAAACGGCGTTCAACATCTGCACCTTCTGGCGCATCGACGCACTGGCCCGCACGGGCCGCGTAGCCGAGGCTCGCGCGATCTTCGAGACCATGCTCAAGGCGCGCAACCCGCTGGGCATGTTGTCGGAAGACACCCACGCCACCACCGGCGAGATGTGGGGCAACTACCCCCAGACCTACTCGATGGTGGGCATCATCAATGCGGCCGTGCGGCTGTCGGCCGCCTGGGACACGGTGATTTAGGGTCCAATGGTTTTGATCGATCGCCGTACCAAATGAAGGGCCCTGAATGGGACGTCTCGTCGTAGTCTCCAACCGTGTCGCCGATCCGCGCAAAGCCGCATCGGGCGGCCTTGCCGTGGCCGTGGGCCAGGCCCTGGAAGCTTCCGGGGGCCTGTGGTTCGGCTGGAGTGGCAATGTCATCGAAGACGGCACGCCCGGCGAAGGCGAGCTGCTTGTGCAAACTGCCGGCAAGGTGCAGCTGGCTACCGTGGATCTGAGTCGTGAGGACCACGACAGCTACTACCTGGGCTACAGCAATGGTGTGTTGTGGCCGGTGTTTCACTACCGGCTCGACCTGGCCGATTTCGATGCCGGTTATGTGGGCGGCTACCGGCGCGTCAACCAGATGATGGCGCGCAAGCTGGCCAGCCTGCTCAGGCCAGACGACACCATCTGGGTACATGACTACCACCTCATCCCATTGGCGGCCGAGCTGCGCGCCATGGCTTGCGAACAGCGCATGGGTTTTTTCCTGCACATACCGCTGCCACCCCCGCTGATCCTCGCTGCCATCCCCGATCACGACTGGCTGATCCGCTCGTTGTTTGCCTACGACCTGGTCGGATTCCAGAGCAAAGCCGATCTGAACCATTTTTCGCGTTATGTCGGCACCGAAATCTCCGCGGACATTCTGGGCGAGCATGAGTTTCGTGCCTATGGCAAGACCCTGCAAGTGCGTTCGTTTCCGATCGGAATCGATGTCAATGAGTTCGAGGCACTCGGCAAGGGAAAAGAGTCGCAGGACATGTTCAAGCAGATGCGCTCCGAGTTCTCTCGCCGCCGGCTGCTGGTCGGTGTCGAACGCATGGACTACTCCAAGGGCCTGCCGCAACGCATCAAGGCGTTCCAGCTGTTGTTGCAGAGTTATCCGGAGAATCTGGGCTCAGCCACGTTGATCCAGATCGCGGCGCCCAGCCGGGAGTCCGTAGACGCCTACGCTTCGTTGCGCCAGGAGCTGGAGAGCCTGAGCGGCGCCATCAATGGCAACTTCGGAGAGCTGGACTGGATGCCCGTGCGCGCCATTCACCGCAACGTGGCACGCAAACGCCTGCCCGGCCTTTATCGGGCGGCCTGTGTGGCGCTGGTAACCCCCTTGCGCGATGGCATGAACCTGGTGGCCAAGGAGTTCATCGCAGCGCAGGATCCGGCCGATCCGGGCGTGCTGATCCTGTCGCGTTTTGCCGGCGCCGCCGAGCAGTTGCACGAAGCCTTGATGGTGAACCCCTACGACACGGCGCGCACTGCCGAAGCCATGCAGCGCGCGCTGCAAATGCCGCTGGAAGAACGCCAGCAGCGCCACCAGGCCTTGCTGCAAAGGATTCGCGACCAGGATGTGCACTGGTGGCGCAAAACCTTCCTCGACGCGCTGAGCGGGTAGGCCGTTCAGACCTGGACACCTGACCAGGTAATGCCGGATCCGCGTTTCGGCGCGACGCCACTTGGCTTGCCTGGCGATCCTGTTCCCGAGCGCAACCCAAGGCTATGTGCGGCGCCAGCCGAAGTTGGCATACAGTGGGTCGGCCGACCCCCAAAGATCGGCGCCTGTCACACCATTTCAAGGAGACACCATGCGCAATACCCGTTCGATCCTCGCGCTGTCAGCGGCCGCCGTGTTGCTGGCGGCCTGCGCCACCACGCCTGCCAGCGGGCCGATGAGCTTCTTCGTCACGAGCGCCGGCCCCGGTGACGGCGCCAACCTCGGCGGCCTGGCCGGAGCCGATGCCCATTGCCAGAAGCTGGCGAGTGCGGCAGGTGCCGGCGCTCAAACCTGGCGCGCCTACCTCAGCACCGGCTGGACCAGCACGACACCGGTCGTCAATGCGCGTGATCGCATCGGCAAAGGTCCCTGGTTCAATGCCAAGGGCGTATTGATCGCGCGCGACGTGGAGCACCTGCACGGTGACAACAACCTGACCAAGGCTACCGCGCTGGACGAAAAAGGCGCCTTGGTCAATGGCCGCGGCGACACACCGAACAAGCACGATATCCTGACCGGCTCGAGCAGTGATGGCCGGGCGTTTTCATCCGCGCCGGGCCAGCCTGAGATGACCTGTGGCGAATGGACCAAGAATGGCGCAGGTTCGGCCATGACCGGCCACCATGACCGCGCTGGCCTGGCCTCCGATGCCTGGTCGATGTCCTGGAACTCGTCGCACAACTCGGTCGGTTGCGACCAGCAGTCACTCACCCGCACAGGCGGCGCAGGACTGTTCTACTGTTTCGCGGCCAAATGACGTCACCAATGGTGTGCCTCACAGCCCTTTAGCCGTCGACCCGCCCCCCCTGTTCGGCAACGCCCTGTCCTCTTTCGGGCTGCACCCGAACAGCCCTCGATAACTGCGCGAAAAATGCGACGGCGAATGGAAGCCGCAGGCGATACCGATGGTGGTGATGCCCATGTCCGACTGGCGCAGCAGCGAACGCGCGTGTTCCAGCCGCAGGCCGGTGTAGAAGTGGCCGGGCGTTTCCGACAGGTGGGTGGCAAACAGGCGCTCCAGCTGGCGACGCGTGACGTCGATCAAGCGGGCCAGGTCGTCGGGTTCCAGCGGGTCTTCGATGTGTTCCTGCATCAGCCGTATCACCTGGATCACCTTGCGGTTGTGCACCTGGTAACGCGTCGCAATCTCCAGGCGCTGGTGGTCAGACGGACTGCGGATGCGACCGAGAACAAACTGCTCCGACACCTGGGCCGCCAGTGTGTGGCCATGGCGCTCGGCGATACGTGCCAGCATCAGATCAATGGCGGCAGTGCCGCCGGCGCAGGTGATGCAACGCTCCCCGATCTCGAACAATTCCTGCGTCACGGTGATGGCCGGAAATCGTTCCTGAAACGCTGCCTGCGCCTCCCAGTGCAGCGTGACCGGCCCGTCGCCCGCCACTCCGGCTGCGGCCAAGGCGAAGACGCCGGTATCGACCGCACCCACCGCGCCGCCAGAACGCACCACGGCCCGCAACCAGTTGCCCAGCGCCGCATCGTACGCAGCCAGCGGATCAAAACCTGCGACCACCACGACCAGACGTACCGACGCCGGATCGGGCAGCGCTGCGTCTGCATTGAGCGACATGCCGTTGCTGGCAAGCACCGGCTCGCCGGTGGGCGTGACAACCTGCCAGCGATAACTTCCGGGCCGAAAGCGGTTGGCCACACGCAGCGGTTCGATGGCAGAGACGAAACCCATCATCGAGAACGCCGGCAGCAGGAGAAAGTGGATCGACTCGGTACCAGGCTGCGTGCCGCCGGTCGCCGGCGACCGATTCACCGCGGCAGCAGCAGGCGCTTGCGCTAAGCCTGCAAGCGCAAGAGCGGGGCGGACTTGCTGCGCTGATGGTCTGCCCACGGTCAGCGCGTGTAATCCGGTTCCTGCTGGTTCAGGATGTCCTTGAGCGCCTGGAAATGCAGGTCGGAAAACCGGGTCGGGTAATTGTTCCACTGCCGCCCCGCAAGCGCCGCCACCGGCTCCGGTATCAGCGCCAACGGCCGGCCGGTGGACAGCGCCAGCACCTGCAGCTGGGCCGCCTTTTCCAGGTAATACAACTCGTCGAAGGCCTGGGCCACCGATGGTGCGACCACGATCACGCCGTGGTTGCCCATGAACAACACGCTTTTGCCGCCATCGAGCAAGCCGGCCACGCGCGCGCCCTCGGATGATTCCAGCGCCATGCCGCTGTAGTCGTGGTCATAGGCGATGCGGTTGTAAAAGCGGCAGGCGTTCTGGTCCAGCATCAGGAACTCGAAATCCTGCAGGCAACACAAGGCCGTGGCGTGTGGCATATGGGTGTGCAAAATGCAGCGCGCCTGCGGCAGGCGCTGGTGCAGTTCGGCATGCAGGTACCAGGCGGTGGGGTCGGGCGCGTTCGGCCCGTGGGTGGCCTGGGGATCAGCGGCATCGAGCAGCAGCAGTTCACTGGCGCGGATGCGCGAGAAATGCGCGCCAACCGGGTTGAGCAGAAAACGTTTGCCGTCGTCCGACACAGCGGCGCTGAAGTGGTTGGCGATCGACTCGTGCATGCCCAGCCGGGCAGCCCAGCGAAAAGCTGCGGCCAGGTCGACGCGGGTGGCTTGTTCGAGCGAATCGGTTTCGGGCATGTTTGTCTCCATCCAGGGCCTGGCATTCGCGCCGACGGGGTGCGTCCAGCGGCGGCATTCGTTCACGCATACAGCGGGCACGTCAGGCCTGCTTGGCGCAAGTCTTGTTTGTGCTGCCTATACTGTATCGCCAAGGCCGGGCGCGCCGACCGGAAACGTCGGGAACACAACCACGCGCACCGCCGCACACCGGCCCGCACAGACACACCTCATCATGGAACAGGAAGAATTCGACACCATCATCGTGGGCGCGGGAACCGCCGGCTGTCTGCTGGCCAACCGGCTCAGCCGCGACCCGTCGCGGCGCGTATTGCTGGTCGAAGCCGGCCGCAAGGACAACTACCCGTGGATCCATATTCCAGTCGGCTACCTGTATTGCATCGGTAACCCGCGTACCGACTGGCTGTACCAGACCGAACCCGAAGCCGGTCTCAATGGCCGGGCGCTGCGTTACCCGCGCGGCAAGGCCCTGGGCGGCTGCTCGTCGATCAACGGCATGATCTACATGCGCGGCCAGGCGCGCGACTACGACGGCTGGGCAGCGCTCACCGGCGATGACGATTGGAACTGGTCGAACAGCCTGGCCGACTTCAAGGCCCATGAAGACCATTTCCGGCTCGACGGCGGCGCTGAACCGAGCACCACCGGCGCACGGTTTTCCGACCAGCACGGGCACGGCGGCGAATGGCGTGTCGACAAGCAGCGCCTGCACTGGGACGTGCTCAAGGCCTTTGCGCGGGCCGCCACCGAGGCCGGCGTGCCGGCTACCGATGACTTCAATACCGGTGACAACCACGGCGTGGGCTTTTTCGAGGTCAACCAGAAGGACGGATGGCGCTGGAACGCGTCCAAGGCGTTCTTGCGGCCGGCAAAGCACCGCCCCAACCTGACGATCTGGACCGAAGCCCCGACCGAGCGCCTGCTGTTTGCGTCCGGGCCGTCCGGCCAGCCCCGCTGCACCGGCCTGGTGTTGCGCCGCGCTGGCCAGCAGGTCACGGTGTTGGCCAGCCGTGAGGTGATCCTGAGCGCCGGCGCCATCGGTTCGTGCCAGTTGCTGCAAGTATCCGGCATCGGCCCGGCAGACGTGTTGCAGCGCCATGGCATTAGCGTGGTCAAGGATGCGCCCGGAGTGGGCGCCAACCTGCAGGACCACTTGCAGATACGTGCGGTGTTCAAGGTGCAGGGTGTCAAAACCCTCAATACGCTGGCCAACAGCCTGGTCGGCAAGGCCGCGATTGGCCTGGAGTATCTGCTCAAACGCACCGGCCCGATGAGCATGGCGCCGAGCCAGCTGGGTGCCTTCACACGCTCCGACCCGCAGCAAGCCCATCCGAACCTGGAATACCATGTGCAGCCACTGAGCCTGGATGCCTTCGGCGAACCGCTGCATGCGTTCCCGGCGTTCACCGCCAGCGTCTGCAACCTGAACCCGACCAGCCGCGGCACGGTCACGATCCGCTCCCCGTCGGCCTCCGAGGCGCCCGCCATCGCACCGCAATACCTGAGCACCGATGAAGACCGGCTGATTGCCGCTGCCAGCCTGCGCCAGGTGCGCGACATCGCGTCGCGCCCGGCGCTGGCGCCATACCAGCCGCAGGAGTGGAAGCCCGGTGTGCAATTCCAGTCCGATGAGGAACTGGCCCGGCTGGCCGGCGACATCGCCACCACGATTTTTCACCCGGTCGGCACGGCGCGCATGGGCCGCGACGGCGACCCGATGGCGGTGCTCGACGCGCGCTTGCGCGTGCGCGGTGTGGACGGCCTGCGCGTGGTCGACGCCAGTGTCATGCCCACCATCACCAGTGGCAACACCAATGCGCCGACCCTGATGATTGCCGAGAAGGCCGCCCGCTGGATCCTGCAGGAGAGCCGTCAATGAGCGAGCCCCTGTTCCCCGATGTCAACCCGTCCGCATCCGTCGCGACCGACATCTCCGCCTTGTTCGGGCCGGTCGGCCGCTGGTCGCTGGAACCGGTCGCTGTCTGGTTGCTGACCGCCGGCCGGCGCATCGTCAACCCGCGCCAGTTTCTCGATGGCCTGGTCGCGCAATTGGACGCCGCCGGCGCCCGCATCGACCGCATGCGCATTTCCAGCCCGACCCTGCATCCGCAATTGGCCGCCCTTGGCATCAGCTGGATCCGGGGTGAAGATGCGCAGTTATGGTCCGGTATGCACGGGGTGATGCAATCCGACGCCTATATCGGCAGTCCGATGGAGGTCGTGCGCAATAGCGAGCAGACACTGCACCAGGCGATTTCAACCAAGGGCGCCGCGGGGGAACATCCGGTATGGCAGGACCTGCGTGCAGAAGGCATGCGCGACTACCTCGGGATACCGATGATCCTGTCCGCGGGCCGGATGAACATCCTGACCATCGCCACCCGCGACCCGGCGGGGTTCGACGACGGCGACGTCGCGCGTTTCCAGGCCCTGGCCAATCTACTGACCCCGGTGGTCGAGTTGATGGTGGGGCGGCGTACGACACTCGGTCTTCTCGATACCTTCGTCGGCAAGCGCATCAGCGGACGCATCCTGCAAGGCCAGGTCAAGCGCGGCGATGGCGAGCTGATCGAGGCCGCGTTCTGGTACTCCGATTTGCGTGGCTTCACCGCGCTGAGCGAGACCTTGCCCACGGACCAGCTGCTGCGCCTGCTCAACGACTATTTCGAATACTGCGCCGCCGCCGCCGCGCCACGCGGGGGCGAGATCCTGCAGTTCATTGGCGACGCGATCCTGATCGTGTTCGAAATCAAGGACCCGGCGCGCACCGCCGAAGTCTGCGTGAACGCACTCGATGCGGCGATCGACGCATTCGACAACATTGCGGTGGTCAACAGCCGGCGCCGACGCGCGCGGCTGCCGGTGATCGAATTCGGCCTGGGCCTGCACCTGGGCACGGTCATCCATGGCAACGTCGGCTCGCCGGACCGGCTGGCTTTCAACGTCGTGGGCCCGGCGGTCAACATGACCGCGAGGATCCAGGGCATGACCAAGGAGCTGCAGGTACCGCTGCTGATGTCTGGCGCATTCGCCCGCAACGTGAAGTTGCCGGTTGACAGTGTGGGCTGCCACGACTTGCGCGGCATTGCCAAGGCGCAGGAGCTATTCCGACTCAGGCCGGAGTGACGTCGCTCGCGGGGCCGCGGGGCAGCGATGCATCGAACGCCGAGCGCGCCGCAGTCAGTTGCCGGATGATCTCGTCCAGCTCGTACTGGCGCAGCGGCACCAGTTCCAGCACCAGTTGCCCTTGTGCCACTGCGTGCTCCATGACCCGCACTGCGGGAGTTGCTCCACGTAGCGTGCGCACCAGCGCCTCGGCGCTCCATCCGGCTTGAGTCGCAGCGTCGACCTGCAGGCAGACCCGTGCAAACGGCAAACCCGCTGCATCCGGCTGCGCCGCGGCCCGCAAGCCGGCGATGGCAGCAACCCGTTCGATGAATCCGTCCACCTTGTGCTGCTGCGCGGCGCGCCATGCGGGCAGGTCGAGTGCCTGGCGCAGTTCCAGCGCGGCCAGCACGCCCACGATGGCTTCCTTGCTGGCCTTCATGGCACGACCGATGCCGCGCTCCTGTGCACGGAACGCCCGCACGAATGGCGCAGTGCCGACGACCACACCGGCGGTGGGCGCGGCCAGGTATTTGTGTGCGCTGGCCAGTACCGCATCGGCCCCGCTGGCCAGCAGTTCCGGCAGGCGCATGTCCTGCGCCGCGCCATCGATGATGACCGGAACGCCGCGCCGATGTGCCAACGCCACGGCGCTGGCCAGATCAGGAAACGAGCCCCGCACCAGCCGCGACGAGACCAGTAACAGACAGGCCACGCCTTCTTGCGCCAGCGCCTGTTCCAGCGCTTGCAGGCTGCATTGCAGTTCGGTGCCGGCCAGCACCGGCGTCGCACCGGCCAGCCGGATATCCGTCACGATGGGATGGCCATAGTTGATGGCCATCCCGGCCGGCATCACCACGCGAGAGGGCAGGCCATGGCTGTCCGGCAAGGCGGCTACTGCATCCGGTGCCTCGCCCGCCATCGCCGCCGCCACCGACATGGTGATGCCGGCTGCCACGCAGTGGGTCACTGCGCCGTCCTGCGCACCACTCCACGCGGCCAGCGCCTGGCCGGCAACAAGCTGCAATTCGTCCATGACGAAAAACTCGCCCAGGGCCTGGGCGACGGCCACGCCGACGTCGGGCGGCGAGCGCGACACGCCCAGCGGCGTAAACGTGCCGCAAGCGTTGATCACCGGTCGTAGTCCGTATCGGGCATGCAAGCTGAGTTCTGCCGGGTTGGCGCCATCCGGGGTATCGGCAACCAGGCGCTTGCCCAGGCTGATGACGTCGTCCTGCGGGTAACCCAGCGCGCGGTAGAAGCTCAGCGCCTGCACATTGTTGCCGCGCACCTGCAAATTGAGTTTGGGGCAACCCATGGCCAGTAGCGCCTGCTCGGCGAGTTGCATCAACACCTCACCGTGGCCCTGGCGCCGAAAGTCCGGATGCACGGCCAGGTAATTGATCCAGCCGCGGTGGCCGTCGTAACCGACCATGGCGCTGGCCATCAGCCGGCCGGCCACTTCGCCAACCAGGAACAGCTCGGGCTGCACGCCCAACTTGCGCGTGATGTCCTTGGCCGGATCGTTCCAGGCACGCGTCAGTTCGCAGGCCTGCCAGAGTGCGATCAGCGCGGGTGTGTCGGGTTCACGAAAGGCGCGAACGTCCATGCGTGGAGCCGGCTTTGTGGGCGGTGCATGTTCAGTCATGAGGGCACCCAAGCATCTCGATCGGCATCAAGCGCCACGCGCCACCATCCAGATTTGCAATGTATCGGCACGACGATCAACCCCGCTTACTCATAGGTCTGCCCCGCATGGCGCAGCCAGCCGGGAATGTGGCGCCCTGCCGGGTCATGGTGGGTCCAGTGGATCACGCCACCCTTGGCGTTCCACTCGTAGACGCCATTGAAACCCACGGTGTCGCCTTTCGCAAGCCCGGCAATGCGCGGCGCGAGGTCGATGTTGTGGGCCACCAAAATGGTCTGGCCGGACGCCATGCGCAACACGAAACGCTGGTGCCGACTGCCCTGGTTGTCGTCTGCCAATACCGCGCTGACAACACCTTCGCCACGGACCTGGACACCGCTGCGCCGGGCCTTGAACGCATCCGCCAATACGTCTTCGGCCGAATTCTGCGCGCCTGCATCCGCAGGCCGGGTCGCGTCGACAGGCGCACGGGCACTGACAAACGGCAGCTGCAGGCCGGCAGCATTCCAGCCACCGATCAGGGCGGCAACCAGCGCGAGCAACAGGACAGGCTTTTTCATGTGTTCGGTTTCAATGCAACGCGGCGCTACCATGGGGTAAGAAAGCGCAATGACACAGGTCTCGGAACTTGCAGACTCTCCGTGCCCCAACCTTACAGGCCCAGATCATGCCCCATGCCCTGATCGTCGAAGACGACACCGATTCAGCCCAGGCCCTGGCGGCCCTGGTCCAGGCTGAGGGATTTCACACCGCCATCGCGCATTCGCTGGCCGAGGCGCGACACCAAATAGTATTCAGGGCACCCGACGTGGTGATGCTCGACCTGCAGTTGCCGGACGGCAGCGGGATCGACCTGCTGCGAGAACTGAGCGCCGATGACCATGGCGAGGTGGTCCTGATCACGGGCCATGCCAGTCTGGAGACATCGATCGAGGCACTGCGGCTGGGTGCGGTGGACTACCTCGTCAAGCCGGTCAGCGGGCGGCAGATTCAGGGCATCCTGTCGCGCCTGCGTCCGGCTGGCGAACGCAGGACCCAGGCCGAGCAGATAACCCGCGAGGTGGACACCAGCGGCCGCTTCGGCCAACTCTGGGGACGGGCGCCACTGATGCGCGCATTGTTCGACCAATTGGCACGCGTCGCCGGCACCGGGGTCAGCGTCTTCATCAGCGGCGAAAGCGGCACCGGCAAGGAACTGGTCGCGCAGACCGTGCACGAACTCAGCCCGCGCGCACCCCATCCTTTCGTGGCGGTGAACTGCGGAGCCATCTCCCCCCAGTTGATCGAAAGCGAGATCTTCGGCCACGAGAAGGGGAGCTTCACCGGTGCCACGCGCCAGCACCATGGCCATTTCGAACGCGCCCACGGTGGCACCT
>JBBQJP010000098.1:0-13819 GCA_038326025.1 Burkholderiales bacterium
GCCACGAGCTGGGCCAGCTCGGTGGTGGATGAAATTGCGCCCCGTTCCTGTCGGCGAGCAACAATCGCCTTTGCAATGGCGCCAGCAAACCGTTCCTCACCATAGTCACGAATCACCTCCGCAATTTGATTGACTGGCGCAGCGGCAAGCCATTGCGCAACGCTCTGGCCTCGTGTCGTATCCATGCGCATGTCCAGTGGCCCGTCGAAACGGAAACTGAACCCGCGTGTGGGATCGTCGATCTGCGGCGAACTCACGCCCAGATCCATCAGGATGCCGGCCACCGAGGCCGGACCCAGCTCGCCCAGCTGGTCGAAACCCTGATGCCTTATCGAAAAACGCGCGTCGTTGATCTCTGCGGCACTGGCGATGGCCTGCGGATCCTTGTCGATGGCAATCAAGCGATCCTGCGGGCGCAGCCGTGACAGGATCAGTCGGCTGTGACCGCCGCGCCCGAAGGTCGCGTCGACGAATGTCTGCGCCTGCGCACTCTGCGGCTGGCCGAGCAGCGCGTCGACCGCTTCGTGCAACAAAACGGTGGTGTGGATCAACCCGGTGTTCACGTTCGGCATTCAAAAGGAAAAGTCCTTGAACACATCGGGCGTTTCGCCCTGCATGGCCTTGGCTTCCTTGGTGTCGTAGGTCGCCTTGTCCCAGAGCTCCAGATGGTTGCCCATGCCCAGCAGCACGGTTTCGCGCGTGATGCCTGTTGCCTGGCGCAATTCGGGAGACACCAGCACCCGGCCGGTGCCGTCCATGTCCACATCCATGGCGTTGCCCAGGAAGATGCGCCTCCACCACACCGCGGACATCGGAAGCGCCGCCACGCGTTCACGGAATTTTTCCCACTCGGCCCGCGGAAAGACCATCAGGCATCCGTCGGGGTGACGGGTGATCGTCAGTTGGCCGCCGTCAGCTCCGCCCAGGGCGTCGCGATGCCGGGTCGGCACCGAAAGGCGACCCTTGGCATCCAGATTTAAATACGAAGGCCCTTGAAACACTGCGATTGACCCTTGGCTGAGGAAACATGCCCAAAATGGCTCTGGTAAGGCACCAAATACCACTTAATTGCACTTTTTTGCACTGTATCAGCATTTGCAAGGGTTGCAACACGTGTCGCGAGAAAATTTTCCAATGAAATCAAGGACTTAGAAGGTGATTTGCAGCCAAATGGCGGCAAAATCCTTTCTAAATGAATAACTTACGGCGACTTATGAAGGTAACGCATGAGACTTGCGCGGTCCAGACGTGTATTGCTCACAGGATGTAACGGGAAAGGTCCTCGTCCTGGCTGAGTTCTGCCAGGCGTTCATTGACATAGGCCGCGTCGACCACGATGGTCTGTCCGTGCAGTGTACTGGCCTCGAAACTGACCTCTTCGAGCAGGCGTTCCATCACGGTGGACAGGCGGCGCGCGCCGATGTTTTCTGTGCGTTCGTTGACCTCGAAGGCGATCTGCGCCAGACGCGTCACACCGTCAGGCGCGTAGTCGATGGTGACGTTCTCGGTGGCCAGCAGAGCCTGGTATTGCTTGACCAGTGAGGCATGGGTCTGGGTCAGGATGGACTCGAAATCCTCGATCGAGAGCGGGCGTAATTCCACCCGGATCGGGAAACGGCCTTGCAATTCGGGAATCAGGTCGCTGGGCTTGCTCAGGTGAAAGGCGCCCGATGCGATGAACAGGATGTGATCGGTCTTGATCATGCCGTATTTGGTCGAGACGGTTGTGCCCTCGACCAGTGGCAACAGGTCGCGTTGCACACCCTGGCGTGACACTTCTCCGGCGTTGCTGCCCTCCGAGCGCGAGGTGACCTTGTCGATCTCGTCGATGAACACGATGCCGTTCTGCTCGGCTGACAGCAAAGCCTGCGTCTTGATGTCTTCTTCGTTGATCAGCTTGGCGGCTTCCTCGTCCTGCGCCTGCTTGAGTGCCTCTGCCACCGGCAGTTTGCGTATCTGGCGCTTTTGCTGGCCCATCTGGCCGAACAGGCCACGCAGCTGTTCCGTCATTTCCTCCATGCCGGCCGGCCCCATGACCTCGAGCTGCGCACTCGCCTGGCTCAGATCAATCTCGATTTCGCGCGCATCGAGTTGGCCTTCGCGCAACTTCTTGCGAAATGCCTGGCGCGCAGCGCTCTCGGGCTGGTCGGGCGCGCGTTTGCCGCCTTCCTCGCCGCGTGGCGGCGGGATCAGGATGTCCAGAATCCGCTCTTCGGCGGCGTCGAGTGCACGTTCGCGTACCGCTGTCTTGGCTGACTCGCGGGTCTGCTTGACCGCCACATCCGCCAGGTCGCGGATGATCGAGTCGACGTCCTTGCCGACATAACCGACCTCGGTGAACTTGCTGGCCTCCACCTTGATGAACGGCGCATCCGCGAGTCGGGCCAATCGCCTTGCAATCTCGGTCTTGCCCACACCCGTGGGGCCGATCATCAGAATGTTCTTGGGCGTGATCTCGGCGCGCAGGCTGCCTTGCACCTGCTGGCGGCGCCAGCGGTTGCGCAGCGCAATGGCGACCGCACGTTTGGCCTGGGTCTGGCCAACAATGTGCTTGTCGAGTTCGACGACGATTTGTTGCGGAGTGAGGGAAGACATGTTCATGGGCTGACGCGCGGCGAGCGCTTTCGCAGTTTCAGGCTGTGGGCGGGTTGCGCACGGGCAGGCCAGGGGCGCTGCGCCGGCGCATGGCGATCACGGCAGGGTTTCGATGGTGTGGTGCATGTTGGTATAGATGCATAACTCGCCGGCAATTTCCAGCGACTTGCGCACGATGTCGGCCGCTGGCAGCTCGGTGTGGTTCAGCAAGGCAATCGCCGCCGCCTGGGCATAGGCGCCGCCGGAGCCGATGGTCACGATGCCGTTTTCCGGCTCCAGCACGTCGCCGTTACCGGTGATGATCAACGAGGCGTCCTTGTCGGCCACGGCGAGCATGGCTTCGAGCCGGCGTAGTACCCGGTCGGTGCGCCAGTCGCGCGTGAGTTCGATCGCCGCGCGCACCAGATGCCCCTGGTGTTTCTCGAGTTTGGCCTCGAAACGTTCGAACAGCGTGAAAGCATCAGCGGTGGCGCCGGCAAACCCGGCCAGCACCTTGCCGTGGTAGAGCTTGCGTACCTTGCGTGCCGTTCCCTTGATGACGATGTTGCCCAGTGTGACCTGGCCATCGCCGCCTATCGCGACGTCGTAGCCGTCGGCCGTCTTGCGCCGCACACTGATGATGGTGGTTCCGTGAAATTGTTCCATGATGATTGGTTGTCCGGGGCCACTAGCCCCGCTGCCGAAAGAAACGTGGTGGCAGCAGCTCAGCGCGATCGCATCACGACCCTGGCATGCTCGTGAATACCGACCACGCCGAAGAATGCGGCCACCAGTCGGTGCAAATCGAGGAACTGCACGCGACAGCCGTCATTTTGAAGATTGGCCGCCCAGTTCAATATGCTGCCGGCCGCAGAAAAATCAACCCGTACCAGATTGGAGCAGGATACAACCAGGCTTGATGCTCCATTTCGGTCCGATTCCAGGCGCTTGAGTGCTTCGGACGCGTCGCCGAGCACTTCGCCGGACAACTCCGATACTGCAGCCTGGACGGATTCAATGCCTATGTACAAGGTCGGCGCCTGCGCATGACGGCCACCACCACCACCGGCCTGTGCCGGCAGGCTGCCCCGATCGGTGTCCGCCAAGGCGCTGGTGGCCGCGTTGGACGCATCAGCGGGCGCCAGGTCGGCGAAGCTGCTGCGCACATCCCTCCAGGTCGGGGGTGATACCTCGAAGGTGACACAGTAGTCCAGTGCGACCAGTTCGAATTCATCGCGCAAGCCCATGATGCGCAGCGCGTCCAGGCGCAGCTTCCAGGGCCCCTGGCCGATTTTGCGGTCGCCGGAAGGCGCGCAGCGGCGCAGTGCAGTTTCGAGCGTCTGAACGCCCGAAAAATGCAGGTCCACCGGCGTGCTGCACCATTCGGCAAACAATTCTCCCATGGCATCGACGGCCGATGGTTCGATCTGCGTCAGGGGTGTCCAGTCGATGAACCACGGCGCGGAGGCATTGGCGATGGCCAGGCGCAGGGCATCCACCGACCCCGTGGTGAAGTGACTCGGGCTGCGCCACAAGGGGTCTGCCATCAAACGAGACGGCAAGGTGCGCACCATCGCGCTGGCGTTGTTAAGACCGAGATTGGCTGGAATCGAAAACCACGCCGGCGCCGAACGACTGAAGCGTTCAGCAAACTCGATCGCGGCGACATCGAAGTGGCTTTGCCGCCCCGTGGCCCGGTACAGGTCGAGCAAGGCCATGGCCCAACGCAAGGCCTGGTCGGGTTTGGCTTCGGTGTGGGACAAGGCTGTTTGCAGACTGGACTCGGCGCCGCCTTCGTCGCCGTTGGCAAAGCGGATGGCCGCTTCTTCCAGGTCGGCGTCGGACATGCCTTCGAACCATTCGACCGGCGTTGAACGCGAATGCATGAAGCCGCGACCGGTGACGGATACCAGTGCATCGCTCGCTGGCGCATCCGCCGGGGGCAGAGTGACACCCCCATCTGGCGGTGCATCATCTACGCTCGGCCCGAAACCAGAGTGGTCCTGGGTGGGCGGAAAATCGGATGCCTCGGCCTCTGCCATGGTCCGTTCAGGCCGCATCGGGCTCAACCGAGTTGGGGCGTAGGACGGATCGGACTCAACCTCCGGGGCTGAAGCCGCGCGTTCCGCACCGCTCTTCGCTGACGGAACTGCAGTCGCGGAGCCGGGTGCGGGGACACCGGCGCTCTTGCCTTGCCACCACTGATTGGACATCTGGGCTTCGATTTCGTCGATCTTCTTGATCGTCATCGCCCGGCCGTCCGGATTAGCCGGCAAACTGCTCTGGAAATACGAGGGCCTGCCCGCGAGATCGGTGCTGGCAACCGGATCGCGGCTGCGCAATTTTCGCAGCTGGTCGAATTCGCGCTTGCGCACGAAATCGTTTTGCCGCTTGCGCTCGATCATTTCCTTGAGCGCCTGCTTGCTGTAGCCGGCCTCGGGCTCCGGATCCTGCTTGTCGAGGTCCGTCCAGTTGGTCGTCGGGTTGCGAACGAATTTCGCAACTTTGGACAGGAGGCTGGAGTTGTTGTCTTTCGCGGACATTTTCAGGGCGTAGTTTGCGAAAGATTCTACGCGCCAGCCGGCCTCTGCCCCGGACCCGGCTAGTCGCCGAACATCTTCTGCTTGAGCTCGCGGCGTTGCTGGGCCTCAAGTGACAAGGTTGCCGTCGGGCGCGCCAGCAGGCGGCCGACGCCGATCGGCTCGCCGGTTTCGTCGCAATAGCCGTAGTCGCCGGCATCGATGCGTCCGATCGATTGCTCGATTTTCTTGAGCAGTTTGCGCTCGCGGTCGCGGGTGCGCAGTTCGAGGGCGTGTTCTTCTTCGATCGTCGCGCGATCGGCCGGGTCAGGCACCACGACTGTGTCTTCGCGCAGATGCTCGGTGGTTTCGCCGGCGCTGGCCAGAATGTCGCGCTTGAGGACGGTCAACTTGAGCCGGAACGCAGCGAGTTGCTTCTCGTTCATGTACTCATCGTCGGGCATTGCCAGCAGTTCGGCGTCGGTCAGTTGATCGACCGGTTTGGTCTTCCAGTTGTTCGCCAGCTTGGGGTCTTTGTGATTGGACGTGGGCAGCGGCGGGATGATCACCTGGGTCGCGGGAAGCGGCGCATAACTCGCCTTGGCTGCGGTCGAAGCAATCGACTGCGCCATCGAGGGCACCGTCAGCGAAGCCAGCCGCGACGATGGCCGCCCGGTCCGCTGTGGCACACCCGAGGCGGACATGATCGTGGTGGGGGGCATCACACGGGTATCAGACTTGGTCGCTGAGGTGGTGGATTCGGCCTTGCTGGCGGCTTTCGTAGGACTGGGCATCGTTTTCGCGGTCTGTGCGGCATTTTTGGCCGCTGGCTTCTTGACAGGGGTGGCGGACGCTGACTTGGCCGCTCTGGCGGCTGGTTTCGTCGCCGGCTTGGTTGCTTTGCGGGGCACCGGGGTCTTGGCCACGACTTTGCTCGTGGTCTTGGCAGCTGGCTTTTTGGCGACAGGCGGCTTGGCCGCCGTCACAGTTCCCTTGGCGGGTGCTTTAGCGGCCGTTTTGACCTTCGCTGGCATGGCTTTCACTTCTGGACTCCTCGCAGAACCTGTCTATCCATGGCTGCAGTCGTCAGAAATGCCAATGACTGACGACTCCATCCCCTGATGGCCGGGTTGAATTGTCCCCCGCCACACTGTGCCCGCGTTATGCGGACCCTGTCTTCGGCGGGCGAGTGTACCCTTTATCGCAAGTGCGCCCACAAAATGGCCGTGACAGCCGCCATTTGATGGGTAGAACCAACACCTGCTTGCCGCCGCCTCAAATCAGGCATTGCTCCAGACCCTGCAACAAAATGTCCTTGGGCAGGTCAATGCCGATGAACACCATCTTGCTCATCCGTGTTTCTTCGGCTGCCCACTCCGGGCCCAGGTCGCTGCCCATGAGCTGGTGCACACCCTGGAAAATCACCTTGCGATCCGTGCCCTTCATGTGGAGCACGCCCTTGTAGCGCAACATGCGCGGGCCGTAGATGTTGACGATCGCGCCCAGGAAATCCTCCAGCTTGGCGGCGTCGAAGGCGCGCTCGGAGCGAAAAACGAAGCTTTTCACATCATCGTCGTGGTGATGGTGGTGACCGCCGCCGCCGTCGCCGTGTTGATGCGAGGGATGGTCGCAGTGTTCACCTTCGGCATGGTCATGCGCGTGATCGTCGCCATGGTCATGATCGTG
Organism: Burkholderiales bacterium; assembly: GCA_038326025.1. Classification (GTDB taxonomy): domain Bacteria; phylum Pseudomonadota; class Gammaproteobacteria; order Burkholderiales; family Burkholderiaceae_C; genus CAISIP01. The sequence goes on from JBBQJP010000098.1 coordinate 6,780, forward strand.
GTCATCTTCCTTCAGGAAATCCGGATCGATTTCCAGCTTGGTATTGAGGTTGAAGCCGCGCAGGTCAAACACATCCTTGATCGGCACTTCGCCAAAATGCACCGCAGTCTGGGGTGCGCGCGGGTTCATGTGCTTGAGACGATGCATCAGCGCGTCGACCTCATCCTTGCCCACCAGATCGGTCTTGCTGATGAAGATCTGGTCGGCGAACCCGACCTGGCGCCGCGCTTCCTGACGGTCGTTGAGCTGGGTCGCGGCATGTTTGGCGTCGACCAAGGTGAGGATCGAGTCGAGCAGAAAACTTTCGGCGATTTCCTCGTCCATGAAGAAAGTCTGCGCCACCGGCCCTGGATCGGCCAGGCCGGTGGTTTCGATCACCACCCGGTCAAAGTCGAGTTCGCCGCGGCGCTTCTTGGCAGCCAGGTCCTGCAGCGTGCTGCGAAGGTCTTCACGGATGGTGCAGCAGATGCAGCCATTGCTCATCTGGATGATCTGTTCCTTGACGTCAGACACCAGGATGTCGCTGTCGATGTTCTCTTCGCCGAATTCGTTCTCAATCACTGCGATCCTCTGGCCGTGGGCTTCGGACAACACGCGTTTGAGCAGCGTCGTCTTGCCTGAGCCGAGAAAACCGGTGAGGATGGTGGCGGGGATGAGGCTCATGGGTGACTCCTGAGGGTTCTAGACCTGCCTGTGCGCGATCCGGGCCCTGGAGCGGGCCGGCACAAGCAAAAAACCAAGGTGGGGAGTGTACCGAGCATTTGCAAGCGCCGACACGCGCCTACTTGCGCATGACCATTAGTCCCTTGAGGTATTCGCCTTCCGGAAAGCGCAGCGTCATCGGGTGGTCCGGGGCGCCGCCCAGGTGACCGAGGATGAATCCGTCAACCTCGGCATCGGTGCCGGCGGAGCCCACGATCTTGTGGAACAGGTCCACGCTGATGCCGCCGGAACACGAGAACGTGAACAGGTAGCCGCCGGGATTGAGCAGTTTCAAGGCCAGACGGTTGATATCCTTGTAGGCGCGCGCCGCCCGTTCGGCATGGGCGATAGTGGGCGCAAACTTTGGCGGATCGAGCACGATGGCGTCGAAAGTCTGTCCGGCCGCGATGTATTGACGCAGCGCCGCGTTCACATCCGCTTCGCGCAATTCCCAGCGTGTGGCGTCAAAGCCGTTGCGTTCCAGATTGGTGCGTGCCAGCGCCAGAGCAGGGCCTGACGAGTCGATCGACGTGACATGTCGGGCGCCGCCGGACAGTGCCGCGACGCTGAAGCCGCCGGTGTAGCAGTAGCAGTTGAGCACCGTGTCGAATTTCAATTGGCGCGCACTTTGGGCAAATCGTTCGCGGCTGTCGCGCTGGTCGAGATAAAACCCGGTTTTGTGTCCCTGGGCAATGTTGAGCCCGAGTTGCCAGTCGTGTTCGCGAATCACCAGATCCAGCGGGCCATCGCCGCGCAGCCATCCGGTTTCTTCCGGCAGGCCTTCGAGCTTGCGGCTGCTGGTGTCCGACCGTTCGTACAGCCGCGTGAGCCCGGTGTGGTGCAACAAGGCGTCGGCCAGCACCGATTTCCAGCGTTGAGCGCCCGCGGACAGGAATTGCGCGACCAGGGTGTCGCCGTAGCGGTCCACCACCAGACCCGGCAGGCTGTCCGACTCGCCGTGCACCAGCCGCATCGCGTCGCTTTGAATGTGAAAGCGCGTGCGCGCAGCGATGGCCGCTGCACAGGTGGCGTCGAAAAACTCCGCGTCGATGCGCTGCTGCGCGTCAAAGCTCCAGGCGCGGGCGCGGATGCGCGACAGCGGGCTAAAGGCCGCCCACGCGAGGAACGCGCCGTCGTGGGATTCCACACGCACGGTTTCGCCGGAGTCGGCACCACCGCGGGCGATCGCCGATTCGAAGATCCAGGGATGGCGGCGCAGCAGCGAGCGCTCCTTGCCAGGGTGCAGACGTAAGACTTTCATGTCGGCGATTGTCGACCCTGCGTTGGCGGCGACCGCCTTGAGGCGACGCCGTGCCTGCCCAGGTGCTAGCCGGTTGCCTATTGCGACCCGGACAACTTGCGCCGCGCGCGTGGATGGGCCGCGTCGTAGGCCTTGGCCAGGTGCTGGAAATCGAGCCGTGTATAGACCTGGGTGGTCGTGATGTTGGCGTGTCCCAGCAGTTCCTGTACCGCGCGCAGATCGCCGCTGGACTGCAGCAGGTGGCTGGCAAAGGAGTGGCGCAACATATGGGGATGCACCGGCGTTGGCAGGCCGGCCTGCTGGCTGCGCCGTTGCAGGCGTTGCCAGACCGATTGCGCGCTCAGCCGCGAACCGTTGCGCCCGACGAACAAGGCGGCTTGCGGTAAACGCAGCGGCAAGGCCCGCAGCGCCAGCCAGGCAGTCACTGCCGCGATGGCCTTGGCACCGATGGGCACGCTGCGCCGTTTCGAGCCCTTGCCCAGCACATGGGCTTCACCGGCATCCAGGTCGAGCCAGCCACGCGCCTGTGCGCCGGCCTGTATGTCCAGGCCCACGAGTTCGCCGACCCGCAGCCCTCCGCCGTAAAGCAATTCGACGATGGCGGCGTCGCGGGCCTCCAGCCAGGGATCGGCGGTGCTGCTGTGAAACTCCGCCAGTTGCACCGCGTCGTCGACGCTCAAGGCTTTTGGAAGGGGTTTGGCGGCCTTGGGTGCACGCACATCGAGTACCGGATTGGATGGAATCAGGCCCTCACGGCCGAGCCAGGCGTAAAAGCCGCGCCAGCCGGACAGGATCAGCGCGATGCCGCGCGGGCTGCGGCCCTGGCTGTGCATTTGCGCCACCCAGCGCCGCACATGGCTGTGCTGCACCTCCAGCAGCGGCACGCCGGCGTCCGTCGCCAGGCAGCAGAGCCGGTCCAGATCGAGTGTGTACAGGATGACCGTGCGATCGGCCAGACGCTTTTGCACCCGCACATAGACCAGATAACGTGTCGCCAGCGGATCGTCGGCGGCGCCACTTGCCTGGGTGGGGTCGTGCGGCTCGGGCATCAGCTACCGCCGGTTGGCGCTGTGTTCAGGCCGCTGGACGCAGCCGGTCGAGTGCCGCGCTGGCGATGTCGGCAACATGCTGCAGGAAATCGGTCCCCATGCCGCTGTTGAAGCGCTGCCCGTCGGGCGAGGACAACACCAGCATGCCGAAGGCCGGCTGCTGAGCGGCAGAGCCGGGATCGCGCAGTGTCAGCAACGCAATGGATGCGGCGGCAGCCGGGTCCGGCAGCCAGGTCACTGCCTCGAAGCCGGTATTGACGCCGCAGAACGGTTCGGACAGGGAATTGGCGAACAGCTTGGCGTCTTCGGTGACGTCGCGTGCGAACTCTGCCTGCTGGTATTGCTCCGCCACGCCCCAGACCTTGATCGTGACTTGGGGCACCGCGAACTGCTCGCGTACCTGCTCGGCGATCTGCGCCGGCACTTGCGCTGCATCCGCGCCACGGAACAACGAAGCCGACCAGCGCAGCAGGCGGTCGGACAACAAGGCGTTCTCGTTGCCGTGGCGGATCATGTCCATGAGCCGGTGTTCCAGCAACTTGATCTTGTCGCGCAACATTTCAGCCTGGCGTTCCTGCAGGCTGACCGCGCGCTTGCTGTGCGGGCTGGTCAGGTGCACGCTGGCCAGCATCTCGGCATGGCGCTCGAAAAAGTCCGGTGTATTGGCCAGGTAGTTGGCGATGTCGTCTTCGGTGATTGGATTGGTAAAGGATGAGTTGGTCATGTTGGTTCAGGTAAAGCGATTTCGCCTTCGAATACGGTTTGGGCCGGGCCGGTCATCAAAACGGCGCTGTCGCCGCCATTCCACACGATTGTCAGCCGCCCGCCGTGGGTGGTTACATCGACCTGCGCATCGAGCAGGCCCAGTCGGATGCCGGCGACCACGGCAGCACAGGCGCCGGTGCCGCAACTTTGGGTTTCACCCGCGCCGCGCTCGTACACGCGCAGGTGGATGTTGTGGCGGTTCACGATCTGCATGAAGCCGGCATTGACCCGCTGCGCAAATGCAGTGTGACCTTCGATCAGCGGGCCCAGGGTCTTGACGTCGGCTATGGCCACATCATCGACGATGCAAACCGCATGTGGATTGCCCATCGACAACACTGCCAGTTCAACGGTGGATGCACCGCTGTCTGTCTTCAAGGTCAGCGGCCACTGTTGCCAGTCGCCGCGCGCCAGCGGCTGCAGGCCCAGTGCGTTGAAAGGGATGGCCTCGAGCGCGAATACCGGTGTGCCCATGTCGACCGTGACCCGGCCATCCGATGTGTGGCGCAGCGTCAGTACACGGTTCATGGTCTTGACGGTTACCGTGTCCTTGTCGGTCAGGCCGTGGCTGCGCACATGGACCAGAAAACAACGGGCACCGTTGCCGCAGTGCTCGACCTGGCCGCCGTCGGCGTTGTGAATGACATATTCGAAGTCGATGCCCGGGCCGGGGGAGGGCCGCACACTCAGGATCTGATCGGCACCCACGCCGAAATGGCGGTCGGCCAGCATGCGGTAATGCTGCTCGTTCAGGCCGAGCAAGGCGCGCGTCTCGTCGAGCACGACAAAGTCGTTGCCCGCGCCTTGCATCTTGGTAAACGGGATTCGCATCGCGGGATTATCTCCCGAAGCCTGTGGCACTCAGAGGCACGCGATTGCCGGCAAAATGCCGACATGGTCAGACCCACACAGTTATTGCATGCGCAGCGCGAACCCGCGCCTATCCGTCCGGCGGCCACGGTTTTGCTGCTGCGCGATGGCGCGCAGGGCGTCGAGGTGCTGATGACGCGGCGCTCGCTCACGGCCAGCTTCGCGCCAGGCGCCTATGTCTTTCCGGGAGGCGGCGTCGACGCGGCCGACGCGCAAGCGCATCGCCATGCCAGCCGGCGCCACGGCCAGAGTGATCTGCATCTGACCCAGGCGATAGCCGCAATACGCGAGAGTTTTGAGGAACTGGGCGTGCTGCTGGCGCGGCGCGCCGACGGCAGCACGCCCGTGGATGCCGATATCGCGGGCATGGACCGCAAGGCGGAATTCGTGCCCCAATGCGTGGACCGGGGCCTGGTGCTGGCGGCCGAGGCGGTATTCGTGCTGGCGCACTGGATCACTGACCGGGACCTGCCGCGCCGGTTCGACGTGCCCTTCCTGGTTGCTCGCATGCCGCCAGGGCAGCAACCGGTGGCCGATGATTCAGAGCAATTCGAACCGGTCTGGGTGCGCCCGCAGGATGCGCTGGCGCGCCATGCGGCGGGCGATTTTTTTATCATCTTTCCGACCATTCGCACGCTCGAGCGACTCCAGGCCTTCGATTCGGTGGACGCCGTTCTGGGCGCCTGCGCCGCTGACGAGTTGCCGCTGTGGACCAGTTGCCCGCGGGCGGGCTGGCTGGCCGGCAAGGAGATGCGCTACATGGAGCATGAGCATCCCTATGGGGAGCTGCAACTGGTCTCACCGGACGGGCAGATCGTGCACCACCTGGATTGGCGCACCGGGCAGCCGGTGGCCTTGCTGCGCAACGTGATGCGACTGACCGCTTCCAATCCCGGTGCCATGACCGGCCCGGGCACCAACAGTTATCTGGTCGGCGATCCGGCAACCGGGTATATCGCCATCGATCCGGGGCCGGCCGATGCCGAGCACCTGGAGCGCCTGTGGCGCGCGGCGGGCGGCGATATCCGCATGATTGTCTGCACCCATTCGCATCCGGACCACTCACCCGGAGCCAGGCCCTTGCAGGCCTTGTGCACGCCGCAACCGCCCATCATGGGCTTGGCCAGCGCTGCGACCGCGCGTGCCGCCAGCGAGTTCGTGCCCGACCAGGAGCTCGCGGATGGCCAGGTGTTGCGCCTGGGTGGCGCGGACGAGACGGCGGCGCACAGCTTGCAAGTGATCCACACACCCGGTCATGCGGCCAATCACCTGTGCCTGGTGTTGCTGCAGGATGGCCTGCTTTTCAGTGGCGACCATGTGCTCAACGGCAGCACAACCGTGGTCGATCCTCCGGACGGCGAGATGACGGCCTATCTGGAGTCGCTGGACAAACTGGCGACGCAGTGTGCGGCACTGCGGATCGAGTACATCCTGCCGGCGCACGGTTATGTGCTGGCACAGGCCGCACAGGCGATTGCCAGACTCAAGGCGCACCGCCTCAAGCGTGAGGCAAAAATTCTGGGCGTGATGCAGGCGCATCCGGGCGGCACGATGGACGAATGGGTGGAGCGCGCTTATGACGATGTGCCGCCGCGCATGTGGCCGGTGGCCAAGCGCTCCTTGCTTGCGCATGTGCAGCGCATCGAGGGCATGGCGCAGGGGGGCTGACCCCGACCGTGAGCGGCAACTCGCGCGGTTCCCGCTGCGGCCCCTGGCTAAAGGTCGAAGTCGCTTTGGCGCTCGCGCAGGACGTCAAGGTTCAGCGGCCGGACCGCACCCATCCAGATCGCGCGGTCGCGGTGATCGACCAGGTCGTTGTCACTGATCGGGTGAATAAAGACCACCAAGTCGGCGCGGCGCATGGCCAGCCACGGAATCAATTCACCGAACAGATCCGGCTTGAACGCCAGCTGGCAGCTCCAGTCCGGGTGCGGGCCGACCGGCTTTTCGTGCACGCGGCCGAGCTTGATCGTCGGAAACTGTTGTGCGGCGGCCTCGCACAGCGTGCGGGCCTGATCCAGCGTGTCGGGGCCGAAGTAGACGTGGGCGTGGAAGCCGCGGATGGTGGGGGTGGGGTTCATGGGGGCCTTTGATCAGAGGGGTCAGAGCCCGATTCCGTCGCAAGACGGTGGTGACTGACAGCCTGCAGAGTGGAATCGGGATCCGACCCCATGCATCAGGTTTCGACCCCATGGAATTAAATGTGTGAAGCCCACCGATAAGCCGGATTCTGTGCGTCGGGGTTGCCCCCTACGTGACTGTCATTAATCTGGGCCGCCGGTCACCCGACGGCTCGGTGCTACCTACCCGCACACACCCCGGGGGCCCCGGGTAGGGGGCGCAGCGAACTGCGCGTCCCAACATGTGCCTATTTGGTATTGCTGCGCGTAGAG
>JBBQJP010000099.1:0-13741 GCA_038326025.1 Burkholderiales bacterium
GGCCTGCGCATGCAAAAGGCCACCCAGCAACTCAACAACACCGCAACGCTGCGTTCGACGCGCCGCGACATCGCCCGCGCCAAGACCATTCTGGTCGAGAAGCAGCATGCGGCCAAGTCCACCGAAGGAGCGGCCAAATGAGCGAAGCGACTCAAGCGACTGAAGCGACCGAAGTCAAGGTATCCCGCAAGCGCACGCTGATCGGCAAAGTGGTCAGCGACAAGCGCGCCAAGACCGTGACGGTTCTGATCGAGCGTCGTGTCAAGCACGAGCTCTACGGCAAGATCGTCGGCAAATCCAGCAAGTACCACGCCCATGATGAAAATGGCGAGTACAAGATGGGTGACACGATCGAGATTACCGAAAGCCGTCCGCTCTCCAAAACCAAGAACTGGGTTGCGACCCGTCTGGTTCAGAAAGCTGCCATCGTCTGATGGTTAAACGCAGCCTTTGCTGCGTATCAAAACAAAACGGCTCACAATGTGAGCCGTTTTACATTGGATCGGCGTCGCGGCATTTGCTGCGACACTGGCCCACCCGGACAACGTCCATATTCATTGACAGGAGCACATGATGATCAAGGTAGGTGACACTCTTCCCCAGGCCACGCTGATGGAATTTTCCGAAGTCGAAGGCGGTGGCTGCAGCATCGGGCCGAACCCGGTACCGGTTGCGGCTTCAACGGCCGGCAAGACGATTGCCCTGTTTGCCTTGCCAGGCGCATTCACGCCCACGTGCTCGGCCAAGCATGTGCCCGGCTATCTGGAGAAGTTCGCCGAGCTCAAGGCTGCAGGCGTCGACGAGATCTGGTGCGTCAGCGTCAATGACGCTTTCGTCATGGGCGCCTGGGCGCGTGACCTGAAATCTGACGGCAAGGTCCGCATGCTGGGTGACGGCGACGCCGCGTTCACAAAGGCAACCGGCCTGACGCTTGACCTGAACGGTAAAGGCATGGGCCTGCGCAGCACCCGCTACTCGATGCTGGTCAAGGACGGAAAGGTTGCCACCCTCAATATCGAGGCGCCCGGCAAATTCGAAGTCAGCGACGCAGCCACGATGCTGGCCCAGGCCAAGGCCTGAAACTGACGGGTCAGAGCTCCGCCTTCAAATAATGCGATCCGGCCACCGGGTTGTAGTAATAAGGCGGTATCTCGGTAAACCCCAGATCCTGGTACATGGCGCGCGCGGTTTCCATGTCGTCAAGCGTGTCCAGCAAGATGCTGGCATAACCGGCTAATCGCGCCGCTTCCAGGATCTCCTCGGCCAAACGTCGGCCCAGGCCAAGACCGCGAAACTGCGGCTTCACATACAGGCGCTTCATCTCGCAGGCATTCGCATAGTCGACCGCATCGAGCGCGCGCATGGCGCAACAACCTGCAGGCGCGCCGTCGACCCGCGCCAGTCGCATCGTGCCCCTGGGCGACCCATAGGCTCCGGGCAACTGCGCAAGTTCCCGGTCAAAATTCTGAAAACACAGATCTACACCCAGTCCGCCGGCATATTCCAGCAGCAACTGACGGATGTCCGCCCAGTCGCTTGCCGACTCAGGTACCAACAATTCGGCCATGGTGTTGACGGTGCGGCGCCCAGGCAATTCGGCGTTCAGCCACCCAGCGAAACGCCCCATGCGACCAGCGTGGCGCAGGCTGCAAACACCACGGCTGCCGCAAGGCGCGACACTGCGTCGTCACGGGACGCGGGCAACATGGTGGCCATGGGCTTGTCGCCATTGAGCATAGGTTTGACCAGGTTGTCGCGCCGAGCGAAATAGTAAAACAGGATAGCCGCCAGGTGCAAAACCACCAGGGCGAGCAGCAAAGACTTGCCGTAGCCCTTGTGATATCCAGTCGCTAGGGAGACCGTTGCATTGCTGACAAACTTGGCAAATGGGCCAACCGCTGCAATCTCGTCGTCACTGAAAACGCCGGTGCTGACCTGGGCGATCAACACGGCCAGCATCGCGAATACCGAGGCGGCACCCAACGGGTTGTGTCCCACGGCATGCTCCGGCCGCCCTTGTCCCCGCAGGTAACGTAAAACCGTCGCAGGACTGTAGATAAAAGACGCAAAACGGGACCATCGTCCGCCGACAACACCCCAGACCAGTCGGAACAGCAGCAGCGTGGCGATGGAGAATCCGAAGCGGAAGTGCCAGACCATGGCATTGCCACCCAGTTGGGCCGTCACGACGGAGCCGGTAACGGCGGCGACCAGTAACCAGTGGAAAAGGCGGGTGGGCAGGTCCCAGACACGGATCGAGTCAGTTGGCATGGATGTCCACATTCGCGTGGCGGTTTGGGGATGCAAAACAGGTGCGACGCCATCATAAGCCAAGCCCCACGCGGTTCCGCCACCCGGGGCGTGCGCGGCGACCGGTCGCCTGTCGGGCAGGAATCGGCGGCTGACAGTCTGCGCAGCGGCGCCAAAGGTAAAACATGTGCCCGCAATGATCGTGATGGCTTGCCAAGCTTGCTGCGTTGAGGGCAAGATGCAGCATCTAGACACAGATAAGGGAGAGATATGGACCGCCGACAATTCAACATCACATCAAGTCACACGCTGGCAGCCATGGTGGTTTTGGCCTACAGCCAGGCGTACGCCTTGTCGCTAAGCGACCTGACCGAAGGCGAAGCATCACAAGGCCTCAAGGCTGCGCTGGAGAAAGGTGCGCAGGCGGCCATCAGCCTGCTCGGGCGCAAAGACGGCTTTCTGGGAAATGACAAGGTACGCATTCCCTTGCCGGGTTTTCTGGAAGATGCAGCCAAGTTGCTCAAGACCTTTGGCCAGGGAAAAAGAGTTGATGAACTGGTGCTGTCCATGAACCGTGCGGCCGAGTCTGCAGTGCCGATGGCCAAGAACCTGCTCATGGATGCGGTGAGCGCCATGTCCGTCACCGACGCCAAAAACATCCTGACCGGTGGCGATACCTCGGTCACCAACTTTTTCGCGGACAAGACACGTGTGCCCCTCAACGCCAAGTTCCTGCCAGTGGTGACCAAAGAGACTGAGAAGGTGTCTTTGGCGTCCAAATACAACCGCGTCGCTTCCAAGGCCGTCGGCATTGGCCTGGTCAGCAAGGAAGACGCCAATATCGAGCAATATGTCACCGGAAAAACGCTCGATGGCCTGTATCTGATCATTGGCGAAGAGGAACGCAAGATCCGCCAGGATCCGGTAGGCACCGGCAGTGCGATCCTGAAGAAGGTGTTCGGCGCATTCAAATAATCGCCAACTAACCGGCAACGAACTGGCCATTGACCGTCAAATTCGACTGATGCGGCTGTTGTGGGCAGCGGTTGGCGCGGCACCTGCGGCCAATTCAGGCCGCCGACATGTGAGGGGCGCGGGGCAGGCCGGTCAACGCTTCGTGATAATCCGCGCATGCGTTGTATCACCCCTGCCTGTGCGCTGAGCGCAATGGTCCTGCTGTCTGGCTGCGGGCCCGCCCTGAATTGGCGTGACGTGGCGATCGGCAGCACCACCCTGGTCACGTTGTTCCCCTGCAAACCCGACAATGCCGAACGCACGGTGCCGCTGGCCGGTGTCCAGCAGGCCATGACGATGCGCAGTTGCCACGCCGATGGCGCCACCTTCGCGCTCGGGCACGCCCGCTTGGCCGATCCCGCGCAGGCCGCGCACGCCTTGATGCAATGGCGTGAGGCGACGCTGGCTGGCCTGGGGCCGGTGCCGGCGGATGTGATCAAGGATCCCGCGCCAGGAGCCCCGATCCTGCCCGGCATGCTGGCACTGCGGGCCAGGCGAGACCCATCCCGCGGGCCGACGCAGACCTTGCAAGGCTTGTGGTTTGCCCGAGGCCCGGATGTGTTTGCCGCGATGGTGTTTGCAACTAATCTCACGCCCGAGGCGACCGAGCCATTCTTTTCCGGGCTGCGCCTGCGATGACCCCTTTGAAGCGACAAACGGCGGTCATTGTCTTTTTGACATTTGCGTTTGCCTATTTCCTGTCAGCGTTGATCCGGGCGATCACCGCGACCTTGTCGCCTGAGCTGACACAAGAGTTCCAGCTCCATGCCCGCGACCTGGGTCTGCTCGGCGGCGGATACTTCCTCGGGTTTGCGGCGACTCAACTGCCACTGGGAACCTGGCTGGATCGATACGGGCCGGGCCGGGTTCTGGTGGGTTATCTCGCGGTTGCCGTACTAGGTTGCCTGGCATTTGCCTACGCGACCAGTTTTTCGACCCTGCTGGCTGCGCGTTTTCTCAGTGGCGTGGGCCTGAGTGCCTGCCTGATGGCGCCATTGACCGGATACCGGCGCTGGTTTGCGCCGACCCTGCAGACCCGTGCCAATGCCTGGATGCTGATGACCGGATCCAGTGGCATGGTCGCATCCACCTTGCCGGTGCAGTGGCTGCTGCCGTCCTTTGGATGGCGTCCGATGTTTATAGGTCTGGCCTTGTTCCTGTTGCTGGCCATGGCTCTGATCGCCTGGCGCGTCCCTGGCTGGACCCAGGCCCAAGGGCCGCAGATGGGATTGGCGCCGGCTGCGGCACCCAGTTATGCGCTGGTCTGGCGTGACCGCTATTTTCGGCGTTTGGTTCCGCTGGGATTTTTCTGCTACGGCGGCTTATTGGCGGTGCAGACCCTGTGGGCCGCGCCGTGGATGGAGAAGATGGCGGGGTTTTCGCCATTGGAGTCGGCGACCGGCCTGTTCTGGATCAACATCGCGATGTTGTGCACGTTCTGGACCTGGGGCATGGCCGGGCCATGGCTGGCCCGGCGCGGGCTGGACGCAGACCATCTGATCAGCCGAGGTCTGCCGGCCAGTTTTGTGGTTCTGGCTTTGATCATCATTGCGCCCGACGTCTTGACGCGCCATGCCGGCGCAATGCTGGCCCTGTATTGCATGACCTGCAGCTTTGTGACGCCGTCTCAACCGGCCTTGGCCATGGCGTTTCCGGCCGAGTTGGCGGGGCGGGCACTGAGTGCCTTCAACCTGGTAATCTTCCTGGGCGTGTTCTCCATCCAATGGGGCATCGGGTTGATGATCGACGCTCTGATGGCGGTCGGTGTGGCGCAAACTTCGGCCTATCGTCTGGCCTTCGCCGCCTTTCTCGCCTGCTGTATTGGCGCCTATGTGGTTTTCATCCGTGGCGCGAGAGATAATCAGAGCTGCAAGACCCCATGACCGCAGGCCTGTTGATCATCGCCCATTCACCACTCGCCAGTGCGCTGCGCGAGTGTGTGCTGCATGTGTTCCCTGATGGTGCCGATGTGGTGGCGGCGGTCGATATTCGCAGCGACCAGCCGTTTGAAGAACTGGTTGACGCATCGCGCCAGGCCATGGCCGCGCTGGGCACCGATCGAACGCTGGTTTTCGCCGATGTGTTCGGCGCCACGCCTTGCAACGTGGCGCAGAAACTGGTCGATGGCGTGAGCACCCGACTGGTGGCAGGGGTGAACCTGCCGATGTTGTTGCGGGCCATGACATATCGGCGCGAGCCGCTTGACGCACTGGTGACACGTAGCATGGCCGGCGGGGTACAGGGCGTCATGCAGGTGGCGACGACGGCACCTCAGAATCAAGCCAGGAAGAAAAATGATCAAAACCCAGGCAACCATCAGCAATAAGCTGGGCCTGCATGCAAGAGCTTCGGCCAAGTTGACCAAGCTCGCCGGAAGTTATCCGTGCGAAGTCTGGTTGACGCGTGGCGAGCGGCGCGTCAATGCCAAGAGCATCATGGGCGTCATGATGCTGGCGGCCGGCATGGGTGTGGCGGTGGAAGTCGAAACCGACGGTGAGGATGAACGCGAAGCCAATGACGCCGTGCTGGCGCTGATCGACGACAAATTCGGGGAAGGTGAGTGAGTTTCACGATCCACGGCATTGCGGTCGCGCGGGGTATCGCGGTCGGCCGTGCCGTGCTGGTGGCATCGAGTCGCGTCAATGTGGCGCACTATTTCATTACCCAGGAACAGGTCGCCGCCGAAATCGATCGGGTGCGGGTGGGTCGCAATACGGTCATTGACGAGATCCACCGCCTGCAGCGCACCATCAGCCACATGGGCCCGAAAGAGGCACCCCACGAGCTGACCGCCCTGATGGATGTTCACCTGATGCTGTTGCAGGACGAGGAACTGATCCTGGGCGTCAAGCACTGGATTGCCGAGCGCCTCTACAACGCGGAATGGGCCCTGACCACACAGCTCGAGGTGATTGCGCGTCAGTTCGACGAGATGGAGGACGAGTACCTGCGCGAACGCAAGACCGATCTCGAGCAAATCACCGAGAAGGTGCTGGCCGCAATGTATGGCGTGGCGTCGCCGATCACCTCGGCGACACCGCGCAAGGCGGCGCAGTCGGAAACGGGCCACGAGCCATCGCTCGACGTGCCTTTGATCCTGGTGGCACACGACCTGTCGCCGGCCGACATGCTGCAGTTCAAGCAAAGTGTGTTTGCGGGTTTCGTCACCGATGTCGGTGGCCGTACCTCGCATACCGCCATCGTTGCTCGCAGCATGGACATACCGGCTGTGGTCGGTGCCCGGCTGTCCAGCCACCTGATCCGCCAGGATGACTGGATCATCGTGGACGGCGATTCCGGTATCGTGATCGTCGACCCGTCGGCCATCGTGCTGGCCGAATATGACTTCAAGCAGCGCCAGGGCACGATTGACCGTGGCCGCCTGTCGCGTTTGCGCCATACACCGGCGGTGACGCTCGACGGGCAGAAGGTCGAGCTGCTGGCCAATATCGAGATGCCCGAAGACGCACCAGGCGCCGTCAGCGCCGGCGCCGTAGGGGTTGGATTGTTTCGCAGCGAGTTCCTGTTCATGGGGCGGCACGGCAAGCTGCCGGACGAGGATGAGCAGTTCGCGGCCTATTGCCGGGCCGTCGAGGGCATGGCTGGCATGCCGGTGACGATCCGCACGGTGGATATCGGCGCTGACAAGCCGATCGACAAGGGTGTCAAGGACGACATACATCTCAACCCTGCACTGGGTTTGCGCGCCATCCGTTGGTGCCTGGCCGATCCGGACATGTTTCTCACGCAATTGCGCGCCATCTTGCGTGCCGCAGCGTTTGGCCGGATCCATATGCTGGTGCCTATGCTGGCCCATGTCAGCGAAATCCACCAGACGCTGGCACTACTCGATCAGGCGCGTGCGCAGCTTGACGAACGTGGTGTGGGTTATGGCAGCGTAAAGCTCGGCGCCATGATCGAGATTCCTGCGGCAGCGCTGATGCTCAATGTATTCCTGAAGCATTTTGACTTCCTGTCCATCGGCACCAACGACTTGATCCAGTACACGCTGGCCATCGACCGGGCCGACGAGTCCGTGGCCCATCTGTACGATCCTTTGCACCCGGCCGTGTTGCGTTTGGTCGCCGACACCATCACGCAATGCCATGCGCAGTCCAAGGGCGTGAGCATCTGTGGCGAAATGGCCGGCGATGTCACCTACACGCGCCTGCTGCTGGGGTTGGGGCTGCGCAGCTTCTCCATGCATCCGTCACAGATCCTTGCCGTCAAGCACGAGGTGCTGCGCGCCGACGCGGGCAAGTTGGTCGACTGGGCACGCCAGGTACTCGACTCGGAAGACCCGGCGGCAACCTTCGCCGGTTGATCCCGACACACTGGGTTTCAGCGCGCCCGGGCGCCGATGATGGCCGCGCCGATGATCATCGCGGCGGCCAAGGTGATGCTCCAGCTGAACGGCCCCGCGCCGGTGACCATCAGTACTGCCGTCGACGATAGCGGCGTCAGATAACTCAGAATGCCGATCTGGCGCGGGTCGCCGAGTTTCAGCGCCTTGTCCCACAGCAGGAAGGCGGTGCCCAGCGGGCCTAGGCCGGCAACGGTCAGCAGCAGCCATTCGGAGCTGCCCAGTACGGTCGCGGGCTCGAGCAGGGTGTGACACAGCAGCGACAGCAAGCCCGAAACCAGGCCGAACAGCCCGACCGCTGCGGTCGAAAACGGCGGCACGCGCCGGGTGAGCAGCGAATAACCGGCCCAGATCAAGGCCGATGCCAGCGCCAGCAGATAACCCCAGGACCAGCTGCCTTCGAGACCCTGGCCCGAGCCAAGAATCGCCACTGCAGCCCCGGCAAAACCGAGCAGCGCGGCCAGCACATGAAGCGGGCGCAAGCGCATCCCGGGCAGCAGCACCGGGGACAACACCACGATGAACAAAGGCCAAAGGTAGTTCACCAGATTGGCCTGCACGGGCGGCGCGGTGCGCAAGGCAAGAAAAAGCAGAAAGTGAAACCCGAACAATCCGCTGACGCCCAGCGCCAGTGTGCGACCCGGTACCCTCCACAAGGCGGGTCGGCGCGCGACCAGTGGCCAGGTCGGGATGCTGCCGATCACCAGCGCGATGCCGGTCAGCAGAAACGGCGGTACCGCGCGCAGTGCAACGCCCAGGGCAGCCAGCATGGCCCACGAAGCGATGGCGCCGAGCGCGTAATAAGTGGCGGAGCGGACGGGTGGGTCTTGCATGCGCAGAGCTTAGGCGAGCGGACCGTCGGGTTTCGACGGTCTGTCGTCGCAAGGCGACGGTGTGTCAGGCGCCGTATTGCCGACGCATGGCTGCCGTCAGGGCCGATGGTGAACGGTAACCACAGCGGCGCGCAGTTTCGGCCACGCTTTGGCCCTGTTGTTGCAGGTATTGCGCATGGGCCAGGCGCTGCAGCCGCAACCATTGCATCGGACCCATGCCGATCTCTTGCCTGCATCGCACCGTGAACTGGCTCGCGCTCAGATGCACTTGAGCCGCCAGGTCGTCGACAGTCAGGGCATCATGCCAATGTGATGCGGTCCAGGCGGTCAGCGCTGTCCAGTCGATGCGTCGGCCGGCCGGCACGCGCTTGCGGCCGTCATCGGGCCCGGCCCAGGCCTCGTGCAGCAGCAGGTGGCCGAAGTTCCGCACAAGGGGGAAGGTGTCGCCTGTTTGCGCCGTGACCGCATGCGTCAGGAATTGCGCCAGGGATTGCAATGCGGGCGACTTGACCGGCACTACCGGTTGACGCGACCAGCCGACGTCGGTGCTGTCGAGCACCAGGCAGCGGCTGCCGGTGCGGGCTTCAAAATCATGGCGCGCACCGGGTGGAACCACCCGGCCGTCGCCGGTGGCGATCCGGTACCCTCGGCCATCAACTTCAAGCTCCAAAGCGCCTTCCAGTCCGAACAGGATCTGGAAATGCGGGTGGTCGTGACTGCCGGGCGAGTTGCCGTAAACCCGCACCGACAGCGGATCCCGGCTGGCCATGTTCAGAGCCCCAGTACAGGGTTCAGAACCCCGTGGGCCTGCTCGTCAGCGTGATAACTGGAACGCACCATCGCGCCCACCGCTGCATGGGTGAAACCCATGGCGTAGGCTTCGCGTTCGAACATCTTGAAGGTGTCCGGATGCACATAACGCTTGACCGTCAGATGGCTGGTACTCGGTGCCAGATACTGGCCGATCGTCAGCATGTTGATGCCGTGTTCGCGCATGTCGCGCATCACCGCCAGGATTTCCTCGTCGGTCTCGCCCAGGCCGACCATGAGGCCGCTCTTGGTCGGCACATCGGGGAATGCGGCCTTGAACTTCTTGAGCAGGTTCAGACTGAACTGGTAGTCCGAGCCCGGGCGGGCTTCCTTGTACAGGCGCGGTGCGGTCTCCAGATTGTGGTTCATCACATCCGGTGGCGCTGCCTTGAGGATTTCCAGCGCACGATCATCGCGACCGCGAAAGTCGGGTACCAGGATCTCGATCCGGGTTGCAGGTGACGAAGCCCGGATCTTCTGGATGCAGTCGACAAAATGGCCGCTGCCGCCGTCGCGCAGGTCGTCGCGGTCGACACTGGTGATCACCACGTACTGCAGATTGAGCGCCGCAATGGTGTTGGCCAGGTTCTGCGGCTCATTCACATCCAGCGGGTCGGGCCGGCCGTGACCCACATCACAGAACGGGCAGCGTCGGGTGCACTTGTCGCCCATGATCATGAAAGTCGCCGTGCCCTTGCCGAAACACTCGCCGATATTCGGACAGGACGCTTCTTCGCAGACGGTGACCAGTTTGTTCTTGCGCAGAATGTCCTTGATCTCGTAAAAGCGTGTGGTCGGCGAGCCGGCACGCACCCGGATCCATGACGGTTTTTTCAGGATCTCGCCCGGCACGACCTTGACCGGGATACGCGCCAACTTGGCCCCGGCCTTGTGCTTGGCGCTGGCGTCGTAGGTGTCAAGGGACTGGGCCTCTCGGACCACTTCGGTGGTGGGATTACTCATAAATTGGTGCGTCCGTGGTCACGGTGCCAGGTAGGTCGCGAGCTTTTTGCTCAGTATTTCTGCCGCCTCAGACCAGGCGACAGACACCCCTATTGTAGAAAGGTCCACCGTTTGCAGGCCGGCGTAACCACATGGGTTGATGCGCGCAAAGGGTTCCAGGTCCATCTGCACGTTCAGTGCCACGCCGTGGTAGGTGCAGTTCCGGCTGACCTTGATGCCCAGTGCGGCGATTTTGCCCAACCCGGTGAAGTCAATGGGTGCGGGTGCTGGCACGGGATTTTCGCCAACCTGCGCCGGGTCGATGCGCCGCGTCGGGCGTTGCGCCAGCAAGGCGTGGGCGCCCGGATCGTCCGGGCGCACGTAAATTCCCGGCGCGCCACCGACACGGTGGCCGGTCACGCCGAAATGGGCCAGCGTCTTGATCACCGCTTCCTCGACCCGATAGACATATTCCTTGACGAAATAACCGGCGCGCCGCAGATCGATCATCGGGTATGCGACGACCTGTCCCGGCCCGTGGTAGGTGATCTGGCCCCCCCGGTTGGTCGACACCACCGGAATGTTGCCGGGGTTCAGTACGTGCTCCGCCTTGCCGGCCAGGCCTTGTGTATAGACCGGCGGGTGCTCGCACACCCACAGTGTGTCGTCGGTTTGCGCATCGCGGCCGGCGGTGAACGTCTGCATCGCCTGGTAGGTGGGCAGGTACTCCACCCTGCCCAGCAAGCGCGCCTGCACCGCCATTGCGGTCAAAGAACGACTTTGACCATCGGATGTGTCGACAGTGTGCGGTACAACTCGTCGAGTTGCTCGCGGCTGGTGGCCGTGATGGTGATGGTCACACCGAGGTATTTACCGCCACTGCTTTCCCGTAACTCGACGCTGGTCGCGTCGAAATCGGGGTCGAATTGTTTTGCCACGGTCGTCACCGCCTGCACGAAACCGTCGACCCGCTCGCCCATGACCTTGATGGGAAATTGGGATGGGTACTCGATCAGGGATTCGTTGACAGTTGCCATGGTGGTTGGATTCCGGCCGTGGTGGGGCCTGGCCGCGACCCGTTCAGTCGCCGTCGGTAAGTTTGGCCGCCTGATACGCCGCATACAGTTCCTGGCACACCGGCCCGGGATGGCCGCGGTGTGCCACATTGCCAACCGGCTGGCCATCGAGCAAGGTAATCGCCAGTACTTCCTTGGTTGCGCTGGTCAGCAGCAACTCGTCGGCAGCCAGCACCTCTTCGCGGCTCAGGCGCTGCAGCCGGTAAGGCCGTCCCAGCGACTTGCATAACTCCTCGATCAGGCCGTAGCGGATACCCTCGAGCACCAGATTGTCCTTGGGTGTGCCGATGACCACGCCATCCTTGACCACCCAGACATTGCTGGCCGCAGCTTCGCTGAGAAAGCCGCGGCGGAACATCACGGTCTCCAGTGCGCCGGCGTCAAAGCTGATCTGGCGCGAGAACACGGAGCCGAGCAGGCTGGTGCTCTAGATGTGGGCTTTTTCCCAGCGGAAGTCGTCTGCCGTGACGCAGGCCACACCTTTTTCAAGTTGTTCGGGGGTTGGCGGGCGCATCACATTGGCCATGGCGAACACCGTGGGCACGATGTCGGTCGGCATCACATGGTCGCGCATGGCAACGCCGCGCGTTACCTGGATATAAACCAGTTGGTTCAGCGCGTCGGGGGCCACACCTTCGGCCTTGGCGCCGTGGCCAATCAATCCCATGGCAATGCCCAGCCACTGTTCGCGGGTGTGCGGATTGGTCATGCGCATCTCGACCAGACTGCGTTCAAGACGCGCCATGTGTTGCGCGAAGCGAAACGGCCGGCCGTGGTAGACCGGAACGACTTCGTAGATGCCGTCTCCGAAGATGAAGCCGCGGTCCATGACGCTGATCTGGGCGTCGCACAGCGGAGTAAATGCACCGTTGAGGTAACAAGGGGTCGAAGGCAGAGAATTCATGGCGCGATTATCAGCGCATATGGTGGTGTCTCATTCAGCGAGGGCAACTTCGCTGCGACCGTACAAGCGGCCTGAGTGCGACCGAAATTCACCAGTCGCGACGCTTTCGGCGGGAACGCACGGGTTTTTACTTATAATCAGCGGCTTTGCAGAACTCCTGGCGTATGTGCGGGCACCGTTTCAGATGAAATCCTGGCCCTATGCTGACGAAGTTGATGCGGAGAATCCTGATGCGTATACGCCGCTCAGCGCCGCAGAGGCGCGCAGTTTGCGTGAGCGCAATCCGTCGGTGCCGCCCTGGAAGGTGGTTGTCGGTCAGGTGGTAATGGGTGTTGTCGTGGCGTTGGCTGCGTGGCTCATTACCGGAAGTCAGAATGTCGGATGGTCGGCGGCCTATGGCGCGTTGGCCGTGGTCTTGCCCGCAGCCGTGTTTGCGCGGGGCCTGACCGGACGTTTTGCGTCCCTGAACGCCGCAACAGCGATGTTCGGGTTTTTTTTGTGGGAAATGGTCAAGCTGGTCTTGACGGTGGCGATGTTGATCGCCGCTCCGAATTTGGTGGCGGCATTGAGCTGGCCGGCTTTGCTGGTGGGTTTGGTGCTGACGATGAAGGTCTATTGGGTCGCGCTGCTTTTTGCGCCCCGGTACAAACAACGAGAAATCGGGTAACAACAGATGGCTGCTGAAAACGGACCTAGCGCTGGTGAATACATCGTTCACCATCTGACGCATCTGCAGAGCACTCCTGCCAAGTCGGTTTTCGACCTGACGGTATTCAATCTCGACTCGCTGTTCTTCTCCACTGCGCTGGGTGTGCTGATGTGCTGGACTTTGTGGTTGGCGGCGCGTAAGGCGACTTCGGGCGTGCCGGGGCGGTTCCAGGCCGCGGTTGAAATTCTGGTCGAGTTGGTCGATTCGCAGGCCAAGGGTATCGTGCATAACGCTAACAGCCGCAAACTCGTCGCGCCGCTCGCATTGGTCGTTTTCGTGTGGATCTTCCTGATGAACGCGATGGACTTGCTGCCAGTCGACCTGATCCCGGTCATCTGGGAGGCCATCTACGGCGCGGCTGGTGGCGATCCGCATCACGCCTACATGCGTGTCGTGCCTACCGCCGATCTCTCCATCTCCATGGGCCTTTCGGTCGGGGTTCTGCTTGTCTGCCTTGTCTACAACGTCAAGATCAAAGGTCTGGGCGGCTGGATCCACGAGTTGTTCACGGCGCCGTTCGGTGCGCACCCGCTGCTGTGGCCGTTCAACTTCGCCATGCAGTTGATCGAATTCATCGCCAAGACCGTCTCTCACGGCATGCGACTGTTCGGCAACATGTATGCCGGCGAACTGATTTTTATGCTGATTGCACTGATGGGTGGTGCCTGGGCCTTCACGGCGACCGGTATTGGCCTGGCGATCGGCCACATCATTGCAGGCACTGCGTGGGCGATCTTTCACATTCTGATCATCACGTTGCAGGCATTTGTGTTCATGATGCTGACCCTGGTCTATATCGGCCAGGCGCATGACAAGCACTAAGTCCCCGGGTTTTCCTTT
>JBBQJP010000100.1:0-12908 GCA_038326025.1 Burkholderiales bacterium
GGCCCGCAACCCATTGCGAGCAGGCGAGCAACTCGCAATTCGCGTCGACCAGCAACTGCGCGACATGCAAAAAAATCGTCGACTCGTTCGATCATTCTTCAAGACACCGTCAGTCGCCTATATTTCGGACTACTGAGTAAAACCTTGTCATGGATGGGCTGGGCTTGCTGCAGGCGGTATTTGGAGAGAATCCGCCGCGCGATCATAGGCGAGATCGGGGACGCGCCCTCGCGCATGTCCAGAATCGTGCGCGCGATGTCGTCCGGCGCGCTGTCCTTGTGGATATAGCCCAGAGCGCCCGCCTCGATGCTGGCCAGGACGTTGTCCTCGTCGCCAAACATCGAGATCACCAGGGGTTCGCAAGCGGGATGCAGGCGGATCGCCTGCCGTATCACCTGCAGGCCGCTGCCGTCGGGCAAGCCCAGGTCGGTAAGCAGCACGTCAACGCTGTTGGCCGGGTTGGCCAGCCAGGCCAACGCCTCGGCAACCGTGCCCAGGCTGGCGGCAAGAGTCAGGTCGGGGCAGCGCGTGACACTGGCCGCGAAGAATTCGCGCATGTCCGGGTCATCCTCCACCACCAACACACGCCACACATTGTTCCTTTGGCCCAAGCTTATTGCCGCCAGAGCATAGCCGGAGTCGGACCGTTCGGTGCGGTTTCGCGTCACATGTTCATGCGATACCCGCGCAGCGCAACGGTCTGTCCCGTCCAGCGGGACAACAAAGTGATGTAGCCATAGGTCCCGGACGTTCCCCAATCGCCGACATCAGGCCGGACGTCGATGCAGCGTGACGGGAGTCGGCCGGGTGGTTACGATCTACGTTCCATGGTCCATCAGATGCAAGCGAACCGATCACCGGATCCGATCACGTTCCGGACGGTCCGCCCCGGGGTCGACGCGCGTGCAGTGCGCCTGCTGGTGTTGCTTGCGTGTCTAACGTGTCTGGTGTCCGGTTGCGTGGCGGTCGATCCGGCCAGAGACCAGGGCGTGGCCCCCGCCACGCCAGTGCCGGTCCTTGCCGCGCAATACGCGGTTGCGGCCACGGCGTCGGCCGAGGCCGCGCCGTCCAGCCCTTGTTCCCCCACCGCCCTTGTCGCCATGCGCCACCGCACCCCGGTAGCGGCATACGGCGACCACCGGCTGGCGCTGGTGAGCGGAACGGTCTACGCCTGGCGCGGCGCGGCGCATGCGCGTTTGCTCTGGCGTGGTGCGGTCCAGGTGGCGGCAGGGCCGACCCAGGCTTTTGCGCTGGATGGCCGGCGCAGGGTGCTGGTATGGCAGATTGGCTCCGACCAGGCCGAAGTGTGGCTCGACGATACGGTCTGGATAGCCGCGGGACCCGCAGGGCTGCTGGCGATCCGCTGCGATGGCAGTCTGTGGGAGCGCACAGACGCCGAGCAGGCCTGGACGCAGATCGCCGACGCGGCGGTACATGCGGCGTCCGGTGAGGGTACGGATTACTACGTGGATGCGGCGGGCGGCTTGTTTGCGCGAGGCCAAGCCCGGCGCGGCCAATACGGTGACGGGCGGCTGACAGCGCAAGAGGGCTGGACCCGGGTGGCCGATGACGCAGTCGCGGTGGTGGCCCATACGGGCCACGCCTTGTACCAGCGCGCGGACGGCACGGTGCTGGGTACGGGCGGCAATCGTTTCGGTCCGCTGGGTGTCCACGGATTCGGCGACAAGGCCGACAACTGGGGCTTCATGTTTGCCAGCGCCAGCCGGATCGCCACCGGCAGCCGGCACAGCATGGCGATCCGCGCCGACGGGTCCTTGTGGGTCTGGGGTCAACGCGAGGGGTTCCTGCCCAAACGTGTGCTCGAACATGTGGTGGCCAGCAGCGGTGACGCCGGCGAGAGCGTGGCCCTGACGGCCGATGGCGCGATCTGGCAATGGTCGTTTGGCGCGTCGCCGAAAAGGCTGGATCTTCCGGCTGCACCATAGTCGCAACAACATCCGGACAGGGCCGGAGCGCGGCACATTCTCCCGGGCTTGGCAAGGATTTGAAGGTGCAATGGACAATGCCGGGCGCCGGGTGTCATGCACTCCAACCTGGCTAAAAGACGATGAAAGAAGGATATGGCTGAATTTGATTGCGACCTGTTCGTAGTGGGGGGTGGCAGCGGTGGCGTACGTGCCGCGCGCATGGCCGCGCAACGGGGCGGCCGGGTCATGCTGGCCGAGGCGGGTGGCACGGCCGGACTGGGTGGCACCTGTGTCAACGTGGGTTGCATTCCGAAGAAGCTCTACAGCTACGCTGCGCACTATGCCGAGGCGTTCGAGGAGTCACATGGTTTCGGCTGGGAAGGCCAGGCCCCGAGTTTCAACTGGGGCACGCTCAAGGCGAACCGGCGCAAGGAAATCAGCCGCCTGAACGGGATCTATGGCAATCTGCTGACCGGCGCGGGTGTCGAGGTGATCAATGCGCGCGCGCTTGTGACGGGTGCGCAGCAGGTCGAGATCGACGGGCGCACTGTCAAGGCCCGGCATATTCTGGTGGCCACGGGTGGCACGCCTTTCGTACCGGATATCGCAGGCAAGGAGCATGTGCTGGTGTCGGACGCGATCTTCGACCTGGACCCGTTCCCGCAACGCCTGGTTGTGGTGGGTGGTGGTTACATCGCCAGCGAGTTCGCCTCCATCTTCAATGGCCTGGGCGCGCAGGTCACGCAGTTGTACCGCGGCGAGCAGATCCTGCGCGGCTTTGACGACGAGGTGCGGCATTTTGTTGCCGCCGAAATGCGCAAGACCGGCGTCGATCTGCGCCTGAGCGCGGACGTGGAGTCGATCACCAAGGGCCCGCAGGGGCTGGACGTCGCGATCAAGGACAGCTCAGGCAAATCCTCGACGCTGCAGGCCGATGCGGTGTTGTACGCGACCGGGCGGGTACCCAACGTGCGCGGGCTCGGGTTGCAGGAAGCTGGCGTCAAGCTCGGCTGGAATGGCGCGGTCGAGGTCAACGACAACTTCCGCAGCACGGTGGAGTCGATCTATGCCGTGGGCGATGTGACAGACCGTATCCAGCTCACGCCGGTAGCACTGGCCGAGGCCATGGTGGTGGTCGACCAGTTGTTCGGCCCGCCGGCCGGTAAACCTGCGCGCAGCATGAATTACGAGTTCATCCCGACGGCGGTGTTCACGCATCCAAACATCGGCACGGTCGGCCACTCCGAGCAGGAGGCGCCCAAGCACTGTGGCGCGGTCACGATTTACCGCAGCGAATTCAGGGCACTCAAGCACACGCTCAGCGGCAGCAGCGAACGCACGCTGATGAAACTGGTGGTGCAGGACGATACCGATCGGGTGGTCGGCCTGCACATGGTCGGGCCGGATGCGGGCGAAATCGTGCAGGGCTTTGCCGTCGCCATGAGAGCCGGCGCGACCAAGGCGATCTTCGACAGCACCATCGGCATCCACCCGACGGCGGCCGAAGAGTTCGTCACGATGCGCGAACCGGTGTAGAAAGTGGCCAGCGCCTGATCCGATTCGCCCATAACACGGGCTGATAGGGCAGAGCAGGCGCGTGGCCGGCGTTTACATCGTGCCGGGGTAGGCTCCGCCGTCGGCCAGGATGTTCTGGCCGGTGATGTAGCCGCCGTGCTGGCTGCACAAGAAGGCACAGATGGCGCCAAACTCGGCCGCGGTGCCGAAACGTTTCGCGGGAATCGTCTTGGCGCGCGCATCCAGCAACTCTTCGATGGGTTTGCCGGTTTTGGCGGCCTGGCCTTTGGCGGTGGAGCGCAGGCGGTCGGTGTCAAAGGCGCCGGGCAGCAGGTTGTTGATGGTCACGCCGGAGCCGGCAATGCTGCTGCGCGCCACGCCGGCCACGAAGCCGGTCAAGCCGCTGCGGGCGCCGTTGCTCAGGCCCAGGATGTCGATCGGTGCCTTGACTGCGCCGGAGGTGATGTTGACGATGCGTCCGAAACCCCGCTTGGCCATGCCGTCGACGGTGGCCTTGATCAGTTCGATCGGCGTCAGCATATTGGCATCGATCGCCTTGATCCAGGCATCGCGCTCCCAGTCGCGGAAGTCGCCGGGGGGCGGGCCGCCGGCATTGGTGACCACGATGTCGAAATCCTTGCCGGGTCCGCCGGCAGCGCCAAATACCGCGGCGCGACCCTCTTCGGTTGTGATGTCACAGGCTACGGCCAGCACCTTGCCTGCGCCGGGAATGGCGCGCAGGCCGGTTGCCGCAGCTTCCAGCGCTTGTGCGCCGCGCGCATTGATCAGCACGTTGACGCCATCGGCGACCAGCGCCTGCGCGCAACCGAGTCCCAGTCCCTTGCTGGCGCCACATACCAGGGCCCACTTGCCCTTGATTCCCAGATCCATGTCTAACTCCTTGTTGATCGGGGCCCTAGTGGCCCCGGATTGATCCATCCGGATGGAACTGCGCCGTCGCGCCGGTGCGGCGCTCAGGGCAGCCGTGCCTTGAGGACCGACGCCACGAACGCGCAGCTGTCGATCCGAGCGCTGCGAAAGTTTCAGCCCAGACGCACGATAACAGCATCGCGCGTTTTGGCTGGGCGCCACAAACCCGCCACAGGCACCACCCCCAGACGATGGCGCAGGCGCATGGCCAACCCTGTGCACTGTCTCGGGCCCTTGTTTGTGGACAATAGCGCCATGACCTATCTTCCCCCTCCCATGGCCACGACCCGTCACAACGACGCCGCCAGCGCGCTGGCCCAGGTGCGCCGTATCTACGATGCAGGCCAGAGCCATCTGCGCAAGGCGATGCAGCGTTACGTTGCTGGTGAAGACTTGCCGGGCAAGGCCCGTGCCTGCTACCCCTATGTGAGGGTGCAGACCCATACGGTGGCACGTATCGTCGACGACGAAGGCGGACGGCGCAGCTTTGGTTTCGTCGCTGGCCCTGGGCGCTACGAGACCACGCTGACCCGGCCGGATCTGTTTGGCGACTATTACCTGGAGCAGTTCAACCTGTTGCTGCGTACGCACGAGGTCGAACTGGAGGTGGGCACGAGCAGTCAGCCGATACCGGTGCATTTCTCGTTCGCCGAAAACGACCATATCGAAGGCAGCCTGAGCACCGAGCGGCGCCAGCTGATGCGCGATGCGTTCGATCTGCCCGACCTGGCCTCGATGGACGACTGCATTGCAAACGGCACGCACGAGCCCAAGGCCGGTGAGCCGCATCCTCTGTCGCTGTTCACCGCGCCGCGGGTCGACTATTCGTTGCACCGTCTGCGCCATTACACCGGCACCGCGCCACAACATTTCCAGAACTTCGTGTTGTTCACCAACTACCAGTTCTACATCGACGAATTCGTGCGTCTGGGCCGTGCCGCGATGAAGGATGGACACAGTGAATACGTGGCTTTTGTCGAGCCGGGCAACATGATCACGCGGCGCGTCGGCCTGACCTCGCAACCGGGCGACGAGTTTGGCGCCGAGCCGCTGCGCCTGCCGCAGATGCCGGGTTACCACTTGCTGCGCGACGATGGTTGCGGCATCACGATGATCAACATCGGTGTGGGACCCGCCAATGCCAAGAACATCACCGACCATGTGGCGGTGCTCCGGCCTTATGCGTGGATCATGCTGGGCCATTGCGCCGGCCTGCGCACCACCCAGCAACTGGGCGACTATGTGCTGGCCCACGGCTATGTGCGCGAGGACCATGTGCTGGACGAGGAGTTACCGCTGTGGGTTCCGATCCCGGCGCTGGCCGAGGTGCAGGTCGCGATCCAGCGCGCGGTGGCCGACGTCACTCAGGTTGACGGGCTCGAACTCAAGCGCATCATGCGAACAGGCACCGTGGCCAGCACCGACAACCGCAACTGGGAACTGCTGCCTGACAACGGCCCGCAGCGCCGCTTCAGTCAGAGCCGCGCGGTCGCGTTGGACATGGAAAGCGCGACCATCGCGGCCAACGGCTTTCGTTTTCGCGTGCCCTACGGCACCTTGTTGTGCGTCAGTGACAAGCCACTACACGGCGAGATCAAACTGCCGGGCATGGCCGACCATTTTTACCGAGAGCGGGTCGACCAGCACCTGCGCATCGGCATCCGCGCCATGGAGTTGTTGCGCGAACAGGGCATCGACCAGTTGCATAGCCGCAAGCTGCGCAGTTTTGCCGAGGTCGCTTTCCAGTAGACCTGGCTTGGTGCCGGCGCGCAGACGGCGGCGTCACTGTTGCCCGTCGCCCGCAGGTGAGCCTCGGGCTCCGCGGCTCAGGCTGGTTGCGCTTCGGTGCTGGCTTGCACCACGGGATCAGGCGCAACGGCCGCACTGGGTACGCCGGCACGGGCCGCCTTGATCATGTCGGCGGCTTTCTCGGCAATCATGATGACCGGCGCATTGGTGTTGCCACTGATCAGGTTCGGCATGATCGACGCATCGACCACGCGCAGGCCCTGCAGGCCGTGCACACGCAGTTCGGCGTCGACCACGGCGTCCGGTCCGCTGCCCATGCGGCAGGTGCCTACCGGGTGGTATTCGGTGTCGGCATGGTTGCGAATGAATTGCTCGATCTGCAGGTCGGTCTGCGCCCGGGCCGAGGTCTTGAACTCCCGGCTGCCATCGACTTGCAATGCCGGTTGACCCAGGATATTGCGCAGCAGGCGAAACCCGCGGATCAGGCGTTCCGTATCGTCGCGATCGGCCAGAAAATTCGGATCGATCAGCGGCGCTGCCGTCGGATCCTTGCTTTCAAGCCGGACACTGCCGCGGCTGCGCGGTCGCAACACGCAGACATGACAGGAATGGCCATGGCCGAGTACGGTTTTGCGCCCGTGGTCGACCAGGACCCCGACCACAAAATGCAGCTGCAGGTCGGGCATGGCCTCGTCGGGCGCGCTGCGAATGAACCCGCCGGCCTCCGCGATATTGCTTGTCAGCATGCCGGTACGATGCCGGCGCCATTCAAATATGCCCTTGATGGCATCCAGCGCACCCGAGAACGAAATACCCATCAGCTCGCGGCCTTGCGGCACGCTGGTGTTGATCACCACGTTCGGATGGTCCTGCAGGTTTTGACCGACACCGGGCAGCGCGTGCAAGGTGGCGATGCCGTTCTCCAGCAGATGCGCATGCGGGCCGACGCCGGACAACATCAGGATCTGCGGCGACTGCAGCGCTCCGGCGCACAACAGCACTTCGTGCGTGGCACGCAGTTGCTTGAGTTCCCCGTCATGCAGAAACTCGACACCCACGGCCCGCTTTCGCTCGAGCAGGATGCGGGTCGTCAGCGCGCCAGTGAATACCTGCAAGTTGGGGCGCGTCAGATGCGGAGTCAGATACGCCTTGGCAGCGCTGAACCGTTCCCCGTTCTTGTGCGTGACCTGGTAGAGCCCCACACCTTCTTGCGCAGGGCCGTTGAAATCCGGATTGTTCTGCAGCCCTGCTTGTACGCCTGCCTGCACAAATAGCGAACTGAACCGGTTGGGCGTGGGCAGGTCCTTGACGTTGAGCGGACCACCGGTGCCGTGCCATTCATTGGCACCACGTTCGTTGTTCTCTGCGCGCTTGAAGTAGGGCAGTACATCCTGGTACGCCCATCCAGCGTTACCCTGCGAGGCCCATTGGTCATAGTCGGTCGGCTGCCCGCGCAGGTAAATCATCGCGTTGATGGAGCTTGAACCCCCCAGCACCTTGCCCCGTGGCTGATAACCACGGCGGCCGTTAAGGCCGGGTTGGGGCACGGTCTCATAGTTCCAGTTCGCCTGTTGGGTCTTGGCCAGCAGCGCAATGGCGGCCGGGCAGTGGATCAGCACGTTGCTGTCGGCCGAACCGGCTTCGAGCAGCGCCACGGTGACATCGGGGTCTTCGCTCAGGCGACCCGCCAGGGTACAGCCGGCAGATCCGCCGCCGATGATGATGTAGTCGAACATAAACCAGTCGCCTCCTGTCGAGGGTCCCCGACTGAAACATGGTGGCATGCCATGGGCGTTGGGGACCGTATACCCCGACCATAGTTCACTTTTTCGGCTGATTTCTAAGGAGGGCTCTTTAATGCGCCATGCCGGAAACCCTGATCGCAGGGCTGCGTGCGCCTGTTTCATGCGCATCAATATCGAGGTGACGTTCCGCCTTGCGTGACCTCTTTCGGCTGGATTTGATGTAGGCTGCGCGCATGACCCTCACCCGACTGCTGGTCGACAAGACCGATATCTCGCGTGCCCGACTGGGCGATGTGCAAGAGGTGGCACTGGCCGATGGCCAGGTGCGTGTCGCCGTCGAACGGTTTGCGCTCACCGCCAACAACATCACCTATGCGGTGTTCGGTGACGCGATGCATTACTGGGACTTTTTCCCTTCAGGGGAGGAGGGCCAGGGCATCGTGCCTGTGTGGGGATTTGGCGATGTCGTGCAGAGTTGCCACCCGGGCGTGGCGGTCGGCGAACGCCTGTATGGTTATTTTCCGATGGCGCAAACCGTGGTGCTGGCGCCAACCCGTTTATCTCCCGAGGGATTCTCCGACGCCAGCGCGCACCGCGCCGAACTGCACGCCGTCTACAACCGCTGCCAGCGCTGCGCATGCGACCCGTTCTATCGGGCCGATACCGAGGACTTGCAGGCGCTGCTGCGCCCCTTGTTCACCACGTCCTGGTTAATCGATGACTTTCTCGCCGACAACGATTTCTTCGGTGCCCGCGATAAGGGACAAGCTGCGGTGATGCTGTTGTCCAGCGCATCGAGCAAGACGGCTTATGGCACCGCCTTCATGCTGGCGCAGCGCAAAGGCATCGAAGTGATCGGCCTGACATCGGCTGCGAACAAGGTGTTCTGCGAGGGTCTGGGCTGTTACCACCGGGTGCTGACCTACGACCAGATCGATACCTTGCCCGCCGACACGCGCTGCATCTACATCGACTTTGCCGGCAATGCGTTATTGCGCCTGGCCGTACACACGCGTTTTGCGCAACTGGCCTATAGCTGTGCCATCGGAGGCACACACGTAGCGGAACTGGGTGGCGCGAAAAACCTGCCCGGACCCAAGGCCACATTGTTCTTTGCGCCGGCGCAGATCAAGAGGCGCACAATCGAATGGGGCGCCGCTGTGCTCGATGAGCGACTGATCGCCGCGTGGCGGGCGCTGGTGGAGCGCGTGTCCGATGCGAAGTCTCCGTGGTTGCTGGTGCGACACCACCGCGGAGCGGAGCAGGCGCTGGCGGTGTACCGCGAGGTGCTCGCTGGCAAGGCCGATGCGCGGATCGGTCACATCGTGTCGATGCGGCCCTGAGCCGGTTGCGTTTTCTAGGCGTCGGAGCGATG
Organism: Burkholderiales bacterium; assembly: GCA_038326025.1. Classification (GTDB taxonomy): domain Bacteria; phylum Pseudomonadota; class Gammaproteobacteria; order Burkholderiales; family Burkholderiaceae_C; genus CAISIP01. Next base: position 9,243 of record JBBQJP010000100.1, read on the forward strand.
GGGGGTGTCGGACGATGCCACTGCGGCCTTGACCTCGGCCCGCAGCGCGCGGACTTCTGCGCGCAAGGCGCCGATTTCCTGCATCAGGTCACGTTCGATCTGGCGTTCTTCGGTTTCCACGAAGATCGCCGCCAGTGAGGCGGTCACCAGCGACAACACGGCCAGGCCGAGGATCACTACCAGTACGGCGAATGCCCGCGACGCCAGCGTAGTGGGTACCAGATCGCCGTAGCCGACGGTTGCGGCGGTCGTGAACGCCAGCCACATGGCCTCGTTCAAGGTCGGCGTCTGCGGTTCGAGATAAAGGAAACCAACGCCACCGAGCAGCAGGATCAGCAGGCAAAGGGCCAGCGAATACCACAGGCCGCGGCGCGACAGGATGCGGATGCGTTTTTTCCAGTTGACCATGGCACCACTGTAGCGCGCCCTCAGGCCAACGAGGCGCCTGCACCCGCCGATGCAGGTTTAGCAGTCCTGCGTTACTGCCGCACGATGGCAAGCGCGCCGGCAGCGCAGCACGGCGAGAACGTGTAGTTCAGACTCAGACTGGCCGCACCACTCAATACTGGCTGGTCGTTGAGCGTCTGGTTCAGAGATGAGTTAACGCTGGTGCAGGAGGCGGCAGCGTTGCCTGAAACACAGAAGTTCAGGTTCACCGGTACCGAGGCCCCATGGGCACTGACGGGCCGGTAGTCGTGGTGCCAAGAACAGCACCGGTGCCCGCGTTTCGCTCAGTCACAGAGGCGCCGCTGACGGGGCCCTTGACGGCTGCGCCGGTGACGCTCGTAGTGGGGGTAGGGAATGCCGCCGAGTGACGCAGTAGCGGGCGCTGGCAAAAGCTGGTACGGTCCCGGCCGCGCATAAGCCTTTGCGCAGCGGGAGGTCCATTGACCGCCGACAATGTCTCCATGGCGTCACCTCTTCCCCCGCTCTCAACCGTTCACCCGTTCGAAACCCTGACACCCGACCAGGTGCTCGATGCGCTTGATAGCGTGGGCCTGCGCGGGGACGGCCGGCTCACGGCTTTGTCGAGTTACGAGAACCGCGTTTATCAGGTGCAGCTTGAAGACGGCAGCGCCGTGGTGACCAAGTTTTACCGGCCCGAACGCTGGAGCGACGCGCAGATCCAGGAGGAGCATGACTTCTCCGGCGAGTTGACCGAGGCCGAGGTGCCTGCGGTTGGCCCGATGTTGCTTGGCGGCGCGAGCCTGCATCACTTTGGCGGCTTCGCGTTCAGCGTCAGTCCGCGGCGTGGCGGTCGCGGCCCCGAACTCGACGACGGTGAGGTGCTGGAATGGATCGGTCGTTTTCTGGCCCGGTTTCATGCGGTCGGCGCGCGCAGCGCGTTTGTGCACCGGCCGGCGCTGAACCTTCAGACCTTTGGCGAGGCCTCGCGCGACTGGTTACTGGAAAACGAACGGGTTCCGCTCGATGTCCAGACGCGCTGGGCCGAGGTGTCGCGCCAGGCGCTGGACAAGGTGGGGAAACATGCCAGCCTCGTGCAGCAGGCGTCCGGGACGCAGGATGGGTCGATCCGCCTGCTGCGTCTGCATGGCGACTGCCATCCCGGCAATATTCTCTGGACACCCACCGACGTGCCAGCTGCGTCAGGCCCCGGACCACATTTTGTCGACCTCGACGATGCCCGGACCGGCCCGGCGGTGCAAGACATGTGGATGCTGTTGTCTGGCGACCGGCAGCAGCGTCAGCGCCAGCTTTGCGCTTTGGTCGACGGGTACGAGCAGTTCCGCAACTTCGACCGGCGCGAGCTGGCCCTGATCGAGCCGCTGCGCACCTTGCGGCTGATCCACTACAGCGCCTGGCTGGCGCGGCGTTGGCCGGATCCGATCTTTCCGATCAATTTCCCATGGTTCGGCTCAAGCGACTACTGGAAAGGCCAGATCCAGATGCTCGAGGACCAGTGCGAGGCGATGGACGAAGAACCCTTGGTGGTTTAGGTCAGTCGAGGAAACCCGCCAACGGGGTGATGTCTGACACGTTATTGCTACCCCTTCCGATAAGCGTTGATCGCTCCCTTGCGTAGCATGAATTCGGACGGCCAGACATGGGGCCTGCCGCCAAAATTCAGTTCATCAGGGGGAAAAAAATGCAATCGAACAAGCAATCCGGCCAGCGCGACGAGCAGCAGGTCGGCCAAGATGGCAAGGGCAAAGGCAAGGTGCAGGGCGAAGGAGACTACGAGTCCAACCGGCGCTACACTGAATCCGCCAAGGACTTCGTCGAATCAGGCAAGGTCGACTCCGCTGCCCGTGCTGCCAAACCCCAATCACAACAGGAAGCGGCGGACATGCGCAAAGCGGAGCAGGAGGGCGCCTCCCACGCCAAGGGTGGCCAATCTTCGACGGATCACAAAAGTTCGCGAAAAGGCTGATGGCTGGCCCGCGATGGGTACAGCCTGCGCGTAACGGTTTGCCATGAAAACCGGCCTGCGTTGCGGGGTCAGCGCCTGGCGGCGCCTGCTGCTGACGCTGGCCTTGGCGTTTTCGGCCGGCGCGCATGCGGCGCAGGATGCGACCCAGGATTCTGCCCAGGTTTTGCGCGAGCAGCATGCAAGCTTGACCCAGGAACTGCAGCGAAGTGTGTTCGGTCGTCCACTGGTACTGCGCTCGCGGCAGACTGGCGATCATGTGTCCGGTGAGGTGTTTGCGGTCGTCGACCATCCGCTGGATGTGGTGCGTGCTCAGCTGTCCACGGCGCAGCAATGGTGTGAGGTGTTGCTGCTGCATATCAACACCAAATCCTGTCGGGCCTCGCCATCGAGCGCTACGACCAGCGTGGTGACAGCGCATTTTGGCAAGAAGACTGAGCAGGAGCTGGGCGATGCCGCGCAAGTTGACTTCACGTTCCAGACCGTCGCCGCCACTGCGCAGTATCTGCAGGTGTCCATGTTTGCAGGCAACGGCCCGATGGCGACCAACAACTACCGGATCAACTTGCAGGCCGTGGCACTGGATGCCGGTCGCACCTTCATCCGGTTTGTATATGCTTACGACGTGGGTTTTGCCGGTCAGTTGGCGATGAAGGCCTATTTGCTGACGGCCGGGCGCGACAAGGTCGGCTTCTCGGTCCAGCCCGGGCGAGGTGCCCAGGCCGACAGTTTGGTCGATGGCATGCGCGGCGTGGTCGAGCGCAATGCCATGCGCTACTACCTTGCCATCGCTGTGACGCTGGACACCGCTGATGTGTCGCCGCGTGAGCGCCAGCGCGACGAACGCCTGAACGCCTGGTTCACCGCGACCGAGCGCTACAAGCGCCAGCTGCATGAGCTCGACCGCGACGACTATCTTGCGATCAAACGTGCGGAGTTCCGGCGCGCCCTGACACAACGCTGACAACCACCGCGCAGGCAAGAGTGCCATCGCCGGCAAGGCGTGGACGATTCAAATACGGCAGGATCATGCCAAACTGGGATGAGTCGACGCGCGGATGCGCGGCCAGGTGTTCTGGATGTGTTCGCGCATTGCCTTGGCCAGTGCCGGACCATCGCGCCGGGACAACGCTTTCATCATCTGCGTGTGTTCGGCCAGCGCTGCAGCCCAGTTCTTGGCCTCCGAGTTGCCGCTGTAACGCAGACTGCGCATGCGCTTGCTCAGAATGGCGTGGGTCATGCTCAACGTGTCGTTGTCGGCCAGCGCAATCAAGGCC
>JBBQJP010000101.1:0-12626 GCA_038326025.1 Burkholderiales bacterium
CGATGCGCCCGTGGTATCGCACCAAATGGACCGATGCGCACATTACCTGGATGACCACGCTCAGCCCGAACGCCGGTCTGATCTGGGGCCTGGGCACCGGTGAGCGCGCCGAGAAGTACACCATCGCGCCCAGCATGAGGCTGGGCTTCGTACTCACCACGGAGCCGCGGCGCAACGCCATTTTCTCGTTCAAGGCGACGACCATCCTGGGCGGCACTCTGCGTGAGCGTCCCTGTAGCGCGGACTACGGCGCGATCGGAGGCGTACAGGCCGTCAACTGCCGGCTCGCCGCATCCACGATGGCTCCGGCCGATACGCTGAATTACCTAATGCAAGAACGCCCGCGCGGCCGCAACAGCGTGACGCTCGAATACAAGTTGCTTTTCTAACACGCCTTCATTCTTACTTCAACCGGGAACCACCATGATGAAACTGCACCGTACGATCCATCGCGCCATGCCGCTGCTGGCACTGACCCTGATTGCTGGCGCCGCCCACAGCCAGACTGTGCAGCCCTGGATGAACCCGGAGGTCGGTGCGGCCTGGTCTGCCGGCTACATGGGGCAGAAGACCACCATTACCGTGGTCGATGATTTCCGCAGTTCCAGCCTGCTGCGCGGCAACCTGGGCACTGGCACTTTGTACCAACGTCATGGGGACTGGACGCTACGCGAATCCAGCATGATCGCCCCCCTGGCCACCATCCGTTCGCAGGATTTCACCAGCGGCAAGACTGTGCCGCTGGCGACGGGCCTCAATGTGCTCAACCTCAGCTACGGCATGTACGCGCAAGCGGGTTACCGTGCCAATCAGATCGGCTGGAGCGCGCAGGAACGTTCCATCATCAGCTACGCAAGCAACGGCAACGCCGTGATCTCCAAGGCGGCCGGCAACGATGCCGTGGCGGTTGGCAGCGCCACCACGGCCGGCAAGGTCGACTACCTTAACCTCGCACTGCAGGGCACGAAGTCGGCGATCTTCGTCGGGGCGCTTAGCAGCAACGGCAGCACCTCCCGTCCGGCGACTCTGGCGTCGTACTCCAACTATGCCGGTTCGAACGAGACCGTGCAGAATCAGTTCCTGGTGGTGGGGGTCGAAGGCAGCAAGACCGGGCTGTACGGAACGTCGTTCGCCGCTCCGGTGATCACCGGTTATGCGGCGATCCTGGGCAGCAAATTTCGATCCGCCACACCCATCCAGGTGGCCAGCCAACTGCTTGCGACCGCGCGCCAAGACACGCTAGCCGACTACAGCGCGGCGAAGTACGGTCGCGGCGAGGCGAGCCTGACGCGCGCGCTGTCACCCGTGTCGATCAAGTAGCCGGCGCTGGCCAGAACACGACCTGTTGATACAGGATCAGCGGACGCCTGGCCTACGCGAAGAAAAGCTAGGTGACACAGCAAGTGCCCATAAATGAAAAAACCGTTGATAAATCAACGCTCAATTCAGTACTGGTGCGGCTGGCGGGGATCGAACCCACGACCCTTGGCTTCGGAGGCCAATACTCTATCCACTGAGCTACAGCCGCAACGACACGGATTGTAGCCGTGGCCTCACACGAGCTGCTGGAATACCCTAATCAAGACCCTGACGACGTGGTCACCTCAGGCCGCCCCGATGTTAGGCACCAGCGATCCGGCCGTCTTGCCCGCCTTCAAACCTGCGGTGAATGCCAGCATGCGGTCGATCGGCAGCTTGGCGCGTTGACCCAGCGCCACGTCCAGCAGCACTTCGTTGCCTCCGGTCTCCAGCACCTTGACCAGGCCTGCCAGCCCGTTCATGGCCATCCACGGGCACTGGGCGCAGCTCTTGCACGTAGCGCTGTTACCGGCGGTCGGTGCCTCGATGAAGATTTTTTCCGGATGGCGTTTGCGCAGTACATGCATCATGCCGCTGTCGGTGGCAACGATGAAGGTGCTCGCGCTCAAGTCGCCGGCAGCCTGCACGATGGCGGCCGTGGAGCCAACGACGTCGGCCAGGGCGACGACGTCTGCTGGCGATTCCGGATGCACCAGGACCTTGGCGCCGGGAAACTCGCGCATCAACATCGACAACTCGAACGCCTTGAATTCGTCATGCACGATGCAGTTGCCGTTCCACATCACCATGTCGGCGCCGGTCTGGCGCTGGACATAGTTGCCCAGGTGCTGGTCCGGCGCCCACAATATCTTTTGCCCCTGGTCTGCCAGGGCCTGAACAATTTCCAGCGCGCAACTGGACGTGACCACCCAATCTGCACGCGCCTTCACGGCCGCGCTGGTGTTGGCATACACAACGACGGTGCGGTCGGGATGGGCATCGCAAAAAGTATTGAATACGTCGATCGGACAACCCAGGTCCAGCGAACAGGTGGCGTCCAGATCGGGCATCAGCACACGCTTGTCCGGCGACAGGATCTTGGCAGTCTCGCCCATGAAGCGCACGCCGGCCACCACCAGGGTCTGCGCGGCGTGGTCGCGCCCGAACCGGGCCATCTCCAGCGAATCGCTCACCATACCGCCGGTCTCTTCGGCAAGGTCCTGCAGATCCGGATGCACGTAATAGTGCGCCACCAGCGCGGCGTTGTTGTCGGCAAGCAGTTGGCGCGCCCTATCGCGCAGCGCTGTGCGTTCAAGCTGCGACAGGTCCGGCGGAACCCGGGCCCAGGCCACGCGCGTGTCGCACGCCGGCTGCGCGTATTCGACATGGATGCGCGCGTTCATGCCAGGTCCTCGAATCGCATCGAAAAGTCGACTGCCTTGATGTCTTTGGTCAGTGCGCCCACCGAAATGCGGTCAACGCCGGTACGGGCGAGCGCCGCCACGCTCTGGAGCGTGACACCACCGGATATTTCCAGCACCGCCTTGCCTGCACCACGCGCGGCGTTGAGTTGTACAGCCTGCAACAGCGTGTCCAGGGACATGTTGTCGAGCAGGATCATCGACGCCCCCGCGTCGAGCGCCTGACGCAACTGCTCCAAAGTTTCAACTTCGATCTGGACGAAGGCCGCGCGCGCAGCAACTTCGGCGGCCCGGGCCAGCACCTGCGTGATGCCGCCAGCGGCCGCGATGTGGTTTTCCTTGATCAACACGGCGTCGAAAAGGCCCATGCGGTGGTTGGCCCCACCACCGGTGCGCACCGCATATTTCTGCGCCTGGCGCAGTCCGGGCAAGGTCTTGCGCGTATCCACGATCTGCGCCTGCGTGCCGCTGACCGCGCTTACATATTGCGCCGTGTGTGTGGCCACCGCACTGAGCAGCTGCAGAAAATTGAGCGCCGTCCGCTCGGCGCTGAGCAAGGCTTGAGCCTGACCTTGGATCTCGAGCACCACTTGATTCGCGGTGCAGCGCCCGCCTTCCCCCACCAACCAGACCAGGCTCGCCGTGGGGTCGAGCGCCTTCACCGTGGCCTCGACCCACGGCGCACCACACAACACTGCGGCGTCGCGCGCCAGCACGCGCGCGCGAGTCCGGCGTTGCGGGTCGATCAGCGATGCTGTCAGATCGCCCGAGCCAACGTCTTCAGACAGGGCTCTGTGCACATCCAGTTCAACCTGGGTCTGGTGCCTGGTCACGGAAGTATGAAGTTTGTCGTTCATCAACGGAGAGGATGGAGAGTTGAAAGGTCACGGGCGTTTGTCACTCTGGCGACAAACGGATTCTATGCAACCTGGCGGTGACCATATATCGGCAAGGTTGGGGCGGTTTCGTTTCTGACAATAGGGGTGGTGCGCGACCAGGCTGCACATCGCGCCCGTGGCGTCCGCGTCGTGACCACGGGCGCGGACTCCAATTGCGCCGGGCGTGCGGCGCATTTGTGTGGATTGGTAGCATGGTGTGTTGCACAACACTATCGCGTGTAACGTTAAGGTGTCTGCGCCACCACCATCCCGGTTGTGCGAGGGCGGCCCGGACCCAACACCTGGCAGGAAGGAAATTACCATGTCACGTACTTTCGCAACGATCTGCCTGGCCGCCCTGCTGGCGGGCTGCGGCTCGGTGGGCGGCGGATTAGGTATCAGCATTCCGGTCGTACCCGGCATTTCCATCGGTGTCGGTGTGGGCAGCGGCGGCGTGAATGCGGGCGTGTCGGCCGGACGCGGACCTGTCAGTGCAGGTGTTGGTGTCAGCCAGAGGGGGCAGGTGACCGGCGGGGTCGGTGTGGGTGCGAGCACCGGCGCTGGCAACGCGCGCGTAGGGGTGGGCGTGGGAACCGGTGCGGTCCTCTACGACCCGGACGATCCGCGGTCACGGGACGAATCCATCGCCCGCTGACGACAGGGCGCGGCTTCGCCCGTCGCAGCGCGCCGGCCGTGATGCAAAGCTCGGACCGGCCACCCGGTACCGAAGCCGATCGTGCAGGGCCGACCGTTATAATCCCCCGTTGTTTTGAGACGCGCCATCCATTCTGAGGACACCATGAGCGACACCAGCCACGAAGAAGACCATACGGGACCGATCAAGACCCCCAAGCAATTGCTGGTGACGGTGTTTTTCTCCTTTGTCGCCCCGATCTTCATCATCATCGGACTGGTGGCGTACGTCACCTCGGGCAACAAGCCCGCGGCCGGCTCGGTCAACGTCGAAAGATCAATCGCCGAACGCCTCCAGAAGGTCGGCATGGTCGAGATTCGCGACGCCAACCGCGAACGCAAGAGCGGCGAAGAGGTCTACAAGGTGCAATGCGTAACCTGCCATGCCGCGGGCGTCGCAGGTGCTCCCAAGCTCGGTGATGCCGGCGCATGGAGCGCGCGTATCGCAACCGGCCTCGAGGCGCTGGTCAACTCCGCACTCAAGGGCAAAGGCGCCATGGGTGCGCAGGCGGGTGGCGATTTTGACGACCTGGAAATCTCCCGCGCCGTGGTATTCATGGCCAACGCCGGCGGTGGCAAATTCACCGCACCTGCGGCGCCCGCTCCGGCCGGTGCGGCATCTGACGCGGCGGCGGCAACTCCGCCGGCTGCGGATGCTGGCGAAGTGGCCAAGAAATAATAGTTGCAGGGTTTTGGCCCTGCCCACCAATAAGCCGGACATTTTCCGGCTTTTTTTTCGGGCACTGTCCATGCGCGCAGCGCATCCGCCCACTCAGGCTGCGTGACGGGCCTGCGGACTTTTGACGTAATCGAAACGCGCCGGCAGTTGCGCTGCCTGCTCCTCCTGCGGCACCCACAAGCCTGATTCGATGGCGTCAGCGGCAATCGGCACGTCGTGGGTGTGCAACAGGCCGAATCCCGCGTCTGTTTCAAGGTAGACCTTGCCCTCTTCGTCAACAAAGCTGCGCTGAAGCCGCACGGTTTGCCCGGTATGCGCGGTCACTGAGAAATCAGCCGCCACGCGCCATATCCATGGCGTGGCTTCGAGTTCGACATAGACACATTGCGGCCCGTTCTGGAAAAACCACTGACCGTGCGCATCCGGCTGGTAGTTGCGCCCGATGAAGGCCAGCAGCTTTTCATGTTGCAGCAGCGCGCCTTTCGACTCCGGGTGGCCGTCGCCAAACGGTCCGGCAGCCTGCGTCGCATCGTCGCGCAAGAACCATTGGCCGCGCGCGTCCAGGCCCAGCCAGCCGTAACAATGTGGCACGTTGGGCCATTTGGCAATAGCCTGTCTGACGATATCGTCCATGCCGATCATTATGGCGGCACCGACGCGATACGGGTCTCAAAGTGCGTGGCGCAGCAGCCAGTCGCCTACCGCCTGCGGCATGGCCCGCACGTGCCCCGGCGGGCGTCCCTGAGGAAAGCCGACGTGGCCACCGCCGGCAGGTTGCCAGAGTGTCACCATATCGGACACGTCCGCGGGCCCTGGCAGACTCCACGCCGGCACAAAGGGGTCATTGCGGGCATTGACCACCAGGGCCGGGACGTCGACCCGATGCAGGTGCGGCTTGGCAGAGGCCCGCTGCCAATAGTCATCGGCATCGCGAAACCCGTGCACGGGGGCGGTGAAGATGTTGTCGAAGGCATACAGATCCTCGGCCCGCATCAAGGCGTCGCGATCGAACAGTCCGGGATGTTGCGCGTATTTGAGCAAGGCTTTGGGTCGCATGGAATTGAGAAACATCCGCGTGTAGACCAGACGGTTGAATCCGGCACCTATCGCGTGGCCGCCGGCCGCCAGATCCAGGGGCGCACAGACAGATGCCACAGCCGAGACGACGGCATTGGCTGACGACGCCATTTCACCCACCCAGCGCATCAGGGCGTTGCCCCCCAGCGAGACCCCCACGGCCACGACCGGGCCGCGATGGAGGGCACGAAAGCGCCGAAGTATCCAGTCGATCTCCTGGAAGTCGCCGGAATGGTAGGCCCTCGGTCCCCGATTGAGCTCGCCACCACAGCCCCGAAAATGCGCCACCGCAAAACTTGCTCCCCGGCTCGCGGCGAAGTCCGCAAAAGCGTGGGCGTAGTGGCTCTCCGATGAGCCCTCGAGCCCATGAAACATCACGATCAGCGGCAACTCTACGGGCGGCGACAGCCTGCCGGGGCTTGGCAGACTGCCGTCAAGCCAGTCGACGTCGATGAAATCCCCGTCCGGCGTGTCCCAGCGTTCACGCCGATAACGTGGCGAGCCACCTTGCGTGCGGCGCGCATACAGCGCCGGCCAGATGGTCTGCAGATTGCCACCCGGAAGCCAGATCGGCGCCTCGTAATTCATGGTAAAGCCTTCCCGCCGCCGTGACCCGTTTGTCGCAATAGCATCAATGCAGGACCTGCGGAACCTCGTGGATTTCCTGCACCTCGCTCTGGTTGCCAGGACTGGCGTGGTGCGCCACCATGCGCCAGCCGTGTTCCGTCTGGTGGTAGACGTTGGTCGCCAGCACATAGGCTTGGGACGGACCGGACGGTGTCATGACGTCAACGCGCTCGAGCACATTGTGTACGGCGCTGGACAGTCCCTGCACCTTGCGCACGCTCTCGGGCCTGGCCTGGATACTGCCGTTGCTGAAGATGGAATCAAAGGTGGACCGAATGGCCGCAAGGCCGACGATGCGCGGCCCGCCCGGATGGACGCAGACGACATCCTCGTCGTCAGACCAGCAGGCCATCAGCAACTCGATGTCGGCGGCTTGCAAGGCTTCGTAGAAGGCAGCTTCGGTTTCTTCAGCGCTGGCGCCCATGAAATCGGCTGCTATCCTGGCTTTCGGCATGGTGCGGTAGGTCAAAGAGAAACAAACCCGATTGTGCCGGCCTTCCAGTGACCCGGTATGCAAGCGACCTTGAAATCGGCTTGAGGCAGATCCAGCTATGCTACTGTCAGCATTTGCGCAAGACATATTCCCTCAAGAGGTTCCCATGAAACGCTGGTTGTCACTTCTTATCGCCGTGCTGGCCCTGAGCGGCTGCGGCTACAACGACTTTCAAAAGCTGGATGAGCAGTCCAAGGCGGCCTGGAGCGAGGTGCTCAACCAGTATCAGCGCCGTGCCGATCTGGTGCCCAATATCGTGGCCACGGTCAAGGGTGAGGCCAACTTCGAGCAGGAAACGCTGACCAAGGTGATCGAGGCACGTGCCAAGGCGACGTCGATCCAGGTGACCCCGGAGACACTGAATGACCCCGCTGCGATGCAAAAATTCCAGGCAGCTCAGGGCGAACTTGGCAGTGCGCTGAGCCGACTCATGGTCGTGGTCGAGCAAGACCCCAACCTCAAGGCGAACCAGGGGTTTTCCGACCTGCGGGTTCAGCTTGAAGGGACCGAAAACCGCATCACCGTGGCGCGCAACCGTTACATCCAGTCGATCCAGGAATACAACGTGCTCGCGCGCAGTTTTCCGAGCAACCTGACCGCCATGGTGTTCGGTTACCAACCCAAGGCCGGCTTCGCGGTGGCTAACGAGGCGCAGATTTCAGCGCCGCCGGTGGTGGACTTCAACAAGAAGTAGGTCCGCGTGCTGACCCTCGCACACAACCGCCCGGCCGACCTTTGCGGGTCGAGCCTTAGTCACGTCTGGCTCCAATGTTGCCGGTTGTTGGCGATGGGGTTGCTGCTGACGCTAATCGGACTGTCCGCTGCAGCAGCGCAAGGGGTACTACCGGTACCCGCGCTCAGTGGCCGGGTGATCGACCAGACCGGAACGCTCGACGCCAGCCAGATTGCCGTGCTCGATGGCAAGCTTGCGGCACTGGAGGCAAAAAAGGGTTCGCAAGTGGTGGTGCTGTTGGTGCCCACCACGGCGCCGGAAGACATCGCCAGCTACGCCAACCGCGTCGCCAATACGTGGAAAATCGGCCGCCGCGAAGTGGGCGACGGTGTACTGCTGATTGTGGCCAAAGATGATCGCACGCTGCGCATCGAGGTGGCCAAGACGCTCGAGGGTGCAATTCCCGATCTGGCGGCCAAACGCATCATCGATGGCGCCATCACCCCGGGTTTTCGCGGGGGCGATTTTGCCGGCGGCCTGATGGCCGGTGTCGATCAAATTGCTGCGTTGGTGTCGGGCGAAGCCCTGCCGGAGCCATCTCCCGCCAAAGATCTTGCCTCGCGGGTGCGCGGTGTGGATTCCGGCAGCTGGAGCAATCTGCTGGTGTTTGTCGTGTTCGCGTTGCCGATGGGCGCCGGCGTGCTGCGCAGCATCATGGGGCGCAAGGTCGGCGCACTGGCGACCGGCGGCATCACCGCTGCGCTGGCCTTCCTGTTCAGCGCCAGTGTGCTGATCGCCGCAATCGCGGCGGTCGTGGCGCTGGCCTATGCCTTGTTTGCCGGCTCGGGGCTGTCTCGCGGCGGCTCCGGAGTTGCCCGCGGCATGGGTGGCTGGGGCGCGGGGCGCGGTGGCGGCGGCTGGGGTGGTGGTGGCGGCGGGGGATTTGGCTCCGGTGGTGGTGGCAATTTTGGCGGCGGTGGCGCCTCCGGACGTTGGTAGGAGCATGCATTCCATGTGGCAAACCCTGCGCACGACACTGCGGCACCGCTGGCTCGACGAGTCTGACACCCGGCGCACTATCAACACCGGCATGCTGGAACGCCTGCGCTCGCGCGTGGCGTCCAGTGAGGCACGGCACACCGGAGAGGTCCGCATCTTCGTCGAAGCCGGATTGCCAATGGCCTATTTGTGGCGGCATCTGCGCCAGCGCACGCCAATGCCGGAGCTTATGCGCGAACGGGCGACCGAGATGTTCGGCGCATTACGGGTCTGGGACACCCACCACAACAATGGCGTACTGATTTATTTGCTGCTGGCCGAGCGGGAAATCGAGCTGGTCGCCGATCGTGGCCTCAATGCCATCGTGCCGGCTCAGGACTGGCAGGCCATGGTTGGGCGCATGGGCGAGGCCTTTGCGCGTGGCCACTTCGAGGACGGGCTGACCCAGGCGCTGGCGGAGGTGTCGGCACCCCTGGTGGCCCATTTTCCGGCCGAGGCGACAGCCAACCCGAACGATTTACCGGACACGCCAGTGCTGGGCTGACAGGCCTTACGCGCGGTCACGGCCGGGAATACGGCAACAAAAAAGCCCCTGCACGAAGCGAGGGGCCTTCAGAGCGGATCCATGCGGACCCTTTGGTGGAGACGCCGGATCAGCGTTTCTGCCGGTATTTGCGCAAGGCGGCGATCTGCGCGGCCATGACCGCGAGTTCGGATGTGGCCTTCGCAATGTCGATGTCGTTCTTGGCGTTCTTGAGTGCTTCTTCCGCGGCCAGTTTGGCTTGGTTGGCTTTCTCGTCGTCCAGATCCTTGCCGCGCACGGCAGTGTCGGACAACACGGTCACGCCATCAGGTTGCACTTCGAGAATGCCACCGGCGACAAACACGAATTCCTCGGTGCCATCGGCCATTTCAATTCGCACCGAGCCCGCCTTGATCCGGCTGATCAGCGGCGTGTGGCGCGGCAGGATGCCGAGTTCGCCCACTTCACCGGGCAGCGCCACAAACTTGGCTTCGCCGGAGAAGATCAACTCCTCCGCACTCACCACGTCGACGCGCATCGTTGTTGCCATGGGATTTCCTTTTTCGTTCAATCAGCAAGAACTGGCCCTCAGGCCATCTTCTTGGCTTTCTCGAAGGCTTCGTCAATCGTGCCCACCATGTAGAAGGCCTGCTCGGGCAAGTGGTCGCACTCGCCGTTCACGATCATCTTGAAGCCGCGGATGGTCTCGGCCAGCGAGACATACTTGCCTGGCGAACCGGTGAACACCTCGGCCACAAAGAACGGCTGGCTCAGGAAACGCTGGATCTTGCGCGCGCGGGCCACAGCCAGCTTGTCGTCAGGGGCCAGCTCGTCCATGCCCAGAATCGCGATGATGTCGCGCAGTTCCTTGTAGCGCTGCAGCGTGCCCTGCACCGCACGGGCGGTGTTGTAGTGCTCTTCACCGACAACCAGCGGCGACAGCTGGCGGCTGGTGGAGTCCAGCGGGTCCACGGCCGGGTAGATGCCCAGCGCGGCGATATCACGCGACAACACGACGGTGGAGTCGAGGTGGGCAAAAGTGGTGGCAGGCGACGGGTCGGTCAAGTCATCGGCTGGCACGTACACTGCCTGGATCGAGGTGATCGAGCCGATCTTGGTCGACGTGATGCGTTCCTGCAGACGGCCCATTTCTTCTGCCAGCGTCGGCTGGTACCCCACGGCCGAAGGCATACGGCCCAGCAGCGCGGACACTTCGGTGCCGGCCAGCGTGTAGCGGTAGATGTTGTCGACGAAGAACAGCACGTCCTTGCCTTCGTCGCGGAACGACTCGGCGATGGTCAGGCCGGTCAAGGCCACGCGCAGACGGTTGCCCGGGGGCTCGTTCATCTGGCCGTAGACCATGGCCACTTTGGATTCTTCGAGGTTCTTCAGGTTCACGACGCCGGAGTCGGCCATCTCGTGATAGAAGTCATTGCCTTCGCGGGTACGTTCACCCACACCGGCAAATACCGACAGGCCGCTGTGCGCCTTGGCGATGTTGTTGATCAGTTCCATCATGTTCACGGTCTTGCCCACACCGGCACCACCGAACAGGCCCACCTTGCCGCCCTTGGCGAACGGGCAGACCAGGTCGATCACCTTGATGCCGGTTTCCAGCAGTTCCTGCGACGGGCTCAGCTCGTCGTACACCGGCGCCTTGCGGTGGATGGACGCAGTCTGCGTGCTTGCTACCGGACCGCGCTCGTCGATCGGCGCACCCAGCACGTCCATGATGCGGCCCAGTGTGGCCTTGCCCACTGGCACCATGATCGGATTGGCGGTGTTCTTGACCATCATGCCGCGGCGCAGGCCGTCGGAGGAACCCAGCGCAATCGTACGCACCACGCCATCGCCGAGCTGCTGCTGGACTTCGAGCGTCAGCGTCGAACCGTCCATCTTGAGCGCGTCGTAGATCCGGGGCATCTGATCACGTGGAAACTCCACGTCGACCACCGCGCCAATACACTGAACAATCTTGCCCTGAACGCCTGCGTTCACTGGTGAGTTCTCTTGAGCCATCGTTTTTGCTCCAACAAATTAATCGGGTTTAAACCGCAGCCGCACCGGCCACGATTTCTGAAAGTTCTTTGGTGATGCCAGCCTGCCGGGTCTTGTTGTAGATCAGCTTGAGTTCACCGATCACGCTGCCAGCGTTGTCGGTGGCAGACTTCATGGCTACCATGCGCGCCGACTGTTCGGACGCCATGTTCTCGGCAACAGCCTGGTACACGATGGCTTCGACATACCGCAGTAACAGGTCGTCGATCACGGCCTGTGCGTCGGGTTCATAGATGTAGTCCCACGCCGCATGCGGGCCACTGGCCTTGGCCTCGGCTTCCATCCTGGCGGCTGACAGCGGCAGCAACTGCTCCAGCACAGGCTCCTGCTTCATCGTGTTGATGAAACGGGTGTAGCTGAGATAGACCGCGCTGACCTCGCCCTTGGCATACGCGTCGAGCAGCACCTTGACCGGACCGATCAGCTTCTCCAGATGCGGTGTGTCACCGAGCTGGGTCACGTGCGCCACGGTCTTGGCACCGATGCGGTTCAGGAACCCCAGTCCCTTGTTGCCAATGGCAACCGCGCTGATTGCCGTGCCGCCCGACTGCAATTCGCGCAGCTTGCCGGTGACGATACGCAACACGTTGGTGTTCATGCCGCCACACAAGCCCTTGTCGGTGGTCACCACGATCACACCGGCCGCCTTGGCCTCGTTGGTGCGCATGAATGGGTGCACATACTCGGGATTGGCCTTGCCGAGATTGGCCGCAATATTGCGGATTTTCTCGGCATAGGGACGGGCCGCACGCATGCGCTCCTGCGCCTTGCGCATCTTGGAAGCGGCAACCATCTCCATGGCCTTGGTGATCTTCTTGGTGTTTTCCACCGATTTGATCTTGCCGCGAATCTCCTTACCTGCTGCCATAGTGACTCCTGCCTCTGGACGCTCGTGCCATCAAACCGGTATCAGGCGAAAGACTTCTTGAACGCGGCAGTAGCGGCCGACAGTTCTGCCTCGGCATCCTTGTCCATCGCCTTGTCCTTGTTCAATTTCGTCAGCAGCGCCGCGTGCTTGTCTTTCAGGTAGGCATGCAGACCATGCTCGAACGCCAGGATCTTCTTGACGTCGATGTCGTCCATGAACCCTTTGTTGACGGCAAACAGAGTGGAGGCCATCAGCGCGATCGGCTGCGGGCTGTACTGCGCCTGCTTGAGCAGTTCGGTCACGCGGGCACCGCGGTCGAGCTGCTTGCGGGTGGCCTC
>JBBQJP010000102.1:0-12507 GCA_038326025.1 Burkholderiales bacterium
CAAGGTGTCGATCGGAAGGCCTTCTTCGATGACCATGCTGCAGCTCAGGTAGAGTGGCAGCGCGCCACCCACGGCCAGGTCGTTCACGGTACCGTTCACCGCCAGGCTGCCGATGTCGCCCCCCGGGAAAAACAGCGGATGTACCACATAGGCATCGGTTGTGAACGCGAGCCGGTCACCGTGTGTGCACAGCGCAGCCAGATCGACTCGGGCCTGGTCTTCCAGCGCATCGAGCATCGGATTGCGAAAGTTGGCGACAAACACATCGTCGATCAACTGCTTCATCGCCTTGCCGCCGCCGCCATGCGCCATCGTGATGGTCGGGCCGGTCGTCGCGCCAGTGCCCGCAGGGGACCGGTTGGCGGCCAGGTCCGATGGGCTCATGGCGGCGCAGTCATGCTACGCTGCGCACGCGTGACATTGATGCGGGCATAGCTGTATTGGGCGGCGCACGCGCCTTCGGATGACACCATCAAGGCGCCAATCGGTGTTTGCGGTGTGCATGCGGTTCCGAACACCTTGCATTGCCAGGGTTTGATCACGCCCTTGAGCACCTCGCCGCATTGGCATGACTTGGGGTCGGCAATCTGCAGATTCGGCACCGAAAACCGGCGCTCGGCGTCGAAGCGCGCGAAACGCTCGCGCATGCGCACGCCGCTATGGTCGATCGAGCCCAAGCCGCGCCACTCGAAAAATTCACGCAGCTCGAACACCTGGGCAATGGCGGCCAGCGCCTGGGGGTTGCCCTGTTCGGGCACCGCGCGCAGATACTGGTTTTCCACCGCGCAACGCCCCTCGGCCAATTGCAGCAGCACCATCCAGATCGACTGCAGGATGTCCAGCGGTTCGAAGCCCGCCACCACGACCGGCCTGTGGTAATGCTCGGCAATGAACCGGTAGGGCCAGGAACCAATGACCATGCTGACATGCCCCGGCCCCAGGAATCCGTCGAGCCGCAGTTCCGGCGAGTCCAGCACCGCCTTGACGGTCGGAACAATCGTGATGTGATTGCAGAACAAGGAGAAGTTGCGCACGTCTTGTGCCTCCGCGCGCAGCACCGTGAACGCCGTGCTGGGCATCGTGGTCTCGAAACCCAGCGCAAAAAAGATGACCTCGCGCGACGGGTTGTCCCGTGCGAGCTGCAGGGCGTCGAGCGGCGAATACACCATGCGCACATCGGCGCCGTCGGCGCGTGCCTGCAGCAGGCTCTTGCGCGAACCCGGCACGCGCATGGCGTCGCCGAAGGTTGCAAAAATCACGGCGGGATTCTCCGCCAGCGCGACACAGTCGTCGACCCGGCCCATCGGCAGCACGCAAACCGGACAACCGGGCCCGTGCACCAACTCCAGCGATTCCGGCAACATCGCCTCGATGCCGAACTTGAAGATGGTATGGGTGTGTCCACCACAGATTTCCATGACCTGCAGCGGGTGTGACCGCCCATTGGCCAGTGTGTCGGCAAGCCGGGCAATCTTTGCCTGCAGTCCACGGGCCTGCACCGGGTCCTGGAATTCGTCGACGTATTTCATGGCGCCGCACCGGCATGCAAGCCGCCACGCTGGTCTGCCAGCAGCGTATGTACCAGGTCCCAGAGGATGTGGTAAATCAACACATGGGTTTCCTGCACCCGGTGGATGCTGTCACTCGGCACGACCAGGCAGTGGTCGATATCCGCACTGCGCGCCATCGCGCCGCCGTCGCCGCCGCACAGTCCGATCGTCACCATGCCCAGGGTCCGGGCGCTGGCAAATGCGGCCAGCAGGTTCTGCGAGTTGCCGCTGGTCGAGAAGCCCACCAGGGCATCGCCCCGGCGTGCCAAGGCCAGCAAGGGCCGCACGAATACATGGGTGTAGCCGACGTCGTTGGCCACCGCAGTGATGGTCGCCAGATCGGCGCCCAGATTGACCGCCGGCAGCGCCGGTCGCCCGGTCGTCACCGGATGCAGGAACTCCACGGCCAGATGCGCGGCGTCACAACTCGAACCACCGTTGCCCATGGCGAACAGCCGGCCGCCCTGTCGGTAGACCGCTGCGATGGCGCGGGCCACGTCGATCACGCTCGTGGCATGCTGGGCAAAAAAATCCTGCTTGGCATTCACACTGGCCTGCACCTTGCGCGCGACGGATTCCTGCAGTGACTGTTGCAGGGTGCCGGCCTCCTGTGCTTCTGGTTGCAGAAATGGGTACAGCGCCTGCAGGTCGGGATTGACGCTGGCCATCGGCTGGTCTCAATTCTGCGGCGGCGCCGTATTGGCATGCAGGGTTTCGAGTTCGCCTTCGATGGCACCGAGTTGCCGCAGCAGGTCCAGTGTCTTGGCGGCTTCCGCTTCGTCGATGCGACTCATTGCAAATCCGACATGGATCAGCACCCAGTCGCCGACACATGCGTCGACCGGATGGTCTTCGTCGACGATGCAGGAGATGTTTACTTCGCGTCGTGCACCACCCACGCTGACCATCGCGAGGCGATTCGCCGCATCGGTGATGCTGACGATCCGGGCCGGCACGCATACACACATAGGGATGGTTTTCCTGTTGGTATTACCGAAATCGCGCTGCCGCCACCACGGCTTGTCCGAGTGACAGGCCGCCATCGTTGCAAGGCACCAGCGCATGCGAATAAACCGTATGACCGGTGTCTTGCAGACCGCTGGTCACCGCGCCAAGAACGACGTCATTTTGAAACACACCCCCCGACAACGCAATTCGATTCTGCCATGGATTGCCATGCTGGCGCGCCAATCCGATCACGGTGTCCACGATGGCCCGCGCCAGGCCGTTGTGGAAACGTGCTGCCAACTGGCCGCTCGTGCAGCCATTGGCGAGGTCGCGCAACACCAAGGGCCACAGCCGTGCGGTGTCGAGCCAGCACATGCCCGTGTCATCCCGCGCGAGGACGGCCATGTCATAACGTTCGCCGCGCTGCAGGCAGTCGTGGTCGATGCTGGCCTGCAACTCGATGGCCGCCTGGCCTTCGTAGTTGGCGACCCGACAAATTCCGGCCAGCGCGGAAACCGCATCGAACAGCCGGCCGCAGGAACTGGTTTTGGGACAGTTGAAGCCGGCACGCAGCATGGCATCGAGCACCGCCACGCTGTCGCGCGGCAGGTCGCGCACGAATGCAAGCCCGGCATGTCGGCGCAGCAGCCGTTCGGCGCCCAGGTAGTGGGCCAGATACGCGTAGGCCATGCGCCAGGGTTCGCGCATCACCTGCGCCGCTCCGGGCATGGCGATCGGCTTGAACGCGGCCAGGCGGCGGCTGTCGCGGTAGTCGGCCAGCAGGAACTCGCCACCCCAGAACGTGCCGTCGCCGCCCATGCCCAGGCCGTCCAGTGCGATACCCAGCACCGGTGGCGCGTGCAGCGCCACGCCGTTCTCCGCCATACAGGCGGCGATATGGGCGTGATGGTGTTGCACCTGTACCAGCGTCAGGCCGCGTTGTCGCGCCCGTTCGGTACCGAGTCGGGTTGACAGGTAATCCGGATGCAGGTCGACCGCCACGACCGCTGGGGCGTGGTCGAAGCTGCGCTGGTACAGCGACATGGTCTCCTGGTATGCCGCCCATGCTGCAGCGTTCTCGAGGTCACCCAGGTGGTGTGACAACGTGGCGTGGCCATGCTGCAACAGGCAGAAGCTGTTCTTGAGTTCGCCACCCATGGCCAGCACGGCTGGCACGCTGTCGAATCCGGCCGGTAGCGCCAGGCTGGCCGGGGCAAGGCCCCGTGCGCGGCGCAACCAACGGGTCACGTCGTGGTCGACCCGTGCAATCGAATCGTCGACCCGGTTGATGATGTCGCGGTCGTGCAACAGCAGGAAATCGGCGATGCCGGCCAATGCCGTGCGGGCCTCGTCATTGGCGATGCATTGCGGTTCGTCGGAGCGGTTGCCACTGGTGAACACCAGCGGCATGTCAACGCCCTGCAGCAGCAGATGGTGCAGCGGCGTATACGGCAACATGAAGCCGTAGCGGCTGTGCCGGCCGGCAACCGCGGTCGCCACCGTGCTGCCGGCCAGCCTGGTCAACAGCACGATCGGCGCCACCGGGCCTTGCAGCAAGACGCGCTCCTGCTCCGACATCACGCAATGGTGGCCAGCGACCTGCAGGTCGCGCGCCATCATCGCAAACGGTTTGTGGTGGCGCTGCTTGCGCGTACGCAGCAGTTGCACCGCGTCGGTGTTGGTGGCGTCGCAGGCCAGATGGAATCCGCCCAGCCCCTTGATGGCCACGATGTGACCGGCCAGTAACAGGCGCCGGGCCTCGTCGATGGCCGTACCACCTGTGGCCAGGGCGGTCGGCTGAGCGCCATCCGCGCGTTCCAGCCACGGTTGCGGGCCGCAGTCGGCGCAGGCATTGGGCTGCGCATGGAATCGCCGGTCGCCCGGATCCGCATATTCACGCTGGCAGGCCAGGCACAATGGAAACACCTGCATGCTGGTGTGCGGCCGGTCGTACGGTACCGTGTGCTGGATCGAAAATCGGGGTCCGCAATGGGTGCAGTTGGTGAACGCGTACTGCCAGCGCCGATTGCCCCGATCGCCTATGTCCTGCAGGCATGCGGCACAGGTCGCGGCATCGGCCGTGATGCCGGTGCGGGCAGGCCCCGAGGTGCTGTCGACAATGTGAAAGCCCGGCTCCAGTGATACCGATACCGGCGTTCGGTCGATCCGTTCGATCCGGGCCAGCGGCGGGGGCTGCGTGCCGAGTGCACGGACAAAGTCGTCCAGCAGCGCCGACTCGGCACTGACAAGAATGCATACGCCGGCAGCGTCATTGCAGACCGTGCCGCGCATGCGGCGTTGCGTCGCCAACTGGTAGACCCAGGGCCGCATGCCGACGCCCTGCACGATGCCCGAAAGTCGAATCCGTTCGGTACGCCACGCTGCGCATGCCGGGCCGGTGTCGGATGCGGATGCGGATGGCACGTCGGGCACGGCGCAGGATCAGGCAACGCCGGGAATGGCAGGAACAACCAGCCCTCGCCGATGCCGTGGCGGCCTGCATGCTAGGATGAAAAAAATCGGCAATCGATCCGACACCGCAGGCGCTACGACACATGACGCAGGACGGAATTCAAATTGGCAAGCTGGCCACCCTGTTGGGTACCAGCACCAAGACACTGCGGTTCTACGAGCGCGTGGGACTGCTCGATGCACCCGGGCGCAGTGCATCTGCCTATCGGCTTTACGATGATGCGGCGGTGAGCAAGGCGCGACTGGTGGTGGACCTGCGGCGCCTGGGTCTGAGCATCCATGAACTGCAGGATCTGCTGGGTACCGGGCAGGGCGCCAATCTGCGCTCCCATCTGTTGGCGCTGATGGATGAAAAACTGCGCGACATGTACCTGCAACTGAGCCTGCTGCAAGGGCGCGTCGACGACTTGTCGGTGCGCCATCTGGCCTTGCTGTCCACCCCGCGTGAACGATCGGCGGGCTGTATCTGTGGCGCATTGCTGCGTCCATGCAACTGCGTTTAGGCATTGAGTCCATGCGGGGCACCCTGGTCCGAGTCCCAGGTGGCGCGCAACAAGGTCAGGCCTGCGGTCGCCATGGCCAGGGCCAGGCCCGGGAACAGCGCCAGCCACCAGGCGCGCAATGCATGGGTCTGCCCGGTCTGCACCAGGATGCCCCAGCTGAGCCGGTTCGGGTCGCCCGCGCCAAGGAAACACAGACCGGCCTCGATCAGCAGGGCGCTGGCGAAAATCAGCGGCAGATGCGGCAATGCCAGCGGCAACATGAGCGGTACCAGATGGCGGCGCGCAACCGAGGCCGGACTGGCGCCGAGCACCAGCGCCGCCTCGACAAATGGCGCGTTGCGCAGTGACCGTGCCTCGGCACGTACCTGACGCGCCAGCGGCGCCCAGCCGGTCAGGATCAGGATGATGGCGAGTTGCACCCATCCGGGCCCGAGCCAGGCACTGGCCAGCAGCGCAAGGAAAAACCGCGGCACGATCTGGCTGACGTCGACCAGGCGCAGGATCAGGCGGTCGACCCAGGGGTTGGCCAGGCCGGCCGTCACGCCGGCCAGAACTCCCAGTGCCGAGGCCCCCACGGCAACCAGACCACTCGACCACATGGAGGCGCGTCCGCCATGGGCCAACGCGGCCAGCATGTCGCGGCCCAGGTCGTCGGTACCCATGGGGTGGTCCCAGGACGGTGCCAGAAACGCCGCGCCGCTGGGCGTGCGGGGATCGCCGGTAAACAACCACGGTGCCAGCAGTACCAGCAACAGCGGCAAGGCAAACACCGCGGCACCGAACAGCCGCAGCGGATTGCGCCCGTTGCCCGGTTGTTTCATGACGGCCTCGCGTCGGCGATGCGGGGATCGAGTCGCGCCTGGGCCAAATCGGCCAGCACGCTGCACAGGATCACCGTCAGCGTGATCAATCCGAACACGCCCAGCAGTACCGGGTGGTCGCGGTTGAGGATGGCGGATGCGAGCAACCGGCCCAGCCCCGGCCATGCATACAAGGTCTCGACCAGTACGGCGCCGGTAAAAAACATGCCGACACGGCTGAGTGCCGCAGTCGCCAGTTGCGGCCGGACATTGCGCGCCACATGGCCCCACAGGATGTTGCGGTTCGAAATGCCGCGCGACTGTGCCGCGCGCACGTAACCCTTGCCAAGCTCCATGCGTGCCTTCGTGAAAACGATGGTCGCAAAATATCCGGTTTGCTGCAGCGCCAGTGTCAATATCGGCAGCGCCGCGTGCCAGGCCAGATCGAGCGCGCTGCGCCAACCGGAATGCTCGGCCCGCGGGTCGCGGAGCCCGGACAGCGGAAACCACTGCAGTTGCAATCCGAAGCCGATCACCAGCAGCTGGCCGACCCAGAATACCGGCAATGCATACGCCACGGCGGCAGCGGCAGCGACCACTGTGCCACCCCGCGCGCGCCCCGAAGCCCACAGGCCGAGCCGGCGCCCGCCAAATATGGCCAGTGCGAGCGAACCCAGCATCAACACAGCGGTTGGCACCAGCCGTTCCCCGATCAGGCCAAGGACGGGGCGGTGAAAATAATACGACTGGCCCCAGTCGCCTTGTCCCATGCGCAGGATGAACGATGCGTATTGAACCGCCACCGGGCGGTCGAGCGCAAAACTGCGCCGGACTGCGGCCTGTGTCTCGGCAGTGGCAAAGTCACCGGCAAGCGCTGCGGCCGGTCCGCCGGGAACGGAATGCACCAGCGCGAACACGATCGACTGGATCAGCAACCATGCCAACGCGCCCGAGGCCAGGGCGCGCAGTACCGTGACGAGTGTGGCGCGCACGGGCCGCGGTCACGGGCGTATCCAGGCGCGCTCGGCTACCTGTCCGGACCAGGGCTGGAACGCCTGGTAACGGGCCCGCCAGGCCGACGTGACCGAGGTCTCGATCAACCACCAATAGGGCAATTCGGCCGCGACGATGCGCTGGATCGCCGCATAGTGGCGCCCGCGTTCATCGTAGTTGTCGGTTTGCGCGGCCAGCGCAAACAGGCGATCAACCTCCGGATTGCGGTATGCCGCTGCATTGGAGAAGGGCACGTTGCCGATATTGTCCGACGCGTACATGCGGCGTACCCCCGCGTCCGGGTCGGCGCCATTGCAATAGGAAATGATGTTGGTGTCGAAGGCGCGCTTGGCAAACACGGCATCGATGAAGGCGGCGCGGTCCAGCGGTTTTTGCACCAGCCGGATACCGACCTTGGCCAGATTGAGCCGCAATACTTCACCGACGCGGCTGAAGGTCGGGAAATGCAGGATGTCGATGGTCAGCCGCACGCCGTCGGAGCCGGGCTTGAGGCCGGCCGCGTCGAGCAGTTCGTTTGCCCGCCGCACGTCGGTCGCGTACATGTCCAGGCTGCCCGCAGCATGGGCCCAGGTCAGGCCGGAGGAGATCGGTCCCGCGGCGACCTTGCCCAGGCCGAACTGCACGTCGCGCAACATTTGCGCCCGGTCGGAGGCCAGCGCGATGGCCTGGCGGACCCGCAGGTCGGCCATGGCAGGACGCTCCAGGTTGAAACTCAGCGTCAGGATGCAGTTGCCGCCGCCGGTGCCGAACGATGTCTGGGCGGTTGTCAGGTCACGGCGCGCGCGCAGTCGCTCCACGTCCGGTGCGCTGACAGAACCCAGATAGTCCGCTTCGCCGGATAACAAGGCCAGTGTCTGGGCATTGCTTTCCGGGATCACCCGGATCACCAGCCGATCCAGATAGGGCAGACCCGGCTTGAAGTAATTCGGGTTGCGCACCAGCACCACCTGCTGGTCGGTCCGGTACGAGTCGAACTTGAAGGCGCCGGTGCCGACCGGCTTGAGGTTGACCGGATTGGTCAATGGATCCGTTCCCTGGTACAGATGTTTCGGCAATATCGCGGCTTCGGTTACGGTGAGCAGTTGCAGCAGCGCACCGTATGGCTTGTGCAGTCGGAACACGACGGTGTCTGGCGTCGGTATCTCGATTGCCGCCAGCACGTTGCCGATGCCGGACTTGGTGCGTGCATGGTGCTTGAGCAACACCTCGTCAAAGGTGAATTTCACGTCGGCCGACGTGAATGGCGTGCCGTCATGCCAGCGCACGCCCGGCGCGAGGTGAAACGTGTAGACGGTGCCGCCTTCGGTCACGGTCCAGCGCTGCGCCAGATCGGGTTGGGGGCGCAGATCGCGGTCCAGGTCGACCAGCCCGTTGTAGATCGGATCGGCCACGGCATGGACATGCGAGCCGGTGGAGATCGCCGGGTTGAGATGGCCCGGATCGGCCGCCACGACGATGACCGCGACACCTCCACGAACAGGTGCCTGCTGGCCGAGAACCCCTGCGGACAGCAACATCAGCAGCGTCGCCAATAGGAAACGGACCATCGGGGGCTCCTTCTTGTGTTTTTGCAGTGCCGGTCGACCGCCAGTGAATTATTGGTTGACCTTGCCCTTAGAGCAAGCTTTATGATGAATTTGGTCCCCCATTCCGAAAAGGCCCTGTGATGACGCAACCCGTCGAAACGGCTCTCACGAACGCGCATACGCCTGCGTTTGGCCTCGAGAGTGGACCCATCACCGAGGTGCATGCCTTCTGGCTGGCCGGCATGAGTTGCGACGGCTGTTCGATTGCGGCGGTCGGGGCGCAGCATCCGAGCGTCGAGCAGCTGGTCAGTGGCGCCATTCCCGGTTTGCCGGTCGTGGTGCTGCACCATCCGGTGCTGGCCACCGAAGCCGGCGAGGCGTTCATGCATCCGTACCGGCTGGCCAGGGAGGGCAAGCTCGGGGCCCCCTACGTGGTCATCTACGAGGGATCGGTCGCCAACGAAAAAATCGCGGCCGAATTTGGTGGTTACTGGTCGGCGATGGGCGCCAACATCTCCGCCGACGGTAGCCCGCAGCCGATTCCCACCGCGCACTGGCTGCGCGATCTGGCCCCTGGCGCTGCGGCGGTCATCGCCATCGGAACCTGCGCGACATGGGGCGGCGTCCCGGCCGCCGCCGGTAACGTCACCGGCTCCATGGGCGTGATGGACTACCTGGGCAAAGACTTCCTGAGTGCACTGGGACTGCCGGTCATCAATGTGCCGGGCTGCTCGCCGGTCGGCGACAACTTCACCGAAACCGTGGCCACGGTGCTCATGTTCCTGGCCGGTGTGGGCCCGTTGCCGGCGTTCGACGAACTGGGCCGTCCGACCTGGATGTTCCAGGATACGGTGCACCGGGGTTGTGTGCGCGCCGGCAATTACGAAGAGGGCATCTTCGCGCAGAACTATGGCGACAAGGAATGCCTGGTGGAACTGGGCTGCTGGGGTCCGGTTGTGCAGTGCAACATGGTGTCGCGCGGCGCCATTGGACATGCCGGTGGTTGCATGAACACCGGCGGCATCTGTATCGGTTGCACGATGCCGGGTTTCCCGGATGCATTTGCGCCGTTCTACAAGGCACCGCCCGGGACCACCGTCTCTGGAACGGCCAGCCGCATCGTCGGCAGTTTCATCCGTCCATTGCGGCGCATCACGCAGCGCAAGAGCAACCTGACCGAACGCTGGACCCGTTCAGCACAGATACCCAGCGGCTGGGGCCATGTGGAAAGTCCGGGTCCGCTGACCCGGGCCGCGCACTATTTCTACCGCAAGCTGCAGTACTCAGGCGCGTTTTCTCCCGCGTCGTCGCGCCAGCAGCAGTTGCAGGCCAGCGGCCACGCCGTCGTCGGCGAGGTCAAGAAGCGCATCGAGCAGGAGTCATCGGAATGAGTGCACAGGAAATCTACCAGTGGTGGACCATCTGGCTCACGATAGGCGGCGCCATCGTCGTTGCGGCCGCGGTATTGCTGATCGCCATCATCGTGCTGGCCCGCAGCATCGCCAAGTTGGCGGCAACCGCGCTGGACGTGGTGCAGGACATCGAGCAACAGACCAAACCGATCTGGCAACTCAACGCCACCAACAAGGTGGCACGGGATCTGCTGGGCGGTGCCAGGGCGATCGAGGGCAATGCCGGCGCGATCGCGAACGCATTGGCGGCCGGCGAGCAGCGCCGCGCGGCATGACACAGGAGCCAATCACCATGGAAGCACAGGCAGCAGCGCAACAGGCGGTTCAGTTCATCTGGTGGATGTCGCTGGCGCTTGGGTTGGTCGTCAGTCTGGTCGTCGCAGCGCTGCTGTGGTTGATCCACCAGAGCGCCGGCGTCATCAATGGCCATGTCGCGCGGATCTGGGACGTCGGGCAGCGGGTGGCCAACAACACGGTGCATATTCCGGCGCTGTACGCCACCAACGCCGTTGCCGCCGATATTCTGGCCAGCGCGCTCAAGATCAATGCCGGGGCTGCCGCAATCGAGAGCCATGCCAATGGCTGTCCGGGTTGCCCGCACTGCATGCTGGAACATTGACAAGGCGACAACGGAGGCAATGGCCATGGTCCTTCTGACATTTCTGACCGCCGTGCTGGTGCTGGTCTTCTTTGGCGTGCTGGCAATCGCGCTGGTGCATATCAGCCGCATGCTGGAGTCGGTCGGCGGCACGCCGGTCAGTTACCTGGCCAAGCTGCGGCTGGGATTGCGCGCGATCGAGAAGGAAACCAGCCATCTGGCGCCCCAGGTGCAGCAGGTCAATGCCGGTTTGTCGCAGATTGCCGGCGGTCTGGTGTCGGTGGACAAGCACCTGGTGGGTGCCATCGACGCCGTTTCACGACAGGAAAAATAAGCCATGAGCGCCAGTACCTCCTTGCCCAACGCGGTCTACGCCGTCTGGGGACTCACGCTGCTGATTGTCGTGGTCGTCATCGTGCCGCTGGCCGTGGCGCTGCTGCATCGCACCTTGTTGGCGGCATTGTCGATTCGCCGCTACCTCGACGAAATGCTGCAGGCCGGCGTGGGCATTGCCGGCAATACTGGTGCTATCAGCGCCCTGAAAGACACGATCTCGGTGGCCGATGGCATGGTCCGGACGGCCGGTGATATCAAGGGCCATACCGGCGCGATGGCGGCCCTGCTGTCCGAGCGCGCGGCACGCGGGAGGGCCGCACCATGACGTCCTGGTTGCTGGGCCTGACGCTGGCCGTCATCGCAGCGGTGGTGCTGGTTCTGGTGGTGTATCTGGTGTGCATCATCGTTGCACTGGCCGGCGCCAGGCGCAGCCTGGCCAAGCTGGCCGGCGGACTGATCGCGGTGCGTGACAACACCCGACCCCTGGGCGATGATGTCCGTGCCATCAATGGCGGGCTTTCGACCTTGTTGTCCGGTTTGCTGGCCGTCAACGCGGACCTGGCGGCGATCGTCAAGGTGGCCCAGGGCAAGTGATCTGCGGTGCGTAATCAGAAGAACCATACAAGGAACATCCATGTGCTTCAAGAATTTGCCCATCGAGTTTGACGAACAGGGCAATGCGCATCTGATCGCCGGTGTTGCCGACCCCTACGCGTACACCACGCGCTCGCTGGACGAGCGCGACAAGATCCTCAAGGATATTGCCGGCAAGACCGGCCCGTTGCGCGACTTCAATTTCGATCCGGTGACCCGGGTTGCCGGTGCACTGGCGTTTCACAGCACCATCGATCTGAAGCAACGCAAGGTGATCGAAACCAATTCCATGGCGACCCTGTTCCGGGGTTACGAGGTGATTCTGCGCGGGCGCGATCCGCGCGACGCGGCCTTCATCAGTTCACGCGCCTGCGGTGTGTGCGGTGGTGTGCATTCCACCGCATCGGCCTTGTCGATCGAGATGGCATTGGGCATCAAGCCGCCACCGATGGGCATCCTGATCCGCAACCTTTTGTTGAGCTGCGAGTACCTGTACGACAACCCGCTGCACCTGTTCGTGCTGGCCGGTCCGGATTTTTCCGAGGCGCTGGTGCGCGACACCAATCCCGAAGTGTGGGAGCAGGCGAAGACGGCCGCGACCCAGCATGCGGATATGCACGGCTACGCGACCATCGGCGCCATCATGACCGACCTGAACCCGCTGACCGGCAAGTTGTACCTCGAGGCACTGGAGATGACGCGTGTCGCGCGCGAGGCCTATGTGCTGCTCGGCGGCAAGTACCCGCACCCGGAA
>JBBQJP010000103.1:0-11983 GCA_038326025.1 Burkholderiales bacterium
CCAATTGGCTTTGGATCTGGGATTCATTCCCGTGGTACCGCCACTGAAGACGCGGATTGAGCCGTGGGAGTATGACCGCGAGATGTACAAGCGGCGCAACGAAGTCGAACGGCTGTTCCGGCGTTTGAAGGGTTTCCGACGTATCTTCTCGCGATTCGAGAAACTCGACGCAATGTTCCTGGGCTTCCTCAGCTTCGTTTTGGTCGCCGATGGACTTCGCGGTTTGTGTTAACAGGCCCTAGACGAATTTGCCCGTAATCCCTCCGTCTACCACCAGTTCGGTGCCGGTGATGTAGGCTGCCGCGTCCGACGCCAGAAAGGCGCAGGCATGGGCCACGTCCCAGGCCGTTCCCATGTGTCCCATCGGCACCTGGCGGGCCCGGGCCTGGCGGGCTTCCTCCAGGCTGGTGTCACTGAACATCTTGGCCACGGTGGTGGCGATACGCGGCGTGTCGATGAGTCCTGGCACCACGGTGTTGGCGCGGATGCCATGAGGTGCATACTGCTGCGCAACCTGGCGAGTCAGTTGTGTGACCGCGGCCTTGGTCACGCCATAGGCCAGGTGCGGATACCCCAGGTAGCGCATGCCGGCAACAGACGAGATCGCGATGATGGCGCCGCGACCACGTTCCACCATGCCGGGAAGCACCTGTTGCATCGCCAGCAACATGCTGCGCACGTTGACGCTGTGGATACGGTCGAAGTCGTCGGCGCTGGTCTCCATCGGGCCGCCGGTCTTGCCAATGCCCACGTTGTGGTGCAGCACGTCGATTCCACCGAAATGTTCACGCGCTTGCGCAAACAGCCGTGTCACATCGGTCTCAATCGCTACATCGCCGACAAAGGTTTCGGCTGTGCCACCTTCAGCGTGGATCAGCGCCGTTGTCTCGGCAGCCGAGTCCGCGTCACGGTCGATCACACATACCCGTGCGCCCAGGCGCGCATAGGTGACGCTGGACGCTCGGCCGATGCTCCAGCCCGGGCCGGCCGAGCCGGCGCCGGCCACGAAAACGACACGGCCGCTCAGGTCGGTCGGCAAGGCCGTGGGCCGTTCCGTGCTCATGGCGCGAGTCCCACCGTCATGCCGCCGCAGACATAGATCACCTGTCCGGTCGTGAAACCCGCGCGTGCGTCCAGGAACGAGGCGACCTGGTGCGCAATGTCGTCGGGCGTGCCCATGCGCCGCACCGGAATGGCGTCCAGAATGCGTTGCGTCTGCGGCGCGCCGGGCGGGTTCACCCGTTCGAACAACTCGGTGGCAATCGGCCCGGGGCCGATCGCATTGACGGTGATGCCGTCTGCCGCCACTTCCAGCGCCAGCGTGCGGGT
Source organism: Burkholderiales bacterium (assembly GCA_038326025.1). Taxonomy (GTDB): domain Bacteria; phylum Pseudomonadota; class Gammaproteobacteria; order Burkholderiales; family Burkholderiaceae_C; genus CAISIP01. The sequence continues at coordinate 1,330 of JBBQJP010000103.1, forward strand.
CAGACCATGAATGGCGGCTTTGCTCGACGCATACGAAATACGCTCGCCCTTGCCCAGTGCCGCGCGGCTCGAGATGTTGACGATGCGCCCGAAATGCGCGGCACGCATGGCCGGCAGCAAGGCCTGCGTACAGACAATCGCCGCCATCACGTTGACCGCCATCACCGCGTGCAGATCGGCTGCGGTCGTGTGGTCGATCGTCGCCGGACGCACGATGCCGGCGTTGTTGACCAGCCGGGTGATGGGGCGCTGGGCTACGGCTTGCGCCAGTGCTTCGCGCAAAGCGGCTTCGTCAGACACGTCGACGCGGGTGAAGCTCTCATGTTCGCCGGGATCGCTGGCCGGTTCGTTCAGATCGAAGTTCACCACATGCATGCCGTCTTCGATCAGCCGCTCGACCACCGCGCGACCGATGCCGCGGCTGCCGCCAGTGACCAGGGCTGCCTCGCGTGGTGTTGTGTTGCCTTGCGTCTTGCCCGTCATTTGCTGCTCCCTGCGTCGTTATCGCCGACAAAAGGTATCGCGTGTTCGATCGTGTCCCAGATGAAACGACCCGACGGGCTGTTCTGCTCCTCGACGATATGCGCCACCAGTCCGGCAGCGCGCGAAATCACGGCGAAGCCGCGCATCACGGTAGTGGGTACGCCGATTTCACCCAGCAGCGCGGCCACCGAGCCGGTCGCATTGATGGTGATGGCTTTGCCCGCCACCTGGTCCACGGCCGCCGACAGCCGCTCCAGCGCACGAATTTTGTCGCCCTTGAGGTCGGGCTCCGCGCGGCCCATCTCCAACAATTTGTAGGCGCGCGGATCGACCGGTTTGTGCAGGTGATGGCCGAAGCCGGGCACCGGGGTTTTCAGGCCCTTGTAGTGGCGCACGATGGACAAGGCCTCCGCGTCCGGGTCCTGGGCGGAGCAGATACGGTCCAACAGCAACGAACAGTTTTCCATGGTGCCAACGAACGAGCTGCCAACCGCCAGCAATCCGGCCGATACCGCCCCTTGCAGGTTCTCGGGCGCGCTCATGTAGATCAGGCGGGTGGCAATGGCGCTGGGTGTCATGCCGTGTTCCATCAACACGATCAGCACCACATCGGTAATACGCAGGTCGACCGGGCGCGGTGCGCGTCCCAGGATCTGCATCAGCATCACTTCGGTAAAGGTCTTCTTGCCCATCAGGTCATCGACCAGGTCTGCCTTGCCATAGTGCAGGCTGGTCAGCGTGTGGGTGCACAGCCGTGTCACCGGCGTGGCGGCGGAACCGGCGCTCTTGTTTTGGCTTGTTGTGCTCATAGGGGGCGTTCCTTCAGGATGTTGCAGACTGTGACGCTGGCGGGTGAGGCGTGGCCAAAGCCAGTTCACGCACCGCGCTTTTCATCACCTTGCCCACCGGCGAACGCGGCAGACTGCTATGAAAGTGGATGTGCTTGGGGGTCTGCACCGGTCCCAGGCGTTCGCGCACGAAGGCGATCAGTTCTGCCTCCGAGACATCCGCGTTCGGGCGCAGTTGCACGGCGGCCTGCACGGCTTCACCCCATTTTTCATCGGGCACACCGAAAACGGCGCACTCATGCACGGCCGGGTGTTGACCCAGCGCATTTTCAACGTCCACCGGGTAGACATTGAAGCCGCCGGTGATCACCATGTCCTTGAGTCGGTCCTTCAGGTAGAGATAACCACGCGCGTCGATCAGGCCACGGTCGCCGGTGTGCAACCAGCCATCAATCAGGGTTTCGGCGGTCTTCTCGGGCAGCCGCCAGTAACCACTCATCAACAGGTCGCCGCGCGCCACCACTTCGCCTACTTCGCCGGTTGGCAGCAGGCGACCGTCGGGCGCCATGATGGCGACGTCGCTGAACCAGGTAGTCCTGCCCACGGCAGCCCAGTTCTGTTCGTCGTCGAAATCTTCCGGTGACATGACGGTAAGAATCTGCGGGGCCTCGGTCTGGCCGTAGGTCGTGCCCAGCACCGGGCCGAAAAATTGGCGGACTTCGCGAATTTTCTCGGACGGCATCGGCGCGCCACCGTAGATCAGCCGGCGCAGATGCGGATAGTCGGCGCGCGATGTACCAGGCAATGCCATCAGCATGTAGGCCAGCGTCGGTGGCATGAAGCACACGGTGCCGCTTCGGTCACGGAACGCGTTGCGCACGGCCTCTGCCCCTGAATCGGCCAGCACCACGTGGCAGCCGCCCTGCGCCAGGATCGGGAGAATGTAGGTCGACGTGCCATGGGTCACCGGTGCGGCGACGATGTAACGCTCGTGTTCGTCGAAACCCCAGAAATGAATCTGGTTCGTGATGTTGGCCAGCCAGGCGCGGTAAGGCTGCATCACACCCTTGGGGGCGCCGGTGGTCCCGCCGGTGAACTTGATCGCCTGCGCTGCGTCCAGTGGCTGGTCGAATACCGGTTGCGCTGCGCCGGCATGGCGTGCGAGCAATGTGGCCATGCTGGTTGCGCCGTCCCCGGTGGCCTCGGAACCCGTGTGGATTCGCGCGCCGGGCGCGCCGTCGAGCAGCGGCGCACAGGCCGCATCGAGCACCAGGATCGATGGCTCGGTGGCGTCGACAATGCGCCGAACCTCGTGGCGCGTGCTCTTGGGGTTCAGCGGCACCCAGACCTTGCCGCAAGCCAGCACCGCCAGCAGCGCGGTGATGTGATCCGAGCTGTTGCCCGCGCAGATGCCAACCCGGCTTTGCAGCGCCGGATCAACGGCGATCAGAGCGGCAGCCAGCGCCGACACGCGCTGGGCCAGGGTGTCGTAGCGGACCAGGCCCTCAGGCGCATCAATGGCGGTGTTTGCAGGCCAGCGCCGGGCTGCACGCCAGAAGAAGTCGATCGGATACATCGCCAGTCACTTTCGGGCTTCAGCCGGCGGTGGCGCCGGAGGCTTTCACCACCTCGCGCCAGCGTTTGATCTCGGCGGCGATGAATGCGCCCATATCAGCCGCCGAGCCCGGCGCGCGATTGGCACCCAGCTCGAGCAAGCGCTTTTGCACATCTTCCATTGTCAGAATTTTCTGCAGTTCGGCGTTCAGACGCTCGGTGATGGGTTTGGGTGTGGCCGCCGGTGCGGTCAGGCCGAACCAGGACTGAACGTCAAAGCCGGGGAAGCCGGATTCGGCGATGGTCGGCACCTCGGGCAGCAACGGGGAGCGGGTGGCGCTGGTGATGGCAATCGCGCGCAGGCGTCCGCTCGTCACATGGGGCAAGGAAGACGGCGCGTTGTCGAACATCGACTGCACCTGGCCACCAATCAGGTCGGTGACCGCGGGTGCGCTGCCCTTGTAAGGCACGTGCAGCATGTTGAGCTTGGCGTTCATCTTGAACATCTCGCCCGACAGGTGAATGGACGAGCCGCTGCCAGACGACGCGAACGTGATGCCGTCTTTTGATTCCTTGGCGAACTTCACGTAGTCGGCCACGCTGCGGATAGGCAGCGCCGGGTTGACCACCAGGATGTTGGGCACCTTGGCGACCAGGCCGATGGGGGCGAAGTCCTTCTGCGCGTCGTAGTCGAGTTTGTCGTACAGCGTTGCATTGATCGTGTTGGCAATCGTGAACATGTACAACGTGTAGCCGTCTGCCGGTGCCTGGGCCACGATGGACGCGCCCACATTGCTGTTGGCGCCCGCCCGGTTGTCGACGATGACCGACTGGCCCAGTGCTTCGCCGAGCTTCACTGCCACAAGGCGTGCCAATACGTCGGTGGCGCCGCCGGCCGCGTATCCGACCACCAGTTTGATCGGCTTGTTCGGCCAGTTGCCGGTGGTCTGGGCTTGCAGGGGCAAGGCGGCGCAACATGCCAGTGTGGCGGCCACGGCGAGCAGATGGCGGCGGGAGGGGGTGCGCTGGATGTTCATGGGATTTGTCTCCTGTGGGTTGGAAAATGGGCATGTTCGATGGCGCTTAAACGTGATGCGGCACACTACGGATACGCTTGTCGACCCCTAAATTCTTCCCAATGGCCGCAAAACCCACGAATGCAATCGTCCGTCAGGTGGACGAAACGGCAGGTGCAAGGCCCCTTAAGCCCGCCCGGAGCGCTCGCGGTGACGGTGCCGGCAGCCGCACCTTGGGCCGTGGACTGAACCTTCTCGATGCGGTGCTGGAGGCCGGGAGCGACGGCCTGCGGGTGGTCGACCTGTGTCGCGTAGTTGCCCTCGAACGCGCCACCGTGCACCGCCTGATGGGCACGCTGGTCGAGCGAGGCTACGTGATGTTGTCGGGCCGCTTCCGGTATGTGCCGGGTCCGCGCCTTCTTGTGCACATGGCGCAGTCGCGCGGCACACCGAATGCAGCCATCCGCCTGCAACCGGTGCTGGCCTGCGTCAGCGCCGCCAGCGGCGACGCCGCGTTCGCGATTCTGCGTGATGGCTCCTTGTCGACCTGTATCGCGCGCCATGTGGGCAGCCATCCGGTGCAGGTGCTGGCGATTCAGGTCGGTACCCGCCAACCGGTGGGCGTGGGTGCTGCAGGCCTGGCCTTGTTGGCCGCTCTTTCCGAGCAGGAATATGTTGCCGTGGTAGCCGCCAACACGCCGGCGCTTGGCGCCTACGGCGGCATGACCCCTGAGCGCATGCACCTGCTGGTGCGCGCCACGCGCGAACGCGGCTGGTCACTGATCGGCAACCATGCCACTCAGGGTGTGATGGCGGTGGGCATGGCGGTGCGCGACAAACAGGGCAAACCGGTGGCGGCCATCAGCGTGGCGTCGACCGATGCGCGCATGCCACGAGAGCGACAGCAGTTGATCGCGCGCTGGATCCGGGAGGCCCTGGCATCGGCGTTGCCGCAAGGGTTGTAAATGGGACCCGCTCGGGACGACTGAGCCCGCACGGTGCCTTGTCGCCAAAGTATGAGACGCCGCCGTCGTGTTCACGGCGTCTCGGTGACCGCCTCGTAATCCCGCAACCGGTTCGTGATCTTCGCATTGCCACGGTACTTCTTGCGCAGCAGCGATAGTGCCCGGTCGGTGCCGCGGCAACTGCGTTTGACCTGGGCAAAGATGAACTCGCGGCGCTGCTTGACGTCGGGCGCTTCGCCCATGTCCCAGGGTTCACCGCGGAAATGGTCGCAGGCCTCGCGCCGGTCGATGAAGCTGCGCACGTCCACCGGGATGTTCTGCGCCGCGTTTGCCGTTTGCTGGGCCAGGGCCAGCACCAGCACCAGCAGGATCAGAACGTGGCGCATCGGGCAGTGCAAGTGGGGCGTCAGCCGGCGAGCGCCGGTGCATCAAGGCTCGCCAGAGGGTGGCGCAGCAATAGCCGTTCGATCGCGTTCAAGGTTTCGTAGCTCTCGGCAAAATCCGCAAACAGCGTGGTGTTGTCCGGCGCCGCAGCCTTGCCGGTCCAGTCCTGGCGGAACTGGTCGAAGATCTGGCCAAAACTGCGGTGGCCGTCAATCAGTCGCAATATCTGCGGGCCGTATCGACCGGGGTTGACGGTCAGGCTCAAGCCGGTGTGTTGGTGTTTGAGCGGGAACGGCTGCCCCTTGTTGCTGGCAAACAGCTGGGCCAGCGTGGCGCCGTCGAGCGGCTCATGAAAGAAAAACGGGATGTACGCGGCGTCGCCATACGGGGCCACACAAGCTGCGTCGCGCGTCAGGTACAGGCTGTGGGTGGTAATCGTGCCACCCATCAGTTCGGCCATGGCGTATTGCTGGCGCAGCGGCAACCGTCGCAGCCGTTGCAGCATGGCTGGCGGCTTGGCGCCCAGCACCATATGCGGCAGGTAGGGCGCACGGCCGCGTTGTACGTCGGTGAACTGCAGGTGCATGCCGTGGCCGCGGCCTTGACCATCGGTGCCCAGCCAGTCGAACAGCTCGTCGACGCTGTAGGCCCGGTCCTGCGAATGCAGCAGCAGATCGTACAGACCGGAATCGTCGATGCGGTGATCGTGGTACAGGTCGGCCTCGGCGCGCTTGAACCAGTTGCTCGCGGGCAGACTGGCGAGCAGTTCGCGGGTCTGGGCGATTTTGCGTTGCGCGTCGGCCTCGTCGCCGTTGACCAGACGCATCAGCGCCTGCATCTGGTACACGCCGGTGCGCCCGGCCGTGGCGTAAACCATCAGCCCGATGGCGCCGTCGGGCTTGAGCACGCCGCGCAGTGCATGGAACCCGGCGTCCGGGTCGGACAGATGGTGCAACACGCCGCTGCAGTTGATGTAGTCGAATGGCGCAAGGCCCAGCTTCGGCAGGTTCAGCAGCGAGTCCTCGATGAATTGGATGTTGTCCAGCTGGCGCAGCCGCGCACGTTCGCGTGCGATCGCAATGCTGGCGCCACTCATGTCCAGGTGCACGATCTGCGCGTCGGTGTGCTTGAGCTGTTCCGCCAGGAAAATCGTTCCGTCGCCGGTGCCGCCACCGGCGAGCAAAGCCCGAAAACCGTTGCAGAAAGTCTGCCGGCCGGCAAAGCAATAGTGGTTGAGCATCGGCAGGTCGTCCAGCCAGGTGCGCAGCAGTCGGGAGGATTCGTCAGCCGGGTCACGCGCCGGATAAGGCAACGCTTCGTACTGATTCTTGACGTCAGGCAGGTAGTTGGTGGTGGATGGCATGAGCGGTATGGGTGCTACGCTGGCAAGTATCCCACTGGGCTGAGGCCATCGTAGTGAAACCTATTGATCCGTCGACTCGGCAGCGGGTTACTTGTTGTCCCGCAAGGCGGCCCGATAGGCAAGAATTCGCGCCTTGACGCCGGGCCTGGCGGCCGAGCGGGCCAGCCGGGCCAGGTCGGTGGCGTCGGCAGACAATTCGCGGGTTCTGGTCGCAGCGCAGATCTGTTGCAGGGTTTGTGTTTCGAGCCGATCCACCAGGGCGCGCAGTTGTGCCATGGCCTGTGCCGTGTCCAGCGTGTCGGACACCTGCTGCACCAGAGCGTGATCGCCGGCCTCGCGCGCCGTGATCTGCCGACCGGCCGCTATCCACTCGGTCGCCTTTGCCGTGCCGGTCAGTTCTGCCAGCCGGCCACTGCCAAGCACCAGTCCGAAGGCCGCGCCGGGAAAGGCGAACGTGGTGTCCGGCCGGGCCCAGCGCATCGTGCAGGCGGCAAACAGGTCGGCGCCTGCACCCCAGGTTTTGCCATGGGCCAGCGCCGAGGTGATGAACGGTGCACGATACAACTTTTGCAGCATCAGCTCGACGCGGACGAAGCGTGCCAGCAGGCCGTCGTCGGTCTCGGCGTCCAGATTCGACAGGTCGAAGCCGGTGCAGAAATTTGCGCCGCTGCCCTCGATCAGCAGCGCCTGCGTGCCATTGGCGCAGCAACTGTCGATGGCGGCATCGAGTTGTTGCACCATGTCGGCGGAGAGGCTGTTGCCTTTGGTCGGCCGGTCGAGTGTCAGTTGGCTGATGGCGCCGTCCTGGCGCAGGGATATGCAGGAGGTGGTCATGTGGCAGGCCCCCAGAGGTTGGGCACCATGGTGTTGGAGTAGCCCGACACAAAGGGCTTGGCGTGGCCGGTCGCGGAATCAAACACGTGGCGCCCGATTTCGCCGATGTTTCCGCCATACATGTGAATGCTGATGGACACCTGATCGGAGAATGCATTGCGCACCTGGTGAATGTCGCCCAGTGTCGGCGATAACGCTTCCACCTCGCCCGGTTGCAGCCGGTGCGCGTCACCGGAGCGCACCAGGGCGCCGTCGTCTGCGGGTACATACGCCTGGCTGAATTCGGCGCCGCGCAACATGCCGATCAAACCCCATACGGTGTGGTCGTGGATCGGCGTTTGTTGCCCCGGTCCCCAGACAAAACTCACGATCGAAAAACGCCCCAGCGGGTCGGCGTGCAGCAGGTACTGGCGGTAGAACTCGGGATGGGGTTGCGCCAGTGATTCGGGCAACCAGTCGTCATTCGCAACCAGTGCACGCAGCAGCGGCGTGGCTTCGGCCAGCAGGGCAGGTTCGTCCAGTCGCTGTGCGCACAGGCGGGTCATGGCCTGGACGACGTGCTTCAAGCGATCGAGGGGATGGGTTGCGGTGTTCACGGATCCTCCGGATAGAAGTGGGGCTCAGGATGCAGCTTCGGTTGCGGCAGGTGAGTCTCCCAGCAAAGGCAATGTGGTGCGCACCGGCACCGGTGCACCGTCAAGCCATACCGGGCAGGCGACGGTCTTGCTGATGCGACCGGATGGCAAGGGCAGGTCCCGTACCAATTGCAGATGGTCTGCCTGCGGGTCGGCCAGTGCCTGGGCGTAACCGTTGATCGGCGCACTCGGCACGCCTTCGGCTTCGAACAGCGCCAACCATTGGGCAGCATCGCGGTGCGCGAATTTCTGTTCGAGCAACTCCTTGAGCACCACCTGGTTTCGGGCACGCAGTGACGGCGTCTGAAAGCGTTCGTCATCGCGTAACCCGGGGGTATCGGCCACCTTGCACACGCAGGCCCAGAGCCGGTTGTTGCCGGCAGCGATGACGAACCAGTCGTCGCGTGCGCGAAAGGCCTGGTAGGGCGCATTGCGCGGATGCGCCGAGCCCAGCTTGACCGGGTCTTTGCCGGTGCCGAAATATTCACTGGTCTGCAAGGCTCCCACCGCCAGTGTGGTGCCGAACATCGGAATGTCGATCTGGCCGCCTGCGCCGCCGGCGCGCACCCGCGCCAGCAAGGATGCAATGGTGAAGGCGCCATACAGTCCGGCGGTAAAGTCGGCAATCGGAACGCCGCACTTGACCGGTGTGCCACCCGGCTCGCCGGTGACGCTCATGACACCCGACATCGCCTGCAGTGTCACGTCGAAGCCGCCTTCGGTGGAGCGCGGGCCACTTTGGCCGTAAGCCGAGATCGAGCAATAGATCAATGAAGGTTTGCGCGGCCCGAACCAGTCCCAGCCCAGCCCCAGGCGTTGCATCACGCCGGGGCGGTTGTTCTCCACCAGCACGTCGGCTGCCAGCACCAGTTCGCGCGCCCGGTCGCGGTCGATCGGATCCTTGAGGTTGAGCACCACCGAGCGCTTGCCGCGATTGAGCGATGCGAAGTTTTCACTGTAGCCGTCGGTGAGTGGCGGCCACTGGCGCAGCGAGTCGCCGTCGGGTGGCTCGATCTTGGTGACGACGGCGCCGAAGTCGGCCAGCAACATGGCGCAGAACGGGCCGGCGGCCACATGGCAGAACTCGACGACTTGGACGCCGTTCAGGGGATGTTGGGATGTTGTGATCATGGGCCGATTGTCCGGTCTTGCGCCGCAGGCCGCATCATCGGCGCGACCGGGGGGTACCTCGCCCGGCGCTGTCACCGCAGAGCTCACATCGTCAGATCGTCAGCTTGCGCGCGCGCGCCATGAGGAAGTGATGGTCCGGGCAGACACCGTCCTGGCCAAAGTCCCATAACACCGTGGTGCCGGCGCCCACCTCGACGCCGGGGTGTTGTGCCAGCAACGCAAACGTCGGGGTTCCACTGGCGATCAGCTTGGGTACTGGCAAACCTTCGCCCAGCATCTGCTCGCGCAACTTCCAGACCGGGGCGAAGGCATCGTCGACCAAACCCGTGAGCGTCTGTTTGTCAGCGTCGCGCAAATGACCGTCGTAGGCGTGCAGACCACCCACTTCGATTCCGGGTGCGGCGCAAATGGCGCGGTACAGGTCGGCTGCCGCTGCGTCGGGCACGATGCCGGTGCGGTTCATGCCCACGTTGAGATCCATGTACAGCGTGATCGTGACCTTCTCGGCCACCGCCACGCGACTGATGGCCGCGAGGTTGGCCGGATCGTCAACCAGAGTGGCAAAACGCGTATCGGGAAAGCGCCGCATCAACGTCACCAGACGCTGGATGTTCGGGCCGACCGGCTGGTAGGCCAGAAGAATGTCTTCGCCGCCAGCGCTGGCGGTCATCTCGGCCTCGGCGATGGTCGAGACCTTGAACTTGTGGATACCGGCCTGGCGCTTGAGCGCAATGATCTGTGGCAACTTGTGCGTCTTCACATGCGGGCGTAATCGCGATACATCACCGGCCATCGCGATCATGCGCTTGAGGTTCTGCTCGACGCGATCCGGATACACCAGCACGGTCGGTGTGGGGATGGCGTCGGCATTGGAAATGGAGTACCAGTCGGACATGGTGGGTGCTTTCAAATGTGGCGGGTTCAGACCAGGGCCAGGGGCGATGCACACGCGTCGCGGCACAGATCCTCATTGACATTATCTTCCCGGGGCCGTTGGCGCATTGTTCGGTAGTCTGTTCTGTCGGGTGAAAAATGGGGCCGTCGCAGCCTTGACCTGAAGGTTGCAGCGTCTGCTTGGTGCCCTAATCGGAAGTCTGAAACTGCCGAAAGCAGTGGGTCAAACCCTCTTAAAGCTGACCTTGACCAGCAATTGGCATTAGCCGATTGGCCGGCAGGAATCTTGGGGCGGTTCGAAAACGTGGCAGGCAACATGGCGCCCAACGCAGTATCCCGTTCGGGCGAGGGGTAGGCGTCAATACGCTCGAATCATGGTGCTACGCCTCGCACGGCCCAGGCCGCGGCAAGAAATGAGCGCGGACCATCGTGCTCCCCGTCGAGGTATGCGAGCCGAACAGCATCTATTACTCACTAGTCCGTAATTAAAGCGACGATTGTGGAACTTTGCGATGAGGTGATAGTCTCATGACGCATGAAACGAGATGGCCGCACGCTGGATCACGCGACGTTGGAGGAATTTCGATTGCTCGCGTTGCGTCGGGTC
>JBBQJP010000104.1:0-11790 GCA_038326025.1 Burkholderiales bacterium
CGCCAGCGCCGAGCTGCTGCAAGCCATCGTCCACCAGCGCTACAAGCTGCGCCGCGCCATCGTGGTGACCTCAAACAGGGTCGTTCAAGACTGGGGCAAATACCTGGGCGACAACACCATGAGCACCACCATCTTGGACCGCCTCATGCACCGATCAACCCTGCTCGAGTTCGAGGGCAAGAGCTACCGACTGAAGGAGGCCGCAGCGCGCATGGCGCGCGACACAACCAACGATTCATAATTCGACCGTCCTGCCTGGAGGAATTTGACCGGCCACAGGTGGGGGAATTTGAAGTGGCCATCGGGGCCCTGCGAGCATATCGAGAATTTCGTTGCATTGCAGTGGGAGACTTGTCGCGGATCGTTCCCGGATCTCAGTGCCTGGATGAGGCGTTCTCTGACAGTCGCCCCAGACCTTCGGGCATGGCGACTCAAACGGACGTCTTCTACAGTAGAAATTCCTGCACGTTCAAAGGAGCGCAGCATGAAGATCAATCCTGAGCGGCCTGAGCCAAAGCAGGCGCCACCGATGCGCGGACCGCAACACGAGGCGCTAGAGGTGTTTGTGGGTGCGTGGACGGCTGAGGGGGAGTCGTTCGGTGGTCCTGATCAGGATTCTCAGAACCCGCGTGAAAACGCGACACGCTGGACCAGCACACACAACGCCCAGTGGCATACGGGTGAGTACTTCCTGATTCAGGATGAGCGCGCGCTGATCGACGGCCCGTTTGACACCTTGAGCATCATGGGATGGGACGCGGATGGCGGCCGCTACATTGCGCGCACGTTCGACAACCACGGTTTCTATCGTCACTACGACCTGGCTGTCGACGGGAGGGTATGGACGATAAGTGGCGACACGGAACGCGCGCGCATAGATTTCAGCGATGACTGCAAGCGCCAAGTGATTGCCTGGGAATGGCGACCGCAAGGCCAGTGGCTTGCACTTTGCGATCGCGTTGCGACAAAGGTGTGATACTGACGTGTTGTCCGGGACACCTGAAAGCGCTCTTCATCCCGTCCGCTGCGTACTCGACTGGAACTGACTGCGCCGAAAATCGGCGCGCCCGACTTTCACTACCGCATCAATGCCAACCGCATCTGCGCTAATTCCAGCGATTCGTGTTTGCCAGCCATCGTCCACGCCTAACCTTGCGCTGACGGCCATGCTGCGTCTGCCGGCAAGTCAATCGAATGGTGGAGGCAAGCATCGCGGCATCGCTCGCCACCAACTGCGCAGAGCAGTTCATGGCGAGACCCCGGGGCTCGACATATTAATGAAACCGTGTCATCGCCTTTAGCGATGGGTCAGAATGTTCACCAATTTTCCCAAAGGATCTCGTACAAAAAAGCGGCGTACGCCCCAAAGTTCATCGACAGGGCCGTACTCCACTGGCACGTTTGCGGCGCGCATGCGAGAAAGCGCTTCATCCAGGTCGTCAACTTCGATGGACAGGTCTGGCACTGGGGTTCCAGAGCCACCCTCCGAGAGTATGCTCACTTGCACTGACATGGTCGTGTTCGAGCCGTAGGTTCGTATCCAGCCCTGATCCATCAACAAATCGAGTCCCAGGATTTCGCCATAGAACCGCTGCGCATCCGCCGGTGATGGCGTCTGGATGTTCGCCACTATGCGATTGACTTGCATTTTTTTGCTCCCACACAAAAGTTGATCAGAAAGTTGTATGAGGAGACGTGCGTTCATGATGCCAATGGATTAACGGGAGCACCCGCAGGCGCCGTCAATCGGCAGTGGCTCATCAGGTTGGACATCCGTTCCTCGGGAAAGTCGCGGGCCGCCTCCCAACCGCCGCAATACGACTGCGATGATCCTAACGCGACGTTCGCGCACGGGCAGTGCCAGGCGCAAGAGTGACCCCGCAAGGCTTCGGGTTTCTGGGCTGGCAAGTGTGCGGGTGGATGATCTTTCAGCCATCCGTCACGGCGCGCATGACCCGACGCGCGCCACGATTTGTCTTTCAATACGGCATCACCACCAGCCGCGTCTGCGTAAATTCAAGCATGCCGTGTTTACCATCGTCACCGCCCAGGCCTGAGCGTTTCCAGCCGGCGTGGTAACCCTGGTAGGGGTCGGCGGGGGTGCGGTTGATATACAGCTCGCCGGCTTCGATTTCGTTGCTGGCCAACATGACTTCCTGGTAGTCGTTGCTGAAAAGCACCGATGCCAGGCCGTACTGGTGGTCGCTGGCCAGGGCCAGGGCGTCGTCAAAGCTGTCATACGGCAATACGCACAGCACCGGGCCGAAGGTTTCCTGCTGCACCACTTCTGCATCCTGGCGCAGGCCGCTGAGCAGTGTGGGCGGGTAGAAGTAGCCCGGGCCATCGGGCAATACGCCACCGCATTCGAGTTTTGCGCCATCGGCCACGGCACGCTGCACCATGTCGTGGATGGCCTGGCGGCTGGCTGCGCTGTTCAATGGGCCCATATCGCCGGGAGTCACGGAACGGTCGCCGAAGGGGTGGGCCTTCATCGCATCGCGCAGGCGTGTCACCAACTGGTCATGCATGGCGCGCTGCACATAGACCCGTTCCACCGCGGTACACAACTGACCGCAGTGGGATGTCTTGGATGCCACGATGCGCGCGATCGCCTGGTCCAGGTCGGCACTGGGCGTGATGATGGCCGGTGTCTTGCCGCCCATCTCCAGCGATACACGTGCGATGTTGACCTTGGAGAAATCCAGCATGCGCCGGCCGGCCTCGACACTGCCGGTCAACGTGATCATGCCGACCTTGGCGTGGGTGCACATGACTTCGGCCGCGTCATGGTCCATTGCCATGATGTTGACAACGCCGTCGGGCAATCCGGCGTCGAGCACCGCCTGGGCGATTTCGAATGCGCAACACGGGGTGTGGTTGCTCGTGCGCACGACAACGGTATTGCCGGTGATCAAGGCCGGCGCGATCTTGCGCAAGAGCGTGTAGACCGGGAAGTTGAACGGGATCAGGCAGGCGACAACACCGATCGGCTCGCGGTGCAGCACCAGGTTTTCTGACGGGCTGTCGCTGGGGATCACTTCACCTTCGATGCGCCGCGCCCACTCGGCGTGGTAACGCGTGATGTCGGCTGCATACACCGCCTCGTTGGTCGCGTCTTCGAGGCTTTTGCCCGATTCTTTTGCCAGTGCCGCGCCGATGGCGTCCTTGCGCGTTACCAGTGCATCGGCCAGTTTGCGCATGAAGTCTGCGCGTGCGATCGCCGGTGTCTTGCGCCAGGCGCGTTGGGCCTTGGCGGCGGCGTCGCAGGCCTGCAGGACTTGCTCGCTGCTGGCCAGGTCGACCTGCGCCACCACTTCGCCGGTAGCAGGGTTGTCGACGCTGAACGATGCCTTGGAGGGTGAGGCCAGCCATTGGTTGGCGATGAAATTTTGGTAACGCTTCATGGGGATTTCTTTCGGTCAGTGCGTCTTTGCGGGAGAGCGGACATCCGACATCCGACAAAATGTTGGTGCCAGAGCAAAAAATGCTGCGCAATTTCTTGGTCTGGCACCCAAGGTATCAGTAATACCCCAACGGATGCTGCGCCATCTCCAGATGCAGCGCCTTGCCGGTGTACGGATGGGCGAGCGCAACTTCTTCGTTCAGTTCCACACCCAGGCCGGGGTCCTTGCTCGGGATCACGTAGCCGTCTTCCCACTGGATCTTTTTCTTCAGCAGCTTTTCGTGGAAACCGCCGAGTTGCTGGATGCTTTCCAGGATCAGGAAATTCGGGATGCTGGCAGCCAGCTGGATATTTGCAGCCGCTTCGATCGGGCCGCAGTACAGGTGCGGCGCAACCTGTGCATAGTGGGTTTCGGCCATGCCGGCGATCTTCTTGCATTCCAGGATGCCGCCCACCCGGCCCAGTGCCGGTTGCAGGATGCTGGCCGCGCCGGTCTCTAGCACGCGGGCGAACTCGTACTTGGTACACAGCCGCTCGCCGGTGGCCACCGGAATGCTGGTGTGGCGTGCCACCTCGGCCATCATCTCCGGGCGCTCGGGCGGGGTGGGTTCCTCGAACCACAGCGGGTCGTATTTTTCGAGCCGGCGCGCCAGGCGTTTGGCACCCGATACGGTGTATTGGCCATGGGTGCCGAACAGGATGTCGGCCTTGTCGCCGACTGCCTCGCGGATCAGCTTGCAGAAACGTTCCGACAACGCCATGCGCTCCAGTGTGGGTTGGCGCGGATCGAACACCGAGTAGCCACCCACCGGGTCGAGCTTGACGGCGGTGAAGCCTTGCTCGACATATATCGCCGCACGTTCGGCCGACTTGACCGGGTCGTCATAAAAGGAGTCGTCCTCTTTCTCGTCCGGATACAGGTAGGTGTAAGAGCGCAGCCGCGGGTTGACCAGGCCACCGAGCAGTTTGTAGATCGGTTGCTCCAGCGCCTTGCCGGTAATGTCCCAGCAGGCCATCTCCAGCGCGCTGAGCACGCCCATCAGCGACACATCGGGGCGCAGCGTGAAGCCGGCGCCGTAGGCCTTGCGCCACAGGGTTTCGATCTGCATAGGGTCCTGGCCGGCGAAGATGCGTTCGAACAGATCCTCGGCCATGGCCGCGATGATGTGCGGGCTGAACGTGGCGGCATACGCCTCGCCCACGCCTTCGATGCCGCAAGCCGTGCGGATCTTCACGAAAACAAAATAGCGGCCACCGAACGACGGCGGCGGGTTGCCGACCACATAGGTCTTGATCGATTCGAGTTTCATGGTGAGTTGTCTCCTTCAGAAGTCAATGTTGTGCGGAAAGAATGGCCTGCGCACCCTTGTGCGCCACCATCGTCGTGGGTGCATGGGTATTGCCCGATGTCACGTTCGGGAACACCGACGCGTCGACCACATAAAGTTGGTCGATGCCGTGTACCTTGAGCTGCGCATCCACCACCGAGGTGGCGGCGTCCGGCCCCATCATGCAGCTGCCCACCGGGTGGTAGCAGGTGCTGGCGCGGTTGCGGAAATCCTCGACCAGGTCTGCGTCTGTCATGCCTTCCAGGCTGGGCGCAATCGGCTGCTTGATCAGGCCGCGCAAGGCAGCGGTTTCGCTCAGCCGGCGCACCAGGTGCGCGCCGCGAAGGGCCTGCGCCACGTCTTCCGGATGCGATAGGTAGTTGGGCAGGATGCGCGGCGCCTGGCGCGCGTCCGGCGCTTCGATCTCGATCCTGCCGCGGCTCATCGGTCGGCATGGCTGGAAGCACAGGATGAAGCCGGGGAAGGTGTCCGGCACGATCTGGGTACCGGTCTTCGATTCCGCCAGCGTGTAGGTGATCGGGTTGCAATACAGCTGCATGTCGGCCTGCGTGGCCTGTGCATGCGAGCGCAGAAAACCGCCGCACTGGTTGACGCTGATGCTTAGCGGGCCACCCAATGTACTCACGTACTGCAAGCCGGCACGCAGCTGGCCCCACCGGTTGCCCAGCACATTGTTCAAGGTCGGCTCGGTGGCCTTGAAGTAATAACTCATGGCCAGGTGGTCCTGCAGGTTCGCACCTACCTGCGCCTGCGCCAGCACCGGTGAGATGCCGTGGCGTTGCAGCAGGTCGCCGGGCCCGATGCCGGATAGTTGCAGCAGCTGCGGGCTTTGTACCGCGCCGGCGCTGAGCACGACGGCGGCGCGTGCATGCGCCGTATGCACGGCGCCACCCTGGCGGTACGACACGCCGACCGCCTTGCGAGCTTCGAACAGGATGCGCTCGGCCAGCGCGCCGGTCTGCAGATCGACCTTGCCGCGGCGCATGGCGGGGCGCAGGAAAGCATCCGCTGCCGACCAGCGCATGCCGCGCCGGGTGTTGATCTGGTAGCGGCCTACACCTTCGGGCGCCGCTCCGTTGAAGTCTTCGGTAAACGGAAAGCCGGCCTGTTCGGCGGCCTGGTAGAAATGCCGCTCCATCGGATGCAACTGGTGGCGCACATCGCTGACAAACAGCGGCCCGCCGCCGGCCGGCTGACCGTCGGCATCGACCCGGTTCTCGAAGCCCTGATAGACCGGCAATACGTCCTGCCATGACCAGCCGGTATTGCCGGCGCGCGCCCAGTCGTCGAAGTCGCCTGGCAGGCCCCGGCAATACACCATGGCGTTGATCGAGCTCGATCCGCCCACCACCTTGCCGCGCGGGAAGTAGATGCGGCGCTGGTTCAGACCGGCATCGGGCTGGGCTTCGAACTTCCAGTTGACGCGCTCGTCATAAAAGGTCTTTCCATAGCCGATCGGCATATTGATCCACAGCCGCCGGTCATGCCCACCGGCCTCGAGCACCAGCACGCTCGCACGGCCGTCCTGGCTGAGCTTGTCGGCCAGCACGCAGCCGGCCGAGCCGGCGCCGATGATGATGTAGTCGTATTCCTGAGCGGCCATGTGCACCCCGTGTCCCGGTCGTTGCGCGCGCAGTTGCGCTTTGCGATGACCATGCAGAAAGTGTAGGGTGCAGCAGCTGCCGCAGCACCCGCAGGCAATTCAATTAATTGACGCCCTGTGCGAGCCAGCGCGGGCTGGAGCGACGCGCCAGTGCGCTCAGGCTGGCGTGTTTGCGGCCGGTGGTGCCGGTGGCTGCGGCGGATTGGCAGGAGGCTCCTCCTCCGGCGGTGGCTGCACCGTCACCGGGTCGTCGGTGACCAGTTCGCTGTCTGGAAAACGCGGATCCATCGGCAACACCGCCGGGGTGCTGGCGTTGGCCATCACGAAGTCGGCCTTCTCGGACGGCTCGCCCCGGTTGAGTGGGAACTTGCGCTTGTAGTGCCATGTGAGCACCGCCAGTGCCGCCAGCACGCAGGCGAAATACAGCATCAGCGCTTCCGGGCCGAAGACATCCATCATGCCGCCGGCCAGCGTCGGTCCGATGGTGGCGCCGATGCCATTGAGCAGCAGCAGGCCGCCGGTGACCTGCAGCACCTTGGCCCGGTCGACCAGGTCGTTCACATGCGCCACGCTGATGCCATAGACGGTGAATGCCAGGCCGCCGAATACCACGCCCAGTCCGATCAGCGAGGCTTCATAGTCCCGCGCCAGGATGAACCCGACGCCGGCCACCGCGGCGCAGCTAATGGCAACCCACAACAACACCAGGCGCCGGTCATGCCGGTCCGAGAAATGCCCTACGGGCCACTGGAACGCCGCGCCGCCCAGAATGGTGGCGGCCATGAAGGTCGCGATGCCGGCCTCGCTGAATCCCACGCCGGCACCGAACACATGGCCCAAGCCCAGCAACGGCCCGCTGAGCATGCCCGAGACCAGCGCGCCGAGGACGCCGATGGGCGAGATCGAGAACAGCTCGATCAGGCTGAACTTGGGCGCCTCGGTGATCACCGGCTGATCCACCGGTGTCAGCGTGATGGGCAGCAGCGCGAACGAAAACAATACCGACACCAGTACAAAGGGCACGAAACCGTTGCGGTCACCGACCAGGATCAGCCACTGGCCAATAGCCAGCGCCACCATGTTGACCACCAGATAGATGGCGAACACCTTGCCGCGCTTGTCCTGCGGCGCCAGCACATTGAGCCAGCTCTCCACCACCAGGTACAGGCCGACCAGGCACAGGCCGGTGATGAATCGCAGGCCACCCCAGAACCAGGGGTTGACCCACAGGGCGTGCAGCAGCGGCAAGGTCGACGCCACCGACGCCATCGCGGCGAAGGCCCGGATGAAACCCACCTTGCGGATGATGTGCGGGCATGCGTAAGTGCCGTAGATCGCGCCCGCGAAATAGGCCGACATCACCAGGCCGGTCACCAAACTTGAAAAATTGGCGGTCGAGGCCTGCGCGCCGATGGCGGCAAACATCAGGCCGGTGCCGACGATCAGCAGACCCACGCCGCTGAGCCAGGCCGTCAGCGGAATCAACAGTTTTCCCAAGATTCGACCCCGATCGAAAAGCCCAAGCCATGGGCCCGACCGCGCCGGACCCCATTAGGGCCAAAAGGTATCACATGCGCAAGGCAGCGGCATGGTGGACTTGCGACCTAAACGGTTCCGCCATGGCGTGTCGCATGGCCTGCCCGCATGGCGCATCCCCTGCGGTTGACACGATGCCACGCGACAAAGCGTCGCGTAGTGGCCGTGTCTGGCCGTTGCCGTTGGGCCGGGGGCAAGGATTTCCGACCGTTCGCTGTGCCCAACAAGCTTATGCCAGCCACCGGGTGCTGACAGCGGCGGAGGGAAACTGCCAGTTTCGCGGCACCGCCTGCCGACACCCGGCGCCCTGAAAGCCGCACCCTCAGAATGCCGCAACCGACTCTCGATGCGGGCGACCCTAACGCGTCTCGGGCAATGGTTCCGCCGGTTTCGGCGGCACCGGACGGGGCACGACCGGTGAGGCCGGCTCCGGCACGGTCGGAGGTTGCGGGGATGCGGGTTGCGGTGGCTCCGGCCTCGGATGAACAGGCGAGCGGGGTTTCTGCACCGGCACCTCGGGTGGCGGTGTGGTCGGCTCGCCAGCCCGTGGCGCGGGCGGAACCTCATGGGAAAGTACAGCGTCGCTCACGGCTTTTTCTTCTGTGCGGCAGCGCTTGTGCTGTCGAACTGTGCGACCGCATCGCCGAACGATCGGCTGAGCGTGCCATAGGCATCGACGAAACCCTGCTTGACCTCGTCCCACGCGCCGGCTGAGCCATGGCGGATGCCGCCATACCACTGGGCCACATCGTCACGCTGGTCGCGCAAGGCACGCATGGCGACCATGCGTTGCTGCCGCGCAGCCTGGCTGAGCTGGTCCCACTCGTTCTGGGTGCGCACCTCGAGCCGGTCGATCCGGTTGTCCATGGCGTCGAGCAGTTCCTTGCCATTGGCCAGCGCCTCCTTGCGTTGCGCCGCCGTGTATTTCTTCATGGCTTCCAGCGCCTGGGCGCTTTCTTTCTGTACTTGCTGCAGATCGACCTTGGCCGACGCAGCGCTCTGGGCCGCGTGGGCGGGCAGTGATGCCACGAGCGGTGCCATAGCCAGCAAAACGGCAGCTACCAGGCGGCGGCCTGCAGGCATGCATTCAGGATGTGATGGGTAGATGTACATGGTGATGCTCCTTTCCAGGATGTGTCCGTCCGCGCTGAAACTGGCGGGTGTACCGTCAGCTGCCGCGCAGCGTGGCCTCTAATCGGGTTACGTGGTTTCGGCCTGCGCGTGCTTGAGCGCGATACCGTAGTGCTTGTACAGATGTACCTCGTACAGCTTGTCGATCGCGTTCGGGCCTTCGTACGCCGGCGCAGTTCGCAGGGTTTCGCGCTCGATGTCGATAACGATCTCCCGGTCCGACCAGCGGATGGCCTGCACCCAGCTTGGCGCCAACAACACCTTGCGGCCCGGCAGCCACTTGCGGGTGTCTGCCACCAGATAACGGATGGTCCAGTCTTTCTCGTGAATCACGAAGTCAACGACCTCGCCGATCTCGCCATCGCGGGCGTGCATGCCATATCCACGTACCTCTTTGGACGAACGCAGATGCGGATCGGGTGGTTCGCGCAACGGCTCGCGCGGCTCGGCCGGCTGCACGGCCTCGGCGCCGATCGTACCCAGCGCACCGAAGGAGCCGCCTGTCCAGTAGGGCGTCCAGCCGTAGTGGTGGTGCAACTGGGTTTCGTAGTGGCGTGACACCGGCTGTGCGGAGTCGACGGCCGGGCTTTTCTCGACCTGCTCGCGCGAGAGATCGACGACGATCTGCTCGCGTGCGGTGTCCAGGCCCTGCACTACCGTGGGGGCGAGCAGGACCTCGCGTCCCATCAACCATCCGGCGGTACGCACCACCAAGTAGCGCACTGTCCAACGGTCGTCGTCGAACCAGACGTCGGTGATCGTGCCGATCTCACCGTCACGGGCCTGCAGGGAATACCCTTTCAGCGTTTCAAGTTCATGCCATTTCTGCATTGGGAACCCCCTTGTCTCCGAGTCATTGTGCGCCTCAGCAAAAAGCAGGGACGCACTTTCAGTCTGCCTACTTCAGCCAGGTCTGGCTGTAGGACAAGGGAGCGTTGGGACGTCCGCCTGGCTTGGCAATTCGGTGTCGCGCTGAACTTTACAGGGCGCTCGCCCTCGCACAAGGGTAAATTGTCCGATGGACTGTCAGGCGCCGCAAGCCTGTATGTCCGGCGCTGCCGCACAAGGAGAAACCCACATGGCACCGATACCTCCATCCACACCGATTCCGCCAGAGCCCGCGGAGCGCAAGCGGCCGTCATCGCCGCCGAAGATCCGCGACCCGAAGCCGCACCCGCAGGAACCGCCGGTGTCCGACCCGCCACCCCAGCCCCGCACGCGGGTGCCGGTGCAGGAGCCGCCAGCCGGGAGGCGCTGCCATCCGTCGACCCGCCGATCGATCAGGCGGTCCGTAGAGACGGGTTGACGGGGCGCGTGATAGGCGGCCGCATGGGCTGCTGGTTTGGCAACAATTGCCGGAAGTCGGTAAACCTTGCTACCGACAGTTGGGACTTTGCAGCGGAGCTCCGGGCATGTCCGTTGCAACGGTCAGAGCTCGAACCCCAAAAAGGAGCACATGCCCATGACCCATCCAACAGACAAAGCCATCGACGTGCAGCAAATTCGCGCACGCGCCCGACAGCACATCGAGGAAGGCGCCGTCACCGAGAACTATGACGCCGACCGGCAGGCCGTGGCAGCGATGCTGAATAGCGCGCTGGCCACCGAGATCGTCTGTCAGCTTCGCTACAAGCGCCACCATTTCACGGCACAGGGTCTGGCCTCGGAGGCGGTGGCCAAGGAATTTCTGGCACATGCACGGGAGGAGGAGCAACACGCCGACTGGCTGGCCGCGCGCATCGTTCAGATCGGCGGAGAACCCGATTTCTCGCCGGAAGGATTGGCGCAGCGCAGCCATGCGGAGTACGTGACGGGGCGCACCTTGCCCGACATGATCAAGGAGAATCTGGTCGCCGAGCGCATTGCGATCGAAAGCTACGGCGAAATGATCCGGCGCCTGGGCGACACGGATATCACCAGTCGGCGGTTGCTGGAGCGGATCCTGGCGGTGGAGGAAGAGCATGCGGAGGATCTTGCGAGCCTGATCCAGGGCCTGAAATCGAGGCAAGTCGGATGAGTGGATACCCGGCCATGCAGCAGCCCCAGCCCGACCCACCAACCTTGCCGCGCAGGCCGCAAGGGCCGCAAGAGCCGCCGGACACGCGACCGCGCCCGCTGCCGGGCGAGCCCCGGACACCAGCCATACCCGCGCAGCCCACGGGCCCGATCCCCGATTCCCCCGCGGCGTCGCGTAACCCTTGAGCAACCAGTAGGAGCGACCACATGCCACAGGAAAAATGGAGCGACAAGCGCGAACGCCAATACCGGCACATCAAGGAAAGCGTGCGCGATCAAGGCAAAAGCGAGGACGATGCCGAGGAGATCGCGGCGCGCACCGTCAACAAGGCGCGGGCGCGGGCAGGGGAGTCCGAGACGGCCAGCCGCACCTCGCTGGACGATATCTCTTCGGGTCGCCGCGGTGGCCTGCGCTCGCACGAGGGAGCTGGCGGGCGCACCTATCGCCAGCTCTACGCCGAGGCCAGGGAGCGCGGTCTGGACGGGCGATCGAAGATGAACAAGGCCGAACTGAAAAAGGCGCTGCAACGCTGAGGCACAGGCCTGGCTGTTCCGCCGGCCGGGGGCAGGAACGGCAATTGCTTGACGAAAAGCGTCTTCCAACCGATTGAAAGGAGATGCTATGGATGCCTCCCTGCCTACGGGCAAGGAAATTGGAGCGCTGAGATGAACAGCCGCCTATCAGGAAGAGAAGTCCCGCGCATGCGGGGTGGATCCTCTGATGGATACGGCATCAAAGTGCCCAAGCGTGA
>JBBQJP010000105.1:0-11321 GCA_038326025.1 Burkholderiales bacterium
GGCCCAGATGCTGGCCTCGGTGGAAACGCGCAAGACCGTGCAGATCAGCCTGATCGCGTCGGTCGCCAGCAGCTACCTCAGCCTGCTGGCCGACGACGCGCCGCTACAGCTCACGCGCGAGACGCTGGCCAGCCGCGAGCAATCGCTGCGCTTGACGAAACTCACATTCGACGCTGGCGTGATCTCCGGACTTGACCTGCGCGGCGCCGAGTCGCTGGTCGAAAGCGCACGTGTCACGCTGGCACAACTCGAACGCCAGCGTGCGCTCGACCTCAACGCATTGAACCTGCTGGTCGGCCAGCCGCTGGCGGATGCGGCGCTGGCCGACCTTCCAGCCGGCCTTTCGCTGACCGCCCAGGGCCTGATCGGTGTCGTGCCGACGGGACTGCCCAGCGCGGTGTTGCTGCGTCGCCCCGACGTGCGTGCGGCCGAACAGCAGTTGCTGGCGGCGAACGCCAACATCGGTGCAGCCCGCGCGGCCTTCCTGCCGCGCATCACATTGACCACCAGCCTGGGCACGGCCAGCAGCCAGCTCAGCGGCTTGTTCCGCAGCGGCTCCTTTGGCTGGACCTTCGCGCCCCAGCTGTTGCTGCCGATCTTTGATGGCGGGCGCAATCAGGCCAATCTGGACGCGGCGCAGGTCGGTCGCAATATTGCCGTGGCCCAGTACGAGAAGGCCATTCAGGGCGCTTTCCGGGAAGTGGCCGATGCCCTGGCGACTCGCGCCACCCTGGCCGACCAGCTGCGTGCGCAATCGGCCCAGGCCGCAGCGGAACAGTCCCGGCTGGAACTGATCGAATTGCGTTACCAGCAAGGCACGACCAGCGCCTTTGAGCGGCTGGACGCGCAACGTTCGTCGTTTGCGGTGCGCCAGGCGGTGGTGCAGCTGCAACTTCTGCAGGCGCAAAGCCTGGTTGCGGTCTACAAGGCTTTGGGCGGCGGGTGGAAAGACTGAATCCAAACGTGGCAGCGGGGTGTCGGCGCGATGCACGCGCTCGCAGGCCGGTGGTGTGATCAGGCGACCGGGGCACTCTGCTCCGCGAATGTGCTCCGGCCTTCGGCCTCCTCCTTGATTTCGCTACGCAGAGCGCCCCAGCCGCCTGATCAAGGGGGTCTTGTTGGACGTCGATTTTCCGATTGCGCTGCCTACAAGCAAGATCGGTGCGCGGGCATAGCTCCGATAGCGCTACGTTCAAGCAGGGCGGGTGGGCGGCGTAGCGAAATCAAGGCGGAGCGAAGGGCGCAGCCCGTCGCGGGGGACATTCGCGGAGCCGCCCACCCACCCTGCTTGGGCACCCGCAGCCTCTCAGGTGGCAGACAACCCAAACACCTTTGGTGTGGCCAGGAGGCGAGGTCTGCGCTCCGGTGCCAGCTGCCCGGTTACAACACCCGCGTCACATTGTTCGGCTTGAAGCCCAGATCCGCCGTCTTGCCTTTGCGACCACGCGCAGTCATCGCATTGTTCAGGCTGCGGATCTCCAGCGATTCGTCGCGCAGCTTGCCGCCGCGACCGATGCCGTCGATGCGGATGCTGCGGGTATAGGCCGCGGCGCCTGCCAGCGTGTCCTTGGCTTCCAGATCGATCAGCTTGAGCCCGCGCCCGCCATTGGCCATGGCGTTGAGCTGCTCGATCGGGAAGGTCAGGATGCGACCGCCGGTCGAGGCACAGGCCACATGGGTGGCCGCCGGCATGGGACTCACGCCCACCACACCGGCCACCGGTGAAGGCTGGTTCAGCGTTTCGTCATCGCCGCAACTGACAAAGGCCTTGCCCGCCTTGAGCCGCGACGTCATGTTCTCGACTGTGGCCATGAAGCCGTAGCCACCGGAGCCGCTGAGCAGCAGGCGGGCGTTCGCCGGGCCGGCAAAATACCAGAGCAGCTGGGTACCGGGCTCCAGGTCGAGCAGCGTGGTCACCGGCTGGCCATCTCCACGAGATCCCGGCAGCGCCGACACCGCAATCGAATACACCCGGCCCTTGTTGCCGAACACCAGCAAGGTGTCGACCGAGCGGCATTCGAAGGTGCCATACAAGGCGTCGCCGGCCTTGAAGGCAAAACTTCCGGCTTCGTGACTATGGCCGGTGCGTACCCGCACCCAGCCCTTGGTACTGACGACCACCGTGACCGGTTCGTCGACCACCTTGACTTCGACCACGGCACGTTTTTCGGCCAGGATCAGCGTGCGCCGCTCATCGCCGAATGTCTTGGTGTCGTGCTCGATCTCGCGCACCATCAGGCGGCGCAGGGCCGAAGGGCTACCCAGGATTTCCTCCAGCTTCTTCTGGTCTTCGCGCAGGCCCTTGAGTTCCTGCTCGATCTTGATCGCCTCCAGGCGCGCCAACTGACGCAGGCGAATTTCGAGAATGTCCTCGGCCTGGCGTTCGGACAACGCAAAGCGCTCCATCAAGGCCTGGCGCGGCTCGTCGGACGCACGGATGATCGCAATCACCTCGTCGATATTGAGCAGCACCAGTTGCCGCCCCTCCAGGATATGGATTCGGTCCAGCACTTTGGCGAGGCGGTGGCGCGAACGCCGCTCGATCGTCTGCGCACGGAACGCGATCCACTCCTGCAGCATTTGGCGCATGGACTTCTGCGTCGGACGCCGGTCCATGCCGATCATGGTCAGGTTGATGGACGACGAGGTCTCCAGGCTGGTATGGGCCAGCAACGTGTGGATCAGTTCCTGCTGCGAGATGCGGCTGGTCTTGGGCTCTAACACCAGCCGTACGGCGGCGTCCTTGCTCGACTCATCGCGCACGCCATCGAGCACGGCCAGTACGCTGGCCTTGAGCTGGGTCTGGTCCTGCGACAAGGCCTTCTTGCCCGCCTTGACCTTCGGATTGGTCAGCTCCTCGATCTCCTCGAGCACACGCTGGGTGCTGACGTTGGGCGGCAACTCGGTGACGACCAACTGCCATTGGCCACGCGCCAGCTCCTCGATCTTCCAGCGCGCACGCACCTTGAGCGAGCCACGTCCGCTGCGATAGGCGTCGGCAATATCGCCCGCGCTGCTGATGATCTGGCCGCCGCCCGGATAGTCGGGACCGGGAATCAGCGTAAACAGTTCGTCGTCGGCCATTTTCGGGTCGCGAATCAGCGCTACGCAGGCCCCGGCAATCTCGCGCAGGTTGTGGCTTGGAATCTCGGTGGCCATACCCACTGCAATGCCACTGGCACCGTTGAGCAGCGCGAACGGCAGGCGCGCGGCCAGTTGCGACGGCTCTTCGGTCGATCCGTCGTAGTTGGGAACAAAGTCGACCGTGCCCTCGTCAATCTCGTCGAGCAGCAGATTGGTGATGCGGGCCAACCGTGCCTCGGTGTAGCGCATCGCTGCAGCGCCGTCACCGTCGCGACTGCCAAAATTACCCTGGCCGTCAATCAGCGGGTAACGCTGCGAAAAATCCTGCGCCATGCGCACAAGCGCGTCGTAAGCCGCCTGGTCGCCGTGCGGGTGAAAACGGCCCAATACGTCGCCGACCACGCGTGCCGACTTGACCGGGCGGGCGCCGGTATTGCCGTTGACGCCGCCAAAACCCAGGCCCATACGCGACATCGCGTACAGAATGCGCCGTTGCACCGGCTTCTGGCCGTCACAGACATCGGGCAGGGCGCGCCCCTTGACCACGCTCAGCGCGTATTCGAGATAAGCGCGCTGCGCGTAACTTGCCAGGTTCAGTTCGTCGTCGCCTTCGGGTTCGGCGGCGGAGACAAGGTCGAGTGTGGATGAATCAGTCATGGTGGATCCGGTCATGGCGGCGCCATCCGGGCATGGATCCGCCCGGGAAGACAAGGCCGGCTAACTTAGTTGGTTTGGGCCGTTTCGAGCACAGGCTGCGGAACGGCAGGGGTCTGGGACGGCAGATTGCCCCGATTGAGCGCGCCGCCGCTGATCGCCGGGCGTACCCGCGAGTTCGGATAACGCGAAGCCGCTGTTGCGGCTGCGGGCGGCGCCGGGGGCTTGAGGCCCCAATACATGCCCAGTACCTTCTTCACGTAGTTCTGGGTTTCCTTGTAGTTCGGTATCTTGTTGCCCGCACGCATCACGGCGCCTTCGCCTGCGTTGTAGGCCGCCAGCGCGAGCTCAAGCTGGCCGGGGAACATGTTGATCAGGTCGCGCAGGTAGCGGGTTCCAGCCCGGATATTGGTCTTCGGGTCTGTCAGCTTGTGCTCCAGCAGCCCATGCCGATCGCTGTCGACACCATAACGACGCGCGGTATCGGGCATCAATTGCATCAGGCCGATCGCACCCTTGGGCGACACGGCCGTGCGGTTGAAGCCGGATTCAGCGGCAATCAGCGCCTGCAGCAATTCGTAGTCGACGTTGTGTTCGTTTGACGCATCGCGCAGGATCTGACGCACCGAGGTGAAAGACGGGGAAGAGTCGAACAGGGCCAAAAGCCGGGTCGGAGGCTGCGCCACGGCCAGCGCGTTGCGCCCCACGGCCGCAGGTTCGCGCTGTGGCGCATCCAGCCGGGTGTCAAAAGACTCGCTGCGGCGAAAAAACAGCTCGTAGCGGCTATCGACCTGATCAGTGGCGAAATGCGAAGTACCCTTGGCATCGACATAGGTCCAGACGTCTGCCACGGCCGGCAGACTCCAGCATGTCAGAGCCGCCGCACCTGCCAGCGCGACAAACAACCTGCGCAGTGGGCCTTGCGCATCAATTCTTTGCGGGCGCCAGATCATGCGCATCAGACGTCCACCTCGACACTGTCGCCGTGTAATTCCATCAATTCACGGCGCGCGGCCGCCTCGCCTTTGCCCATGAGCTTGGTGATCAGGATTTCGGTCTGCTGGAAGTCGACCGCACCCAATCGCACCGGCAGCAGGCGGCGGGTATCGGGGTTGAGTGTGGTATCCCACAACTGCTCGGCGTTCATTTCTCCCAGTCCTTTGAATCGACTGATGTTCCAGGCGCCTTCGCGCACACCATCCTTGCGCAGCTTGTCCAGAATCGCGGTGAGTTCTCCCTCATCGAGCGCATAACTCTTGGACGCAGGCTTCTTGCCACGGGCCGGTGCATCAACCCGAAACAGCGGCGGTCGTGCCACGAATACATTTCCATTGTCAACCAGTTTCGGGAAATGGCGAAAGAACAATGTCAGCAAAAGCACCTGAATATGCGATCCGTCGACGTCCGCATCGCTCAGGATGCAGATTTTTCCGTAGCGCAGGCCGGACAGATCGGGGCTGTCATTCGGGCCATGCGGATCGACGCCGATGGCCACCGCAATATCGTGAATCTCGGTGTTGGCAAACAGCCGGTCGCGCTCGACCTCCCAGGTGTTGAGCACCTTGCCGCGCAGCGGCAGCACAGCCTGGCACTCCTTGTCGCGCCCCATCTTGGCACTGCCGCCGGCCGAGTCGCCCTCGACCAGGAACACCTCGTTATGCGCCAGATCGCGACTTTCGCAGTCGGTCAGCTTGCCCGGCAAGACCGCCACGCCCGAGCCCTTGCGTTTCTCGACCTTCTGGCCGGCGCGCTGGCGCACCTGCGCAGCCTTGATCGCCAGATCCGCCAGCCTTTTGCCGTATTCCACATGCTGGTTCAACCACAACTCCAGCGCCGGTCGCACATAACCCGAGACCAGGCGCACCGCATCGCGTGAATTGAGCCGCTCCTTGATCTGGCCCTGAAACTGGGGGTCAAGCACCTTGGCTGACAACACATAACTGGCCCGGGCGAACACGTCTTCGGGCAGCAGCTTCACGCCCTTGGGCAGCAAGGCATGCAGTTCGATGAAACTTTTAACCGCGTTGAACAGGCCGTCACGCAAGCCGCTGTCGTGCGTGCCGCCCGCGCTGGTCGGAATCAGGTTGACGTAACTTTCGCGCAGCGGATTACCGTCTTCGGTGAAGGCCACGCACCACTGCGCGCCCTCGCCTTCGGCGAAACTCTCGTGGGCGGCATCGGCATACGACTCCCCCTCGAACAGCGGAATCACCGGCTCGCCGTTCAGGGCTTGTGTCAGGTAGTCGCGCAGACCGCCCTTGTAGAGCCAGGTCTGGGTTTCGCGGGTTTTCTCGTTGGCCAGGCTGACGGTCACGCCGGGCATCAACACGGCCTTGCTGCGCAGCAGATGAACCAGTTCGGCCATCGGAATGGCGGCGGATTCGAAGTATTTCGGGTCGGGCCAGACCCGCACCGAGGTTCCACTGCGGCGCTCGCCATCGCCGGCTGCTCGCACCTGCAGCGGTTCGATCACGTCGCCACCGGCAAACACCATGTGCGCCACATTGCCGTCACGCTGCGAGCTGACTTCAAGCCGCTTGGCCAGCGCATTGGTCACGCTGACGCCGACACCATGCAGGCCGCCGGAAAAGCTGTAGGCGCCTCCCTTGCCCTTGTCGAACTTGCCGCCGGCATGCAGCCGCGTGAACACCAGTTCCACCACCGGTGCGTTTTCTTCCGGGTGCATGCCATAGGGAATGCCGCGACCGTCGTCCTCGATCGACACCGAGGCGTCGGCATGCAGCGTGACGCGGATCTTCTTGCCATGGCCGGCCAGTGCCTCGTCGGCCGAGTTGTCCAGAACCTCCTGAATCACATGCAGCGGGTTGTCGGTGCGGGTATACATGCCGGGGCGCTGGCGCACCGGCTCCAGGCCCTTGAGGACACGGATTGAACTCTCGGAATAATCGCCGCCGGAGCGGCTGGAGGGATTGCTTGCCATGCGCGGCATTGTAGTCCGGCCGATCGGCTTTAACTGGATGCAAACACAGTGCGTCGACCGTACCGGCGACAGGGCCGACAGAAAATCTGTACATTCCTCGCTTCCGAACACCGGTCGACTGAACCCTCGCATGCAGAACAAGTCCCTTTCCATAAGCCAGCTGCTGTTGTGCGGTGGTGCCATTGTCACGATGTCCATGGGTATTCGCCATGGTTTCGGACTGTGGATGCTGCCGGTGACCCAGACCATGGACTGGACGCGCGAGAGTTTTTCGCTAGCCATCGCGATCCAGAATATTTCCTGGGGTCTGGCGGGCGTGTTCGCCGGCATGGTGGCCGACAAGTTCGGTGCGGTTCGCGTGCTGGTGGCCGGCGCCATCGCCTACGCTCTGGGCCTGATCGGCATGGCCTATGCGCCCACGCCCCTGTCATTCGCGGCCACGGCCGGCGTGCTGATCGGCGTGGCGCAGGCGGGCACCACCTATGCCGTGGTCTACGGCGTGATCGGACGCAACGTTGCCCCGGAGCGCCGCTCCTGGGCCATGGGCATCACGGCCGCTGCCGGATCGTTCGGCCAGTTCCTGCTGGTGCCGACCGAGGGTTTCCTGATCGCCTCTTTCGGCTGGCAGGCCGCACTGGTGCTGCTGGCCATGTCAGTACTGGTCATCATTCCGTTGGCGTGGGGCCTGCGTGAACCCGGGTTTACCGGCGGCCGACTGCTGCGCCGCGAGCAGACCATTGCCCAGGCGGTGCGCGAGGCATTCCGTTACCCCAGTTTCCAGATGCTGACCGCCGGATATTTTGTATGCGGGTTTCAAGTCGTTTTCATCGGCGTGCACATGCCCGGTTACCTGAAAGACCAGGGACTGCCAGCCCATGTGGCCAGTTATGCCCTGGCTCTGATCGGCTTGTTCAACGTCATCGGCACCTATTCTGCCGGCCTGCTCGGCCAGCGCGTGCGCAAGGCGCGTATTCTGGTTTTCATTTACCTGGCTCGCGCCGTCGCGATCAGCGTTTTCCTGCTGGCGCCGCTGTCACCGGCCAGCGTCTACATCTTTGCATCCGTCATGGGCATGTTGTGGTTGTCGACCGTGCCGGCCACCAACGCAGCGGTGGCGCAGATCTTCGGCGTGGCCCATCTGTCGATGCTCAGTGGTTTTGTGTTCCTGAGTCACCAGTTCGGGTCTTTTCTGGGCGTCTGGCTCGGAGGCCTGCTGTACGACCGCACTGGCAACTACAACGTTTCCTGGCTGATTGCCATTGCGCTGGGCATATTTGCCGCCCTGATCAATCTGCCAGTCCAGGAACACGCGATACACCGCGGCGTTGACCTGAAGCCGGCCTGACATCCATGCGCCGCAAGCTCCTGCTCCATTGGCTGGCTTACACCGTTGCACTGGTAGTCTTGCTGCTGGTCTTCGGGCTGTACCTGCAACCCGACTTCATGGTCACGCTGGCGCAACAGGTATGGGCATGTTTCTGACAACAGGTTTGATCTGCGCTGTATGTTCCCGGCGTTCGGTGGCTTGGTCATGAGTATCAAGGAACATGGCAATGGCGCCGCGTCCGACTGGATCCAACGGTGGACCCACCTGGTGCCGCCGCGCGGTGATGTGCTCGACCTGGCTTGTGGTCATGGCCGCCATACACGCTGGTTTGCCGAACATGGCCACGCCGTGGTCGCGCTCGACAAGTCGACAACGGCGCTGCAGTCGCTGGACGACCTGGTCCGCGCGGGCCAGGCGAAAACCATCACGGCCGATATCGAAGCTGGTGCCTGGCCATTGATGCAGCAAGGCACGCCACGTGCCTTTGACGCCGTGATCGTGACCAACTATCTCTGGCGCCCTTTGCTGCCGACCATCGTGCGCAGCCTTGCGCCAGGTGGCGTTTTGTTGTATGAGACCTTCGCCGATGGCAATGCCACGGTGGGAAAGCCGTCGCGCCCGGACTTCCTTTTGCAAACCGGCGAATTGCTGCGCGTTTGCGCGGGCTTGCGCATCGTGGCATTTGAAGATGGCTTCTGCACCCAGCCCGATCGTTTCGTGCAACGCATCGCGGCGGTCAACCCGGCCCGTCCACCGGAGTCCGAGGCGGCCGACTCCAAGCCCCTAACACGCTACCCGCTGGATCGGGCCTGAGACACCGACTGGGTAGAATGCGGGTTTCCCGTTCTAGACCGTGGATATGACACCTATTACCGGCAGCATCGTCGCAATCGTCACCCCGATGCACGACGACGGCAGCGTCGACTACCCGAGCCTGCGCAAACTGATCGACTGGCATATCGCCCAAGGAACCGACTGCATCGGCGTGGTCGGCACGACCGGCGAATCGCCCAGCGTCACCGTCGACGAGCACTGCGAAATCATCCGCGTCGCGGTCGAACAGGCCAAAGGCCGTGTGCCGATCATGGCCGGCTGCGGCGCCAACTCCACCGCCGAGGCAATCGAACTCACCCGTTTTGCCCACGAGGTCGGCGCCGACTGCCATCTGCAAGTCGTCCCCTACTACAACAAGCCCTCCCAGCAAGGCCTGTACCAGCACTTCAAGGCGATTGCCGAAGCGGTCGACCTGCCGATGGTGCTGTACAACGTTCCCGGTCGCAGCGTTGCTGACCTGGCGCACGACACCGTCCTGCAACTGGCCAAGGTTCCGGGCATCGTGGGCATCAAGGATGCCACCGGCAATCTGGAGCGTGGCCAGTGGCTGATCCGCGATCTGCCCAGCGACTTTGCGGTCTATTCGGGTGACGACCCGACCGCCGTGGCACTGATGCTGTGTGGCGGCAAGGGCAATGTCAGCGTGACGGCCAACATAGCGCCAAAATTGATGCATGAGTTATGTGTGGCGGCCATCGCAGGCGACGTGCGCCTGGCCATGGAAATCCAGTTCAAGCTGATGCCGGTGCACAAACATCTTTTCGTACAGGCCAACCCGATCCCGCTGAAATGGGCCATGCACCGCATGGGACTGTGCGGGGCCACCATGCGACTGCCGATGACCGGGCTGGAGCCTGAGTACACGGCAGGCGTCGAGCGGGCGCTGAAGTCGGCCGGTCTGCTTTGACCACTATTCCCCCATCCTGAAGGACACATTGGTGAAAGCTACAACACGTCTGGCCCTGCTGGGCCTGAGTCTGGCGCTGGGCGGATGCTCGGTGCTGGAAACCGACAAGGTCGATTACAAGAGCGCATCCGCCGCGCCTTCGCTGGCGGTTCCGCCAGACTTGACGCAACTCTCGCGCGACAACCGCTATTCGATTCCGGGCGGCCCGGTCACCGCATCGAGCTACCAGGTCGGGCAGGCCACGACCGCCGTACCGGTGGCCGCCACGTCGATCTCTGACGTGCGCATCGAACGCGCTGGCAACCAGCGCTGGCTGGTGGTCAAACGCAGCCCCGACGAACTTTGGGATCCGATCAAGGACTTCTGGCAGGAATACGGTTTCCTGCTGTCGATGGACCAGAAGAACCTGGGCATCATGGAAACCGACTGGGCCGAGAACCGCGCCAAGATCCCCCAGGACCTGATCCGCGAAACCCTTGGCAAGCTGCTCGACTCCCTGTACTCGACCGCCGAGCGCGACCGCTTCCGCACCCGGCTCGAACGTAATGCCGCCGGTGAGACCGAGATCTACATCAGCCATCGTGGCATGGTCGAGGTT
The DNA here is from genome assembly GCA_038326025.1 of Burkholderiales bacterium. Lineage (GTDB taxonomy): Bacteria > Pseudomonadota > Gammaproteobacteria > Burkholderiales > Burkholderiaceae_C > CAISIP01. The sequence continues at coordinate 10,346 of JBBQJP010000105.1, forward strand.
TATCCGTCCGGCAACAGCGTGGCCGGGGTGCGCGATACCAACACCATATGGCAACCCCGCCCTGCGGATCCTGAACTCGAAGCCGAATTCCTGCGCCGCCTGATGGTCAAGCTGGGCGTCAGCCAGGAGCAGGCCAAGGTGGTGGTCGCTGCAGGCGAACGCAAAACCAGCTCGCGCGTGTCCCAGGTCAACGGGCAGCCGGTGGTGCTGGTCGACGACGGTTTTGACCGGGCCTGGCGCCGGGTGGGCCTGGCGCTGGATCGCACCGGATTTACCGTCGAAGACCGCGACCGCAGCAAAGGCGTTTATTTCGTGCGTTACGTGGAACCGAGTCCGGACAAGGCCGAACCCGGCTTCTTCAGCAAGTTGTTCGGGGCAAGTGCGAAGACCAATGCGCCGATCAAGTACCAGATCGTGGTGCGCGGCGAGGGTGAGTCCAGCGTGGTGTCCGTGCTCAATGCGACGGGCGCGCCGGAAAGCTCGGCCAATGCCCAGAGCATCACGAAAGTCATCGCCGCAGACCTGAAGTAAGCGTCCTGTCGATGTTGCGTTTCAGGAACCTGGGCAGCGGCAGTTCCGGAAACGCGACTATCGTGGAAGCGCGCGGCGGCGCCCATGTCCATCGCCTGATGGTCGATTGCGGCCTGGGCATCCGCCAGCTGGACCAGCGCCTTGCGCGCGCTGAGCTGAGCCCTGCCGATATAGACGCGATCTTCATCACGCACGAACACAGTGACCATATCGGTTGTGCGCGTGCGTTTGCGCTGCGCCATCGGATCCCGGTCTGGATGAGCCACGGAACCCACGCCGGTGCACGTGAACAGGACTTTGGCGACCTGCTGCATCTGGCGCGCGATGGCATGCCGATCGAAGTCGGTGAACTGCAGATTCTGCCGTTCACGGTTCCACACGACGCGCGCGAGCCCTTGCAGTTGCGCTGCACCGATGGTGCCCGCAGCCTGGGCATCCTGACCGA
>JBBQJP010000106.1:0-11235 GCA_038326025.1 Burkholderiales bacterium
GAATTGACGGCGCTGGGGCATTAGCGTTTTTCGCTATGCAATGACGACACCAATAAGTCCATTTGGTTTGATGAGTGCTGTACGGGGCTTGACCAAACCAAGTTTTCGCTTCGCTTGTGCCAGATCGATTCTGGAAATATCTCGTTTTACAAGGCGGTTTTTGCCGCCAATTCGCCGCCAAAAACTTATGAATCAGTCAGCAACCCCCATGAATGCATGTACACGGCAGTCACGCTGTGTCTTGGGGTGTGGGCGGAGAGGTCGATGTCGGTCGCGACCGGCGATGGATTATCAGCGTGCATTTATTAATCGGTTTCGCTCCCGGGGGCCGCGAAGATGCCGGCAGTCGAGCAGTGCGGAACTATCAACGCTTGACCTGGCCGGTCCGAAAATTCATGGGCCCGGTCGCGTCGCGATTGTCCAGATGGCGCGTAGGAAAGTAATGCGGCGCTTATGCGCATCCAGCTTTGGCGTGCCGATACGGGTTCTGGACAATGATGGTTGGTAGCCGCACGAGGCGTCGATCGACCAAGGGGCTTACACCGGCGCAATATCTGCATGGATGTTTTGACGCGAACTTGCGACGCGACTCGTTTGGCCGTCGATGCGCACGCATCAGCCTGCTATGTCCTGCCAAACTCTGCAATCCAGTTTCGCCTGCGTGCTTCAATCTGCCTGCCCTCAGCGCAGCATCTCTCCGCTGATGATAATTTTGCGCACCTCGGTCGTACCGGCGCCGATCTCCAGCAACTTGATCGCGCGGTACAGCCGGTTGACCTCCGATTCCCAGATATAGCCCGCACCGCCGTGGATCTGGACCGCTTCGTTGAGCACCTTGTTCATGGTCTCGGCGGCGAACATCACCGATGCGGCCGTGATCTTGTGGATGTCTCCGCGCCCGCCACCGCCGATCTCCAGATCGTTGGCCACGCGCAAGGCCTGGTAGGTGAACACGCGCATGGACTCGACCCACACGAACATATCGGCCAGCTTGGCCTGGACCATCTGGAAGTTGGCGATCGGTTGTTTGAACTGCTGGCGCGTGCGCGCATAGTCCAGCGCCAGCGCCAGTGCGCGCTCAGAGATTCCCAGGCAGATTGGCGCGATCATGGCGCGCTCCAGATCCAGGCCGCTCATCACCACTTTGACCCCGCTGTCTTCCTCTCCCAGCAGATTGGCCGCCGGCACGCGGCAGTTGTCGAACACCAGCTCGGCGGTCTGGCTGCCACGAAAACCCATCTTGGTCAGCTTCTGCGCGACCCTGAAACCAGGAAAATCCTTCTCCACGATAAAGGCTGAAATGCCTTTGGCGCCCTTGTCGCGATCGGTCTTGGCATACACCAGCAGGACGTCGGCCACCGGCCCGTTGGTAATGTAGAGTTTATTGCCATTGAGCAGGAAGTCGTTGCCGTCGCGGGTGCCGGTGGTGCGCATGGATCCCAGCGCGTCGGAGCCGGCGCCGGGCTCGGTTAGGCCCAACGCGCCAATGGTCTTTCCGCTGCACAGGCCTGGCAGGTAGCGTTGGCGTTGCTCTTCGTTGGCGTTGCGGTAGATGTTGAACAGACACAGGTTCTCGTGCGCCACCCAGCTCAGGGCCAGCGCATGGTTCCAGCGTGAGAAGGCCTGCAGCACCAGGCCGCTGGTAAACATGTCCAAGCCTACGCCGCCATATTGTGGCGGCACCGGGATGCCGAAGTAGCCGGTCTGACCGATGCGCGCAAAGATGTCGGGCGGCCACCATTCCTCGTTGTCCATACGCTGCGACAGCGGGTACAGCTCCTGCTTGGCGAAGTAGTCGGCCTGGTCCAGAATGCCTTGCTCGTCGTCGGACAGGCCGGCGAATCGTTGCATGGCGCTGCCCTGCGCGTGGCTCGAGATGGATGAAGTCATGGAGCCCCTGTGCTACTGTTTCTGCACAAAGGCTCGCACGCGGGCCGCGAAGTCGGCCGTTGCCGCGCAGCGTATGAAGGCTTCTTTTTCTAACGCCAGGTGGGCTTCAAAGGCCGCATCGGACTGTGCCTTCACCAAGCCCTTGAGTTCCGTCGCGGCCTGTTGCGGGACAGACAGAAGATTCGTGGTCCACCGGGCGAGTTCACCGTCCAATTCGCCGTCGTCCACCACCTGGTTGATCAGACCCAGTTCCAGGGCCTGCTGCGCATCGAAGCTGCCATGCAGGGCCAGCGCCTCAAAGCCGCGTACCGCTCCCAGGCGCTGGGTGAGTTGGAAGCTCAGTCCCCCGTCGGCCGAAGTACCCAGCTGCGGGTAAGCCACCACAAAACGGGAAGACCGAGCGGCCAGAACCAGGTCGCACGCCAAGGCCAGCGAAAAGCCGCCACCCGCCGCGGCGCCATGCACGTATGCCAGCACAGGAATTTTCAGGCGCCGCATGCCAAGAATCGCAAGATGAAAGGCGTCGATCATGCGTGCGATGAAGCCGGGCAGATCGTCGCCCTGCGCGTGCATGGCCGCCACGTCTCCACCACCGCAAAAGGCCGCGCCCGCGCCGCGCAGTACGACGACCCGTGCCGTCGAACTTGCGGCCACCCGCTCGATGGCCTCCAACAGCGCAAGCGCCATGACAAGGTCAAGTGCGTTGCGTTGCGCCGGCCGATTGAGTGTCAAGGTCGTGACGGGGCCCGTTTCCCGAACCAGCAGTACCGGTTGCGCGTTCATGAGCCGTTGCAACCGTCACTGGGCCTTGTCTTTACAATTTGACCCGATTTCAAATATCTTTTCATGGGATCGCATTTGACGCCAATTGTTGAGCTATCTCTATAGGGTAAATACCATGTTGAAAATTTTTGAGTTGGGGTCATAAAATTGTTTCCGTCGGGTGCAACTAATTCAAGAAATGCGCTACATGACAGGCGACTGGCCCTTGTTGCAAGTTGCCACGGAGGCACGCATGACGATGGCGATCGGTAACTTTCCCGCAGCGTTGCAGGTCTATTGCGACCACGCGGTGCAGGCGGTGCGCGACCTGTCGATCGAGGTTGGCCAGGGTCGTATCGTCGCCCTGCTAGGCAGCAATAGCACCCATTCGACCGTGCTCATGTCGATCTGCGGCGTCCTGTATCCCGAAGAGGGTGAAATCAGCGGTGGCACGATCACCCAGGACGGCCGGCCGCTGCAGCAGGCGGCCCCGCACGACATCGTCAAGATGGGTGTGGTGCAGGTGCCAGAGGGGCGACGATTGTTCGACACGCTGACGGTGGAGGAGAACTTGCTGATGGGCGGTTACGTCCACCCAGCGGGGGACGCGGCGGCGTCGATGGCGCGTGTATTTGCGCTCTTTCCTGCGATCGAGGCACACCGCCACCGCGTGGCCGGATATCTGTCGGGCGGTCAGCAGCAGATGGTGGCTATCGGCCGTGCACTGATGGGAAAACCCAGGTTGCTTTTGCTCGACGAGCCTTCGCTCGGCCTGGCGCCACAGATCATCACCGAGATATTTCAGACTATCCAGCGCCTGCGGGACGAACAGGGTCTGACGGTTTTGCTGGTGGAAACAGAACGCGCGATTGGCTCTTTCGCTGGCAGACTACGGCTACATCATGGAGCGTGGGCGCATCGTGCTGGACGGTGCACCCGAGCGCCTGCTGGCGAACGACGATGTGAAGGAGTTCTATCTGGGAGTGCAGGATGGGGGCAAGCGCCGCAGCATGCGCGACATCAAGCATTACAAGTGTCGCAAACGGTGGCTGTCATGAGCAACGCCGCTAGCACACCGCTGATGGAGTTTTCCGGCGTAACCAAGTGCTTTGGTGGCCTGTTCAACTGCGCCGGAGGCCAGTATCCAGCGGCCCTGAGCGATATCTCGCTCAAGGGCTGGGACGCGGTGGTGCGCAATAACCTGCACGGCACCTTTCTCTTTTCGCGTGAGGTGTACACGCAGTGGATGGAGGGGCATGGCGGCAGCATCGTCAACATGCTGGCCGACATCTGGGGCGGACTACCTGGTATGGGTCATTCAGGCGCCGCGCGCGGCGGGGTTCTGACCCTCACCGAAACTGCTGCCTGCGAATGGGGCTGTGCAGGCGTTCGCGTCAATGCCGTTGCGCCAGGTTGGATTGCGTCGTCCGGCATAGATTCCTACGACGAACCGTACCGTGCAGTGCTGCGTGGCCTGCGCGACAAGGTGCCGCTGCAACGTTTCGGTACCGAGGCCGAGTTGTCCTCAGCGGTGGTTTATTTGCTCTCTGAAGCTGCCGGCTTTATCAGCGGCAGTGTGATCCGCGTCGACGGTGGTGTTCCGACCGCGCGCCACACCTGGAAGCTGCAACCGGCCGAGCGCAGCTTCCCCTACAACGGGTTTCCGCTTTACCAGCCGCCAGTGGCGCTTTCAGATGAAGCGGAGCCTGGCATTTCAAAGGACCAACGGTGAGCGAACAACTGTCACAGGTCGTGGTGCATCGTCGTGGCGCGGCTTGCCACGTCACGATCGATCGCGCCGCCGAGCACAACACTATGACCGATGTGGTCATGGAAGAGCTGGCGCTGGCGCTGCGTCAGGCCCAGGGAATAGAGGGCGTTCGCGCGATCGTGCTGACCGGCGCGGGCGACAGGACGTTTTGCGCCGGCGGCAAGCTCAAGCCAACGGTCGATGGGTCGCCGTTCGCGCTGGAGCCCGGCCGTTTCGACAATCCGATCGCGGAACTTTTCAAGGCCATGGACCGCTGCGATCTGCCCATCATCGCGCGCGTTAATGGCAGCGCTTTTGGTGGCGGCCTGGGGCTGATCTGCGCCTGCGACTTCGCGGTGGCCGTGGACAACGCCCAATTCGGCACCACCGAAGCGCGCGTGGGTGTGTTCCCGATGATGATCCTGCCGGTGCTTATGCGCGTGATACCGCGACGCCGGTTGCAGGAGATGTGCTTCTTTGCCCAGCGCTTCCCGGCCGAGCAGGCGCGCGCGTTCGACATCGTGAACCAGGTGGTTCCCGCCGCCGAACTCGACGCGGCCGTGGACGCCATGGTGGCGCTGTTGAGTGCCAATTCACCGGTGGCGCTGAGCATCGGCCGGCGTGCTATATCCGCGGTCACCGACCTGTCGTTCTCCGATGCGTTGAACCTGACGCAGGCGATCCTGCCCATCCTGTCGCAGAGCGAGGACACGCGCGAGGGAATGCTGGCCTTTGCTGAGCGTCGCCCGCCCGTGTGGCCGGGCCGTTGACATGCTGCGCAACATGACACCTCGCGCCGAGCCCCTTCGGATCGGTTGCGCTAGCGGGTTCTGGGGCGATTCGGAGGCTGGCGCCGCGCAACTGGTGCAGTTCGGCCAGATCAACTATCTGGTATTCGATTTCCTGGCCGAGATCACGATGTCGCTGCTCGCGCGCGCGCGCTCTAAGTCGCCCGACGCAGGTTATGCGCCCGACTTCGTGCGGGTCGTGGCTTCGCTGGCACCGGAATTGAAGTCGCGGGGCATCCGCGTGGTGTCAAATGCCGGCGGAGTCAATCCGCGGGCCTGCCGCGATGCGCTGGCCCGACAATTGCAGTCGCTGGGGATAGAGCTGACGATTGCCGTGGTCGAAGGGGACGACGTACTGGCAAGGTCTGACGCTTTGCGCGCCGCAGGCGTGCGCGAGATGTTCACCGGTGCCGAGATGCGGCCCGGGCTCTTGAGCGCCAACGCCTATCTGGGTGCGCAGCCGATTGCCGCCGCGCTCGATGCCGGCGCCGACATCATTATCACGGGTCGCGTGGTGGACAGCGCCGTGACGCTGGCGCCGCTGGTTCATGAATTCGGCTGGTCGTGGACCGACTGGGACAAACTTGCCACCGGCAGCCTTGCCGGTCATGTGATCGAATGCGGCACCCAGTGCACCGGCGGCCTTTTCACCGATTGGGAGCGCGTTCCCGGTTGGGACGACATGGGTTTCCCGATCGCGGAGTGTGCACCGTCGGGCGAAAGCTTCGTCATCACCAAAGCCGAAAAGACAGGTGGATTGGTAGAGCCCGCGACTGTCGCCGAACAGATCGTCTACGAGATCGACGACCCGGTTGCCTATCGCCTGCCCGACGTCGTCTGCGACTTCAGCGCCGTGCAGCTCACCCAGGACGGCCCGGACCGGGTGCGCGTCAGCGGTGCGCGCGGTCGGGCTGCGCCGTCCGGCTACAAGGTCAGCGCCACCTACCCCGATGGCTGGCGCCTCCTGAGCACGCTCATGATCGGCGGGCGCGACGCGGCACGCAAGGCACAACGCGTGGGAGAAGCAATCCTGCAGCGCACCCGGCGCATGTTCGCCGAACAGGGCTGGGAGGACTACAGCGAGACCAGCCTGGAAGTGCTGGGCGCCGAAAGCACCTACGGCCCGCATGCGCGCTGCGCCGCCACCCGCGAAGTTGTCCTCAAGGTGGCGGCCCGGCATGCCTCGCGCGACGCACTGGCATTGCTGGCGCGCGAGATCGCCCCGTCCGCCACGGCCATGGCACAGGGGATCACCGGTTTTGCTGCGGGACGCGCGTCGCCGTCGCCGGTGGTGCGCCTTTTCTCGTTCCTGATCGACCGGCAGGACGTCCACGCCGCGGTCGACATAGGCGGTGTGTCCCTCAGGTTCCAGGAGGAATTCACACCGGCGGCGGCACCTGGTGCCGACCCGGTCGCCGCAGCCAATGCCGTGGGTGAAATCCTTTCGGGACCCAGCCAGACGGTGCCGTTGCTGCGCATTGCGCATGGTCGCAGCGGTGACAAAGGAGACACCGCAAATATCGGCATCATTGCGCGTTCACCGGCCCTGTATCCGGTGTTGTTGCAGCAGCTGACGGCCGATGTCGTGCGCGCCTACATGGCGCATGTGGTGCGGGGCAAGGTCTCGCGTTATGGCCTGCCGGGATTCCATGCCCTGAACTTCACGCTGGAAAATGCACTGGGCGGTGGCGGGATGGCATCGTTGCGTTATGACCCGCAAGGCAAGGCGCTGGCGCAGATGTTGCTGGACCTGCCTGTCGAGGTCCCAACCCGGCTGCTGGAGGCACTTCAGTGAGTCGCTCTCTCAATACCGACGCGCCTGCGGTGCAACCGCACGCGGCGGATTTCGCGCCCAATGCAGCCGGCAAGCAAACACCCCGGCGCATGCGCCGTGCGGCGGAAATCGTCGCTGCGGCGCGCCTGACATTTCTGGATAAGGGCTTTGGCCGCGCGTCGGTGGGCGAAATCGCCGCCAAGGTGGGCGTGGTCGAGGGCCTGGTCTATTCCTACTTCCCAACCAAACGCGATCTGCTAAATGAAGTTCTCCGCGGCATGTATGAACCCCTGATCCGCGAAGTCGAGGACTGCTTCTCGCGCCTGCAGGGCATGCGCAGTCGCATGCGGTTCCTGATCGGGCGGCATCTGCGTGTGTATGTGGAGGACCCCGGGCTCTCACGCCTGGTCTTGCACGAGGTTCGGACCGGGCCAGAGTATTTCACGTCCGTGCTTCACGATCTGCATGTGCGTTACACCGCCTTTCTGATGCGCACGGTGCGGGAGGCGATCACGACGGGGGAATTGTCGCCCGACACCGACGAGGAGATGGTGCGCAGCATGGTGTACGGTGGCATCGAACACCGGATGTGGGCAACCCTGTTCGGTCGTGGAACGGTCGACATTGAAACCACTGCCGACCGCTACACCGACATGGTGCTGCGCGGCATCCTGTCGCCGCAGGAGACGCTGCCCTCGGTGACGGTACCGGGGCACAGCGCGGCGATGACACCAACCGCAGAACCTGTCTTGCCCGATATGCGGGGTGACATCGAGCATCGGCTCGCCAGGCTGGAGAAAATTGTTGCTGCCGCCGTGCCGGTCGCATCATCCGGCAGTGCCGCCAAGCGCAAATCAAAGTCATGAGAAAAATACAGAAACTCTTCATCGCCAACCGGGCCGAAATCGCGTTGAGAATTGTGCGAACAGCCCGACGCATGGGCATCGCCACCGTGGTGCCATGGCACCGTCTGGATCTGTTCGGCCCGGCCCGGGCTGAAGCCGACGAAGCGGTCGAATTGTCCGGCGAACCTCCGGTGGCGGCCTGGCTCGATATCGATGGCATCGTACGTGCGGCCCTGGATGCCGGCTGCGATGCAATTCACCCTGGATACGGATTCCTTTCGGAGAACGCGGCCTTCGCGCGGGCGGTGGACCGGGCGGGCCTGATCTTCGTCGGGCCACCAGCCTCGGTCATCGACCTGATGGGCGACAAGATCACGGCGCGACGTTTTGCTGTACGCCACGACATACCGGTTACGCTGTCGGCCGACGAGGCGGACGACCCCGCCACGTTTTCGGAGCGCGCCCGCGCAGTCGGCTTTCCGCTGCTGGTCAAGGGCGCTGCAGGTGGCGGCGGCAAGGGCATGCAGATCGTGCGGCATGCGCAGGAACTGTCTGCGGCCATCACCACGTCGCGTGCCGAGAGCCAGCGCTACTTCGGTGACGGACGGCTGTTTGCCGAGCGGTTTGTCGAGCAGCCAAGGCACATCGAAGTGCAGGTTTTCGGCGATAACCAGGGGAACGTCATCCACCTGGGAGAGCGGGAGTGTTCGATTCAGCGCCGGTTCCAGAAACTGATCGAAGAATCCCCTGCACCCGCTTTGCCAGGCGGCTTGCGTGACAGCATTTGCGAGGCTGCTGTGCGACTGGCCAGTGCTGCCGGTTATGTCAATGCAGGCACGGTGGAATGCATCGTCGCTCCAGATGGGGCATTCTTCTTCCTGGAAATGAATACGCGCTTGCAGGTGGAGCATCCGGTCACCGAGATGGTGACTGGCCTGGACCTGGTTGAATGGCAACTGCGCGTGGCCCAGGGCGAGTCGCTGCCCATCACGCAGAAGGAGGTGCAGTTCAGCGGTCACGCCATCGAATGCCGGATCCTGGCCGAGCATGCCGATGCCGGTTTTGTACCCGACACCGGCAAGGTGCTTTTGCTGCAAGCGCCGCAGGGGCCCGGTATCCGCTTCGATTGCGGCGTCACGCAGGGCGCACCGGTGACGGCAGATTTCGACTCGATGCTGGCCAAGCTGGTCGCGCATGGTGCCGATCGCGCGCTGGCCATCTCGCGCATGCGACAGGCGCTGGAGGAGACCGTGATGTTGGGCGTCACTGTCAACAGCAACTTCCTGTCACGCGTACTGGAGCACCCGGCCTTTGCGCGCGGCGATACCGATACCGGATTCCTGGAGCGGCACAAGGCGGATCTAGCGCCGCGTGCGCCGTCACCGACCGAACGCCAGGCCATGCTGGCGGTGGCTGCCAGCGCCATCCTTGACCCGGGTTTGACCCGCGTTCCCGAACCCTATGCGTCTATGGGCGCATGGCGCAACTGAGTTCCTGACCTGACCAAACCCATGCCAATCTTTCAATTCGCCGATTCGCCCGCGACGCGGCACCGCGTCTATGCCGACAAGGACAACGTCCGCGTTGACGGCACGGTCCATCAGATTCGCAAGTCGGCTGCCGGCCGCTTTGTGGCAACTATCGACGGACGCAGCGAAAGGCTGTACGCCGTTGCCCACGGCGACACGGTGCACGTGCAGTTCAAGGGTCGCACTTGGCAGATCAACCGCGTCGATCCCAGCCGATCATCGGCTGCAGGTGCAGGCGCCGCCGGAACGGGCGCTTGCCTGGCTCCCATGCCGGGTGTGGTGGTATCGGTGCTGGTTGCGCTGGGACAGCGCGTAGGCCGGGATGACGCGCTGCTGGTGATCGAAAGCATGAAGTTGCAGATGACCATTTCTGCCGAGGTCAGCGGCGAGGTGGCTGAACTGCCTGTGGCAGTGGGCCAGACATTCCAGCGCGGCGATTTGCTGGCGCGGGTGCAGCTATTCGAGCATACACGCGCCCCCACCGGCGCGGAGGCCGCAGCATGAGCCGGATCGTCAGCAAGCTCAATACCGCCTCTGAGGGCTACCGCAACAACCACGCGTCCATGACGACCAAAGTCGAGGCCTTGCGTGCGCTCCTGCACAAGGCGCGTTTCGAGCGACCGGAGCGCGACATCGAACGCCTGCACCGCCAGAACAAGCTCACGGTGCGAGAGCGACTGGATCTGCTGCTTGATCCCGGAACCCCGTTTCTCGAGATTGGCGCCTTGGTGGCCAATCGGGCCTACGAAGGCGAAGTCCACGGAGCTGGGCAGGTGTCGGGCATCGGCATCGTCCAGGGGCGCGAGGTTGTCATCCATGCCGATGACCCCAGCATCAAGGGCGGCGCCTGGTATCCGCTGTCGGTCAAGAAGATCGTGCGCACGCTGGACATCGCCATTGAGAACCGGTTACCCGTGATTCATTTGTGCGACAGTGCGGGGGGCTTTCTTCCCTTGCAGTCGGCGCTGTTCCCGGACCGTTACGCGGCGGGTCGCATCTTTCGTAACCAGTGCATGCTGTCCAAGATGGGGGTGCCGCAGATTGCCGTCGTGTTGGGCCATTGCACGGCCGGGGGCGCCTACATTCCGGCGCTGAGCGACTACAGCGTCATTGTGCGGGGCAATGGCGGCGTGTTCCTGGGCGGACCGCCGCTCGTCAAGGCCGCGACCGGCGAGGTGGTGACGGCCGAAGCGCTCGGCGGCGCACAGATGCACACCACGGTGTCGGGCACCTGCGACTACGCGGCCGACGACGAGCCGCATGCGTTTGCGATAGCGCGCGACATCCTGGCCAATACCTCTCCCATCGCCAAACAGACCATCGACCGGGTAGAAGCCGAGCCGCCGTTTTACGACCCCTGCGAGTTGTACGGCGTGGTGCCGACCGACTGGAAAACCGGCTTTGATATGCGCGAGGTGATTGCGCGCATCGTCGATGGCAGCCGCTTCCACGAATATCAGCCAGACTATGGCACCACCATGGTTTGCGGTTTTGCGCGCATCTGGGGCTGCAAGGTTGGCATTGTGGCGAACAACGGCGTGTTGTTCAACGACAGCTCGCTCAAGGCCGCGCACTTCATGCGTCTGTGTGACCGCGACCGCACGCCGCTGGTATTTCTGCAGAACATCACGGGTTACATGGTCGGGCGCGAGTACGAGGAACGCGGCATCACCAAGGACGGCGCCAAGATGATCATGACGCAGGTCGGCTGCACGGTTCCCAAGTTCACGGTCATCGTCGGTGGCTCTTTCGGTGCCGGCAACTACGGCATGTGCGGGCGCGCGTTCGACGGCCGCTTTCTGTGGATGTGGCCGCAATCACAGATCGCCGTGATGGGCGCCGAGCAGGCCGCCAACACGCTGGCGGACGTGAAGGTCCGTCAGCTTCAGCGGCAGGG
>JBBQJP010000107.1:0-10803 GCA_038326025.1 Burkholderiales bacterium
CAGCCCAAAACACGTCGCGCACAGCGGTAGCCGGGTCAATCCCCATCGCCGTTGTTGCCCCGGGCGGCCGCATCGCGTGCATGTGCTTGCGAGCTTCTTGCTGAATTTGCGGATGATTCCGTGCACCACAGGATCAGGGAACCTTGGCTCCATGTGGAGTTCACCGAGTTGAACGGTGAAGGCGTCGAACCGGACGTTGGCGCGGCACGGGTGGTCGACCTCGCGCAGTCTGTCGACCAGTTCGGTGAAGGTGCTTGTCCAGCCGTTTGGCAGCAAAGACAGGCCGGTGGAGGCCATCTCGCACAGACTCAACTCGTACTGCGTGGCAGGGATTTCCAATATCCCATCACCAACTGCATATTTCATTTTTTGACTCCTTGATTGTCAGTTTGAAAGAAAACCCATCGCGGTTGTCGTCTCGCTCGAGGGCGGCCGTACATCGGCCGCACGCAGCACGCGACGTTCATCCATCGCCGCAGTCGCGTATGCGTCTGTGAGCGACTGGCGAGCCTGCCTTGGCGTCATTGCGCACAGTCGTGCCGTAACCTCGTCAGAGAGTTCGGCGGGAAATCCAGCCGCCCATTCTTCGGCTTTGCGGATCTGACGCTGAATGCTCGATACGACCGCGCGCATCTGGACTCGCGTCGGCATGGGAACGTCAAACTGTTTGAATCGGCTGCGCAGTGCCGGCTCGATTCGATCTTCATAGTTGCAGGTTGCGAGCCAGCAAACGCATGATGCGTCGATTGGCAGTCCGATTGCAGCGTCGCTGAAATGGGTTGCAGTGACGGGCTCAAGCAATCCGTAAAGAGGCCCCAGATGCGATTCGCGGGTATCGGAACCGAGCTTGTCGAGTTCATCCAGAAGTATCAGAGGTGACATGCACTCGTTTTGCAGCACGTCCCAGATCAGACCTGGCTTTCCTGTGTCGTAGCCGACGTCCAGGCCAGCCAATGCGAATGCCGAACTTGTCGCGCCAACGTCGACTTTTGTGAACGGTACGCCTATCAATTCAGCCGCCGCTTGCGCGTAAGCGGTTTTGCCAACACCCGGGTCACCGGTCAGCAGGATCGGGTTCAGTCGCAGGTGTTGGGCCGCACCGAGGCGCGACAACGCCGCGCGCTGTTGCAGATGTGCTGTCACCGCATGAAAGTGTGGGAAGTCCCGATTCAAGGCTTGGTACACAGCTGGTCGCGGAGCGCGGGCTACGCGCCTTGTCGGACCCAGTTTTTCGGCGCGATCAAGGTGAGACGTAATCGAGCGCCAGACGTCTGGCTTCAGAGTTGAGGCCCATTCACGTCGGGCCTGCAAATCACTATCCGCAAACAGAGTGCGGTGCCCAGTCGGCAATTTCTGCTGACTCTGCGCGAGGGTCTTGGCATGCGATTGCGCCAGCTGCAAGATGGTCCGTACTTGTTGCAGGGAGTCGGCGTTTCGAGGCAGGTGCTCTGGGTGAATCCTGATCATGACAGGCTCCTTCACTTGAGCTTTGAAAGCTTGCGGCGGTATTGCGCCCGGATTCGCCAGACGTCCTCGGGCAGGCCTTTGGGGCCAGGCAAGACCCCCATCAATCCGTCCACCCAAAAATTCTGCGCGACCATTGATTCCCAGCGCTTGCGTACCAGGTCGTTGTGCATCAGTTTCAACGCGTCCATCGCGTGCTCTCCGAAGTAGCGCAGGTCGTAAACTTGCTTGTTCTGGTTGGCCGTTCGCGTGACTTTGACGAGCGTGCTGGGCAAGCTGAGGATTGCCTGAAAATTTTCCACAGTCGGCAGATCGTTTTGAACCAGACACAGGCCGAGCCGATAACTGGGATTTTTACGACCAGGGATTTGCTGGTAGGAAACGTACACGCAGCCGTCACCATCAAAGAGCCCGGCGCAATACGCGATTTCCCGCATCCGCTTGATTTCCTGAGCCGTCACGGCCGCCTCAATGGCGATCGTTACCGGGTGGCTTTGATTGTTTTCCATGCTTGATTTCCTTGGTTGATTCGTTGTCTACTTGCACTACACTTTGTGCTACTTACTGACCAAAATGATCAGCTAAGTAATAATGTAGTGGATGATAATCATCAGCTACAAGATGTTTTTGTTTTACTTGTTGCTTATTTGCAACTGCAAGTTGATGGAGTCGCAAGATGATTCGAATTCACCTTTCCCGATTGCTTGGCGAGCGCAAAGAAAAAATCGCCGACCTGCAACGCAGCACGGGGCTGGCCAGAAACACACTGGCCGGCCTTTACAGAGAGGACGTCGCGCGCATTGACCTCGCCACGCTGGAGGCTTTGTGTCGCCATTTCGAATGCGAAGTTGGTGAACTGCTCGAATTCGTTGCGGCCGAGTCCAACTGAGCGCGCGATGCCCTCGCGCCCTGTACCCGACTACTGCCAATTCAAGGCACCCATGCGCGAAGACAGTCGGAAAACTCTGATGTTGTCCACACGGGCCGTGGTCAAAGTTGTTGACAGGTCTGTGGACAACCGTCCCGAACGTTGTCGCTGTTGGGTTTGATGAGCTTGCTCAGCAATGAGGCAGAGATTGCATCGTGCTGACCCACATGGTGATGGCACATGGGGCAAGTTGGTGATGAAATGCCAGCGTCAGGCGCCGCGCCTGCTTGACACATTTCATGGATTTCGTAATCGGAATGTGAATTTCGTCGACGTTGGATACGGAATGGTTTCGGCGGCTTCGGTAGCTATGGGGCCTTTCGCTGCCGGCAATTCCGGGTTTGTCTGCGCCATGCGTGAGGTTTCGATGGCGTTGCGTTCGAACGTCGAAGATAGTTATCGCGCGCGACAGGTGCGTTTCGATGACGTAGTGATTTCGTCATCGTCAAAAACATTGCCGGTCGAGGGCCAGAATAGGCTTGCCATGGCGATGGCTGAAATGCTCTTGTTCGTTCTTTTGTACGGGAGACGGCAAAGTTGACGCGCGCCGCCTCGTCGCGATTCAGATTTCAGTCCATTTCAGTGTTGGACGGAATGCTCTGCGGGTGCGGCCCAGTCCGGCCGGCCTGGGGCTGTCGCCGTTGGCACCCGCACAAGAAACCAACCAACCCGCTTGCGCTGCGAGAGTGCCCGATGCCAGAAACTGATCGGAGATCAGGATGGTGCGCCGCGATAACCATTGCGGCGCACTGCGTTCACAGCAATTTCTTGATGTCGGTGTATTCACCGCGGGTACGCAATATCACCTTCACATTGGCCTTGCCCCGGTTACGCCAATACCAGCCATGATTGCCGGTGAACGCGGCTTCCAGAACGCCTTCATCAGAAGGAACCCCACGGCCTTTTTCGTAGCTGATCGACTTGCCGGGCGCATCGCCATGGGTGTCGAAATTGACCGTGCCACCTTCAACCACCCACGAATACTGGGCCTTGGCGCCTGCTGCCAGCTTCATCTTGATCTCGGTTCCTTCGCCCGGCTTCAAAGTGACGGACATCTGGTCGCGCCATTCAATCGCGGTGGCAACGGCCTGAGCCTGTTCCGTCGCGGCAACTGCCACCTCGGGCACTGCCGTTGGTTGTGCCGCCTTGTCTGCCGCGCTACCAGGTGATGTGGCTGCGGGCGCCTGTGCCGTCGGCGTGGCGGCGTCTGCTGCCGCCTCTGCAGCCAGCTGTTGCTTGATATCGCCCATCTTGGTCATCCCCAGGACCCGGCCGATCCCGGTGGGGTCGATGCCGTATTCAGCCGGCAGCACGACCGCAACCAGCAGGACCAGCGCCGCGATGGCGGCCAGGATGGTGGAACGCAGGAGCTGCCTGGAAGACGGCAGTTCGGCGCGCGAGGGGGTGTCGCTGTTGTACATGTTGAATATTCCTTGGGTGTTCACGTCACGAAATAGCCGGTGAGCTGCATGCCCACCAGAATGAAGCCCGCGCTCATCATGGCGACGTTGGCTGTGTAGGCGTTGCGGGCGAAACTGGCTGTGCGGCGCCAGTAGCCCATGCCGATCAGGATGGCCGTCAATGCCAGCAGCTGCCCGATCTCCACGCCCACGTTGAAGGCGAGCAGGTTGGGCACCAGTCCGTCGGGCGAGATCGCGTACTCGAGGATCTTGGTAGACAGGCCAAAGCCGTGGAACAGGCCAAACACCAGGGTTGCGACCTTGGTGTTGGGCTGGAATCCCAACCATCGCTGGAACGCACCGAGGTTGTCCAGCGCCTTGTAGACCACGGACAGGCCGATGATCGCGTCGATCAGGTAGCTGTTGAAACCGACGTTGAAGTACACGCCCAGAATCATGGTGGTGGAGTGGCCCAGCGCAAACAGGCTCACGTAGATCGCGATGTTCTGCAGCCGGTAGAGGAAGAAGATCACGCCGAAGAGGAACAGGATGTGGTCGTACCCCGTCATCATGTGTTTGGCGCCCAGGTACATGAAGGGCAGTAGATTGACGCCCGAGATTTCCTGTATGTAGCCCTTGTCACCAGCGGTGACGGCGTGGGCCAGGGCCTCCGTACTGCCCACGAATAGACAGATGAAAAGTGCTGATAAAAGCAGGAGCCGGGATTGCCAGATCGCCCATGGCGAACGTGGCAACCTGTCGTGAACATGGCTGTGCATGAAGACTCCGATGGTCTGAATGAGATGAATGCGCCGCGCAGTGCGGCGCGAAGGCGTTGACGAGAAGCGTCTTAGCCCATAGGTGGGCGTTCCAGCCTCGATGCCTGCACCATTTCGATCCATGGCCGCACCTGCAACTGCCAGCTCCGAAGCAGCGTTGCTGTAGAGGACCACGCGATGGGCAATGCGCATGAATTGTCGTGCGAGTGATCCGCTTGGTGATGCGGATGGTCCGCACCTGCGCTCTGATCGCTGACCACCCATTCGCCGCCTCGATCCCCGTGCACATGCCCGTGCATTTCGTCGGAAGCAGTTACGTCAGCGTGAATTGCAGTCCCGATGGCTGCCAGGCCATGGGAGTTCATGCTGCCGATCGAGGAGATGATCGCCCCGAACATGATCACTGCCAGAACCAGCCACCGCATGGCCAGCGCCGCCTTGGCAGGGCGTGTCGAAGGCGAGATGCGGAGAGTCATGGGCTGATGTGAGGTGTCATTAGCGACAGGGGATGATAACAACCTCCCCGGGGGGATAATGTCAGTCATGAACAAGCCCCACATACATGCTTCCCATCCCGCCGTCATCAAACGCCTGCGCAAGGCCAACGGGCACCTTAGCAGCACCATTGACATGCTGGAGCAGGGACGAACTTGCCTGGACGTTGCCCAGCAGTTGCAGGCCGTGGAGAAGGCGATTCAGCAGGCCAAGAAGGCCTTGATCCAGGATCATCTGGATCATTGTCTTGAGGATCTCGTCGGTCCACTGGGCGCCGGCCAACGCCACTCCATGGTCGAGTTCAAGGAAATCACACGATACCTCTGAGCATGGGCTGCCCGTTGGCGCCACCGCTCCCGGCCCTTGAACATTGAGACACGACATGCTGGACATCCTTTCCAACCGCACCTACCGTCACTTGTTTGCAGCCCAGGTGATTGCCTTGATCGGGACCGGGCTGGCCACGGTGGCGCTGGGGCTGCTGGCGTTCGACCTTGCCGGCGACAACGCGGGCATGGTGCTGGGCACGGCGCTGGCCATCAAGATGATCGCCTACGTTGGCGTGGCGCCGGTCGCAGCTGCATTTGCCGAGCGCTGGCCCAGGCGCACCATGCTGGTGACGCTAGATCTGGTGCGGGCGGGTGTGGCATTGATGCTGCCTTTCGTCTCCCAGATCTGGCAGGTGTATGTGCTGATCTTCGTGCTGCAGGCGGCGTCGGCCGCCTTCACCCCAACCTTCCAGGCCACCATCCCCGACGTACTGCCAAACGAGAAGGACTACACCAAGGCCTTGTCGCTGTCGCGCCTGGCGTACGACATGGAGAGCCTTGTCAGTCCGATGTTGGCTGCCGCCTTGCTGACGGTAATCGGTTTTCACGACCTGTTTGCCGGCACGGTGGTCGGGTTCATGGCGTCGGCCGCGTTGGTGGTCTCGGTGGTCCTGCCAACAAATCCAGCGCCGCCGCGCCGCGGCATCTACGAACGGACTACGCGGGGACTGCGCATCTACCTGGCCACGCCCCGATTGCGCGGCTTGCTGGCCGTCAATGCGGCGGTGGCTGCGGCAGGCTCCATGGTGTTCGTCAACACCGTTGTCATCGTGCAGGCTGGCTTCGGTCTCACCCAGAGCGCGGTGGCATTGGCGCTGGCCTGTTTCGGTGCCGGTTCAATGTTGGCCGCGCTGGTCTTGCCACGCCTGTTGGAGAAACTGGCGGACCGCAGCGTGATGCTGGGCGGCATCGGGTTGCTGATTGCGGGCCTGTTTGCGGGCCCATTCCTGGCCGGTCATACCTCGCTCCTGATCCTGTGGTTCGTGCTCGGTCTGGGTTACTCCACCGCCCAGACACCCTCTGGGCGCTTGTTGCGCAGATCCTCGAACCCGGAGGATCGCCCGGCGCTGTTTGCCGCACAGTTTGCGCTGTCGCATGCCTGCTGGTTGTTGTTCTATCCGTTGGCCGGCTGGCTCGGTGCCCGATTCGGCATGCCCGTGACCTTTGCGGTTCTGGGCTGCGCCGGTGCCTTGGCTGCCTGGCAATGTGCAAGAGTCTGGCCGGCTCAGGATCCCGATGTCATCGAGCACCGACACTCAGCATTGGCGACCGGGCACGAACATATTGACGGTGACGTCGGGTCCCAGGGTGGCGTGCGTCACGCCCACCATTTCGTGGTCGACGACCTGCACCCAACCTGGCCCCGCACGGGCCAATGACGCAGCTACTCCGAACCTTGGCAGCTGAATGGTGGAATTCGAGCGCATCGTCGATGCCCATCCGGGCATGCTCAAAAAAGCGCGGGACAAGCTAGAGCGGCTCGCGCTTCGCTTTGGTGGCAATTCCGACGGGCGCTGATGCGTAGTCTGTGCGACAAACGCCCGCCATTCTATGGTCGGACTTCTCCGCTACGCTGACGCAAGTCATCGGCGAAGCTGCGGATCCTGTTCGCGTTGACACCGCGGTCAATGCGACCGACGCGCGAGCGGGATCGCAGGTCAACCATCGACCCTCCATCGGCCGCGCGGACCCGCATCGCCACTTCGTCGGTAAAGCCATAGAGCCAACTGGTTGCGGTGGCTTCGATGCGGCCTTCGTCCGGCACATCGGCCACGACCGTCCAGCCCTTGTCCTTGACCACCGCGAGCGCGGCTGCGAAAGCCTGCGCGGGTGGCATTGCCAGCATCATCGGTGCCAGGTCGGGGTAGGCCTGGCGCTGCAGCGCCGCTGTCTTTGCGCCCGGGTAGTCGCTCGGGTTGGGCATATCCCAGAAGACCGGGGCGTCGCTGGTGTCGGTGCTGATGTCGTTGATGGCCGGGTACGCGCGGGCAGCGTATTCCCAGTGTGCGGTCATGATGACCATCGGCAGCGCAACGAGCAACCCGAGCAGGGCCGCCACAAAGCCTCTGCGCGGGCTGCGCGGGCGCGCGCGAACAAGTCCGATCACGGCGAGCGTGGCGGCTGCGGCAGCACCATAAGCGGCCCAGTCGGCAACACGCAGCCCGGCGCTGAAGTGCCACCAGCCCAGCCTTGCGCCCAGGCCCGAACCCAGCATGGCGCCCAGGGCCAGCAGGCTCAGCAGCAGGCCCGCGAGGGCGGACAGGGCGAGGGGTTTACGTGGATCGGATAGGCTGGCTTCGTTCATGGTTGTCGAGGTTGAGTTGTTGGTCAGTCGTTATTCGTTCGCCAATTGATGCGGCCGGTGCGTCGGTCCAGGGTGTCCCTGGTCCGGATCAACGCCTGCGGTTGATGGCGTAGCCGTCGGCCTCGCCTCGCAAGGGCATGCGCAGCAGGCCGTCCAGCCACGCCACCTCGCGCGGGTCGGTGTGACCGCTCAGGCCGATCGCCATGCCGGTGTGGCCGGCGCGCGGCTGCGCGCGGTAAGTGCCGAACAGGCGGTCCCACCAGGGCAGGTTGAAGCCGAAGTTCGAGTTGCTTTCGTCGCGCTCGGTGGAGTGGTGGACGCGGTGCATGTCGGGGGTGACGACGCACCAGCGCAGCGCCCGATCCAGGTTTTGCGGCAGTCGCACGTTGCCATGGTTGAACATGGCCGTCGCGTTGAGCAGGATCTCGAAGATCAGCACGGCCAGCACCGGCGGGCCGAGTGCGGCGATGACGGCGATCTTCAGCCCCATCGACAGCACGATTTCGATCGGGTGGAAGCGCGCGCCGGTCGTGACGTCGAAGTCCGCGTCGGCGTGGTGGACCTGGTGCAGGCGCCACAGCGCCGGCACCGCGTGCGTCATGACGTGCTGGAGCCAGATCGCCAGGTCGAGCACGATCACGGCCACCGGCAGGGCGAACCATAGCGGCATCGGGAAATGGTTCAGCAGGCCCCAGCCTCGCTCAGCGGCAAAAGCCGCGACCCCGACCGCGGCGAGCGGAAAGAGGAGCCGCAGCAGCACCGTGTTGATCGCCACGAGGCCCAGGTTGTTGCTCCAGCGCAGTACCCTGGACAAGGATCGCGCACGCCGCGGCGCGAACACTTCCCACAACGCGACGATGCCAAAGACGGCCAGGAAGACGCCCAGGCGAATGGCAGGCTCGTGATCGAGGACAACCTGTTCAATGCGCACCCCAGTCTCCCATGCAACGATTGCCGGCCCGCGAAGCGCCTGGTGGCACTTTCACGCCGAATATAAGCATTCACTTTATCATTGATTCCAACGAAGCTTAGAATGTAATCATGGATAATCGGCTTTTGAAGGACTTTCTGTACGAGCAGGTCGCGCGTGTCGGCAAGGCTTTGTCGAGCCCGAAACGCCTGGAGTTGCTGGAGATGCTGGCGCAGGGCGAAAAAGCGGTGGAGGCCGTCGCCGCGGACGTCGCCATCGACGTCAAGCTCGCCAGCGCGCACCTCAAGGCCTTGAAGGCGGCGCATCTGGTGCAAAGCCGCCGCGATGGCAAACGCATGTTGTACCGGCTCAGTGGCGACGATGTCGCGCAGCTCGGTGTGAGTGTGCGCACGGTGGCCGAGGAGCATCTGGTCGAGTTGACGGTGGCGCTGCAGAAGATGGTGGCCGAACCAGGTCGCTTGTCCGGCATGGACCGCAAAGATCTGATGGCGCAGGCCCGGCGCGGCGAGCTAATCGTGCTCGATGTGCGGCCGAAAGCGGAATTCGACACAGCCCATCTGCCTTATGCGCGATCGATGCCGCTTGCCGAACTGGCCCAGCGTCTGTCCGAGTTGCCGCACGAGGTTGAGATCGTCGCTTACTGCCGCGGCCCGTTCTGCCTGATGTCGGACGCGGCGGTGACGCTGCTGCGCGCGCGCGGCTACCGGGCCTGCAAGACTTCCGACGGCGTGAGCGAATGGCGGGCTGCCGGACTGCCCGTCGATCGTGTCTGAATCAGCAGGGCAGCCTGATCCACGACCCATGTTAATGACTACACCACTGATCAACTCTGACGTCAGGAGAATGCGCCGCATCCTATTAGTCGGGATCGCCGCAGCGCTGGCCAGTTCGGCCCACGCCGGGCGCCACTTGGCTGCTGACGGGGATGTCGTCAGCCTGGACCATGCCCGCACCGAATTCGAAGCCGGCCGCGCGATCCTGATCGATATCCGCGAGCCCGACGAGCACGCCACCGGGGTGGCGCCGGGCGCGATGCTGCTGCCGATGCGCCAACTGGGCCGGCGGCTGGCCGAGATCCCGACCGACCCGAGCCGGCCGGTGCTGCTGATCTGCCGCACGCAGAACCGCTCCAGCGCCACCTTGCGTGCGCTGCGCGAGCATGGCTACGGCCACGTGCGCTATGTGCACGGCGGCATGAGCGAGTGGGCCCGGCGCGGTTGGCCCATGGTCAAGCCAGGGGCCAAGTCCGGTGGCTGAGCGAAGCGCGACCCATGGCTGAGATCGGTTGGCTGAACACGCTGGCGTTGCCCGTCTTCTTCGGCCTGATCGGGTTCCTCGAACCCTGCTCGATCGGTTCGACACTGGTGATGGTCAAACAGATGGAGGGCCGCAGCGGGCGCGAGAAAATCGCGCAGATGCTCGTCTTCGCGACGACGCGCGGGCTCTTCATCGGGCTGCTTGGACTGCTGGCCGCTGGTGTTGGCTCCGCGTTTCTTGGCTGGCAGAAGGGTGCCTGGCTGCTGCTCGGCGTGTTTTACGTCGTGCTGGGTGCGATGTACCTGGGAGGCCGCGCCGGGATGCTGATGCACGCGATAGGCCCGGGCCTGCAGAGGCTGCGTGGCCGGGGTGGGGCAGCGGCACTTGGGCTGCTGTTCGGCCTGAACATTCCCGCCTGCGCGGCCCCGTTGATCCTGGCCTTGCTGGCACTGGCCGCCGCGGGCGGCACCAGTGCCGCTGAACTGGGAGCGGGATTTGTCTCGCTGGGCCTGTTTGGCTTGGCGCTGTCGCTGCCGCTGGTGCTGGCCGTCTTCTTTGCGCCGGTGCGCGCGCTGCTCGACCGGCTGGCCTCCCTGTCCCGGCGTATCCCGCGCTGGACCGGCACACTGTTCATCCTGCTCGGGTTATGGTCGATCTGGTTTGGCCTGTTCGTGTCGATCGGCGCCTGAGCCGCGACTGCCACGTGTTGCAAATGCTGCGTGCCGTCAACGGCTGCCGGCAGCCAGTTCCACTTATCGCACGTACCGTCAGGTGCGGACGCGGAAGTTGATCATCATTCCGCCATCTTCGTGTTCCAGGTTGTGGCAATGGAACACATAGATCTGGTCGCCCGGGTAGTCGTGCGCGAAATCGATTGCCACCCGCACCGTTTCACCGGGCCAGACCAGCACGGTG
>JBBQJP010000108.1:0-10726 GCA_038326025.1 Burkholderiales bacterium
ACCTGATGCACATGGCGCAGATGTTGCGCGACCGGGGGGCATTCCCGGTGGGTGGCAACGTGGCCGCCAAGTGGCGCGACTGCAGCAACGCTGCGGATCAGGATCCGGAAGGACTCTGACAGGCGAGGGGAAATCGGCGTGTTGACTCTTGCCCGGGGGTCAGGGGGCCACGGGCAGGCTGCCCCGGATCAGGCCGTACTGCACCCGCATCTGTGATTGCTGCCGATAGAAGTTGAGCAGTTCGCGCGCGGGTTCGATGATGCGCTCGAAGCCAGAAATGAAGGCCACCACGACGCCGATATCGGTCCTGCCCTCGATCACCATCATGCCGCCGTACACCAGCACCGCGAGCACGCCCAGGTGCCCCAGGAAATTGTTCAGGAACTTGGCAAAGAACTTCACCGCGTAGAGCCTGACACGGACTGCGTAGATACGCTCGATCAGGTCCTTGAATCCATCGACCCTCTTGTCCTTTTCGTGTCCCTCGTCGACGACAACGTCCTGGCTCAGTTCGCGCAACATTTCCGTGCGCTGCTTTCCGTAGCGGTTGATGCGCTCCTGCAGCCAGGGGGCGACCAGCAATGACGGAACGAAAAACGCAAACGCGACCAGTGCCACCTGCGGCTCGGTCCACAACATGTAGCCGGCAACGGAAAGCAGTATGCCTGCCGACAACAGGGGTTGCGCGACCGCCTCGCCAACGAATCCGCCGAGCTGTTCCGTTTCCGCGGCAATCATCGACACGCGGGCGCCGAACTCCTCGGGGTCCTCGTCTCGCGCGAGCACGCCGGACACCCTGGTGCGCAGCCGGCGGATGACGCCTTCTGATACACGCCCCAGGTAGAGGTTTCTCACATATTTCAGCGCTCCTGCGAACAGCAGTACGCCCAGGTAAACGGCGCCCAGGACGACGAGCACCGAGATGTCGACCTGCGCAAGCGCCGAATTGATGATCCGGCGCTGCAGTTCCAGCGGCACCAGCGACAACGGAAACAGCAGCAGCGTCAGCAGGCACAGACGCACTTGCTGCGGGCCGCTTACCTTCCACACGAAGCGGTACAGGCTATTCGGCAAGGCCGCGAGCGGATCCTTGTCAACCGAAGGCAGCGCCGCGCGGTAGAGCTCCCGAAGATCGATGTTTTTCATTGCCTTGCACTGTGTTTACCGCGCCTTTAGTTGTCACACCATTCTGGCCGATATCGTCGGCGCGCCGATTTGTCCTATCGATGTCTCGTTGCTGTGCGCTACGATGCCGTCAAAGTCTGCCCCACGACCCATCCGGAACACCTGTGACCACTCCCGCATTTGGCCCCGGCTGCCTGTGGTTCGACCTGCACGCCCGATTTCCGCCGAATATCGACTGGTGTGAGGAAAAGCTGTGCTCCGTTGTCGTGACCCCGTTCAACAGCTGGACGAACCTGGCCTACCTGATCGCCGCTGTGTTGATGTGGGCAGGCGCGCGACGCACCACGGAGCCCGCGCTGCGCCTGTTCGGGCCCGCCACCGCCATCACCGGGCTGGGTTCATTTGGCTACCATCAGAGCCTGAACATGTTCAGCCAGCTGCTGGACTTCTTCGGCATGTACGCGTTCTGTATCCTGCTGCTGATGGCCAATTTGCGGCGCATGAACCGCTGGCCCGTTGGCGCTCGCGGCCAGGCACGTTACTGGACGGCGGTCACCACCATGACCGCATTCACCGCGGTCAGCTTCTGGGTGGGTATTGCCGCTCAGTTGTACGTCGGGCTGCTGATCGTGCTCATCATCGTGACCGAGCTGGCCCAGCAAACGCGGGAGCGCCACTTCTTCTGGTCCAGTGTGCTGGTGATGGCCGTCGCATCGGTGTTGTCAGCGCTGGATCTGACACGCACTGTTTGCGACGCAGCGAATCATTGGTTGCAACTGCACGGGCTGTGGCATGTGCTCACGGCGATGGCGATCTACCTCGCGTTCCTGCACATCCGGCTGGCGACGCAACAGCACGGCGGCCCAGCCGCACGAACTCAATAAGAACCCATGTAATCCTTCTTGCCGATTTCGACACCGTTGTGGCGCAGCAAGTTGTAGGTGGTCGTTACGTGAAAGAAAAACTGGGGCAAACCGTATGCCAGAACATAGGTCTGACCGGACAGCTTTTTCTCTTTGGGGGTGCCAGGGCGCAAAACGATTTCCTTGCCTTCGCCGCCTTCGAACTGCTCAATCTTCAGGCCATCAAGCAGAGCCACGGTTTTGGCAATGCGCTGCTGCAGCTCGGCAAAACTCTGATCGCTGTCGTCGTAGGAGGCCACCTCAATGCCTGCAATGCGGGCCGGGACGCTATTGGCGAAATCGCAGGCGATCTGAACTTGTCGGGCCAGGGGAAGCATGTCGGGAAACAAACGGGCCTGCAACAAGGTTGCGGGGTCGAACTTGCGGTTTTGCGCGTGTTCCTCGCCTTTTTTGAGCACGTCGCTGAGCGCCAACAGCATTTGCTTGAAAACGGGAACGGTAGCGGCGTAAAGGGTGTTGGACATGGCTTTCCTTTTGTTGAGTTCAGTCGAAGAGACTGGTTTGGAAGGCGCACTGTAGCGGAGTTGCTATGACGCAGCCGGCGCAGTGTTACTCCAGCCTCGTCATCGTCGCAGGGCGATCCAGATCGATATGCACTGATCGTCTGACCTCGCGCCGGAAGTCATCGATCTCGTCAAGCAACCATGACCGGAACGCGAGAATCCTGGGATTGCGCTCGTCGGCCGGCCGGGTGACCAGGTGGTATGCGAACTCGGTACGTCGCCATGGCAACAGGGCTTGCAGCTCGCCTCTACGAAGGGCATCAAAAGCGACCGAAACGCGCGCGACACAAAGGCCAGCCGATGCGCGGCATGCCGCCACCATCATGGCGCTGTCCGAGAAGCGCAGCCTGCGCAACGAACGATGCTCCCGAATGCCTGCTTCGCGCAACCAGGGCGGCCATCCGTTCCAGCTCTCGCCAGGACGTAGTCCCGTGTCTTCCAGCAGGCAAACCCGCTCGAGCAACGCCACGAGCGGCTCTCCTGCATGCCGTTGCAACAGCGCTGGCGCAGCGAGCACCGAGATGGCATCGCCAATCAGCGGCTCAGACAAGAGTCCCGCATAGGTACCCGTGCCAAACCGCAGGCCGACATCGACCGTGCCACGACGCAAGTCGGAAGGCCGGCTGTCGCCCTCGATGGTCAACACCAGCCCGGGCAGTCGCTGAGTGGCGCGCGCCACGCGCGGCGCGAGCCAGGCCTGTGCAAACGACTGCGGCATCGACACATTCAAGGGCCCGTCGACGGGTTCGTCGGCCACATGGACCGTCGCTCGTTCTATCTGTTCGAACGCACTGGCGATGCGCTCGTGGTAGCGCTGGCCGGCCTCGGTCAGCCTTACGCCTCGTGCGTGGCGATCGAAGAGCGTGACCTCCAGCGCGGTCTCGAGCTCCTTGATGCGGTGGCTGACGGCGGCGGCCGTCACGCTGATCTCTTCAGCCGCGCGCGCGAAGTTGCCCAGTCGCGCTGCGGCCTCGAAAGCGCGCAACGAACTCAAGGGTGGTGTGCGGCGTGTCAATGGTCCTGCTTCGGTCTTCGGATAGCGGGAGTATGGCTCGATCGAACGCAGTGATCAACGGCCGGATCGACGGAGCCATTACTCCAGCTAAGCCTCACCCTGAGAATTGATCGCTTGTCGCTTGCGGCCCGATCCAGACAATATGGACATGACAAAACAACGGGGTCGCCAACCACAACCGTGCCAGGCAGCGGGACTGTCGCCATGAGCAGGCGATCGACCGCGCAGCCACTGAATGCACGGGGTACGGATGGTCGACCCGTGCGATCTGCAACATCTTCCAGCCAGGGAGCACAGACATGACACAGGGAAGCTTGATTCGCCTAGCCGCATTTGCCGATCACGGCCGAGGCGGCAATCCCGCCGGGGTATGGATCGGCGACACCTTGCCCGACCCGGCAGACATGCAGCGCATCGCCGAAGAAGTGGGTTATTCCGAAACCGCGTTTGTCGCGCCGGCGAGCGGTGATGTCCGAAGCGTCCGTTACTTCAGTCCGCAGGCAGAAGTCAGCTTCTGCGGCCACGCCACGATTGCTGCCGGCGTTGCACTGGGGCATCGACACGGGCCGGGCGTGCTCCGCTTCGAGACGGCCGTGGGCACGGTGCCCGTGACGATTCAGGGTGAGCCAGGCCATATCCACGCGTCGTTGCAGTCGGTGGCGACGCGCCACGAGGCGGCCGAGCCGACCTTGATCGCGAACGCTCTGGCGGCATTGCACTGGAGCGCCGACGATCTGAGCGCTGCGATCCCGCCAGCGAAGGCCTACGCCGGTGCCTGGCACCTTGTGCTTTCGGTGAAAAATCGTGCGCGCCTGACGGACCTCGACTACGACTTCGACCGCCTCAAGGCCGTGATGCTGCAGCACGGACTCACCACCTTGCAATTGGTGTGGCGAGAGCGGGCAGATCTGTTTCATGCCCGCAATCCGTTCCCTGTTGGCGGTGTCGTCGAAGACCCTGCTACCGGCGCTGCCGCTGCAGCCCTTGGTGGTTACCTGCGCGATGCCGGCCTGATCGATGTACCCACGCGTTTAACGATTCGGCAAGGCGAAGACATGGGCGCCTCCAGCCTGTTGCAGGTCAACGTACCCGCGCAAGGCGGCGTGATCGTCACAGGCACGGCCATCGACATCTGACGTCTGTTTACAGGCCTCGCAACCGCCAGCCCATTGAAGCGCATCCAGGGGCGCGACGCAGGACCCTGGCGGAGTATGGATCCTCGACTGCGTCAACAATCGTTTCATCACAACCCGATCCAGCAAGGAGTCACATCATGTCAGCCAAACACAGCCCCAAAACCACTGCCTGCCCCAACCCGCGCACGGCCGTTGGCAAGGTTCCTGGCGTCCCAAAAGCCACCATCGAATCCAACCTGAAGTTGCCACCCCTTACGCTTTTTGTCGGCGCCCGCATTCCGGCCGCGCTCGCTGCGCAGTTGTCCAGCGCTGCCGCCGGGCCCGGTTTGTGGGTGCGTTTGCGCAGGCGCTGGGCGGGTGTTGTCGCACGCCGGGCCCCGGCTGGCAGCAATAACTGCCCCGCATCCCGACAGTAAGGGGCCACTGCATAGCGCGCTGATCCGGCGAGGAATCGGCGTCATCGCGCTGTTCGCGCGTGCCCGATGGAAGAACTGCTCGCGCCCCGAAAGGGGTGACGTCAGATTAGAAACGGCGTCGTCGACAGCACCTGCTTGAGCGCATAAAGCGTTAGCGGAGCTTGGGGCGGCGCGCACCGAGGCAGGCCCGGAATCCGTTTTTGCGGGAGTTGGTGATTCCGTTTGGTGCGACGGGATATGTGGCGTTGTTCGAGATATGGAGGCCGGACACCATTGTGATCGCGGCGGTCGATATCAGCGGGAGGATGACTATCACGGATGACCGGAATTGTTATCTGACCCTAACCGCAACCGAGGTTGGCGACAATGGCCGATGCGCGACGCCGCCCGCCGAGAGCGCGGTTTGTTCCCCTCACCGAAAGTTTCACCCATGACCTCATCAATCCCAACTACCGCGCTGCAACTGCGCTCGCTCGTGTTGGCTGACGGCAGCTTGCAGATCAGCCTGGAGCCCACGCCCGTTGCCGCTCCGGGGCCCGACGAGGTGTTGATCCAGATGCAGGCAACGCCGATCAACCCGTCGGACATCGGCCTGCTGTTCGGCCCCGCCGATTTGTCCACAGTGAAGGTGACTGGCAGCGTCGAGCGGCCGGTGGTCTCCGCCAGCATCCCCGAACGCGCCATGCCCGGCCTGGCCGCGCGCCTGGGGCAGAGTTTGCCCGTGGGTAACGAGGGTGCCGGGCTGGTTGTCGCCGCCGGTTCCTCGCCCGCCGCACAGGCCTTGCTGGGCCGCACGGTGGGTGTCATCGGTGGGGCCATGTACGCGCAGTACCGCACCATGCCCGCGGCGCAGTGCTTGCCGCTGCCGGCCGGCACCACGGCGGCCGAAGGCGCATCGTGTTTTGTGAACCCCCTGACCGCACTGGGCATGGTCGAGACCATGCGGCGCGAAGGCCATACGGCGCTGGTGCACACCGCCGCAGCAAGCAACCTGGGCCAGATGCTCAACAAGGTCTGCCTGAAGGACGGCATTGGCCTGGTCAATATCGTTCGCAAGCCCGAGCAGGCGGCGCTCTTACGTGAGATCGGCGCCCGGCATGTCTGCGACAGCAGTGCGCCTGGATTCATGGCCGAACTTTCCGACGCGCTGGCGAGCACGGGCGCCACGATCGCGTTCGACGCCACTGGCGGCGGCACACTGGCCGGGCAGATCCTGCAATGCATGGAAAGCGCCATCAATCGCAAGACCAAGGAGTACAGCCGTTACGGTTCGGCGGTGCACAAGCAGGCCTACCTGTATGGCCACCTGGACCCGCGCCCGACCGAGATCCAGCGCACGTTCGGCATGGCCTGGGGCGTGGGTGGCTGGCTGCTGTTCCCCTTCCTGCAAAAGATCGGGCCCGATGCGGGCCAGGCGCTGCGCGAGCGCGTAGCCAGCGAGCTGAAGACCACGTTCGCCAGCCACTACGCCCGCACGGTATCGCTGGCCGAAGCGCTGAGCGCCGATGCCATCGCCTTCTATGGCCCGCGCAACACCGGTGCCAAGGTGCTGATCGATCCGTCGATGTAATCGTTTGGGGGCGTTCTGCAAGTCTTGGAGTTGGGCGCTATCGGCCAGGCGTCGGAATAGGAGATCATGGCCAATCTGACGATTCAGACTGGGAAGTAGTCGTTCGAGTTTGAAGTCGGTTAGTCTGACATTGTTTAGGTTTTTCCAACACCTGCCCTCAAGCCTGCGTCATGCGTCGCACATTGGTGTCGCGCGGGCAGGTATCGAACCGACCAGCCAGCCGACAGCGCCCGTCGAGCCGACTCTGTCGGCACCGCCGATCGACCTGTCGCTGCCGACCAGGCCCTCTATCGCCGTGCTGCCCTTCAACAACATGTCGGGCGACCCCGAGCAGGAATATTTCACCGACGGCGTCAGCGAGGACATCATCACCGAGTTGTCGCGCTTCCATTCGCTGTTCGTGATCGCGCGCAACTCCTCGTTCGCGTACAAGGGCAAGTCGCCCGACATCCGCCAGGTGGGCAAGGACCTCGGTGTCCACTATGTTCTGGAGGGGAGCATCCGCCGAGCTGGCAATCGCATCCGGGTGACGGCACAGCTGATCGACGCCTTGACCGGCAACCACATCTGGGCAGAGAAATACGACCATGTGCTGGAGGACATCTTTGCAGTGCAGGAGGAGTTGACGCGCAGCATCGTGGCTGCCATTGCGCCCGAGATAGACACAGTCGAGATCGCCAAGACGCGTCGACCACGCCCAGCCAATTTCAGCGCCTATGAGATCGCGTTGCGCGCCTGGGTCAATGCGACGGACGCGTTCTCGAAAGGGGACCGGGAATTGCGGGAGCAGGCGATTCGTCAGGCGAGGGAGGCCCTCGCCATGGACGGGTCAAGCCTGCTTGCGCTTGCCGCGATGGCTTGGTCCCAGTGCCAACATCTGATCTTCAGAACATGTGATGACCTTGAAGCGGCATGGAACGAAGGCATGGACGCAACCACCAAGGCCATCGAGCTTGATCGCTCGGATAGCAGGGCATATGCCTGGCGGTCGTTGCTGTTGCAATATCCCCCGGAAGGAGAACCCACATGGGACAACGTACTTGCAGATGCGAGGAAGGCGCATTCGCTCAATCCCAATGATGGGTATGCGTTGGGCAACCTCGGTTATGCCGAGGCCGTCAACGGGAACCCCGCGCTGGGCATCGAGTACATGATGCAACAAAGACGTGCAAGTCCGAATGATCCATGGACATTCAGCATCCACACCATACTTGCGATGGCCCACAACGCCCTGAAGGACTATGAGGGCGCGGTTCGTTGGGCCATGCTGGCGATTCGCGATGCTCCGAATCATCCTCAGTCCCACCTCAATCTGGCCATCGCCTATGTTGGTCTGGGACAAATAGACCGCGCGAAAGCCGTGGTCGGTCCTTTGCGCAGTCTTGCACCCGAGTATCTGGCAGCGCGGCTTCAAGGGTTCACCATGCAACGCCATCCCGAATTTCGACTGCGTCAGTTGACATTCCTGCGTATCGCCGCCGGCCTGGAAGAGGCGAGTGCGGCCGATGCGGTGCGGTAGGCGAACACAGGAGGTGTCTTCTCGGATGGTCTTGCGGGCCCTGAATGGCTGCGGTGGGGCCTGTTGCCGATATTCAGGGATCGGCACGGACTGACTCTTGTCAGTCTTTTGGAGCGGTCAACTTTCTCCAAAGGTGACGACCAATAACGGATGTCGGCAATCGAGAATACTGTAGACCCACGGCGAAGCGGCCCGCCGTTTGTCTAGCGCATGCTGCTCAAATCATATGCCGACAATGCGATACTGGATCAGCATTCTGGAGTCGCCATGACACAACACGAGAACGGTACGATCTCGATTCAGGGCCTGGCCCATATCGGTATTCGGGTCCACGATCTGGACCGAGCGGTGCTTTTCTATGCGTTGCTCGGTTTCACAAAAACCGCCGGACCCATCGGCCCCGAGCCGGTCGCAATATTGAACCACCCTTCGGGCATCGAGGTGAATCTTATCCTCAACGCGCCAGTTCCCGACGCGCCGAACGTGCTGATGGACGGGCCTGAGAAACACGCCGGCATCACGCACTTTGCACTCTTGTGCCCGGACATCATGCGCGCGAAGGAACAGCTTGAGGCCGCCGGCATAGCGATCAGTGGCGGGCCGGTGCAATTCGGTCCCGCCGCACGGGGGATTTTCGTACGCGACCCGGATCGCAATGTGATCGAACTGCACCAGCGCGGGTAGTTGCCTCATCGGCTCCGAGAAGCCAGCGTCAGACCTGTAGCGCCCAGCAGTTCGAACGCTTCGCTGACGGTCACTGCCACCCCCGGCCATAGGACGTAGGGTGGCACGATGCGCATCTCTGCTTGCGTGGCAACGAAGTGCGCAATGCCGCTGACGAGGAACCAGGGAATACGATGATGAGCCCGGTGAGTTGTACAGTGCTGATGGCCCTATTCAGGCGCCCTGAACCAAGCCCTTTGCCAACCCCTCGAACACAACCCTTATCCGTCGCGAAGTGCGAAGTTCGCGGTGGGTGACCAGCCAGATCGGAAATCGCACGGGGGGTACGTCGTTGAGTACGCGGACGATGCCTGGAGTGTCGCGGGCGATCTCTTCCATCATGGCGCCGATGCCCAGGCCCTGGCGCACCAGGGCCCAGTGGGCCACCGAGTGGTCCGCGTAGCAGCTGAAGTTCGCTTCGGTCAGCGGCAGGCCGTGCTGGCACAGGTAGGCCAGGAACTGGCCTGAACGGTCGGTGCCAACGAAGGGCAGGTGGGCCGCTTCTTTGGCGTTGCGCGGATGACCGTGGGCCTTCACCCAGTCTTCGGACGCATAGAAACCGGCTGTGGCCTGGCGGATCAGACGGGCGATCAGCTCCGGTTGCTCAGGCTTGACGTGGCGGATGGCGATGTCGGCCTCACGTCGCAGCAGATTGCTCAGCGCATTGGACGAGATCACCTCGATTGCAATACCCGGCTCCTGTTCTCGCAGTTGCCGTACCAGCGGTGGCAGCAAGTGGGCGGCTACCGCGTCGCTGGCCGAGACCGAAACCACACCTTCGATGGCCTGCGAGCGCCCAGTGGCGGCCAGGCCCAGGGCTTCGGCGGCTGCGCCCATGGCGCGGGCGTGCTGCAGCAGGTCCAGCCCCGTTGGGGTGAGTACCATGGCCTTGCCCACGCGCTCGAACAGTGTCACGCCCATGCTCTGCTCGATGGCGGCCACCTGGCGGCTCAGGGTGGGTTGGGTCAGGTCCAGCTTGCGGGCGGCCGCAGACAGCGAGCCGGTTTCGGCGGTTTCCAGAAACGCCCTTAGCTGGTTCCAGTCGATCTTATTCATACGTAAATGTATATCTCGGCTGCAAATTGCCGCTATTTCCTAAAGCAATGCATATGGATAGCATTCAGGCATTGCCTTTTGCACAACCTCTGCCTCCACCACCTATGACAGCCCCCACCATTTCCTCGCGCTCCGTCGCCTCACCCCTGTCCATGGCGAGCGCCGCAGCCGCTCAAAAGGCGGCTTTCTGGAATCGCATCGCGCGCAAGTACGCGGCCGACCCGATCGCAGACATGGCAGGTTACGAGGCCACGCTGCGGCGCGTGCAGACCCTCCTGTCGGCCGATCATGATGTGCTGGAGATCGGCTGTG
Source organism: Burkholderiales bacterium (assembly GCA_038326025.1). Classification (GTDB taxonomy): domain Bacteria; phylum Pseudomonadota; class Gammaproteobacteria; order Burkholderiales; family Burkholderiaceae_C; genus CAISIP01. The sequence goes on from JBBQJP010000108.1 coordinate 10,299, forward strand.
GTACCGGGACCACCGCGCTGCGCCTGGCGCCCTCGACCCGACGCCTGGTGGCCACCGACGTCTCGGCTGGCATGATCGCTATCGCCCGTGAAAAACTGGCGGCCCAGCCAGTGCCGCAGCTGAGCTTCGAGGTGGCCGACGCTGACGCGCCGGTGTTCGGGCAGGGCGCATACGACGTGGCGCTGGCCCTCAACCTGTTGCACTTGGTGAGCGATCTCGACCATGCGTTGGGGCTTGCTGTGCAGGCATTGCGGCCAGGCGGCTTGTTGATCTCCAAAACGCCCTGCATCGCCGAGATGAATCCACTCGTCCCCTACCTCGCGCTGCCGCTGATGCGTGCCATCGGCAAGGCGCCCCACGTGCTGTGCTTCAACGAGAAAGAGCTGAAGTCGGCGATCACCCGGCAGGGTATGGAGATCGTGGCGGTC
>JBBQJP010000109.1:0-10627 GCA_038326025.1 Burkholderiales bacterium
AAGATTCAGACATGGTGTTTGCGGATGAACCGCGGGTTAAGTTGTACCACCACACGACCAGTGTGCCGCTGAGGCACGAGGGGAGTCGTGTGGACGATCACGGGAGCCTGAGCCCCCGCAAGTTTTGTCCGCAGCGATTGATGAATCAGGCGTTGCGAAACGGCTGCATGCCTTGCCACCAGTTCAATACGGCGTCGACCGATTCCTCGATCGTCAACTCCGAATTGTCCAGTGGCCTGGCGTCCTGCGCGGCCCTCAGGGGCGCGGTGCTGCGATTGGAATCGCGGGCATCCCGTGCCTCCAGGTCCTGGCGAAGACCGGCGATTGTAGTTGCAATTCCCTTTGAAATCAATTGTTTATGACGGCGTTCGGCGCGTTTGGCCGCACTGGCGGTCAGAAAAACCTTGAGTTGAGCGTGCGGGAAGATGATCGTTCCCATGTCGCGACCATCTGCCACCAGCCCGGGCAGGCGCTGCGACGCATGCTGGAGTTGGATCAGCGCCTGGCGCACAGGCACCAGCGCCGACACGCGTGATGCGTTCATGCCCATTTCTTCGGTTCGCACGAGCTCACTGACGTTCTCGTCACCCAGGAGAATCCGTCCGTCGGCAAAGCGGATATCGAGTTGGCCGACCAGTTCGGCAATCGCGGCTTCGCCGCTGGTGTCCAACGACAGGCCAGCGCGGCTCGCGGCCAATGCGGTGATGCGGTACAGCGCGCCAGAGTCCAGAAAGTGGTAACCCAGCCGCTGCGCCAGTGCGGCTGCCAGCGTGCCCTTGCCCGAGGCGGTCGGGCCATCGATGCAGATCACTGGAATATGCGAGAGATCGGTATGAACGACCGAAAACAGGGTTTCGAAATAGTCCGGAAAGGTCTTGGCTACGCATCTCGGATCCTGGATGCGTACCGGCTGGCCCGCCGGATTGAACGCTGCCAGCGACAGGCACATCGCCATCCGGTGGTCGTCGTAGGTAGCGACACTGGCTGCGCGCCAATGGGCCGCGCTCTCGGGCGGCGTGATCCGGATGTAGTCCGGGCCTTCTTCAATTTCAGCGCCGAACTTGCGCAGCTCGGCTGTCATCGCGGCAATGCGGTCGGTCTCCTTGACGCGCCAGCTCGCGATGTTGCGCAGCGTGCTGGTGCCGCGCGCATACAAGGCCATGACGGCCAGCGTCATGGCGGCATCGGGAATGTGATTGCAGTCCAGGTCGATGGCATGCAGGCTCTGGCCCCCGCCGGGGCCCGAGACTTCGAGCCAGTTCGCGCCACTGCTGATACTGGCGCCCATCAGACGGGCCGCTTCGACGAAGCGGATGTCGCCCTGGATCGAGTCGGCGCCCACACCCTGGATGCGCAACGGCAAGCCGTTGGAAGGCGCAATCGCGCCCAGCGCGATGAAGTAACTGGCCGAGGACGCGTCGGCCTCGATGTAAAGGTCGCCGGGCGACTGCAGGCGGCTGGCGGCCGGGATCGTGAAGCGTTGCCAGCCATCGCGGCGCACATGAACGCCAAAACGCGCCAGCAGGTTCAGCGTGATCGCGATGTAGGGACGCGATATCAGTTCGCCGACCACGTCTATCACGATGTCCTGTGAGGCGACCAGTGGCAAGGCCATCAGCAAGGCGGTGAGGAACTGGCTGGATACGTCGCCGCGCACCGGGATCGGCTGGCTCAGGTTCAGCGAGGGCGTGCCGATGCGCAGTGGCGGATAACCGGAGTTTTCCAGGTAGTCGATCTGGCAACCGAACTGGCGCAGCGCGTCGACCAGGTCGGCAATCGGGCGCTCATGCATGCGCGCCACGCCGCGCAGCGAGAAGTCGCCACCTAGCACGGCCAGTGCCGCTGTCAGTGGGCGCATCGCCGTGCCGGCATTGCCCAGGAAAAGGTCCGCTTGTAGGGTTGGCAACTGGCCGTCCAGGCCGCCGATGCGGACACGGTTGCCATCGTGTTGTACCGTGCAGCCGAGCGTACGCAAGGCCTCGAGCATGACGCGGGTGTCGTCCGAGTCGAGCAGGTCGTGCAGCGTCGTGGTGCCGGCGCACAGCGCCGAGAGCAACAACACCCGATTGGAGATGCTCTTGGAGCCCGGTAGCGTGACAGTGCCGCCGGCACTGCGCAAAGGGGGCAGGTCGAGAAATTCGGTGGCGAACATTACTTCTGCTGCTTGGCCATGCTCCAGTTCGCGCGGGAGCTACTGGCGTTCTCGATCTGTTCCAGCAATGCGTCGCTGTTGCCGTTGGCAATCATCAGGTCCAGCGCCTGCAGATTGCGTTGGAAAATTTTGGACTGCGCAAGCAGTTCTTCGCGGTTGGACAACATGACGTCGCGCCACATCGCCGGTTCGGCGGCGGCGATGCGGGTGAAATCGCGAAAGCCAGGACCCGCCAGAGACAGAAAGTCCCGGCCCATGGGTTGTCCGGAGATTGCATTCATCATCGCAAACGCGATCAGGTGGGGCAGGTGGCTGACGGCAGCAAAGGCGGCGTCGTGCGCCTCCGGCGCCATGCGCACCACCCGGCAGCCCAGCGCGGACCAGACATCGACTGCCTGTTGAATCTGGACGGTGTTGGTACGTTCGATGGGTGTGAGCACCACCTGGCGCCCCATGTACAGATCGGCATCGGCGTTTTCCACGCCCGACAACTCCTTGCCTGCAATCGGATGCGCCGGCACGAAACAGCCAATCTGCTCGCGCAAGGCGCGGCGGGCCGCATCGATCACATCGCGCTTCGTCGAGCCGACGTCCATGATCAGCATCTCAGGCGTGATCAGGTGCTTGATGGCCTTGAAACTGCTCTCGGTCGACGCCACTGGAACGGCCAGCAGCACGATGTCGGCACCGGAGACGGCGAGCAGGGCGGAAGGAGCCTCCACATCGATGACGCCCATCTGCCTTGCCCGATCCGTGGTTGACGGTGACTTGCTGTAACCCACTACCCGTTTGACAAGCCCTGCGCGCTTGAGTGCGAGGGCAAAAGAGCCGCCCATCAGGCCACAGCCGATCAGGCCTAGTTGTTCAAACATGGGTCGGTGTGTGCTTAAGAATCATTGGGAGGCGGCCGGGTAGGCACCCAGCATCTTGTAAAACTCGCACAGGCCTTGCAGTTCCTTCAGGGCAGCTGCGACGTTGGCCTGGCCGGGGTGACCCTGGATGTCGATGTAAAAGAAATAGTCCCATTGGCCAGAGCGGGCAGGGCGGGATTCGAACCGGGTCATTGAGACATCATGGCGCTTGAGCGGCACCAGCAGGTCATGCACGGCGCCCGGCTGGTTGGGCACGGATACAACCAGACTGATACGGTCATTGCCCGACGCGGGCGGCACCGCCATGACTTGCGGCAAGCACACCACGCTGAAACGCGTGCGGTTATGAATATCGTCCTGAATCGAGCTGGCCACCAGGTGCAGCCCGAACTCGGAGGCCGCGCGCTCACTGGCAATGGCGGCCCAGGTCGGATTGGACGCGGCCAGACGCGCGCCCTCGGCATTGCTTGACGCCGCGCGCCGCTCCGCGTTCGGCAGATGGGCGCCGAGCCAAGAGTGGCACTGTGCCAGCGCCTGCGGATGGGCCAGCACGACCTCGATGCCGTCCAGCGAATTTTTCGTGCGCATCAGATGATGGCGTACCAGCAGGCTGGCTTCACCCACGATGTGCAGCGGTGAGTGCAGCAGCAGGTCGAGCGAGCGCGCCACCACGCCTTCGGTATTGTTTTCGACCGGAACTACGCCGAAGTCGGCTCGTCCGCCTGCCGTGGCATGGAAGATCTCGTCAAAGTTTGCGCACTGCACGTGCTCGAAACTCGATCCGAAGAACTGCACCGCAGCCTGTTCACTGAAGGTGCCAGCCGGGCCGAGGTAGGCGATGCGCTGACGCGCCTCGAGCGCGCGGCACGACGACATGATCTCGCGCCACACGTTGGCAATGCCCTCGGCCTTGATCGGGCCAGGGTTGCCGTCCTGCAGGCTGCGGATCACCTGCGCCTCACGCTCCGGACGGAATACCGTCGAACCCTCCAGACGCTTGATTTCACCCACCTCGAGTGCCAGCGACGCACGCCGGTTCATCAGGGCAAGCAATTGCTTGTCGACATCGTCGATCTGGGTCCGGAGCTCCGGCAGGGTTGTGGTCATGGGGTCGGGTCTGGGGGCGGAGTGGTTCATGCGGCAGAGCGCTCAAATTCTCGCATGTAGGCAACCAGCGCCTGCACACCTTCGAGTGGCATGGCGTTGTAGATACTGGCGCGCATGCCGCCCAGAGACTTGTGCCCCTTGAGCGACAGCAGGCCGTGTTCGCGCGCTCCGGCCAGGAATGTATCGTTACGCGTGGCGTCTTTCAGGAAAAACGGGACGTTCATGCGCGAACGGCAGCCGGGGGCGACGCGATTTTCGTAGAGTTGTGAGGCGTCGATCGCCTGATACAGCATCTGCGCCTTGGCGATATTGCGCTGCTCCATTGCCGCAATGCCGCCCTGACGCCGGATCCACTGGAACACCAGGCCCGCAATATAGATGGCGTAGGTCGGGGGCGTGTTGTACATCGACTGGTTGTCGTTGACCAACTTGTAGTTGAAGGCGCTCGGGCACAAGGCCAGCGCATGGCCGAGCAGGTCTTCCCGCACGACCACGACGGTCAGTCCGGCAGGACCCAAGTTTTTCTGGGCGCCGGCAAACGCCAGGCCGATGCGCGACCAGTCCACCGGGCGGGACGCCACATGCGACGAAAAATCGACCACCAGCGGAGCCTGGCACCCCAGTGAGGCCAGGTCTGGCAGCGACTGGTATTCGACGCCGTGGATGGTCTCGTTGCTGCAAATGTGAACATAGGCTGCGTCGGCATCGAGTTGCCAGGTCGACGGATCAGGAATGCGGGTGTGGTCGTCGGGCGCATTGCTGGCCGCCACCTTCGCGCGGCTGTATTTGGCCGCCTCAGCCTGCGACTTCTGGCTCCAGCCTCCGGTGACGACGAAGTTCGTGACCGCCCGCAAAGGATCGGCGTGTTGTCGGGCGGCCAGGTTCATCGGAACGATGGCGTTTTCGCCCAGGCCGCCGCCTTGCATGAACAGAATGCGGAAGTTCGCCGGGACAGCAAGCAGTTCGCGCAGCTCGGCCTCGGCAGCTTCGTAGATCGAGATGAACTCCTTGCCACGATGGCTCATCTCCATCACGCTCATGCCGGACCGGCGCCCGTTGGCGTCGGGCCAGTCCAGCATCTCGTCGGCGGCCTGTTGCAATACCTCGGTTGCAATCGCGGCCGGACCGGCGGAGAAATTGTAGGGTCGTTGCATCGGTCGCCGCTTGTCTCTCAGGCTGTGGTTTGTCTGTTGTGCAGGTTGCGGCGCGTTGCTCGGTCCCAGCTCAGGTGGCGTCGCTGTCTGGTGGCGGTGGCGCAGCGTCGCTATCCGATTTCGGTGCGGTGTCCTCACCTTCGTCGGTGTCGTTCGCGTCGTTCTCAACCAGGCGTTGCAGGCCGCTGAGCGACGAGCCGTCGTCCAGGCCGATCAACGTCACGCCCTGGGTCGCACGACCGAGTTCGCGGATCTCGCTGACACGGGTGCGAACAAGCACGCCCCTGTCGGTGATCAGCATGATCTCGTCGTCCGCATGCACCAGCGTGGCAGCGACGACCTTGCCGTTGCGCCCGCTCTGCTGGATGGCGATCATGCCTTTGGTACCACGCCCATGGCGGGTGTACTCGGTGATGCTGGTGCGTTTGCCGTAACCATTTTCGGTGGCAGTCAGCACCGATTGCTGCTCGTCTTCCGCCACCAGCATGGCAATCACGGTTTGACCTTCTTCGAGCATCATGCCGCGCACGCCGCGGGCCGTGCGGCCCATCGGACGCACATCGTTTTCGTCGAAACGCACAGCCTTGCCGCCGTCGGAGAACAACATCACGTCATGTTCGCCGTCGGTCAGCGCGGCGCCGATCAGGAAGTCGCCCGGATCCAGGTCGACAGCGATGATGCCGGCCTTGCGCGGGTTGCTGAATTCGTCCAGTGCTGTCTTCTTGACCGTGCCCATGCTGGTCGACATGAATACATAGGCGTCTGACGGGAAGCTGCGTTTCTCGCCGGTCAGCGGCAGCACCACGGTGATTTTTTCGCCTTCCTGCAGCGGGAACATGTTGATGATCGGACGCCCGCGTGATCCGCGCGAACCCTGGGGTGCTTCCCAGACCTTGAGCCAGTAAAGCCGGCCGCGGTTGGAGAAACACAGGATGTAGTCGTGCGTGTTGGCAATGAACAACTGGTCGATCCAGTCGTCTTCCTTGGTGGCGGTTGCCTGCTTGCCACGTCCGCCGCGTTTCTGGGCCCGGTATTCGGACAGCGGCTGACTCTTGATATAGCCGCTGTGGCTGAGTGTGACCACCATGTCGGTGGGCGTGATCAGGTCTTCGGTGCTCAGATCGAACGAACTGTGCTCGATCAGGCTGCGGCGCGCGCCGATCTTCGTCTGGCCGAACTCCTGCTTGATGTGACCGAGTTCCTCGGAAATGATGGTCGAGACGCGCTCGGGCTTTGCCAGGATGTCGAGCAGGTCCTCGATCTCGGTCATGACGTCCTTGTATTCGGCGACGATCTTGTCCTGCTCCAGACCGGTCAGGCGCTGCAGGCGCATCTGCAGGATTTCTTGAGCCTGGGTGTCGCTGAGGCGGTACAGCCCGTCGGAGCCCATGCCGTAGGCCTTGTCCATGCCCTCGGGTCGGTAGTCGTCGGCGTTGACGATACCGCCGTCGGCGCGACTGCGGGTCAGCATCTCGCGTACCAGCTTGCTGTCCCACGATTGAGCCATCAATTCGGTCTTGGCCACCGGCGGCGTTGGCGCATTGCGGATGATCGCGATGAATTCGTCGATGTTCGCCAGTGCGACGGCCAGGCCTTCGAGCACATGGCCACGTTCGCGTGCCTTGCGCAGGTTGAACACGGTGCGGCGCGTGACCACTTCGCGTCGGTGGTCGAGGAAGACCTCGATCAGGTCGCGCAGATTGCACAACTTCGGCTGCCCGTTGATCAGCGCCACCATATTGATGCCGAAGGTGTCCTGCAACTGGGTCTGCTTATATAGATTGTTCAGCACGACCTCAGGGACTTCGCCACGTTTGAGCTCGATCACCAGGCGCATGCCGGATTTATCGCTCTCGTCCTGAATATGGCTGATGCCCTCGATTTTTTTCTCGTGCACCAGGTCGGCCATGCGCTCTTGCAGCGTTTTCTTGTTGACCTGGTATGGCAGCTCGTCGACGATGATGGCCTGGCGTTGACCACGGTCAATTTCTTCGAAATGGCACTTGGCCCGCATCACGACGCGGCCGCGCCCGGTGCGATAACCATCCTTGACACCGTTAATGCCATAGATGATGCCGCCAGTGGGGAAGTCCGGTGCCGGGATGATCTCCATCAGGTCGTCGACCGTCGCTTCAGGGTGGCGCAACATGTGCAGGCAGGCGTCCACCACCTCGTTCAGGTTGTGTGGAGGAATGTTTGTTGCCATGCCCACCGCAATACCGCCGGAGCCGTTGACCAGCAGATTGGGCAGTTTGCTGGGCAGAACCAGCGGTTCTTTCTCGGAACCGTCGTAGTTGGGACCGAAGTCCACCGTCTCCTTGTCGATGTCCGCCAACATCTCATGGGTGATCTTGGACAACCGGATCTCGGTGTACCGCATGGCGGCGGCGTTATCGCCGTCGACCGAGCCGAAGTTGCCCTGGCCATCGACCAGCATGTGGCGCATCGAGAAATCCTGCGCCATGCGCACGATGGTGTCGTAGACCGACTGGTCGCCGTGCGGGTGATACTTGCCGATGACGTCGCCGACGATACGCGCCGACTTCTTGTATGGCCGGTTCCAGTCGTTGTTGAGTTCGTGCATCGCGAACAGCGCGCGCCTGTGTACGGGCTTGAGACCATCACGTGCATCAGGCAGGGCCCGCCCCACGATCACGCTCATCGCGTAATCGAGGTAGCTACGCCGCATTTCTTCTTCGAGACTGATGGGCAGGGTTTCTTTAGCGAACTGGGTCATGGGAATGTCTTACGGCGGAAAGCGTCGATTTTAGGGGCAAGGGGGTGTCGCAATCTGGCAACAGATGATGCTGTACGGGTAGATTTCCTACATTTGAAGTGCCGCCCAACGCTTGTGTGACCACCTGTGTATGGCACAATCTGCTCATGCGCTAGGTGGCGGTCACCTGGCGCGTCCAACGCTTCGCAGCGCCGCTGCGGCTAATGTCTCGACAAGGAGAATCATGAAGAATTTGAATAAAGTGGCCATGCTGGTTGCTACCGTGGCGCTCGCAACTGCCGCCAGCGCCCAGACCGTCGACAACTGGCGCAGTGGCGCTGGCGATGCTGTCTGGAAAAACGGCAGCAACGAACTTTGCTGGCGCAATAACTATTGGACCCCTGCCACCGCTGCAGTGGGTTGTGATGGCGCGATCGTCGCTCCGAAGGCTGCTGCACCTGCTCCCGCTCCCGCACCTGCACCCGTTGCAGCGCCCGCACCAGCACCCGCACCGGCTCCAATAGCTGCTCCTGCACCACCGCCGCCGCCCGCACCAGCGCCACCACCACCGCCAGCCGCGACCAAGGTCACCTATGCTGCTGATGCGTTCTTCGACTTTGACAAGTCGGTGCTCAAGCCAGAAGGTAAAGCCAAGCTGGACGATTTGATCAGCAAGGTCAAGGGCATCAACCTGGAAGTCGTGATCGCCGTGGGCCACACCGATTCCATTGGTTCGGACGCCTACAACCAGGGTCTGTCGATGAGGCGCTCGGAAGCCGTCAAGGCATACCTGGTGTCCAACGGTGTTGAAAAGAATCGTGTCTACACCGAAGGTAAAGGCGAGAAGCAGCCAGTGGCTGACAACAAGACCAAAGAAGGTCGCGCCAAGAACCGCCGCGTGGAAATCGAAGTCGTCGGTACCCGCGCTAACAAGTAATCTTGTTGGGTAAATGAGGGACCCTTTACAGGGGGCCCGCGTAAACCCCGCTTCGGCGGGGTTTTTGTTTGGCGGGTCTACAAGTGAAATTTGCCTTGCCACGGAATCCAGCCGCCAGTTGTCGATAATCGCAGCATGAATAACCGTGTGAATGTGGACCCGGCCGAGTTGGCCAAGTTTTCGGACCTTGCCCATCGATGGTGGGACAAGGACAGTGAATTTCGGCCTTTGCATCAGATCAATCCGTTGCGACTCGACTGGATTGCGTCCATCTGTCCGCTGCAAGGCTTGCGTGCGCTGGATGTCGGCTGTGGTGGCGGTATCCTGGCCGACTCCATGGCCCGGCGTGGTGCGCAGGTGCTTGGCATCGACCTGGCGACCAAACCACTGCGTGTAGCCCAGTTGCATGCGCTCGAGGCCGAAACGCCCAACGTGGACTATCGCGAAGTCAGCGCCGAGGATCTAGCCCGCGAGCAACCCGGGCAGTACGACGTGGTGACCTGCATGGAGATGCTCGAGCATGTGCCCGATCCCGGTGCGATTGTGCAAGCCTGCTCCGAACTGGTGAAGCCGGGCGGCTGGGTGTTTTTCTCGACCCTCAACCGCAATGCCAAGTCCTTCCTGTTTGCCATCGTTGGTGCGGAGTACCTGCTGAACTTGTTGCCCAAAGGCACGCACACTTACGACCGCTTGATCCGTCCGAGTGAACTCGCACGGTATTGCCGCAACAGTGAGCTTGAACTGCAGCAGACCCGTGGCATGGAATACAACCCGTTGACGCAGCGCTACTGGCTCAGCGCCGATACCAGCGTGAACTACCTTCTCGCGACCCGTAAGCCACCGGAGGCAAGTTGATGGGAAGTCTCAACTTGCCGCTGGAACAAGTCGATGCCGTACTTTTCGACCTCGATGGCACCTTGATCGACAGCGCGCCGGACCTTGGCGCGGCCGCTGACCAGATGCGTGTGAAGCGCGGTTTGCCATCCCTGCCGCTTTCAGCGTATCGACCGATGGCCGGCGCCGGTGCGCGCGGCATGTTGTCGGTCGGCTTTAGCATGCGTCCTGGCGACGCACAGTTCGCCGCGTTCCGCGAGGAGTTCTTTGGCAACTACGAGCGATGTCTGACGCAGCGGACCTATGCATTCGACGGAGTTGAATCGCTGATCGCGCAATTGCGCCAACGGGGCCTGCGTTGGGGCGTCGTGACAAACAAGTCGGCCCGGTTCACGGATCCGCTAACACGTGCGATGCCGTTGTTCGCGTCGGCCAGCGTAGTCATCAGTGGCGACACCACCGCCCATGCCAAGCCGCATCCGGAGCCATTGTTTGAGGCTGCGCGCCGTATGGCCGTTGCGCCGGATCGATGTGTCTATGTGGGCGATGACGAACGAGACATCGTGGCGGGCCTGGCAGCCGGCATGGCGACGGTGGCCGCCACCTATGGTTACCTGGGTGTGCAGACCGATATCACGCAGTGGCGTGCACACGCATCAATAGAAAATCCGCTGGACCTGTTGCAATTGCTCGGATCGGCCTAAAATAGCGATTGAGGGGCTGCATTGGTTTCGACGTGGGTACGGAATCGCTGTGGTGCATGTCGAGCATGGGCTACGCTCGTAAATCTTGGTTCAACAAACTAACTGCAAACGACGAACGTTTCGCACTCGCTGCTTAATAACCAGTGAGCCT
>JBBQJP010000110.1:0-10529 GCA_038326025.1 Burkholderiales bacterium
GCCATGGCACCTTGATGGTCTACGCAGACGAAGGCATTGATCGCCCCGTCGCGCTGGTCGATGCGTGCCAGCACCGCAGCGCAAGCCTCTTCGGGCGAGGCTTGCCGGCTGCGATACAGGTCTGCGAGCTGGGTGGCCGAGCAGTCAGCCAGTTGGGTTGGCACGCGCGCCATCGGGTGGCGGCGCAGTTCTGGCGCCATGGCAGGCCGTGTTTGCGCCAGCCGCCGAGCTGGCCACGGTGGGCCGATCCGTCGGGGTTGCCTTCGAATCCTTCGAGGATGTTGTAGGCCTGCAGACCCAGTTTGGTGGCCCGACGGGCAGCGGCGATCGAACGCACACCACTGCGGCACAACATCACCACCTTCTTGCCGGCCGGTACCGCGGCCTTCAATGCCTGGTCGAAGTCGGGGTTCATCGCCATGCCCGGCCACTGTTTCCAGGCGATAGGCGCCGCATCCGGAATGAAGCCGACCCATTCGCGTTCGGCGTCGGAGCGCACGTCGACCAGCACCGCGTCGCCGGACTGCCACCACGCACAAGCCAGCTTTGGCGCAACGTCGCCCGCATATCCCTCGGCCGCTTGCACCTGTGGCGGTTGCGCAGTGCGGGCCCCGGCCTGCGGCTCACCGTGTGCGTCGTGGCGGATGCCTGAATGCAGATTGGCCGGAACCGCTTCATCGATGCGTTTGGGCCGGGGCAGGTGCAGCGCGTCCATGATGGCGATGAATTCGTCCTGCGACTTGCCTGCGATACGGGCGTTGCTGGTCTTTTCGCCACCGATGCTTGAATGGGTGCGACCCTGGTAGTCATGTCCGGGCCATACGGTGGTCGCGTCAGGCAATGCGAACAATACCCGGGTGATGCTGTCGTACAAGGCGGCTGCGCTACCGGATTGGAAGTCGGTGCGGCCGCAGCCGCCGATCAGCAGGGTATCGCCGGTGAATACGTGCTCGCGCCAGACGTAACTCATGCTGCCGGCGGTATGGCCGGGCGTGTGCAAGGCGCGCAGCGTCTCTTTGCCGAAAGGCAGCACGTCGCCATGCACCAGCTGTTTCGCGGCGGTCGTGATGCCACATCCGGAAGGCGCTGCCGTTCTGGCGCCGGCATGTTCCGCCAATTGGGCAGCGCTGGTAATGTGATCCGCATGGGCATGGGTTTCCACAGTCCACAACAGCGTGAGGCCGTATTGACGCAAGGTGGCCAGGTCGCGCTCGACCTGATCATCGACTGGATCGATGATCAGGGCATCGCGCGTGGTCTCGTCGAACAGTACATAGGTATAGGTGCTGGAGGCGGCATCGAACAATTGAATCGGTTGCATGCAGGTGTCCTTTCGATCGCGTTGTCGGGGTATGCTCAGGCCTAGTTTAGGACTTCGGAGACTTGGCGGTGGATGAATACACGCAGGCTTTGCAAGGTGGCGTCCTGATCGGCCTGGCAAGCTGGATCCTGCTCGCGGGGGTCGGACGCGCCAGTTCCGTGAGCGCCATCACCGCGGGCGTGCTGACGTCGCGCCGGCAGCGCTCCTTGTGGCGTTGGGCCTTTCTGTTCGGACTGGTCGGCGGCGGCGCTTTATTTGCCTGGGTGCTGTCCGTGCCGCATCTGCAGATCCGCCACTACCTGGTGCTCGTGCCGGCCGGATTCCTGGTTGGATTCGGCGCCGTACTCGGTTCGGGGTCTGTCAGCGGTCACGCCGTGATAGGCCTGGGCCGCCGGTCCAAACGCTCCCTGGTGGCCGTGGCCATCTTCGCTGGCACTGCCGTGATGACCGTGCTCGTGACTTCGCATCTGCCACCCGTAGGCTGGTGGGCGGAGCTGATCATCGACGGCCTGCAGCCGCCGGTTGGCCCTTGACGCGCAAAGCAGACATGCATCGACCTCCTGGCAAACCTTCCATGCGCACCATGAATCACGAAACCCCTGCCGGTGCAAGCGCGCCAGCGGCGGCGCGAAATGGCTTGCACCCGGTGGCCGAGTTACTGACCGCGTTCGCGGCCGGCCTGATCTTCGCCGCCGGACTGACCCTGTCGGGCCTGACGCAGCCCGAGAAAGTGATCGCCATGCTCGATCTGAAGGAAATGCTGGTCGGCGCTTTCCCGGGTCAATGGGATGTCACCTTGTTGTTCTCGGCGCTCGGGGCCGTGCTGATCGCCTTCCTCGGATACACGCTGACGCCCCGTGCCAGTGTCAGGCCCTGGTTCACCCGCTCATTCGAGTTGTCGTCGGGGAGCCACAGCGACGGCCGTCTGATCGTCGGCGCCGCGGTGTTTGGCGTCGGCTGGGGCATGAGTGGTTACAGCCCGGCGACCGCACTGGCCTCGTTGCTGACCGGGCAACTCGACACGGTGATCTTCGTGCTGGCCATGTTGCCCGGCATGTGGCTGGCGCGCAAAGCGCGCAAGTTATAGCAGCTTGCGCTGTCGGGCATTCCTGCAAGCGGGCGCGTCGGACACGGCGGTGAGATCGATCGCCATGTTGACGTTGACGTAAACGTCAATTAAGCTTGCACGTTCGGTACCGCAGTGGTGGCCGGAATCTGGAGACACGCATGACCGACCTATCCGCCGACTACAAGGCACTGGCCAGCTACCGTCCAACCCACAAGGTGCGTTTTGTCACGGCGGCCAGCCTGTTCGACGGCCATGACGCGGCCATCAACATCATGCGGCGCATCCTGCAAGGCATGGGCGCTGAAGTCATCCATCTGGGGCACAACCGCAGCGTCGATGACGTGGTAACTGCCGCTTTGCAGGAGGATGTGCAGGGTATCGCGATCAGCTCCTACCAGGGTGGCCATGTGGAGTACTTCAAATACATGGTCGACCTGCTGCGCCAGCGTGGCGGCGACCATATCCAGGTATTCGGCGGTGGCGGCGGTGTGATCGTGCCACCCGAGATCCGCGAACTGCATGACTACGGCGTGGCGCGCATCTTCAGCCCGGAAGACGGCCAACGCATGGGCCTGGCCGGCATGATTGGCGAGATGGTGATGCGCTGCGACAAGGATTTGTCCGGCTTTGCACCTACATCGCTGGCCGCGATCCAGGGCCACGGCCAGGACAACTGGCGTGCGTTGGCCCAGCTCATCACCGCGCTCGAAGGCGGCAATGCCGATGCGGGCATGGTGGATGCGATGCGCTCGGCGGCGGCGAAAACCAAGGTGCCGGTGCTGGGCATTACCGGCACCGGCGGCGCCGGAAAGTCCTCGCTGACCGATGAGTTAATCCGCCGCCTGCGGCTGGACCAGGACGACAGGCTTCGGGTGGCGGTGATCAGCATCGACCCGTCACGGCGCAAGAGTGGCGGGGCCTTGCTGGGCGACCGCATCCGGATGAACGCGATCGGCCCGTGGAAGAAGGATGATGGCCAGCGTGTCTTCATGCGTTCGTTGGCAACACGGGACTTCGGCTCGGAAATCAGTGCCTGCCTGCCCGATGTCATCCTGGCCTGCAAAAGTGCCGGTTTTGATCTGATCATCGTCGAGACCTCGGGCATCGGTCAGGGCGATGCGGCCATCGTGCCACATGTGGATGTGCCGCTGTACGTGATGACACCCGAGTTCGGCGCGGCCAGCCAGCTCGAGAAGATCGACATGCTCGATTTCGCCGAGTTCGTGGCGATCAACAAGTTCGACCGAAAGGGCGCGCAGGACGCCTTGCGCGATGTCGCCAAACAGGTGCAACGCAACCGCGAGGCTTTCACCACACCAGCCGACCAGATGCCGGTATTCGGCACCATGGCTGCGCGCTTCAATGACGACGGCGTCACCGCCTTGTACCAGGCCTTGTTGCAACGCCTGGCGCAACTGGGCCTCACAGTGACCGATTCGACCCTGCCCCAGGTTGACGTGCGCCACAGCACCAATCAGTCTCCGGTGGTGCCGGCCGCACGCACGCGTTATCTGGCCGAAATCAGCGACACGGTGCGCTCTTACAAGACCGGTGCGCGTGCGCAGTCACGGCTGGCGCGCGAAATCCAGCAATTGCGCGCGTCGGGCACCATGCTGCATGCCGCCAACCCGAGCAAGGTGCGTGCGGTCGAAGCGGTCAACGACCTGGCGGATCATCGCGAGACGCAGATGGGCACACGTGAACGCAAGTTGCTGAACCAGTGGCCTGAAATGTGCAAGGCCTACGCCGGCGACGAATACGTGGTGAAGATCCGCGACAAGGAGATCCGTACAACGCTGGTCACGAAGTCGCTCAGCGGCACGCCGATCCGCAAGGTGTCGCTGCCAAAGTACGAGGACCATGGCGAGATCCTGCAGTGGCTGATGCTCGACAACGTGCCCGGTAGTTATCCGTACACCGCCGGCACGTTTGCGTTCAAGCGCGAGGGTGAGGACCCGACCCGAATGTTCGCTGGCGAGGGCGATGCATTTCGTACCAATACCCGCTTCAAGCTGCTCAGTGAAGGTATGCCTGCCAAGCGCCTGTCGACCGCATTTGACTCGGTCACGCTGTATGGCAACGACCCGGACCCACGGCCGGACATCTACGGCAAGGTCGGTAATTCTGGTGTGAGCATTGCCACGCTTGACGACATGAAGGTGCTCTACGGCGGCTTTGATCTGTGCAGCCCGACCACCTCGGTCAGCATGACGATCAACGGCCCGGCGCCGAGCATCCTGGCGATGTTCATGAACACCGCGATCGACCAGAACATCGAGAAGTTCAACCAGGAGAACGGACGCGACCCAACCGAGACCGAAACCGCCAAGATCCGCGAGTGGGTGATGGAGAACGTGCGCGGTACCGTGCAGGCCGACATCCTGAAAGAAGACCAGGGCCAGAACACCTGCATCTTCTCTACCGAGTTCAGCCTCAAGGTGATGGGCGACATTGCCCAGTTTTTCGTGCATAACCGGGTGCGCAACTTCTACAGTGTGTCGATCAGCGGTTATCACATCGCGGAAGCGGGTGCGAACCCGATCAGCCAGCTGGCGTTCACATTGTCGAACGGCTTCACTTTTGTCGAGGCCTACCTGGCACGCGGCATGCACATCGACGACTTCGCGCCGAACCTGAGTTTCTTTTTCTCCAACGGCATGGACCCGGAATACACCGTGATGGGCCGGGTTGCGCGGCGCATCTGGGCGGTGGCGATGAAGGAGAAATACGGCGCCAACGAACGCAGCCAGAAGCTGAAGTACCACATCCAGACCAGTGGTCGCAGCCTGCATGCGCAGGAGATCCAGTTCAACGACATCCGCACCTCGCTGCAGGCCTTGTTTGCGATCTACGACAACTGCAACAGCCTGCATACCAACGCTTTTGACGAGGCGATTACGACGCCCACGGAGGACAGCGTGCGTCGTGCGATGGCGATCCAGCTCATCATCAACCGCGAATGGGGGCTGGCGAAAAACGAGAATCCGAGCCAGGGCGCCTTCATCATCGAGGAACTGACCGAACTGGTCGAGGAGGCCGTGCTGTCGGAGTTTTCCGCCATCGCCGAGCGCGGCGGCGTGCTCGGTGCCATGGAGACCGGCTACCAGCGCGGCCGTATCCAGGATGAATCCATGCATTACGAGATGCTCAAGCACACCGGTGAATTGCCGATTGTCGGCGTCAACACCTTTCGAAATCCACATGGTGATGCGGTGCAGGACAAGCTGGAGCTGGCGCGTTCGACTGACGACGAGAAGCAGAGTCAACTCAAGCGTCTGGCGGAGTTCCACCAGCGCCATGCGGCGCATTCACCTGCGATGCTCAAGCGGCTCCAGCAGGCCGTGATCCACAACGACAACGTGTTCGAGGTGCTGATGGACGCGGTGCGGGTCTGCTCGTTGGGCCAGATCACCGATGCCTTGTTTGAGGTGGGTGGGCAGTACCGGCGCAATATGTGATTGCCGGCTACCCATGAGAAACAGCGCCGAGGGTCTGGCGGCGGCGGGTAAATCTGCCGGTCAGGCGCTTTCAGCAGTTTTGGCCGTATGGCCCGGTGAGCGCAGTCACTTGCACCTGGCGCACCAGATTTTCCACATCGTCCGTTCGACATAAGGCGGTACCCACATGCAGCAGGGCCGCCGAACCCGCCGCGACGCCATAACGAAAAGCGTTCGGCACGGTGAGCCCCTGGTTCAGCGCCCACACCATTGCCGCCAGGAAGCTGTCACCAGCGCCGGTCGTGCTTTTCACGTCCACCGTCAACGCGTCCGCCCGCCATGCACCGTGGTCGCTGAACAACATCGCGCCGCGTTCGCCCAAGCTCAGTGCTACCAAATCAGCGCGCCCGCCCTGTATCAGCGACTCGGCCGCGGCGCGCCATTGGGTTTCGCCCTCCAATTGTCTGCCGACGAGCTCTGACAACTCGCGCAGACTCGGCTTGATCAGGAATACGCCAGCAGACAGTGCCGCTGCGAGCGGAGCGCCGGAGCTGTCCAGGACCACTTTGCAACCCCGCGATCGGGCCAGCGTGGCCAACTGCGCGTAGCTATCGGCAGCCAGTGTGGGTGGCAGGCTGCCGCTGAGCACCACATAACGCGGCGCAGGGTCGACCGTTGCAAGAAAATCCACGCAGGCCAGCCACTCCTCCTCGGTCACCACCGGCCCGGGCAATACGAAACGGTACTCGCGCCCCGAACGCGTCTCCAGCACGGAAAAACTCTCGCGCGTCTCGTCGGCAATCGCCAGCCGGTGGCTGGGCACCTGCTCGGCATGCAGCAGGCCCTGCAATCGGTCGCCTGCGACACCGCCGGCAAGGTACAAGGCCAGGCAGTCACCACCCAGTCGTCGCACGACCCGTGCCACATTGATGCCTCCGCCACCGGGGAAGCGTTCGGCATGTGTGCAGCGCACTTTGTGACTGGGCTGCAACTGGTCACAGGATGTGGCTACATCCAGTGCCGGATTGAGAGTGATGGTCAGGATGTCGGTCATGGCGCGGCGCGTGTTTTTGTTCAGTGGCGACCGAGCTCAGTCGGCCCCGTTACGCCAGACCATCGCCAGGGATTTGTATTTCTGCCAGGCGCTGAGCCGTTCGTCCGACAAGGCATCGAGAAAGTCGGACAGCCGCTTGGATTTGGCCATGGTGTAGACCGTCAAGGCCAGTGTGAACAAAAACACCAGGCCAAAGATCATCAGCTTGATCGCCAGTGGCGAATCGGCCTCGGCCAGCAGGTTCATGCCCAGGAAGCCGGTCGACACCGTGCCGATCAGCCCGAAGATGGTCACGACGGTGAGTCGGACCACGGTGTTGGCCTGGCGGCGCAGGCTGTCGGCTTCCAGGTAGCTGTTCATGTCGGCGATACGTTCCTTCACCTCGGCGTACAGCGGATCGAGGCCCAGGTGCCGGGCACACATCTGGAACAGGGCCCGGGCCTGCGCCTGTTCAGCGACCTCATGGAACCAATAGCGATGGGTAAAACGCAGAAAGCCCGCAAAACTGGCGCGGATCGCACGCTTGAAGCGGCGCACAGTGGACAGCTCTGTGACATCGAGTTGCTTGAGCGCCTCGACCAGCCGCTGCGAGAACATCAGCAGCGCCGCTTTCTGGAAATGCGCAATCAGAAACAGCAGGAAATGCTGGTGGCGGAATTGCGAGAGCACGCCGCGGTCACGGCAAGTGAAGAACTCGGAGTGTGCCGGGCCGATCACGATCATGGAATGGCCGGTACACAGGTAGCGGGTGTGTGGTGCGGCGCCGGTGCGGGTCCAGAACCGGTCATAGCAGTACTTTTGTTCAAAGTCGCTGAGGTATTGTTCGGCATAAGGCAGGTCGGCCGACGGATCGGCATCTGCCGGTCCGGCGCCGGTCACCAGGCCCAGGCGGATAAAATCGGTGCGCGTCAGCAACTCGGGCTTGTCGACGGCCAGATACGCCATCAGCGGCATGCGGTAGTACTCGATTTGCCGGTAACGCAGAGCGCCAGGCTGCGCAGATTGGTCGCTCACAAGCGGCTGAAGCATCCAGTCCCAGTGGGCTGCGATACGCGGGGCCCGATGCTGGGCCACATGGGCCAGGAACAGTTCCTTGTCATGTGCGTCGGAGCTCGCCAGTACCGCGCCGTCTTGCCCGAGCCATTCAATGTTCGCCAGGCAGTGCATGGCCTGGCCGTTGGTCTGCCAACCGGCCGGATAACCTCGCCCGAACCGGTACATCAGATCCTGGGCCTGTGTCAGCGGCAACTGGTCGGTACTGACCTCGACATTGAGCAGCACCAGGTCGACGTCCAGAAAGAAATATAGGTCGACATGCACGATGTCCAGCAGCAGCGGCTTTTCGCCGGGGCGCAGCACCATCCTGGCCTGGCGCACGTCGTTGCGCCGGAATACCCGCATCGGCGACTCCGAGGTCCGGCTGCCATGGCCCTGCGCCGCGCGGCCTTCACCATACAGAAACTGTTGCACATAGGGCAGAAAGGTCACGAACTCGTTGTAATGCCGCTCGTGGAACTGGTCCGCCGATCCGGTGTATTCGTCGTCGACCTCGTGCCAGGGGCATGTGTCGCCCATGGCCTGCAACACTTCCCAGGGCCTGACATGGGAGTCGTCACTGCCATGGTGCACCAATCGCAAAGGCCATAACAGCACCTGGCGAAAGTGCGCGACCTGGATCGTGGGTGTGTCCGTCATGAATCGGCTCTAATGTACCTTTGGCACGGCCGCGCGGGTGGCTGCCTGCAAGGGAGACATTGTCATGGCGAATTTTTTGTTGGTGCACGGCGCCTGGCATGGCGCCTGGTGCTGGCGTGATGTGACCACGGCGCTGGTGCGCGCAGGTCATGGTGCCCATGCGGTCACATTGACCGGCCTGGGTGAGCGTGCGCACCTGTTGCATGCGGGTATCGACCTGCAGACGCACGTGCAGGACGTGATCGGCGTGATCGAGGCCGAAGAGATGCGGGGCGTGATTCTGGTGGGGCACAGTTACGCCGGCATGCTGGTGACGGCGGTGGCCGATCGTTTGGCGGACAGGCTGGCGCATCTGGTCTACCTTGACGCCGTGGTGCCCAAGCCGGGCGAGTCCTGGAGCAGCACCCACACGGCAGCCACCCGCAAGGGGCGGCTCGAAGCGGCGCGGGCGTCACCCGTGTTCGCGTTTCCCGCACCCGATCCGGTGGTTTTTGGCCTCGATGGACCGGAACATGCATGGGTTCGGCGTCGCCAGACGCCGCATCCGGGCCACACCTATGAGATGCCGCTGGAATTCGATGTCCAGCGGGTCGCATCCGTGCCGCGCACTTTCATCGACTGCACTTCACCAGCGCTGGCCACGATCGACGCGATCCGCTCCCGTGTGCGCAGCGCCAGTTTCTGGGATGGAGCATGGCAACCCGGCGCGCGCATCGTCGAGATGGCGACCGGCCACGACCCGATGATCAGTGAGCCGCAACAACTGGTCGATATCCTTGCCGGGTGCGCCAGCGCATGAGTACATCGACACCGCTGCCACCCGGCGGCAAGGGGCGAACAGTAAGCCCCAAGTCCGATTGGAGCAGGGTGATCCGCCGACCGGTTACCCTTCGGGGTCACGCAACGGTTGCCGGCGGTGTATGGAGCGAGCGTTGAAAGCGTAACAAGAGGAGCACCAGCATGATCGATCTATTTTCCCTGCACGGGCGTACCGCGCTGGTGACCGGCGGTTCACGCGGTATCGGCAGGATGATTGCCGAAGGATTCCTGGCGCAAGGTGCGCGTGTTTACATTTCATCGCGAAAGGCAGCAGCCTGCGACACGGCGGCGGCCGAAATGTGCAAGATCGGCCCATGTGTGTCGATACCGGCCGACATATCGAGTGTGGAAGGTGCCAAGGCGCTGGCACAGCGATTTGCCGAGCGCGAAGACCGGCTCGACATCCTGGTCAACAACGCGGGTGCGGCCTGGGGCGCGGACTTCGATGAATTTCCGGAAAGCGGCTGGGACAAGGTGGTGAACCTGAACCTCAAGGCGCCGTTTTTCCTGACGCAGGCGTTGACGACACCATTGCGCACCGCGGCGCAGACGCGGCCGGCCAAGGTCATCAACATCGCGTCAATCGATGGTGTGTCGGTGAACCCGCAGGAAACCTACTCGTATGCTGCCAGCAAGGCCGGCCTGATCCACCTGACGCGGCGCATGGCGCTGAGGCTGATCAAGGACAACATCGTTGTCACGGCGATTGCGCCCGGTGCGTTTGCCTCGGACATGAACCGCGACGCGCGTGACCATGCGGACGCCGTGTCGGCGCGGATTCCGTCCGGGCGCATCGGCACTGCGGAAGACATGGCCGGCGCAGCGATTTACCTGGCATCGCGCGCCGGAGATTACGTGGTCGGGTCCACCCTCATCGTGGATGGCGGAGTGACACACGCACGCAGCTGATGTGCGCGCTCGGGCCAGCGCCTTGGCTGGCACGTGACGATTAGGGCCTGTTAACACAAACCGCGAAGTCCATCGGCGACCAACACGAAGCTGAGGAAGCCCAGGAACATTGCGTCGAGTTTCTCGAATCGCGAGAAGATGCGTCGGAAACCCTTCAAACGCCGGAACAGCCGTTCGACTTCGTTGCGCCGCTTGTACATCTCGCGGTCATACTCCCACGGCTCA
>JBBQJP010000111.1:0-10426 GCA_038326025.1 Burkholderiales bacterium
ACTGGTGCCGCCCATGTCGAGCGTGATGATGTCTTCGATGCCACAGCCCAGCGCCAATGCCGTGGCACCGACGATGCCGCCCATCACGCCGGAGTGCGTGACGGATACCGGCAAACGGGTCGCCGCGGCAAACGTGCAGACACCCCCGTTGCCCTGCATGATGAACGGCGCCGTCTCGATGCCAGTAGCTCGTATACGTTGCTCCAGGCTCGCCAGGTGCTCGCGGATCGGTCGCTTGATGAATGCATTGATGCAGGTCGTGCTGGTGCGTTCGTACTCGCGGAATTCACGCACCACATCGCAGGACAACGAAACATCAATGTCCGGGCATACCTGCATCGCGAGTTCGGCGATTCGCCGCTCATGCTCGGGATTCACGTACGCATGCAGCAGGCACACCGCAATGCTTTCGACCCCCAGGGCGGCCAGTCGCTCCAACGCGGCAATGACGGACGCTTCGTCGAGTGGCACGACGACACGGCCCTGGTGGTCCATGCGTTCGACCACGGTGTGACGCAGATAACGCGGTACCAGGGGCGCGGGGGGGCGCCACTGGATGTCGTAGACGTCCGGTTTGCGCGAGGCGCGTCCGATCTCAAGCACATCCCTAAATCCATCCGTTCCGATCAGGCCCAGGCGGCGTTCACGGCCTTCCACGATCAGGTTGGTAACGAAGGTGCTGGCATACACGAAGCGACCCACCTCGCCTGCTGCCACGCCCGCATCGCGAAGGATGCGCTGCAGCCCATCAACGATGCCATCGTTCAGGTCTGCCGGCGTGGTCGGCAGCTTGAGCGTGCGCACCAGGCCGGGGCCTGCCAGCACCAGGTCTGTATGGGTGCCGCCGGTATCGATTCCGATGGAAAAAGGCTGGGTCGGCCGGACGGATCCGTCCTGTGAAATAGGCATCGGTGGGGCTTTCTTGTAGGTCTGCTGCGGGTTCAGAAACGGTTGCGGCCAAATGGTGCGGCGTCGATGGCAGGGCGTTCGCCGGTCACCAGGCTGGCGACCAGCTGGGCCGTCATCGGCGCCCCGCTCAGTCCGGAGTGGCCGTGCCCGAATGCGTAGAACACATTGCCGGCCCGCGCGGCGTGGTCGATGACAGGCAAACTGTCCGGGGTGGAAGGTCGGTCACCCATCCAGAATGTCGCGCCGGCATCGTTCAGGTCGGGGTACATGCGTTTGGCATTGGTGAGCAGGGCCGTCGCGCGGCGCATGTCTGCCGGCTCCGCGGGATTGGTGATCACCACCGTGCCCGATATCCGCACTCCCGCGCGCATCGGCGTGAGGCCGAACATCTGGTCGCGGTTGCCGATCTTGACCTTGGGGCTCACTTTCGGGTCCGGCAGCATGGCGTGATAACCGCGCTCGGCCTGCAACGGGATCCGGTCGCCCAGCTGCTCGGCCAACGCAGCGGAGGCCAGCCCGGCGGCCAGCACGAAAGCGTCGGCCTGCAGATTGCCGTTGGCGCATACCGCACCCACGGCCTGCCCCTGGCGCAGTTCGAACGAGCGCACGGCGTCGCGCACCACGGTGCCGCCGGATTGCACGAACAGCTCGACGATGGCGTCCACCAGTCCCAGCGGGTCCACCGTGTGTGCGTTCTCCGGGAAGTACAGACCACGCACGAAGCCGGGTGCCAGGTCAGGATCGATCCGCTGGATGTCCTGCGGGGTCAAAGTCTGAACAGCGATGCCATGTGACTGCCGCAATTGCCGCGCGATTTCTTCGGACGGGCTGGCATTCGCATTACGCCAGACATACAACTGGCCGGTCTTTTCGATCAGCGTGTCATAGCGTTCTCCGAGCAACTCCTGGTACAGGTCAAGCGCCGGTGCATGCAGGGCACGCATCGCAGCCGAAATCTGCCTGACGCGCTGTGGCCTGCCGGCAGCGACCCAGCGCATGAGCCACGGCAGCGCTCGCGGCACATGGCGCCAATCGAGCGAAAGTGGCCCCAGTGGATCGGTCAGCCAGCGCGGGATACGGCGCAGCATGCCGGGCATCGACATCGGTACGCAGAAATCGGGGCTGATGGCGCCCCCGTTGCCGAACGAACAGCCCATGCCTGGCGCATCACGGTCGATCAGGGTGACGCTGTGGCCATGCCGCAGCAGCGTGAGTGCGCAGGTCGCTCCGACGATGCCGGCGCCTACGACAACAACCGTCCTGGTGTGGTCGTTCAAGCGCTCCATCGTGGCTGCCTCGGTGCAGCATCGCTGGGTGATTTGTGGTTTGGAAGCTGCGCACAGATCTGCAGCGCCGCGGCGCGCAAGTGCACGGTAATGTGTTCGCGTGCGGTATCAAAGCGGGGCGTGGGAGCGATGACGCACAGCGCTCCGATGGTTGTGCCGCCGCTTCCCCGAATGGGAGCCGCCACACCGGAGGCCCCCATGACGGAGCTGTTGGCGATTGCGGCATAGCCGTCGGCGCGAACCCGGGCGACTTCGCTCATCAGGCGCTCCGGATCGGTGACGGTTCTTTCGGTCAGTTTGGTGATCCGGGCACTGGTCAGGTACCGGAGCAGGACGTCATCGGGTTGATCCGCCAGGATTACCCGGCCGACCGAGGTGGCATGCGCCGGCCGCAGCAAGGGCAAGGCGATGTCGTAGCGCAAGGGGTTGTTGCTGACTGCCTTTTCGACGTATTGCACATGCCAGTCGGGCGCGGCGATCGCCAGAAAGCAGGATTCGCCGGTCTGGGCGGCAAGAGCGCCCATGACGGTCTGCGCGACGCGACGCATCAGGCCGCACTCGCCCGCGATCCAGTCGCCACCGCGATACCGCTCTGCGATCACATAACCCTCGCCGCGCTGCTGCACGTAACCACGCCCGGACAAGGTGCCCAGCAACGCCACCGTGCTGCTCTTGGGCATTTCCATCTGGCGCGCAATGTCGGTCAGGCGCATCGGCCCGGGCACGACGCTGAGCATCTCAAGCAGGTCGAGGATCCGGGCGGCGGATTTGACTTCGAGTGTTCTCATATGTGAATAATAGTCATGGACATGAACTGCCTGCAGTCTATCGGCCGGGCGTGCCGGCTGTCAAGCCCAAATTCCAGGCGTGTTCATTTACCGTTTGCCCAAAGCACGGCACTCGCCGATGGCGTAGTTCTTGACGGCGGAGCTACGTGTTGATGCGCACGGCATCTTGTCCGACACAGCTTGTTCCACTGTGCCCATAGCCGTTTGCCGCCCACGCGGTTTCAATGGTGCAACAGCAAGTGGACCGCTCGGTCAACCTGTACAAGCCATGCAAGGGAACACCAAATGCCATTTATGACCAACAGTGCCAGCAGCAGCACCAACATTCGCCTGATTGCGCCGATTACGTCGCGCTGCATGGGTCACCATGCGTCCGGCAAGGCGCGGATGGCCATCGACAGCACGCTCGAATACGAGGTCGACGCCACCAGTGAGTTTGTCTTCCAGATCCATGTGGCTGACGTGCCCGGACAAACGCTGATCGAGGAGTCGCTGCATGTCGATCCCCGTATTCCCTACCGCTGCTATACCGACTACGCCACGGGCAACCGCGTCTTGCGGCTGCAGGCTGAAGCCGGAAAGTTCAAGGTCGTGTACCGGGCCATCGTCGATCGCAATGTCGAACCGATGACGCCTGGCACACCGGAAGTGGCGGTGCACAACATCCCCAACGACGTTCTGCATTACGTGACGCCGACACGTTTCTGCGAATCGGACGAGCTCAGCGCGGATGCACAGGCGCTGTTCGGCGCCATGGCCCCGGGCCTGCAACGCGTGCAGGCAATCAGCGACTGGGTACAGCACAACATCACGTACCGCATCGGATCGAGTAACGCGACTACGTCTGCGGCCCAGGTGTTTGCGAGCCGAACAGGTGTGTGCCGCGATTTCGCGCATCTGTCGATCACCTTTTGCAAGGCATTGAACATCCCGGCGCGAATGGTCAGCGGCTACGCGGTTTTCGCCGATCCACCGCCTGACTTTCATGCGGTATTCGAAGCCTATGTCGGCGGGCGCTGGGTCATGTTCGACCCGACCGGCATGACACCCGTCGAACATGTGGTGCGTATAGCCACCGGCCGCGACGCCAAGGACGTGGCATTCGCCACCATCTTCGGGCCGGCGCGCATGACGTCGATGTTCCCCGACGCCATGCTGTTGGACGACATTCAGACCACCAGTGCGTTCAACACGCCAGCACCTCAAGCCCAAATGGCACGCGCCTGACGACGATTTCGCGCGTTATGGCGGGCCCGCTGTCGGTCAGGTGGCGCACCCGCAGCCAAGGCCTGCGTAGGAAATCGACTACCCGCCCAGGCGTTCGCGTCCGCTGTCGGCATTCGACCTGCTTGAGGATACTCAGACATCTCCGCTGCTTTTCCCAGGCCGATGCCATTCGACTCCGCGCACCAACAGCTTCGCGCAACGCCCCGTGGCCGTTCGGCGCGGGCGCATGCGCGGCGCTCGGCAGCCGGCACATTGGCGCATGGTCGTTGGTATCCGCAGCCCGCCAGGGTTTGACATGGCGCTGACAGCGGCCGAGTCACTTGCGCGCGGCGTTGCTGCAGCAGCCGCGGTGTCGCAACCGACTGCCAATCAGTTGCTGCTGTCGGGGCACTGGACGGCCGCTTGTGCGGGTGCATTGAATGCGCAGCTGCTGGCATTGCGGCCGGCCGCCGCCACACCAGCGGTTGCCGATGCCCGGCGGGTCGACGCGCTGGACACGGCAGGCGCCTGGTTGATGCACACACTGCTGCAACGCTTCGAGGACCAGGGCGCGATCATTGAACTGCAGGGGCTGCACCCCAAGTTTGCGCCGCTGTACGCACTGGTCGGAAAGCAGTTCACCACGCAAAGCAGCGCAAACGCCGCCGCGCCGTCCGCCAGTTACGCCGGTGACGCCGATCCCGGCGTATTGCAACGTATCGGGCAACGCAGCTGGCGCACCGGGCAGCAGCTGCTCGCGGGCTTTTCCTTCATCGGCGAGACGGCCATGGCATTGTTGTCGTGGGTCGTCCACCCGTCGCGTATCCGCTGGCGCGCCGTGTTTTTCAACATCCGCAGCGCAGGTGTTGACGCATTGCCGATCGTCGCGATCCTGTCTTTTCTGCTCGGTGTTGTTGTCGCCTACCAGGCGGCCGATCAACTGCGTCAATTCGGCGCCAACATCTTTGTCGCCGATCTGGTTGGGCTGGCGATGCTGCGCGAATTTGCACCGTTGATCACCGCCATCATCCTGGCCGGACGATCCGGATCGGCGTATGCAGCGCAGATTGGCACGATGGCGGTGACCGAGGAAATTGACGCCATGCGAACCATCGCGCTGTCGCCGATCGAGATCCTGGTACTGCCCAAGTTGCTCGCGCTTCTGATCACCGTGCCGCTACTGACCGTGTTCGCCGACATCCTGGGCGTGGCCGGCGGCATGGTCATGGCACAGGCACAACTGGGCGTCGGCTACGCAGATTTCCTGGAACGCTTCGTGGCCAACATCAGTGTCACGTCCTACCTGGTCGGCATCGGCAAGGCGCCGGTGTTCGCGGCCATCATCGCACTGGTGGGATGTTTCCAGGGACTGCAAACGCGCGGCGGAGCCGACAGTGTCGGACGCCATACCACGCGCAGTGTGGTGCAGGCGATCTTCCTGGTCATCGTTGCCGACGCGGCGTTCTCCGTCATGTTCAGCATCTTCGAACTTTGACATGACAGACACCGAAGAACTGGCCATCGACGTGCGCGGCTTGTGCACGCGCTTCGGCACGCAGCAGGTGCATGACGGCCTGGACCTGCAGGTGCGGCGCAACGAGATCTTCGCAATCATCGGCGGCAGTGGCTCGGGCAAGTCGACGCTGTTACGCGAGATGATTCTGCTGCACCCTCCTGACGCCGGTTCGATTCACGTGTTCGGCCAGGACGTGCATGCGCTAGACCGCGAGCAGGCAGACGTTTTGCGCCTGCGCTGGGGCGTGATGTTCCAGAAAGGCGGCCTGTTTGGCTCGCTGACGGTCGCAGAAAACGTCGCATGGCCTTTGCATGAACACACGCAACTCGACGATACGGTGATCGACGGCATTGCCGCACTGAAGATCGCCTTGACGGGGCTCGAGCCACAGGCGGCCACGCGTTATCCGGCCGAACTCAGCGGCGGCATGGTCAAGCGTGCAGCGCTGGCGCGTGCGCTGGCACTCGATCCGCAGCTGCTGTTTCTGGACGAACCGACGGCCGGACTCGATCCGCAAAGTGCCGCCGGTGTCGACGCGCTGGTGCGCGAACTGCGGGACCTGTTCGGACTGACGATAGTCATCATCACGCACGACCTGGACCTGTTGTGGCAGGTGGCGGATCGGGTGGCAGTGCTCGGCACGGGGCGGGTGCAGGCCGTCGGTTCCATGAGCGAACTGGCGCAACTGGACAACGACGCCGTGCGGCCATTTTTTGCCGGCGCACGCGGCCGTTCGGCCCGTGCCGGTTTTACGCCCGGTGACAACGACAGCGACAGCGACAACGACCGCGACAGTTTATTGGCCGCTGGGCCGGAGGTGGCATGGAAAAAAAGGTGAATCTCGCGCTGGTCGGTGGCTTCGTGCTGGTTCTGGCGACGGCGCTGGTGGGCGTGGTGTTGTGGCTGGCCTCCGGCGGCGCCTTCCAGACGCACTACGATCGATTCGAAGCGTCGGTCGAGGAATCGGTGTCCGGGCTCAACCCCAAGGCACCGGTGAAATACAACGGTGTCGACGTCGGCAACGTGGAGCGCATCTGGCTCGATCCCGAGAATCCGCAACGCGTCAACCTGCGCTTTCAGATCGAACGCGGCACGCCGATCAAGGTCGACACCGTAGCGACACTCAAGACACAGGGGCTGACCGGCATCGCCTATGTCGAACTCAGCGGCGGAAAACCCGATTCGCCATCACTGACAGCGCGCGAGCACCAGCACTACCCGGTGATCCAGACCAAACCGTCACTGAGCACCCGGCTCGAGACCGTGCTGACCAATGTGCTGGCCCAGCTCGACAGCACGTCGACCACCATCAACGAAGTGCTCAGTCCGGCGAACCGAGAGGCATTCTCGAGCGCGCTGGCCGACATCGCCAGCGTCGCACGCACCATTGCTGCACGACGCAACACACTGGACAGTGCGATCACGAACGCCGGCCAGACGCTGCAAAACACGTCGCGCATGAGCGAACAACTCGGACCGGTGCTCGAGCGCGTCGGGCGCAGCGCGCAGGCGATCGAAACCATGGGCCAATCCGTGACCACTACAAGCAACAGCGCCGGCAAGACCGTCGACACGATCGGTGCCGACATGCAGCGCATCAGCGCGCAGACCTTGCCCGAACTCGAACGGCTGATGCATGAATTGTCGGCGCTGACGACGTCGTTGCGCCGCCTCAGCGACCAGACCCAGCGCGACCCGCGTGGCCTCATTTTTGGTCGCCAGCCGGTGCCATCCGGCCCCGGCGAAACCAGCTCACCACCATGACACTTCACACGCCCCACCCTGTTCGCCAACGTCTCGTCGCGTGCGCCGGTTGGCTGCTGGCCGCAGCGCTGCTCGGCGGCTGCAGCGTGCTCAATCCCTCGAACAAAGCGCCACCACGCTTTTACACGCTCGGACCCGCGCCCGGCGTGACGGCGCATGACGCGCCGCCGCTGCTGCCGTCGAACACGAAAGCGCCCACGCTGCTGGTGCTCGCGCCCGGCGCAGCAGCCGGGTTCGACAGCCAGCGCATCATCTACGTCCGCCAGAATCACCAGATCGAGTATTTTGCGCACAACGAATGGGTCGACACCCCGTCGCGCATGTTGCAGGGCCTGCTGGTCGAGGCGATGGCGCGCAGCGGTGTGTTTTCCGCGGTGACGCCGGCGTCCGGCGCAGCGGGCGGCGACATACGGCTCGATACCGAGATCGTGCGTCTGCAACACGAGTTCCAGACGCAGCCCAGCCAGGTTCGTTTCACGTTGCGCGCGACACTGGTCGACGATCGCGCGCGCCGCGTGCTGGCCTGGCGCGAATTCGACACCGTGGTTCCAGCCGCCAGCGACGATCCCTACGGCGGTGTAACGGCGGCCAACACGGCAGTGCAAACGACGCTGCAGCAGCTGGCGATGTTCAGTCGCAAGGTGGCCGCCGACTGGACACCAACGCGGTGACCGGTTGCCCCATGTTTCAGTCGGCCACGTGCCTGCAGGCTCATGTCACCGCTTCGTCCGATCCACTGGCGCAGCATTGGAGCGCTTCAGGTAGCGATAGTAGTCACTCTCGGTCGTGAGGATCACCGTGGAGTTCGTGTTCTGTCCCTCCTTGTAGGCCTCGAGGGTTCGTGAGAAGGCGTAGAACTCGGGGTCTTCTCCATAAGCGGCCCCGTACACCCGCGTCGCCTCGGCATCGGCCTTGCCACGCACCTCCTGAACCCGCCGATAGGCGGTGGAGCGGATCTGACGCAACTCCTTCTCCATCGTGCCGAGGATCTCGGCGCTCTGGCCTTCGCCCTCGGAACTGAAGCGTGCCGCGATTCGCTTTCGCTCCGAGATCATGCGGGCGTACACCTTCTCGCGTACGCTCTCGACATAATCCAGGCGCTTGATGCGCACATCCACCAGTTCAATCCCGTACTGAGGCACAACCTCCTGCGCCTTTGCCAGGATGGTCCGTGTCAGCTCCTCGCGTCCGCGCACCACCTCCTTCTTCAGTTCCGCCTGCGCCTCGGCGGGAACTTCCTCCAGAGCCTCGTCCTTGGGAACCACCCACGATGCGCTGCGCACCAGTTCCACGAGTTCGCTACCCGACACCTGGTCGCGCACGACGGAGTCGATGATGTCGTTCAGGCGCGATCGCGCGCCGGCCTCGGTTGCGACGCTCTCCAGGAACTTCTTGGCGTCGGCAATGCGCCAGCGGGCCGTCGTGTCGACCCAGATGAACTCGCGGCCCTTGGTCGGAATCTGGTTGGGGTCGCCGTCCCAGACCAGGATGCGCTTCTCGAAACGCCTTACCTCCTGCACGAACGGCAACTTGCTGTGCAGCCCGGCCTCGGTGACCGGTGCCCCGACGGGCCGGCCGAACTGCACGATCACCGCCTGTTAACCTTCTTCCAGCGTATAGAAGGTGCCCATGAGCGTTACGAAAAGCGCCACTGCCGCAACACCGCCACCAATCTTCAGTACGTTCTTCATGGTTGCGCCCCTGCGGTGCCTGCCCGGCCCGGCGCGGCCGCCGCCGCAGGAACCTGTGGCGAGTCAAAGCGCAGCAGCGGCAGCAGCGACTTCTGGTCACTGTCGACGATGTACAGGGCCTTGGCCTGAGGCAGGATGTCCGCCATCGACTCCAGATACAGCCGTCGGCGCGTGACTTCCGGCGCGCGCTGGTACTGCGCGAGGATCGCGGTGAAGCGGGTGGCTTCTCCGTTGGCGCGATTGATCCGCTCGACGGCATAACCTTCGGCTTCGGTCACCGTGCGCGTCGCCTCGCCACGCGCCTTGGGTATCTCGCGATTGGCCTGCTCCTGCGCCTGATTGATCGTGCGCTCGCGATCCTGTCGCGCTTCGTTCACTTCGTTGAAGGCCGGTTTGACGCTGTCCGGTGGCGTCACGTCCTGCAGTTCCACGGTCACCAGCCGGACGCCGGTCTCGTAGGCGCTGAGAATCTTCTGCATCTCCGTCTTGACCTCGGCGGAGACAGCTACGCGCCCGACGGTCAGCACATCACTGCCCAGACGGTTGCCGACCACGCGCCGCATGACGGCCTCCGAGACATCGCGGATCGTTTGCTGCGACTCGCGAATCTGAAACAGGTAGGCCACCGGGTCCTCGATACGGTACTGAACAATCCATTGAACATCGATCACGTTCAGATCGCCCGTGAGCATCAGGGAGACATTCTGGAAGGACTTCTTGTCGGATACGTACTGGGTACGCTCACCAGCCACGGTGGCGGCCGTGGCGAATCCGAATTCTTCCTTGAGGACGCGCTCCGTGGGCACGCGTCGAACGCGCTCGATGCCGTCCGGGAACTTGAAGTGAAGGCCCGGACCCACCGTGCGATCCACCGCCCCGAAGCGCTGGACGACACCCGTCTCCTCGGGCTGCACTGTGAACCAGCTCGACCAGAGGAAGATGAGCAGCAGCGCGACCGCAATGGCCGCGGCAATCGGGCGGTTGCCGAGGGTGGCGGCACGCTTGCGAATCTCCTCAACAAAGTATTCGGGGTCTTTGGTAGGCATGCTTGGCGTCGTTCGTGTTGGCGGGTATTGCTGAATCGGCAAAGTTGCGCTTCATTCCAAATTGGCGAGCATCACGTCTGTAATAGTCCGACGAACACCCTCTTGCTGAGTTGATCGATCGCGCCGACGATCGCGTCCACCATGAAACAAGCGGACGCCAATTTTGGATTGCCCATCGCGGCACAAGAGCCCGCAGAAGCGAGCAGGCGGACCTATCCAC
>JBBQJP010000112.1:0-10124 GCA_038326025.1 Burkholderiales bacterium
AGGCGATGCTCTCGAGTGCAGCGCGTGCAATATGCGCAATCGTGCTGCCGCGGGTCAACCCGGTGATGGTGCCGCGCGCATCCGGTTTCCAGTAAGGTGCGCCAAGACCGGTGAAAGCCGGCACCATGATCACGCCGCCCGAATCCGGCACACTTTCGGCCAACGCCTGCACCTCGCCGCTGGCCTTGATTGCATTGAGCCCATCGCGCAACCATTGCACCACCGCCCCGCCGACAAATACGCCACCTTCGATCGCGAATTCGGTTTGTCTGCTGGTCTGCGCGGCGCTGGTCGTGATCAGCCCGTTAGTCGAGGTCCGGAACGCCGTGCCGGTGTGCATCAGCATGAAGCATCCGGTGCCGTATGTGTTCTTGACCATGCCGGCCTTGAAGCAGGCCTGGCCGAACAACGCGCTTTGCTGATCGCCGGCGACGCCGCCGATCGGAATCGCCCGTCCCAGATGTGCCGAGTCGGTTTCACCGAAGAAAGCGCTCGATGGATTGACCTCGGGCATGAGGTCAGCCGGGATATCGAGCATCTTGAGCAACTCTGCGTCCCAGGTATTGCTGTGCACATTGAACAACATGGTCCGCGACGCGTTGCTGACATCGGTGGCGTGGACCTTGCCCGAGGTCAGTTGCCAGATCAGCCAACTGTCGATCGTGCCGAAAGCCAACTCGCCATTGGCCGCGCGCTGGCGTGCACCGGGCACCTGGTCGAGTATCCATTTGAGCTTGGTGCCGGAGAAATAGGCGTCGATGACCAGTCCGGTCTTGGCCCTGATCGTGTCTTCCAGCCCGCGTTCGCGCAGCGCGACGCAGGCCTGCTCCGCACGTCGATCCTGCCAGACGATCGCATGGTGAATTGGCTCACCGCTGGCCCGGTCCCATACAACAGTGGTTTCGCGCTGATTGGTGATGCCTATGGCACTGATCTGGTCGGCCCGGATTCCGGCGCGCTGCAAGACCTCCTGCGCGGTGCCGAGCTGGGTGCGCCAGATTTCTTGCGGATCGTGCTCCACCCATCCCGGTTGTGGGTAGTGCTGCGTCAGCTCTTTCTGCGCCACGGCCAGAGGTTGGCCGCCGGCGTCGAAAACAATGCTGCGTGAACTGGAGGTGCCTTGGTCGAGGGCGAGAAGATAGGTCATGGTGTGCCTGTCAACGGATGGTGGGTGGGCCGATGGGTGTGTGCCGGCTCACGGCTGGCACACGTCGCAGCGCACCTGGGCCTCTTCGAGCAGTGCCGGGAACGGGTCGGGTGGCGGCGCGTCGGTGAACACGCGGTCAATCTGCGACAGATGGGCCACTTCGGTCATCGCATGTCGATTGAACTTGCTGTGGTCAGCGGCGAGCCAGACCTCACGCGCGTGCGAGATGATGGTCTGAGACACCTTGACCTCGCGAAAATCGAAATCCCGCAAGGAACCGTCGGACTCGATGCCGGAGATGCCGATCACGGCGACATCGACCTTGAACTGGCGGATGAAGTCGACGGCGGCTTCGCCGACGATTCCGCCGTCGCGGTTGCGCACCACACCGCCAACGACGATGACCTCGAACTTGGTGCTTGTGCTCAGAATTGTTGCCACATGCAGGTTGTTGGTAATGACCCGCAGGCCGGAATGGTTTACCAGCTCCCGGGCAACGGCCTCGGTGGTCGTGCCGATGTTGAGAATCAACGAGCAGTCGTCTGGTATGGCGGCGGCCACTGCACGGGCGATGCGCAATTTCTCCTGTGCAAACAGGTTCTCGCGTTGCGGGTATCCCATGTTCTCGACCGTTGAGCCGGGCGCACGCACCCCACCGTGAAACCGGACCAGCAAACCCTGGTCGGCCAGTTTCTGTACATCGCGGCGGACCGTCTGCAAGGTCACGCCGAGCCGCTCGGCCAACTGCTCAACCGAAGCGTGAGCCGATGAGTGGACAACCGACAACAGTGTGATTTGCCTTGGATTGGGGTGCATGTGACGCGACTATCGGGTTTTTGTTCGAACACAGGGATGCTAAAACGAACAATAAGGAAAAAATACAGGGTTAATACTGATTAGAAAGGAATAGAAACGAATAACAATGCATCGAATCAAGATTATCCGGGGCGATCGTCCCGATCAAAAAGGGTGGCGTGATGCAGTTGGTATTGGAGGGCATCAGCAAGAAGGTCGGGGCGCAGAAATGGCTGCACCGTATGGACATCACACCGCAACGCAGCGCGGTGACGGTCCTGCTCGGCGCGACCCAGGCCGGCAAGACCAGCCTGATGCGCATCATGGCGGGACTTGACGAACCATCAGCCGGCAAGGTACTCGTCGACGGGGAAAACGTGGTTGGACTGCCGGTGCGCGAACGCAACGTGGCCATGGTGTACCAGCAATTTATCAACTATCCGTCGCTGCGCGTGCGCGACAACATCGCTTCGCCGCTGAAATTGCGCCGGGAAAGCGGTATTGACGAGCGGGTCCGGGAACTCGCAGAAAAGCTGCATATCGACATGTTCCTGGACCGCTACCCGTCCGAATTGTCCGGAGGGCAGCAGCAACGTGTCGCGCTGGCACGGGCGCTGGCCAAAGGAGCGCCGCTGATGCTGCTCGACGAACCGCTGGTGAACCTGGACTACAAGCTGCGCGAGGAGTTGCGCGATGAACTCACGGCCCTGTTCGCCAGCGGCGACTCGACGGTGATTTATGCCACCACCGAACCCGGCGAGGCGCTGCTGCTCGGCGGGCATACGGCGGTCATGCATGAGGGGGAACTGCTGCAATACGGCCCGACGGCGGAGGTGTTCCACCGGCCGAAGTCGCTGCGAGTTGCGCGGGCGTTCAGTGATCCGCCGATGAACCTAGTGGCGGCACGCGCGATAGAGAACGGCTTGCGTCTGGACGGCGGGCAGACGATCGGCATTGATTTGCCCGAGGCCCGCGGTCGCGACTTCACGGTCGGCATACGCGCCAACGTTTTGCGCGAAATTGCTGCCGACGGCGACGCGACGCTGGCCGGCAGCGTCGAACTCGCGGAAATATCGGGGTCCGACACGTTTGTGCATGCGCACACGCCGGCCGGTGACCTGGTCGCGCAATTGACCGGTGTGCACTACTTCGACCTGGGCGCGGCCATCAATCTGTATTTCCATCCGTCACAGGCATATGTGTTCGACTCCGACGGCCTGCTGGTGAAGGCCCCGAAACGTGGTGGGGAGCGTTGAAATGGCAAAAATCGAACTCGACCTGGCGCATTCCTATCTGCCCAATCCAAAACAGGACAGCGACTATGCGCTGCTGCCGCTGAAGATGACGTTCGAGGACGGCGGCGCCTACGCCTTGCTCGGACCGTCGGGCTGTGGCAAGACCACGATGCTCAACATCATGTCGGGGCTGTTGTCGCCGTCACAGGGTAACGTTCGTTTCGATGGCCGCAACGTCACGAAGGAGACGCCGCAACAGCGCAACATCGCCCAGGTTTTCCAGTTCCCGGTCATTTATGACACGATGACCGTGGCCGAGAACCTGGCGTTTCCGTTGCGCAATCGCAAGATGCCGCGCGAGCAGATCACCAAGCGGGTCGGCGAAATTGCCGAGATGCTGGAAATGAGCGGCCAGTTGAACCAGCGCGCGGCGAATCTGTCGGCCGATGCGAAACAGAAGATCTCGTTGGGGCGCGGTCTGGTGCGGTCCGACGTATCGGCGGTGCTGTTCGACGAACCGCTGACGGTGATCGACCCGCACCTGAAATGGCAATTGCGCCGCAAGCTCAAGCAGATCCACCATGAGCTCAAGCTGACGCTGATCTATGTGACGCATGACCAGGTGGAGGCACTGACGTTTGCCGACCAGGTGATCGTCATGACGCGCGGTCGCATTGTGCAGGTAGGGTCAGCCGCCGATTTGTTCGAGCGCCCCCGCCATACCTTCGTCGGCCACTTCATTGGATCGCCCGGCATGAACTTCCTGCCGGCCCAGGTTAAAGGCACCGGAATTCAGATTGCAGGTTTGTCACTGGCCATGCCCGTCGGGCAGTCCTTGCCCGAAGGCGCCATCAAATTGGGTGTACGCCCCGAATACCTGGTTCCGGTCGCGGCCGATTCGGCGGGCGCCTTGCCGATGACGGTCAGCCAGGTGCAGGACGTGGGCACGCACCTGATGCTCAATGCCAAGTTTGACGGCCAGACGATCAAGGTCAAGCTGCCGACCGACAGCGCGCCAATGACGGTCGGCGACGCGGTCTGGTTGCAGGTCATGGGCGAACACACCTGTTTCTACAAAAACGAGGAGATCCTGGCATGAAACGACGGGCGCCCATCGAAACCTGCGTGCGCGTGCCGCAGACCCGGGAATTACGATGAACACGACGACAAAACCGGTAAACCAGAAGGCGTGGCTGCTGATTCTGCCGGTCCTCGTATGCGTCTCGTTTTCCGCCATTCTGCCGCTGATGACGGTGGTTAACTACTCGGTACAGGACATTTTTTCGCCCGAACGACGGGTCTTTGTCGGCACCGAATGGTTCGCTGCGATCATGCGCGACGAAGAGTTGCACGGCGCGTTGGTCCGCCAGTTGACGTTCTCCCTGTCCGTATTGCTGGTGGAAATTCCGCTGGGCATCATGCTGGCTCTCTCCATGCCTGCCAAGGGCTGGAAGGCGTCGGTGGTACTGGTGATCGTGTCCTTGTCGCTGCTCATACCGTGGAACGTCGTGGGTACGATCTGGCAGATCTTCGGACGTTCGGACATCGGCCTGATGGGCGCTGCGCTGCAGGGGATGGGCATCGAATACAGCTATACCGGTAACGCGCTGCATGCCTGGGCCACGGTGTTGCTGATGGACGTGTGGCACTGGACGCCGCTTGTGGCGCTGCTCGGTTATGCCGGCCTGCGCTCTATTCCCGATGCGTATTACCAGGCTGCGAGCATCGATGGCGCCAGCAAACTGGCAGTTTTCTGGTACGTGCAGTTGCCCAAGATGCGCGGCGTCCTGATGATCGCCGTGCTGCTGCGGTTCATGGACAGTTTCATGATCTATACCGAGCCGTTTGTCCTGACGGGCGG
Source organism: Burkholderiales bacterium (assembly GCA_038326025.1). GTDB lineage: Bacteria > Pseudomonadota > Gammaproteobacteria > Burkholderiales > Burkholderiaceae_C > CAISIP01. The sequence goes on from JBBQJP010000112.1 coordinate 5,039, forward strand.
CGGGCCGGGTAATGCGACGACCTTTCTGTCGCAATTCCTGACGCAAAAGGCCGTCGGCCAGTTCGATCTCGGACCGGCCGCAGCGTTCTCGCTGATCTATTTCCTCATCATCCTGTTGTTGTGCTTCATCCTTTACAACTGGATGCAGCGCGTCGGGACCCAGACCAAGGAGGGTGGCCATGCATAAGCCCCGGTTCCAGAAGCGCACGCTGTTTCTGCTGGCGTACATCGTTTTTGCGTTGCTGCCGATCTACTGGATGATCAACATGTCGTTCAAGACGAACGACGAAATCCTGGCCAGCTTCTCGCTGTTCCCGCAGCATTTCACCTGGGCTAACTATCGGACGATCCTGACCGACCCATCGTGGTATTCGGGGTATATCAACAGCCTGATCTATGTCGGTATCAACACGGTGATCTCGATCACAGTTGCCTTGCCGGCGGCATATGCGTTCTCGCGTTACAGCTTTCTGGGCGACAAGCATGTCTTCTTCTGGCTGCTGACCAATCGCATGACGCCGCCCGCGGTTTTTCTTTTGCCGTTTTTCCAGCTCTACACGACGGTCGGGCTGATGGACACGCATCTGGCGGTCGCGCTCGCGCACTTGTTGTTCAACGTGCCGCTTGCCGTCTGGATTCTCGAGGGATTCATGAGCGGTATCCCAAGGGAAATCGACGAAACGGCCTATGTGGACGGATACAGTTTTCCACGCTTCTTCATCCGGATATTCCTGCCGTTGATCAAGGCCGGTGTGGGTGTTGCGGCGTTTTTCTGCTTCATGTTCAGCTGGGTCGAGTTGCTGCTGGCCCGGACCCTGACCAGCGTGAATGCCAAACCCATCGTGGCGACGATGACGCGCACCGTTTCGGCGTCCGGCATGGACTGGGCGACGCTGGCCGCGGCAGGAGTGCTGACGATCGTGCCGGGCGCGATCGTGATCTGGTTTGTGCGCAACTACATCGCCAAGGGATTCGCGATGGGACGCGTCTGATGGGAGTCACGCATGTTTAACTGGATGGCGTGGACCACGCCGGTCGCAGTTTTCTTCACCTGTATTGCCTTGATGCTGGTGGGGATGACCATCTGGGAGCTGAAGTCACCGACCAGCCCGAGGCGTGGTTTCCTGCCGCTGGAGACAACCCGCGGCGACAGGATGTTCATCGGCCTGCTGGCAGCCGCCTATTTCAATTTGGCCTTCGTCGGCATGAGCGGCTGGATGGCGCAGTGGTTCAGCCTGGACCAGGATCCGTCCATCTGGATCAGTTTCGTGCTGTCGATGGCCATGCTGGTTTTGATCATGCGCAAGGGTTAGCGGCGCACTGTATGAAGGATCGGCTTGTTGTCCCCTGAAGCCGAAAGCAGCCTTCAAATCAGGGGACACCCGTATCAGAGGAGAGAACTATGAAATTGCGGTACACCGCGTTGACAGTGGCCATCGCCTGTGCATTGGCCGGCCACGCCTTTGCCGATGAAGCGGCTGCCAAGAAATGGATCGACAGCGAGTTTCAGCCTTCGACCCTTTCCAAGGAGCAGCAGACGGCGGAGATGAAGTGGTTCATTGATGCCGCCAAGAAACTCCAGGCCAAGGGCGTCAAGGAGATTTCGGTCGTTTCCGAGACGATCACCACCCATGAATACGAGTCCAAGACTCTCGCCAAGGCGTTCGAGGAGATCACTGGCATCAAGGTCAAGCACGACCTGATCCAGGAGGGTGACGTGGTCGAGAAACTGCAGACCTCGATGCAGTCCGGCAAGTCGATCTATGACGGCTGGATTTCGGACTCCGACCTGATCGGCACCCACTACCGTTACGGCAAGATCATGAACCTGACCGACTACATGGCGGGCAAAGGCAAGGAGTGGACCAACCCAGGACTGGACCTGAAGGATTTCATCGGCACCAGTTTCACGACCGGACCCGATGGCAAACTCTACCAACTGCCCGACCAGCAATTCGCCAATCTGTACTGGTTTCGAGCCGATCTGTTCGCGCGCCAGGACCTGAAAGACAAATTTAAAGCCAAGTACGGTTATGACCTGGGCGTGCCGCTCAATTGGAGCGCCTATGAGGACATCGCTGACTTCTTCTCGAACGACGTCAAGATGATCGACGGCAAGCCGATTTACGGCCACATGGATTACGGCAAGAAGGATCCATCCCTTGGTTGGCGCTTCACCGATGCATGGCTGTCGATGGCGGGCACGGCCGACATTGGTATTCCCAACGGCAAGCCGGTTGACGAATGGGGCATCCGCACCTCGGCCGACGGTTGCACGCCGCTGGGTGCGTCGGTGTCACGTGGCGGGGCGACGAATTCGCCTGCGGCGGTCTATGCGCTGACGAAATACGTCGAATGGATGAAGAAGTTCGCGCCCAAGGAGGCCACCGGCATGACCTTTGGCGAAGCCGGTCCGGTTCCGGCGCAAGGCCAGATCGCGCAGCAGATCTTCTGGTACACCGCGTTTACGGCCGACATGACCAAGCCGGGTTTGCCGGTGGTCAATGCCGACGGCACTCCGAAATGGCGTATGGCGCCGGGTCCGAACGGACCGTACTGGAAGCAGGGCATGCAGAACGGCTATCAGGACGTTGGATCGTGGACGTTCTTCGAGAAGCATGACGCTGACAAGACGGCTGCGGCGTGGCTGTACGCGCAGTTCATTACGTCCAAGACGACATCGTTGAAGAAGACGATCGTCGGATTGACGCCGATCCGCGAAAGTGACATCCAGAGCAAGGCGATGACCGATCTGGCACCTAAACTCGGCGGGCTGGTCGAGTTCTACCGCAGCCCGGCGCGCATCGCCTGGACGCCGACGGGGACCAACGTGCCCGACTATCCCAAGTTGGCCCAGTTGTGGTGGAAAAACGTCGCGGTGGCGGTGACTGGCGAAAAGACACCGCAACAGGCGATGGACAATCTGGCCGATGAAATGGACCAGGTGATGGCGCGGCTCGAACGTGCCGGCATGGCCCGTTGCCCCCCCAAGCTCAATCCCAAGGGGGATCCCGCCAAGTACCTGAGCGACAAGGGTGCGCCATGGAAGAAGCTGGCCAATGAAAAGCCCAAGGGGGAAACCATTGCCTATGACACGCTGTTGAACGCGTGGAAGAACGGCAAGGCCCGTTGAGCGTGAAAAGGGCATCGCGAGATCGCAGGTGCCGATAAAGTGGTCGTGCCCGCAGTCCTGCGGCACGACCTTTTTTCTGTGCCGCGCGGCGCGCTTATTGCGACGCCGGTCACATTGCTTGTAACAGTGACCCATACAGTGCCATGCCCGAGTCCGCGCAACCCCTGACGACCGATAGGGTCGAGTTAACAAACCGCCTGTCGCAGGCGCATGCATTCGACGTTGCCGTCGTTGGCGGTGGCGCGACCGGCCTGGGCGTCGCGCTCGATGCTGCGGCGCGAGGCTTTAAGGTCGTGCTGATCGAATCGCATGACTTCGCCAAGGGTACCTCCTCGCGTGCGACCAAACTGGTGCACGGCGGCGTGCGGTACCTGGCGCAGGGCAATATCGCGCTGGTGCGCGAGGCCTTGCACGAGCGCACGACCTTGCTCAACAACGCCCCGCATCTGGCGCAGCCGCTGGCCTTCGTGATGCCGTCCTACCGCTGGTGGGAAACCCCTTTTTACGGCATCGGCCTCAAAGCCTATGACCTGCTGGCAGGCAAGGCCGGCCTGGGTGAAACCCGGTTTCTGGGGCGCAAGCAGACGCTGGAAATGTTGCCCAACGCGTACCGGGACGGGTTGCGCGGTGGTGTGCAATATTGGGATGGTCAATTCAACGACTCCCGGCTGGCGCTGGCGCTGGCTCGCACGGCGGCGGCCCGGGGGGCGCTGCTGCTGAACTATGTTCGCGCCGCCGATCTGATCTGTGAATCGGGCAAGGTGGTGGGGCTGCAATGTGTGGACACCGAAACCGGTGCGGCCATTGCGATCCGTGCCGCATGCGTGATCAACGCCACCGGCGTCTGGGTGGACGATCTGCGCCAGAAGGATGGTCAGGCCAACCCGTCCGATGGCCGTCGCCCGACGAAACCGATGGTGGCCCCGAGTCAGGGTGTGCACCTCGTCGTCGACCGAAGCTTTCTTGCGGGCGACTATGCGCTGATGGTTCCCAAGACGGCCGATGGGCGGGTGCTGTTCGCGGTTCCCTGGCTCGGCAAGGTGATCCTGGGCACGACTGACACGCCGCGCAACGACCTGGCGCGTGAACCTGCGCCATTCCCCGAGGAGGTTGAATTCATCCTGTCGGAGGCGGCGCGTTACCTGCAAAAAGCGCCGACGGTGGCAGATGTGCGCAGCGTCTGGGTCGGATTGCGCCCTCTGGTCAAGCCGCAGGACGACGAAGGCGAGAACACCAAGGGTCTGAGCCGCGAACACACGGTACTAGTCAGCCGCAGCGGCCTTGTCACGGTGACCGGAGGCAAATGGACCACCTACCGCGCCATGGCCGAGGACGTGCTGAACCACTGTTTCGACAAGGCCCTGCTGCCAAGAAAGAAGTCGGGCGTGACAAGCCGGATGCGGTTGATCGGAGCTGGTGCGCCAGGTGCGCACCAACACTCCATCGCCGATGCGCCCGGTTTGCACAGTTATGGCGACGAGCAGACGCTGGTGCAGCAACTGCCTGGCGCAGACGCCGAACTGGCGCCCGGATTTACCGAAGCCATGGTGCGGTTCGCGGCGCGCCACGAATATGCGCGTTGTGTCGAAGACGTGCTGGCAAGGCGCTCCCGGCTGCTGTTCCTCGACGCGCGCCTGGCTGCTGAACTGGCGCCCCGGGTCGGTGAAGTCCTGCGCCAGGAAACCGGTCGCGACCCCCAGGTTGCCGAATTTCAGGCCATGGCGCAGAAATATTTGCAGCTTCCTGTTTGAGGGGCGTTGACGATGCCTATTTCGTGATGCATAATCGCGGGCTTCGCTCATAAAACAGCGAACAAGAATCTGCCCAACGGAGGCGGTGTGAGTGGTTCACGCCGCGGACGACGGGCCCAAGACTGGCCTGTATGGGGCCTTGACGGGAAACCGGAGAGGCTCAGCAACAGGTGCAAGTTGGGAAATACATAAATGATCCAGA
>JBBQJP010000113.1:0-10112 GCA_038326025.1 Burkholderiales bacterium
CCTGAGCATTCGCAAGGGACACAAGAAATCGATTGTGGCGCTGGCGCACAAGATGCTGAGAATTGTCTTTGCGGTACTCAAGTCCAGCCAGCCGTATCACGACCGGGCGGTGGACTACGAGGCCTTGAGTGTGCAGCGCAACGCGCCGCGCTGGATGAAGATGCTGATCAAGCACGGATTCCTTGAAGCCGGTACTTCGCCTGTCGCTGCCGCCTGATCGTTCGATAACCCTACCGCCGCGCCACAGTCGCGTCCCGGCCAACGTCAGGTCAGGCATAGCTGCGCCCTCTGGCGGGTGTCTTTCACGTTAAACTCGCCGCATGGCCTGGAACGCGCAACTGCAACTCGACTACAGCCGGTCCTCGGATCGCACTGTCGTGCGCCATCGGCATCAGGGTCCGCTGCGTATCTTGCACAGCCTGTATCCGGAAGGAGGCGCCATCTGCCACAACGTGCTGGTCCATCCGCCGGGCGGCATCGTCGGCGGCGACACGCTGGACATCACGGTCACCGGCGCAAACGCATCCCACGGCCTTGTCACGACACCCGGCGCCACGCGTTTCTACAAGTCGCTGGGCGCGCCGGGGCGGCAACACACCCGCATCCGGCTGGAGCCCGGCGCACGGCTGGAATGGCTGCCCCTGGAGGCGATCTGCTACAGCGGTTGCCTGGCCGAGAACCGGCTGGAAATGGACCTGGCCCCCGGCTCCGAACTGATCGGGTGGGATGTTGCCGCACTGGGCCTGCCCGCCGCACGACAACCGTTCGATCGCGGTTACCTGCTGCAACACATCGCGCTGGCCGGCGCCTGGCTGGAACGCGGCCGGATCGACGCCGCCGACAAGCGCCTGATGCATGGCCCGCTGGGTCTGGCCGGCCACGCCTGCTTGGCCACGGTGTTCTTCTGCAGCGGCGCTGCGCTGCAGCGCGATCGGGTGCAAACCCTGCTCGATGGCGCCCGCACGGTCATCGACCGGCATGGTTTGCGCACCAGCGCCGGCGCAACCAGCCCGAATGGCCGTGTGGTGCTGGTGCGGGTGCTGGCGCCGCTGGTCGAACCTGCGATGGACCTGTTGCGCCAGGTGCGGGCTGCATGGCGCCACGAGGGCTGGAATCTGGCAGCACACACGCCCCGCATCTGGGCCACGTGAACTGGGGCGGCTGGCTCAGATTGCCACCAGATCGCGCACCCCGTTGGTCTGCATGTCCGCGCCTGCCCCGCTGGCGATGAACCGGCCGCGCTGCATCACCAGGTAGTCGTCGGCAAGCTCCTGCGCGAAGTCGTAGTACTGTTCCACCAGCAGGATCGCCATCGTTCCGCGGTTGGCCAGCATGCGGATGACGCGCCCGACGTCCTTGATGATGCTCGGCTGAATGCCCTCGGTCGGTTCGTCCAGGATCAGCAGTTTGGGCCGCGCCGCCAATGCGCGGGCGATCGCCAGTTGCTGTTGCTGGCCGCCCGACAGGTCGCCGCCGCGGCGCTGCAGCATTTGCTGGAGCACCGGGAACAACTCGTACAGTTCCGGGTCGATCGGCGTGGCGGCACTCTTGTAGGCCAACCCCATGCGCAGGTTCTCCTCGACCGTCAGCCGGGCGAAGATCTCGCGGCCCTGCGGCACGAAACCGATGCCGGCACGGGCGCGTGCAAACGGCGTATCGCGCTGGATCGCCCGGCCATCGAACATGATGCTGCCGCTGCGGATCGGCACCAGGCCCATCAGTGATCTGAGCAGAGTCGTCTTGCCCACGCCATTGCGTCCCAGCAGCACGGTGACCTTGCCCAGGCGGGCCTGCAGGCTGATACCGCGCAGGATGTGCGAACCACCGTAATACTGGTTGATGTCCTGCACGTCGAGCACCGGGCGCTCGTGTGCCGGACCCGCACCGGAGAGCGCGGCAGTGCTCATCTCAACGGCCAAGATACACCTCGATCACGCGTTCATCTGCCTGCACCTGCTCCAGCGTTCCCTGGGCCAGCACCGCACCGTCACACAACACGGTGACGATCTCCGAGATGGTCCTGATGAAACCCATGTCGTGTTCGACCACCATCAGCGAATGTTTGCCCTTGAGCGACAGGAACAGTTCGGCGGTGCGCTCGGTCTCTTCGTCGGTCATGCCGGCCACCGGTTCGTCCAGCAGCAGCAGTCTGGGTTCCTGGACCAGCAACATGCCGATCTCCAGCCACTGCTTCTGGCCATGGCTCAGGTTGCCGGCCAGACGGTTGACGTCGCCCGCCAGATGGATGGTATGCAGGTTCTCGGCCAGATGGTCCGATTGCGCCGAGTCGAGCCGGTACACCATCGCGGAGCGCACACCCTTGTCGGTCTTGAGCGCCAGCTCCAGGTTTTCGAATACCGTCAGTTGTTCGAACACGGTGGGTTTCTGGAACTTGCGCCCGATACCCAATTGCGCAATCTGCGGTTCGTTGTACCGCAGCAGATCGATCGTGCTGCCGAAAAACACGGTGCCGGCGTCCGGCCGGGTCTTGCCGGTGATGATGTCCATCATCGTCGTCTTGCCGGCGCCATTGGGGCCGATGATGCAGCGCAATTCACCCGGTGCAATGTCGAGCGACAGGTTGTTGATGGCCTTGAAGCCGTCGAAACTCACGCTCACGTCTTCCAGATACAGGATGCGGCCATGCGTGACGTCTACCTCCCCCGGCGTCGCAATGCGCGAGAAGCCGGCCTGGCGCCCGCCGGACTCGGTCCTGCCACTGGCCGGTGCCACCTGCAACTGCGCGCGCCGCTGCGCGCCTTCTTCCAGCAGGTCGGGAGTCATTGGCCACCCCGCTTCCAGCGCCGGGCCAGACCGACAATGCCATTGGGCAGGAACAGCGTGACGGCGACGAACAAGGCACCGAGAAAATACAGCCAGAACTCGGGATAGGCCACCGTCAGCCAGCTCTTGGCGCCAGTGACGACAAACGCGCCGATGATGGGCCCGATCAGGCTGGCGCGGCCGCCCACGGCGGCCCAGATCGCGATTTCGATCGAATTGGCCGGGCTCATCTCGCTGGGATTGATGATGCCGACCTGCGGCACGTACAGCGCCCCGGCAACCCCACACATCATCGCCGAGATGGTCCAGATGGCCAGCTTGTAGCCGACCGGCGAATAACCGCAGAACATCACCCGCGACTCGCCGTCGCGGATGGCCTGCAAGACCCGGCCGAACTTGGCGCGCACCAGCGCCCGTGCCAGCAGGAAAAAGCCCAGCAAGGTGCAACCGGTGAGCACGAACAGGAACATGCGCATGCCCGGTGTCGCGATGGCGATGCCCAGGATGCGCTTGAAGTCGGTGAAGCCGTTGTTGCCGCCGAAACCGGTCTCGTTGCGAAAGAACAGCAACATGGCCGCGAATGTCATCGCCTGCGTGATGATCGAGAAATACACGCCCTTGATACGCGAGCGGAATGCGAAATAGCCGAACACGAAAGCCACCAGCCCGGGCACCAGCAGCACCAGCAGCACGGTCGCCACGAAGCTCTCGCTCAACGCCCAGTGCCAGGGCCTTTCCTTCCAGTCCAGGAACACCATGAAGTCGGGCAGGTCGCTTTTGTAGTTGCCCTCGCGGCCGATCTGGCGCATCAGGTACATGCCCATCACATATCCGCCGAGCGCAAAAAACAGGCCATGGCCCAGGCTCAGGATGCCGGTGTAGCCCCAGATCAGGTCCATCGCCAGCGCCAGGATCGCGTAACACATGATCTTGCCCAGCAGCGCGACCGCATAGTCGCTCAGATGCAGCACATGGCCCGGCGGGACGACCAGATTCAGCAATGGCGCGAGCACGCACACCAGCAGCGCGGCGAGGACGAACATGCTCCAGCCTGAGCGGGTCAACAGCGGATTGCGTCCAGGCAGTTGCACGGCCGGCCTTGGCATCGAGGCCGCGGAGACAGCGACACCATCGTTCGTTTTCATCGTCAGGCCTCCGCGCTGCGCCCCTTCATCGCGAAGATGCCCTGCGGCCGCTTCTGGATGAAGATGATGATGAACACCAGCACCGCGATCTTGGCCAGCACCGCACCGGCCCACCCCTCGATGAATTTGTTCAGCAGGCCCAGTCCAAGCGCCGCATAGACCGTGCCCGCCAGCTGGCCCACACCACCGAGCACGACCACCAGGAACGCGTCGACGATATAGCTCTGGCCCAGATCCGGCCCCACGTTGCCGATCTGGCTGAGCGCGCAACCGGCGAGCCCGGCGATGCCCGATCCGAGCGCAAACGCGTAGGTGTCGACCCGGGCCGTGTTCACACCCATACACGCCGCATTGGGACGGTTCTGGGTCACGCCGCGCACGAACAGACCGAGCCGGGTACGCGCGATCAGCCAGGCCACGCCCAGCAGCACCGCAAACGCAAAACCGATGATGACCAGCCGATTGAACGGCAGGCTCAGATTGCCCATCACCTGCACGCCACCACTCATCCAGGCCGGGTTCTCCACCGTCACGTTCTGTGCACCGAACACAGTGCGCGCCAGTTGCATCAGCATCAGGCTGATGCCCCAGGTGGCCAGCAGCGTCTCGAGCGGCCGGCCGTACAGATAACGGATCACGCCGCGCTCCAGGATCGCCCCCACCAACGCTGCAGTCAGGAACGCCACCGGCACCGCCGCCACCAGGTACCAGTCGAATCCCCCGGCAGATAGCGCTGGAACAGCCCCTGCACCACATACGTGGCATAGGCGCCGATCATCATCAGTTCGCCGTGCGCCATGTTGATGACACCCATCAGGCCGTACGTGATCGCCAGGCCCAGCGCCACCAGCAGCAGGATGGAGCCCAGACTGACGCCGCTGAATATCGCCCCCAGCCGGTTGCCCCACGCCAGATGGGCCTCGACCGTCACCAGGCTGGCCTGCAGGGCCGCCTTGACCTGCGCGTCCTCTTCGACACGCAGGCGTTCGAGCAGAACGGTCTTGGTATTGCGATTGCGCCCGTCGGCCATCATGTTCGCCGCCTCGAGGCGTTTGGCGACGTCCGGGCTGTTCAGCAGGATGGCCGCCTGTACCATCTCCAACTGCGCGCGCAGGGTCGCATTTTTTTCCGCGGCCAGCGCCTTTTGCACCAGCGGCAACTTGCTCTCGTCTGTTTCGCTGAGCAGCGTTGCGATCGCGGACGCCCGCACCGTGTCACTCGCGGAAAAGAGCCGTATCGACGCCAGTGCGGTGTCGATCTCGCTGCGCATGCGGTTGTTGACCATGGCGTCTTCGGCATCTGCAGGCAATACCGCCTCGGCACCGGTCACCGGATCCACGGCCTTGCCGCCCCGGACGACAAACACCCGCTCGCCCGATACCTTGACCGCGTCCTCTGCCAGAGCCTGCAGGTACGTGGCAGTGCGTTCATCGGCCTGGGCCAGCGACTGGTTCATCGCTGCGATCCGGGCGTCGGTGTCTCCGATGGCGATGGCGCGCGCCTCGTCCGCTGTCAACGCATGGGTTGCGCCGCAGCCCATCAGCAGGGCAAGGCACAACCACCGAATCAGTCGCTCGGTCATGGGCTAATCGATCCTCGTTGATGGCATTGGGCGTCGGACCAACCTGAAAAATGATCGACGCATGCGTCCGGGCCGGACCTGCCCAGGGGCCCGCAAGCCCCCGGGCACAGCCGGTGCGAATCGCAGGGAACGCCCGGAAAATCCGGCGGGGCGTCCGCAAGGCGCGCCGCCCCGGCCCATTCGCTACTTCTTGGCCAGTTCCATTTTCGCCGGCTCGTCCGGCTTCTTGTCGTTGCCTTCGATGAACGGGCTCCACGGCTTGGCCTTGACCGGGCCCGGCGTCTTCCAGACCACGTTGAACTGGCCATCGGCCTTGATCTCGCCGATGAACACCGACTTGTGCAGATGGTGATTCTTCTCGTCCATCTTGGACGTGATGCCCGACGGTGCGGTGAAGGTCTGGCCGGCCATCGCGACGATAACCTTGTCGGTATCGGTCGACTTGGGTTTTTCGACCGCCTGCTTCCACATGTTGATGCCGATGTAGGTGGCCTCCATCGGGTCGTTGGTGAGCGGCTTGTCCTTGTGGCCGGCAATACCCTTGGCTTTGGCGTAGTCGCTCCACTTCTTGATGAACGCGTCGTTGGTCGGGTTCTTGATCGTCATGAAGTAGTTCCATGCGGCCAGGTGGCCGACCAGTGGCTTCGTGTCCACGCCACGCAACTCTTCCTCGCCCACGGAGAACGCGACCACGGGCACGTCCTTGGCCTTGAGGCCGGCATTGCCGAGTTCCTTGTAGAACGGCACGTTGGAGTCGCCATTGATGGTCGACACCACGGCGGTCTTGCCGCCAGCCGAGAATTTCTTGATGTCGGCCACGATGGTCTGGTAATCGCTGTGGCCGAACGGCGTGTATTTCTCGTCGATGTCAGAGTCCTTCACGCCCTTGCTCTTGAGGTAGGCGCGCAGGATCTTGTTGGTGGTGCGGGGGTAGACATAGTCGGTTCCGAGCAGCACCCAGCGCTTGGCCGCGCCGCCATCCTTGCCCATCAGATAGTCCACCGCGGGAATCGCCTGCTGATTGGGCGCCGCACCCGTGTAGAACACATTCTTCGACAACTCTTCGCCTTCGTACTGCACTGGGTAGAACAGCAGGCCATTCATCTCCTCGACCACCGGCAGCACCGACTTGCGCGACACCGATGTCCAGCAGCCGAAGATCACCGAGACCTTGTCCTGACCCAGCAATTGTCTGGTCTTTTCGGCGAAAAGCGGCCAGTTGGAGGCCGGGTCGACCACGACGGGTTCGAGTTTCTTGCCGAGCACGCCACCCTTGGCGTTGATCTCGTCAATTGCCATCAGTACGGTGTCCTTGAGCACGGTCTCCGAAATGGCCATCGTTCCCGACAGGCTGTGCAGGATGCCGACCTTGATGGTGCCGCCCGACTGGGCGAGTGCGGCACCTGAGAGTCCAAAGCCCAGGGCCATGGACGCGCTGATGAGTTTGAGCGGTAGCCGACGATTCATGTGTTTCTCCGTTGAATGAGCACAGCCCGGGATTGGGTCCGGTGCAACAATGCAAGGCGCGTGCCAGATGTTGCGCTGCACCAAAGGCGGCCGTTCACCTCGCCTGCAAGTCCCATGCGCCGTTCAGACAACCCAAGGGTGCACCGACACCGATGCACCGCCGCCGCGCACACGCGGCACCGCAATGGTGTGTACCGGTCGCACCAAAACGTCGCGCGCGCACCGAAGCCATGCCGCACGCCCGTTGTCGGGTGGCATACGACTTGCGTGACAATGTTCCGGCTGTTGCCACGCCACGAGAACCGACCATGGAATTGACACCCCGCGAGAAAGACAAGTTGCTGTTGTTCACGGCTGCCCTGCTCGCCGAACGGCGCAAGGCCCGCGGACTCAAGCTCAACTACCCGGAGGCGGTCGCGCTGATCAGCGCCGCCGTGATGGAGGGCGCACGCGACGGCAGGACCGTGGCCGAGCTGATGAGCGAAGGCCGCATGGTCCTGACCCGCGACGATGTGATGGACGGCATCGCCGAGATGATTCCCGACATCCAGGTCGAGGCCACGTTCCCGGACGGCAGCAAGCTGGTCACCGTTCACCAACCCATCGTGTAGGAGCAACGAAGATGAATACGCGATCGAGACGCCCATGCATCGCGGCAGCGGTGGCAGCAGTCATCGCCAGTCCCGTCATGGCACACGACGGACATGGCCTGTTCGGCAGCCACTGGCATGCGACCGACGCCTGGGGTTTCGCCGGTCTTGCCGCCGCGATTGCCGGTGCGGTCTGGTCGTCGCGCGGCGGCAAGCCATGATTCCCGGCGAACTGCTGCCCGCCGAAGGCGAACATCGGATCAATACCGATCGGCGTACCGCGGCACTGGTGGTCCACAACACCGGCGATCGGCCGATCCAGGTCGGCTCGCACTACCACTTTGCCGAGACCAACGCGGCGCTGGCGTTCGACCGTGTTGCGGCCCGCGGCATGCGGCTGAACATCGCCTCGGGTACCGCGGTGCGGTTCGAGCCAGGCCAGCAACGCACCGTGGAACTGCTGGACTACGCCGGTGCTCGTGCGGTGTACGGGTTTCGCAGCGAGGTCAACGGACTGCTGGATGGCCCGATCGACGGAGATACCTGATGGCGACAATATCCCGGCGTGGTTACGCCGAAATGTACGGACCCACGGTGGGCGACCGGTTGCGCCTGGCTGACACCGGCCTGATCGTCGAAGTCGAGGACGACTACACGCTTCGCGCCGGCAGTTACGGCGAAGAAGTCAAGTTCGGTGGCGGCAAGACCATCCGCGACGGCATGGCGCAAAGCCAACGCACGCGCGACGGCGGTGGCAGTGGTCCAACCGCCGGTGGCGCGGTCGATACGGTGATGACCAATGCACTGATCATCGACCACTGGGGCATCGTCAAGGCGGACATCGGCTTGAAGGATGGCCGTGTCCATGCCATCGGCAAGGCCGGCAACCCGGACACGCAAAGCGGCGTCGACATCGTGATCGGCCCGGGCACCGAAATCATCAGCTGCGAAGGCAGCATCGTCACCGCTGGAGGTATCGACTCGCACATTCATTTCATCTGTCCGCAACAGATCGACGAGGCGCTGGCCAGCGGCATCACCACCATGCTGGGCGGCGGCACCGGGCCCGCGACCGGCACGCTGGCGACCACCTGCACGCCGGGCGCCTGGCATATCGAACGCATGTTGCAGTCGGCCGATGCGTTCGCGATGAACCTGGGTTTCCTGGGCAAGGGCAATACGAGCCTGCCCCAGGCGCTGCATGAACAGGTCAATGCGGGCGTGATCGGGCTCAAGCTGCATGAAGACTGGGGCACCACGCCGGCCGCCATCAGCAACTGCCTGGACGTGGCCGAAGAAACCGACGTGCAGGTCGCCATCCATTCCGACACGCTCAATGAGTCCGGTTTTGTCGAGAACACGATCGCCGCGACCAAGGGGCGCACCCTGTGCGCGTTCCACACCGAAGGCGCTGGTGGTGGCCATGCCCCCGACATTCTGCGCGTGGTCGGGCACGACAACTTCCTGCCGTCGAGCACGAACCCGACCATGCCCTACACCGTCAACACGCTTGACGAACACGTCGACATGCTGATGGTCTGCCACCACCTGGACGCGTCCATTGCCGAAGATCTGGCGTTTGCCGAAAGCCGCATCCGCAAGGAAACCATCGCCGCCGAAGACGTGCTGCATGACCTGGGTGCTATCAGCATGATGAGCAGCGACAGCCAGGCCATGGGACGCGTGGGCGAGGTGATCCTGCGCACCTGGCAGACCGCACACAAGATGTTGCAGCAGCGCGGCAAACTGCCGGGCGACCCGGATCGCAACGACAACAACCGCGTCAAGCGGTATGTCGCCAAGTACACGATCAACCCGGCACTGGCGCATGGCATCGCGCACGAGGTCGGCTCCATCGAAGTTGGCAAATGGGGCGACCTGGTGGTCTGGAAACCGGCGTTTTTCGGCGTCAAGCCGGCCCTGGTGGTCAAGGGTGGATCGATCGCACTGGCCGCGATGGGCGACCCGAACGCCAGCATTCCGACACCGCAGCCGGTGCATTACCGGCCGATGTTCGGGGCATTCGGCGGCTCCATTGCGAAGGGCTCACTGACCTTTGTCTCGCAGGCCGGATTGGCGGCGGGCATCGGGGCGCGTTACGGTCTGGCCAAGACTCTGAGTGCCGTGCGCGGCAACCGCAGTGTGCGCAAGAGCCACATGGTGCACAACCATTACACGCCCGTGATGGAGGTCGACGCGCAGACCTATGCGGTGCGTGCCGACGGTGTGCTGCTGACCTGCGAGGCGGCGACGGTGTTGCCGATGGCGCAGCGGTATTTTCTGTTCTGAGCGACCAAGATGCGCCCTGAATCAACCCGACCCATGATGCTGACTGCCAATAAACGCATGCCCCAAGGCACCGGCCTGGCAACGGTGCTGATCAAACGCGCCCCGACGCTCGAACTGGACTGGGACGTCCGCCAGAAGAGCCGCTTCGACGCCACCGACTCCAGCCGCCGCGCCATAGGCGTGTTTCTGCCGCGCGGCACCGTGGTGCGTGGCGGCGACGTGCTGGTGCTGGAAGATGGCTCGCTGGTGCGCGTG
>JBBQJP010000114.1:0-9278 GCA_038326025.1 Burkholderiales bacterium
CGTACTTCGCCGGCGGCGGACAGATGCAGATAGGAAAAGTCCGTCTCGCGTCCGGGTCGCCCGGTTGGTTCGGGAACATGCAGTTGCAGGGCCGGCGCTGGACACATGGCTACTTCCTCCTGCGTTCATCCTAACCTGCGCGCACCCGAACAGCAAACCCGTCTTAAGAATGCCAGCGAGCGCGACGACCGGAGCACGCCGTTGTAAAGCATGCGCAGTCGGGCGGCGCGCCCGCTTCAAACCAACGGGTCGTGCGCGACCGTCAGGGACAAAACCTGATAATCGGAGGATGAATCAGCCCTACACCACCGAGCAACCTTTGCGCGCCGCCATCGATGCCTTGAGCGGAGCAGTCGTCGTGGACTTCGGCACCAACTGGTGTGGGCATTGCAATGCTGCGCAGCCGCGGGTGGATGCGGCCTTGTCGGGCCAGGCGGTGCGTCATATCAAGGTGGAAGATGGTTCGGGCCGTGTTCTGGGGCGCTCGTTTGGCGTCAAATTGTGGCCAACCCTGGTGTTCATGCGCGCCGGCCAGGAAGTCGGCAGGGTCGTGCGCCCGCTCTCGCGCGAGGCCGTCGCGCAGGAACTGGCCCGGATTGTTTAGGTTCCGGCTCCAGTTCGGAAATTGCCTCGGATCGGTAGTGCAGGCTGTCTGGTCTGCTCCATTGCAGTGCAGACCATGCGCCAACCCTGAGCGCAATAGTGGCATTGCGCACGAAGTTTGTGCGCTGCAACATTTGTTGTGGGAGAATCAGGGTTTTCCCCTAGTACCTTACTGGCCAAAACCGCTCTGGCCGCCTGGACCCAAATCGTGAACCACGTTTTTTTTCTCTTCTCCGCCATGCGCAACGCCTACCTGGCCTATGGTCGTCATTCAGACCTGCAGGATCAACGCGCTGTCGAGACCTATCTGTCGGGCGCCCAGTCGGCGACCGAACTCGAATACCGCGAACGCCAGTGGCTGCGTGCGCACAGCTGATCCTCGATTTTCTACTCCCTCAACTTTCAAAGTCTGTCATGAGCATCCTTTTGTTCCTCAAATCCCTTTTCGCTTCCTCGCAAACTACCTTCAACGCGGGTGATCGCGTCAACCACGTGCGCGGTGGCTCGATCCGCCGCACCGACGGATATGTAGTCGCAGATACCCGATCCGGCGTGCTGGTCGAATGGCCGCGTGGCGGCAGCAGCCTGCTGCCCAACGCCGAGCTTTCGCACATCGGCTGAAGTATCCGGCAGTAGCCGTCCTGCGGGGTCATCTGCAACTGTAAGAACGCTGGACAATCAACGACCTAAACGCAACAGGGCCAAGTGGGTGCACCAGGTTGCTTCTGCGGCCGGCTCTTGAAAGGTTCGTTCATGTTTTCAATCGATTTACAGCTTGTACTGCGCCATCTGATGCTGGCCCTGGGCACCTCGGTGTTGGTCGCCTGTAGCCCGGCACAGCCCACTGGCGAAAGTCCGACCGCTATTTCACCCGTCGCAGCCGCGGCGGTCACGCCTTCCGGCGGGCCGACCGCCAAGGCGGTATTTGCGGGTGGCTGCTTCTGGTGTGTCGAATCCGACTTCGACAAGTTGCCCGGCGTGTTGTCCACCGTCTCGGGTTACACCGGCGGCAAGACCGCCAACCCGAACTACCAGGAAGTTTCCTCGAACATGACCGGCCACGCAGAGGCGGTGGAGATCGTGTTCGACCCCGCCCGCATCAGTTACGAGCAACTGGTTGAGCACTTCTGGCGCACGATCGACCCGACGACAAAAGACCGGCAGTTCTGCGATGTCGGCTCACCGTACCGCACCGCGATTTTTGCGCAGGACGAAACGCAGATGCGCATCGCACAGGCGTCGCGTGCGGCGCTCGAAAAAAGCAAGCCTTTCAGTTCGCCCATCGTCACCGAATTGGTCGCGGCAGATACGTTTTATCCGGCCGAGGAATACCACCAGGACTACTACCTGAAGAATCCGGTGCGCTACAACTATTACCGCAGCGGCTGCGGTCGCGACGCCCGGCTCAAGCAGTTGTGGGGCGACGCGGCGCCGACGCACTGAGCAGTTCGGTGATCTGCGCGTCCTTGTCGCGCCACAATTGCTGCACCCAGGCCTGGTACTGGGCGCGCACCTCGGCGTCGCCGCTGTAGTCGGCTCCAACCAGATGGCGCGGGATCGGCAGCAGCCGGGCACGCACGATAACGCGGCGCAGCCGCCCCTGCAGGAAATGCCAGAAGGTCGGTGTTCCGTCCGGGTAGACGATGGTGACATCCAGAATGGCCTGGAATTTGTCGCCCATGGCATTGAGCGCCAGCGCCATGCCACCGGCCTTGGGCTTGAGCAGATGCTGGTAGGGAGACTGCTGGCGGGCGTGTTTAGCGGCGGTGAAACGGGTGCCTTCCAGAAAGTTCATGACGCTGGTGGGCACCAGCGAAAACTTCTCGCATGCCTTGCGTGTCGTCTCCTGGTCCTTGCCGCGCATCTCCGGGTGCAGTTTCAGGTAGCCCTCACTGTGCCGGCGCATGAACGGAAAATCCAGCGCCCACCAGGCCAGGCCCATCACAGGTACCCAGATCAGCTGCTGCTTGAGGAAAAATTTGAGCAGCGGAATGCGTCGGTTTAGCAGGTGTTGCAGCACCAGTATGTCGACCCATGACTGGTGGTTGCAGTTGACCATGTACCAGCTGTCAGGCTCCAGCGCGTCAATGCCTTCGACGTCCCAGTGGGTGCGCTGTGTCAAAACCATCCAGGCGCTGTTGCAGGAAATCCAGGCCTCGGCAATCCATAACAGGATGGGCGCAAAAAACGTCTGCGCCGCCGCAAAAGGCAGAACCAGCTTGAGCAGCGAAAACACCAGCAGGATAGGCACCCAGAACAGCGCGTTGAGCACCATCAGTACGCTGGCGATCGCACCCACCAGCAGCGGCGGCAAGCCATTGAGCATCAGGAATCCTTGTTGTGTTTGTCGTTCATGGCGCGTACCAAAGCTCGCGCCTCGTCACCCTCTGGAATCGGTTTTCCGCTGTCGCGCCATTGCACGGCAGCCTTGAAACCGTTTTCCTGGGCATAACGCCGGAACCACATGCCTTCCGGGTTGTGGCGGGTGATACCGTCGAAAACGGTGGCCATCTGCTGACTTTGTTCCAGCCCCATGGCCAACATGACCTGGTTCACCACCATCTTGTGCATCGCCAGGTGCGACGACGGCACACCGGCAATGCGCCCGGCCAGGGCCATCGTGGTGGCGTCGAGTTGGTCTGCCGGTACGCAGTCGTTGGCCAGACCCCACGCCAGCGCCTTACGGCCGTCAATGGTGTCACCGGTGAACATCATTTGCTTGGCGCGCGTGGGCCCGAGTCGGTAGGTCCACATCGCCGTGGTTGGGCAGCCCCAGACCCGCGTGGGCATGTAGCCGATGCATGCGTCGTCGGCCATGACCAGCAGGTCGCAACACAAGGCGATGTCGCTGCCACCGGCGACAGCGTAGCCGTGCACCTTGGCGATGGTGGGTTTTGCGCTGCGCCACAGGCTCATGAAGTCGTCGGTGTTGCGCTTCATGTAGGCGTAGTCGACCATCGGGTCCCACGGGAACTGTTCCTGCTGGCAGGGATGGTCGATCTGCCCTTCGGCGAACAGCGACAGGTCGTACCCGCCACAGAAACCCTTGCCGGCCCCTTCAACGACGATGACGTGAATGGAGGGCTCGGCATTCGCCCATTCCACTGCAGTGCGGATCTCGCGCGGTGTGTCCTCGTTGATGGCGTTGAGTTTGTCGGGACGGTTCAGCAGCAAACGGGCAACACGGGGGTTGTCGGTGTCGGCGTCGATACGCAAGGTCTTGAACTGGGGCAAGGTGCAGGCTCCTGGTTACCGGCGGCGAGGCCGCGTGAATGGCCGCTGCCAACTCTGGGCACTGTAGCAGCGCGGACGATGGCCCGGTCCCAGCCGCCGCCCATCGCCAGCGCGTTGTGGCAAGTCAGGCGCGCTGCCAGACAGGCCAGCGTGAACAGATAGCCGAGCATGACGATCGGCAAGGTCCAGCCTTTGACTACACCGGCCAGGTACAGGCACAGCAGCGCCAGTCCTAGCAATTGCATGCCAATGGTCAAGGCGCGTGCCGGCATGAAGGCGTCGCTCTAGCGGCTTGCCACTGTACGTGTCCCACCCGCGTGTTTTTTCAGTCTGCGCTTTCGTCCAGTGGATAGACCGGACGGCGCACCTGGGTGTGGCCGAACGCCTTCAGGTCGAACGAGGTCAGTCCGTCTGCGCTGTCGATCACCAGAATCTCCCGTGCCAATGGTCCGAACGCGGCACGAAAATGTTGTGACGACTTGACGACCACCACCGCGTAAGAGGCCGGATCGAGCCCGGCATGGGTGAAAAAGCCGACGTCCAGCACCTGATGCCGGCTGCCAGCCACGACGATGTCGATGCCTCCCACGCGCAAGACCGCCGTGGCGCCGATGTCGAATGCGATGCCGCGGCTCATCGGCCCGGTGAAAGTGAAACGCCCCGGTTGCACCGACAGAACTTCGGCCTGCAAGCTCAGTGGCCGCTTGAACTTGCCGCCGGATTTTCCCCCGAGTTGTACCTCAAGCCGCGCGCCTGCACCGGCGGCCAGACAAGCCTGCAGCGTGGCCGGGTCACAGATCATGCCGTAGGCGAGTCTGTCTATGCGCGCATCGATCAGCGCGCCGAGCAAGGCAACAGAATCCTCCAGTCCACCTCCGCCCGGGTTGTCGGCACAGTCGGCCACCAGCACGATGCCGTCTGCGCTGCTGGCCAGGGCCGTTTGAATGGCGGCCACACCCTGGTTCAGCGGCAACGGCGTCACCGTGGTGCGACGGCGGTCTTGCCAGATCTGTTGCAGCAACGCCTGCGTGACCGATGCGGTGTCGACCTTGCCCGCTTTGCGGTCGGCAACAATCACGACGCTGGGACCCGCCGATTCGATGTCGGCCCAAGGAAAACCTGCGTTGATGCCGATATCCAACACACCGTGCGTCTGTGCGCACAGCCGGTCGGCGCTGGCCAGTGTTTCCAGCATCGGGCCGGGTGAGCTGGTGCGGCCATGGTCGACCGCGTCGATCATCGCGCCTCGTGCGACCACACAAACCGGGTCGATTTCTCCGGCGATCGTGCGGGCGATCAGTTCAGCACATCGTTGACCGGTTTCATACATGTCGACATGTGGATAGGTCCGATAGGACACGATCACGTTTGCCAACGCAGCCATCGCGTCGGTGACATTGGCGTGCAGGTCCAGCGTGACGCCGATGGGCAGTTGGTCGCCGGCAATGGCGCGCAAACGCCGCAGCAACTCGCCTTCCCCGTCGTCCACATGCTCGGTCACCATGGCTCCATGCAGGCACAACAACACAGCGTCGAATGGACCCTGCGTTCGCAATGCTTCTTCCATCGTGCTGACGATCTGCTCGAACGCGGCCCGCGTGACCTTACCCGACGGTGTCGCATCGGCGGCCACGCTGTGTACAAGATCCCAAACTCGCGTGCTGGCCGCGTCGATGAACGCGCCCATCTCGGTGGCGGTGCCGCTGAAATAGGCCGGCACATCGGCGCCGTAACGCAGGCAGCGGGCGCCATACGCGGTCAGGTCGGTGGGCAAGGGCGAGAAGGTGTTGGTTTCGTGTTTGAACACGGCCGTCAGGATGCGGGGCATGCAGATCTCTCCGAGGTGGGGTGGGATGCTCAACTGTACGACCAAGTCGTGCCTGTCTTCGCAGATGTCGGGGCTGGCATAACATCCGACAACGCGCTGCGCGCAAGACGGGTGCCGTACATCAGGAGTTTTTCATGGATCGGGAACACGCGATTGGCTTTGCGGAGCGATATTTCGACGACGGCGGCTTCATGAATGACCTGGCGCGCCGGGTGGCGATTCCCACCGAGAGCCAGAACCCGGAGCGCGCCGCTGATCTGCGCAATTACCTGAGCGACGAGCTGCAAGGCAGCTTCGAGGGCGCCGGATTCCGCTGCCAGTTGTTCGACAACCCGGTGGCGGGTGCCGGTCCGCTGCTTCTGGCCGAACGTTTCGAGAGTGGCGCCTTGCCCACCGTGTTGTCCTACGGCCATGGCGATGTGATCCGGGGTCAGGACGCAAGCTGGCGTGAAGGCATAGGCCCCTGGCAGCTGAAGCAGGAGGGCGACCACCTGTACGGGCGTGGCACTGCCGACAACAAAGGCCAGCACACCATCAATCTAGCCGCTGTCCAGGCCGTGCTCGCGACCCGAGGCAAGCTGGGCTTCAACCTCAAGGTGCTGATCGAGACTGGCGAGGAGGTCGGATCGCCGGGCTTGCGCGCGTTCTGCGAACTACAGGCCAAAGCCTTGACGGCAGACGTGTTCATCGCATCCGACGGACCACGTCTGCGGCCGGACCAGCCAACCATCTTTCTGGGCTCGCGCGGCGCGGCCAACATGGATCTGGTGGTCGACCTGCGCGAAGGCGGCCACCACAGTGGCAACTGGGGCGGGCTGATCGCCAATCCCGGCATCATTCTGGCTCACGCCTTGGCCACCATCACCGGACCCAAGGGCGAGATCCGCGTACCCGAGTGGCGGCCCGACAGCCTGAGCCCATCGGTGCGCACGGCGCTGGCCGGCCTGGAGGTCGACGGTGGTGCCGACGGCCCGCAGATCGACGCCGACTGGGGCGAGCCTGGCCTGAGCCCGGCCGAACGTGTGTTCGGCTGGTGCAGCTTCGAGGTGCTGGCCTTCACCTGCGGCAACCCGGACAAACCGGTCAATGCGATTCCACCCAAGGCCAGTTGCCATTGCCAATTGCGTTTCGTTGTCGGCGTGGAAGCGAACGACATAACCGACGCCTTGCAGCGCCACCTCGACAAGGCTGGCTTTGGCATGGTCAAGGTCAGCCCGGCGCGCGACGGTTTCTTTACCGCGACCCGGCTTGACCCGGATCACCCCTGGGTGCGCTGGGCCGCCGCATCGCTGCACAAAACCAGTGGCCGGCCGCCGGCCATCTTGCCCAATCTCGGCGGCTCATTGCCCAACGACGTTTTCGCCGACGTGCTCGGTTTGCCGACGGTGTGGATTCCGCATTCGTATGCGTCTTGCAATCAGCACGCACCCAACGAACACATGCTGGCCTCGGTGGCGCGCGACGCGCTGCGGTTGATGACCGGTGTGATGTGGGACCTGGGCGAAACCGCCAGCGTGCCGCCGTTGGGTCGGCAGGTGTCGACGCGGTGAAGTTAGGCTTGGTGGTGCGCTCGTTGGTCGCGGCTCAGGCCTTGGCCGCAGGCCGCGTCTCGACGCTGGCGAATCCCGACCGCGTGTCAGGCGTCTGATGACCGCCTGGATGCCAGTTTCAACGACTGGACAAAAATCACAAAGGTCACGCAAGCGCCCACTGAAAGCAGCAGAACGGTTCGATCCGGTGGGATCAGCAGCACATAACCCTTGCCCTTGATCAGCGAGGAGAAACTCGAAACGCAGAACGGCATGAGAAAAAGCCTGAACGTTTGCCATCTCTCCTTCCGGCTGCTGATGCCACCCACACTGAGCATCAGCGCAAATCCGACCACGGCGCTTATGCCGAGGGAATTGAGCCAGATAGCGCGCGATGGATCGAAATAGGAAACGACCGTTATCAGGTACCACAGCAAATAACACCAAAGTACGGTTTTTCCAATAGATAGAGAAGCGAAGTAACGCAGCATTCGTTCGCTCAAGCCGATGCCGCAGGCCCCAGCAAGCTCACCAGTTCCGGCAGCAAGGCCCCCGGCGCTGCCATGGCATCCGCGCCTTGCAGTGTCGCCAGTACGGCGGCGGCGATCGCCAGGTGGGCCTGGGCGTCGCCAGCCATGGTCTGGTAGTAACCCATGTCCTTGCTGGCATTGGCGATCGAGAAGCGCAGGCCGGATGTGTCTTTTGCCAGCAGATAAGGCTTGAGGCGTTCCAGCGCAATGCCGCCGCCACCGCCCTTGGCCAGCACGTCGACGAACACATCAGGCGCCACGCCGTTGCGCTGGGCGCAGGCGGCGGCCTCGGCGATCAGCGCAACCGAACCCAGCGACACATAGTTGTGCAGCAGCTTCATGCTGTGGCCACTGCCCACGGCACCCACATGCGTGATGTTCTCGGCAAAACAGGCGAGCAGCGCACGACAGGTTTCTAACAGCGTTGCGTCGCCACCGACCAGCAGGTTCAGCCGGCCTTCAGCGGCCTCTTTCGGGGTACGCGTCATCGGCGCGTCCAGCATCGCGCTGCCAGTCTTGGCCACGGCTTCGGCCATACGGATCGTTGACGACGGAATCGCGGTGGAGCAGTCGATCACCACACTGCCGGCTTTCAAGCCAGCTAAAACCCCGTCGGCACCGGTCAACACGGCTTCGACCTGGGGCGAGCCGGTGAGTACCAGGATCATCACCTCCGAGCGCGCCGCGAGCTCGGCGGCGCTGGCGAACGTCAACGCGCCTGCTGCCTTCAACGTGTCCAGTGGCTGATTGCCAGCGTGTTCCAGCACAGCCAGTTCGTGGCCATGTTTGAGCAGGTTGCTGGCAATGCCATGGCCCATCATGCCGATGCCGACCATACCGATTCTCTTTTTCATCTGAGTCTCCAAAGGTGCAAATCAAAATTGCGTTTCAAGGCGGCCAGCCGGCCGACAGCATGAGCGACACTGTAATGGACGCGCGTGCACTGGGCCACGATGCGCACCCATTTTCAGGCGATCTGTTTTATGACCCAAACCTACGACATCACCACCATCGAGGGCGACGGCATCGGCCCCGAAGTCTGCCAGTCCGCCGTGGCCGTGTTGCGCGAAGCCTGCGGCAGCCGCTTGCGTTTCGACGCCCAGCCAGGTGGTGCCGCGCATTACCTGCGTTCCGGCGCCGTGCTGCCAGAAGACACGCTGGCGGCGTGCCGGCAATCGCACGCCAGCCTGCATGGCGCCGCTGGCCTGCCCGAGGTTACTTATCCGGACGGCACCGAGGTCGGCAATGACCTGCACCTGCAGCTGCGCTTCAAGCTCGACCTGTTTGCCAACGTGCGGCCGATCCGCCTGTACCGCGGCGTGTTGTCGCCGCTGCGCGACTGGACTGCCGGGCAGATCGACTACGTTATCGTGCGCGAGAACACCGAAGGCCTGTACGCCAGCCGGGGCGCCGGCATTACTCACTAGTCCGTAATTAAAGCGACGATTGTGGAACTTTGCGATGAGGTGATAGTCTCATGACGCATGAAACGAGATGGCCGCACGCTGGATCACGCGACGTTGGAGGAATTTCGATTGCTCGCGTTGCGTCGGG
>JBBQJP010000115.1:0-9172 GCA_038326025.1 Burkholderiales bacterium
CAAAAGCACTATAATTTGCGGCTTTGCTGGAAACTGCCCGAGCCGCGATTGCCGCCGCAGGGGTCTCCATTGAGCGAGTTGACAGCAAACTTCAGCCGGGAGGCTCGATCTCTTCCCGACACATTATTGGAACCCAAACGCTAATGACCACCATCCGTGTAAAAGAAAACGAGCCGTTCGACGTGGCCCTGCGCCGCTTCAAGCGCACCATTGAGAAGCTGGGCTTGCTGACCGACCTGCGCGCCCGTGAGTTCTACGAAAAGCCGACCGCCGAGCGCAAGCGCAAGAAAGCTGCCGCGGTCAAGCGCAACTACAAACGCATCCGCTCGATGCAGTTGCCCAAGAAGATGTATTGATGGTGTGGCGGGTTCCACCCGCCGCCCCGTGCAAACTGCAAAACCCGCGCCCGGTATCCGAGCGCGGGTTTTCGCGTTATTGGCCTTAATGATTTCCAAGGAGCTACACATGGCACTCAAAGACCAGATCACCGAGGACATGAAAACCGCCATGCGCGCCAAGGACACGGCGCGTCTGGGCACCATCCGACTGCTGCTGGCCGCGTGCAAGCAGAAAGAAGTCGATGAGCGTGTGACACTCGACGATGCGGCCGTCGTGGCCATCATCGACAAGCTGGTCAAGCAGCGCAAGGATTCGATCACCGCCTTCACCGGCGCCGGCCGGATGGACCTGGCCGATATCGAATCGGCCGAACTGCTCGTATTGACCGCGTATCTGCCCGAGCGCATGGACGCCGGGCAAGTGCGCAGCGCCATCGACACCATCGTGGCTGAACTGGCCGCCGAACTGGGCCGCAAGCCGGCAGCCGGCGACATGGGCCGCGTCATGGGACTGGCCAAGACCCGTCTGGCGGGCAAGGCCGACATGGGTCAGGTCTCGGGTGCTGTCAAGGCGGCACTGGCCGGCTGAGACTCTCCCAGCGCCGCGGCGCAAGCAAAAAAAAGCCCGCGCGACGCGGGCTTTTTTTCGTGCCGCTCAGGGCCGCATCAATTGCCGGCGATTTTCATCTTGCCCAGCAGGATCGAGCCCACCGTCTTGGCACCGTAGTTGTAGGTATCGGCACCCACGGCCTCGATGGACTTGAGCATGTTCTTCATGTTGCCGGCGATTGTGATCTCGTGCACCGGGTAAGCAATGCGTCCGTTCTCGACCCAGAAGCCACTAGCACCGCGCGAATAGTCGCCAGTGACGTAGTTCACGCCCTGGCCCATCAGCTCGGTCACCAACAGGCCACGGCCCATCTTGCGCAGCATCGCGTCCAGGTCGTCGCCCGGATCGGTCAGGCGCGAGCGCAGCACCAGGTTGTGCGAGCCCCCGGCGTTGCCCGTGGTCTGCATGCCCAGCTTGCGTGCCGTATAGCTGCTCAGGAAATAGCCCTTGACCCGCCCCCCGTCGACCACCGTACGCGGCGACACTCGCACGCCCTCCTCGTCAAACGGCGAACTGCCTTTGCCGCGCTTGATGAACGGATCTTCCTCGATGTCAATGTGCTTGGGAAACACCTGTTTGCCCAGGGAATCGAGCAGGAACGAACTCTTGCGATACAGGGCGCCACCACTGACGGCCTGCACGAATGCGCCCAGCAGCCCCGCGGCCAGCGGCGACTCGAATAGCACCGGGCACTGGCGTGTGGAAATTTTTCGCGCGCCCAGCCGGCTCAAGGCCCGCTCGGCCGCGTATCGACCCACAGCCTTGGCACTGGCCAGCTCGTTCGCGTCGCGCATCGAGCTGTACCAGGCATCGCGCTGCATGTCCTCGCCAATGGACGCAATCGGCGAGACCGAGATCGAGTGGCGTGAACTCGAATATCCACCGCGAAAGCCATGGGTATGGGCGCTGAAGAAATGGGACTGCTGCGCCGACACCGCAGCACCTTCGCTGTTGGTGATGCGCTTGTCGGTCTTCAGGGCGGCTTGCTCGCAGCGCATGGCCAGCTCGGCGGCCTGTTCGCTGGTCACCGCCCAAGGGAAAAACAGCTCCAGCTCATCGGCCAACTTCGACTCCGGCGCGATGTCGGCAGCATCGGGCAGACCGGCCATCGGGTCTTCGGCCGTGAAGCGCGCGATATCGAAGGCGGCCTGTACCGTCTGCGCGATCGCCGCGTCGGAAAAGTCCGAGGTATTGGCATTGCCACGCCGCTTGCCGACGTAAACAGACACCGACAAGGACTTGTCGCGGTTGCGCTCGACGTTCTCCAGATCACCCTTGCGCACAGACACGCTCAGGCCGCAGGCTTCGGAGGCCTCGGCCGCTGCGTCGGTGGCGCCCAGCTTGCCCGCATGGTGCAGGGCGCTGTCCACGAGTTGCTCGAAAAAAGGTCGGCTATAGCTGAAGCCGCTGTCGGCCCGGGTCTTCTTGTGTTGTGTCATCTTTGGTTCGTTCACGTGGGCGACTATGATACTTGGCTGACCAACTCCCGGCCGCCTGAGGCCTGAATGCCCGTTTTCATCCATGCAACGCAAAGCCAAAAAAGGGTACTTCGTCTCCGGCAAGTTCGTGACCGAAGGCAGTGAACTCGACCTCGAACTCAAACGCGAACTCAAGGGGTCGGACACGCCCAGCCGTACCGATCGCAAGCGTGAGAGCGACGAGTTGCAGAAACTTGGCGAAGACCTGTTGCTACTACGCGCCGAGTTGATGGGCCGCCTGCCCCTGTCCGACAAGCTGGTCGATGCCATCGCCGAAGCCAAGCACATCACCAATTTCGAAGGCAAGCGGCGCCAGTTGCAGTTTGTCGGCAAGCTGATGCGCAAGCTCGACGCCGAAACGCTCGAGCAGGTGCGTGCGGCGTTGAACGAACAGCACAGTGGCTCGGCCAGCGAAACCCTGGCCTTGCACCAGGTCGAGCAGTGGCGCGAGCGGCTGATCGCAGACGACGGCGCATTTCAGGACTGGGTGACGCAATTTCCGCAATCGGACAGCCAGCAGTTGCGGGCGCTGATCCGCCAGGCGCGCAAGGATGCCCAGCCCACCGTGGCAGGTGAGACACCGCGCCATGGCAAGGCCTACCGTGAGTTGTTCCAGCTGGTGCGCAGCCAGCTGCAAGACGCACCAGACGACAAGGAAGACGACGACCATGGCAGTAGCAGCCGAACCGACATTTGATTCCATCCGCATCGGCATTGTCTCGGTCAGCGACCGCGCTTCCAGCGGCGTCTACGAAGACAAGGGGCTGCCGGCGCTCAAGGATTGGCTGGGCCGCGCACTGCGCAACCCGCTGGAGTTCGACGCCCGCTTGATTCCCGACGAACAGGCGCAGATCAGTGCCACCTTGACCGCCCTGGTAGACGCCGGTTGCAACCTGGTGTTGACCACTGGCGGCACCGGGCCGGCGCTACGCGACGTGACACCCGAGGCTACGCTGGCCGTGGCCGACAAGGAAATGCCCGGTTTCGGCGAACAGATGCGACAGATCAGCCTGCGTTTTGTGCCCACCGCTATTTTGTCGCGCCAATGCGCGGTGATCCGCGGCAACTGCCTGATCATCAACCTGCCGGGGCAGCCAAAGGCCATCGCGGAGACACTCGAAGGTCTACGATCGGACACCGGGGAGTCACTGGTACCGGGCATCTTCGCGGCCGTACCCTATTGCATCGACCTGATCGGCGGGCCCTACATGGAAACCGATGCGACGGTCTGCAAGGCATTCCGGCCCAAGTCCGCGCAGCGGCAGGCGCCGCCGGCCAACTGAGCCCGCGGGCTACTTGCCAACCAGATCGTTGAGCCTGTCGGCCTTGAAATCACCGTCGCGGCAGGCATCTGACGGCACGCAGTCTCCCTGACTGCGGCCTTCGGACAAGGTGCCGATGGCCTGCCACAACATCGCGATCTGGTGCTCCTGCGAACTGGCGTTGTCGATCAGGCCACGCATGGCCAGGCTCAGCGGGTCGTCGTTCTGCGTGACACCATAAGCCGAGAATCCCATCTTGGACGCGGCCGCTTCGCGCTTGGACTCGCTGTCGGCCTGGATGATGCGCGCCGGATTGCCAACCGCCGTGGCCCCTGCGGGAACCGGTTTGGTCACCACCGCGTTGGAGCCGATCTTGGCGCCGTCGCCGACGGTAAAGCCCCCCAGAACCTGTGCGCCAGCGCCGATGATGACGTCCGCGCCAATCGTCGGATGGCGCTTGGTGCCCTTGTACAACGAGGTGCCGCCCAGGGTGACACCGTGGTAGATTGTGCAGCCGTCACCGATCTCGGCGGTCTCGCCGACCACCACACCCATGGCATGGTCGAAGAAAACCCGTTCGCCGATCTTGGCTCCCGGATGAATCTCGACCCCGGTGAGAAACCGCCCGATATGGGAAATGAAGCGGCCCAGCCAGGTGAATCCGCGGTTCCAAAGCCAGTGCGCCGGCCGATGCAGGATCAAGGCATGCAGGCCGGGATAACAGGTCAGCACCTCCCAGGTGCTGCGCGCGGCAGGATCACGGTCGAGGATGCATTGGATGTCGGAGCGGATACGGGCAAACATGCGCATAAGTCTAGCCTTTAGAAACGGCGGCTGTCTCGAGCATGGCCTTGGCGACACCTCTGAGGATGTGGATTTCCTCGTCGGTGATGCCGGCCCGGTTGAACAACTGGTTCAGCCGCGGCATCAGCTTGCCCGGTGTAGCCGGGTCCAGGTAACGCACGGCCGTCAGGGCCTGTTCCCAGTGCGCCAGTAGCCCAGCCACCTGTCTGGCGTCGGCCGATCGCGGCGGCACCACACCGGCCGACGGCGCCACGTCAAAGCCGCCCAGTGCCAAACGCCATTCGTATGCCAGCACCTGTAACGCTGCGGCGAGGTTGAGCGATCCAAAGCCGGGGTTGGTCGGAATCGACAGCGCGACGTGGCAGCGGTAGACATCCTCGTTGCGCATGCCGAACCGCTCGGAGCCGAACAACATCGCGACGCCACCGGGCAAGGGGACCGGGTCGGTCGATGCGCCCTTTGGTACCGGATTCAGCGATTCACCGGCGACCAGGCGCGCAAAACATTCGCGTGGGGCCATGGTGGGCGGACCGAAGTCGCGTGGTGTCATCGCAGTGGCACAAAGGTGGGTCATGCCATCGAGCGCTTCGTCCAGCGTCTCGACGATACGCGCCTTGGCCAGCACATCGAGCGCACCGCTGGCGCGCTGGATAGTCTCCTCGCGGCGCAACACATTGGCCCAGCGTGGCGCGACCAGCACCAGGTCGTCGAAACCCATGACTTTCATGGCGCGGGCGGCGCCGCCGACATTGCCGGCATGGCTGGCTTGGATCAATACGAAACGTGTCTGCATGGCGCCAATTGTCTCCGCGCCGCTGTTGCGCCAACCGGCCTGCCCGGCCGACTGCGCTTTTCATGGGAAAATAACGGGTCCTGCGGATGCCATCGTGCATCCGGCCAATGCTCCTGAATGCCGTGCGGCGCGCTGCCTCCTGGTTGCGCCCGAACCAAAACGAACAAACCATGCCGTCCCCAAACATCCACCCGATGGTCAACGTGGCCATCAAGGCCGCCCGTGCCGCTGGCGCCATCATCAACCGTGCCGCGCTTGACGTCGAGGCGGTGCGCATCTCGCAGAAACAGGTCAACGACTTCGTCACCGAGGTGGATCACGCCAGCGAAAAGGCCATCATCGAAACCCTGCTGACGGCATTCCCGGATCACAGCATCCTGGCCGAAGAGTCCGGCAGCGAACACGGTGCGAAGGATTCGGAATTTGTCTGGATCATCGACCCGCTGGACGGCACGACCAACTTCATCCATGGCTTTCCGGTGTATTGCGTCAGCATCGCGTTGTCCTTTAGAGGCAAGATCGAACATGCGGTGATCTACGACCCGACACGCAACGATTTGTTCAGCGCCACCAAGGGCCGCGGTGCCTATCTGAACGACCGGCGTCTGCGCGTGTCCAAGCGCATCCGCTTGCAGGAGAGCCTGATCTCCACCGGTTTTCCGTTCCGCGCCGGAGACAACTTCCCGAGTTACCTGGCCATGATGGGCGACGTGATGCAACGCGCCGCCGGTCTGCGCCGGCCTGGCGCTGCCGCACTCGATTTGGCCTATGTTGCGGCCGGATACACCGACGGATTTTTCGAGACCGGCCTGCAGCCCTGGGATGTGGCCGCCGGCTCGCTGCTGGTCACCGAGGCCGGTGGACTGATCGGTAACTTCAGTGGCGAGGCCGACTTTCTTGAGCAGAAGGAATGCCTGGCCGGCAATCCGAAGATCTACGCCCAGCTGGTGTCAATCATTGGCAAATACAGCAAGTTCGCCAGCGCCGGCGAAAAGGCCGAAGTGCGCACGCGGATTCGCAAGAACCTGTCAGGCGCGGGTGCTGCATCGATCGTCACCGCCGAAGCACCAGCTGACACCCCCGCTGGCGATACATCGCCCACCACCCAGACCGACGCCCCGTTCTGACGGCGCGTCCCTGCTGCGAACCTCGCCTGCGCTGATGCAGCCCGGCAATCACCCGACAATCACCGAACCCAGCCGGCAGACGCCGGTGTTCGGCAGCTTCGATGTGGTCGTTCTCGGAGGTGGCCCGGCCGGTATCGCGGCAGCCACTGCGGCAGCCCGTGGCGGGCGCAGCACCTTGCTGATCGAGTCCTACGGTTTTCTCGGCGGCATGGGCACGGTAGCCGGGGTCACTAATTTCTGTGGCCTGCATGCGAATGTGTTCGGCACGATCGAGCAGGTGGTGCACGGCGTGGTCGATGACCTGCTGGTCCACATGCGCAGACTCGGTGGACTGAACGAGCCGCACCGGGTTTTCGGTGATCGCATTGCTGCACAGGCATATGACAACGCGGCGTTCAAGGTGGCCGCCGACGAACTGGTGCTGGGCAGTAGCGCGCAGATCCTGTTCCATGCATTGGCCGTGGGTGTGATCATGAACTCGGCTCGCAGGATTCATGCGCTGCTGATCGAGACCAAGTCCGGCCGGCAGGCGGTGCTGGGCAAGGTCTTCATCGATTGCTCGGGCGACGGCGACCTGGCATCCCATGCCGGCGCCGGGTTCGAAAAAGGCACCGACGGCCAGAGCATGATGTATCCGTCCACGATGTTTCGAGTCAACGGTGTCGATCCGGTGGGTGCAGCGGATACCCCCAAGACCATCGGCCCGCTCATGGAGCAGGCCCGGGCGGCGGGACGCCGCTTCGCCCGCAAAGGCCCGATCGTGCGGCCGCAGAAGAATCCGACCGAGTGGCGTGTCAATGTCACACAACTGTCCAATACCGACGGCAGCCCTGTCGACGGCACGAACGCGCTGCAGCTCAGTGCCGCCGAGGTACAGGGCCGGCGCCAGATCGTCGACTTCTACGATTTTCTGCGCGAGTCCGTGCCCGGGTTCGAGCAGGCCTACCTGCTCGAGATTGCGCCGCAGGTCGGCGTGCGCGAGACGCGGCGCGTGCTGGGCGACTACCAGCTCACCGAGCAAGACGTATTGCAATGCGCCAGCTTTGACGACTCCGTCGGCGTGAACGGCTGGATGATTGAGGAACATGTGGCCGGCAACGTCGCACTGAAGTGGCAAGATATTCCGAACTGCCGCGGCTACAACCACCTGCCCTACCGCATGTTGCTGGTGCGGGACATGGACAATCTGCTGGTGGCCGGGCGCTGCGCGTCGATGACACACATGGGGCAGTCGGCTGCGCGGGTGTCGGGCGCCTGTTTCGTCATGGGCCAGGCGGCAGGAACGGCAGCAGCGATGGCCCTGGATGCCGGCTGCTCGCCACGGGAATTGGCGGTCGCGCCGCTGCAGCAGCGACTGCGCGCCGACGGTGCCTGGCTCGGGATGCCAGAATGACGACACCGGCATCCGGGCTGACCACCGCTTGACGGCTCGACCACCCGGGGGCTTTACCCATCGAGACAAGGAGCAACATGACCCGCAAGACTTACGACCAGTTGCGCAGTGCGCGCTGGTTCGCCCCCGACGACTTCCGCTCCTTCGGCCACCGCTCGCGTGCGATGCAGATGGGTTACGAGCGCGCCGACTGGCAAGGTAAACCGGTGATCGCGATCATCAATACCTGGAGCGACATCAACAATTGCCACGCGCATTTCAAACAACGTGTTGAAGACGTCAAGCGCGGCATCCTGCAGGCCGGTGGATTCCCGTTGGAGCTGCCGGCCATTTCGCTGGCCGAGAATTTCGTCAAGCCCACCACAATGCTCTATCGCAACCTGCTGGCAATCGAGACCGAGGAACTACTGCGCAGCCATCCGATCGACGGCGCAGTGTTGATGGGCGGTTGCGACAAGACCACGCCGGCGCTTCTGATGGGCGCCATCTCGGCCGGTTATCCGTGCATCTACCTGCCGGCCGGGCCGATGCTGCGTGGCAACTGGAAAGGCAAGACGCTCGGGTCAGGCTCCGATGCATTCAAGTACTGGGATGAGCGGCGCGCGGGCAACATCACCGAGACCCAATGGCTGGAGGTAGAAGGCGGCATCGCACGCAGCCACGGCACCTGCATGGTGATGGGCACCGCGGCTACGATGATGGGCATCACTGAAGCCCTGGGCATGACGCTGCCAGGCGCCTCCAGCATTCCGGCGCCGGACGCGAATCATCCGCGCATGTCGGCCCAGTGCGGCCGGCGCATCGTCGACATGGTGTGGGACGACCTCTCACCGGCCCGAATTCTGTCGCGCAAGAGTTTCGAGAACGCGATCACCGTGGCCATGGCCGAAGGCTGCTCGACCAACGCCATCATCCACCTGGTCGCGATGTCGCGCCGCGCCGGCGACCACTGCGCGATGACGCTGGACGATTTCGACGTGTTCAGCCGCAAGGTGCCGGTGATCGCCAACATCCGGCCCAGCGGCAGTGAGTACCTGATGGAAGACTTCTATTACGCCGGCGGAATGCGTGGTCTGATGGCCCGTCTGCGCGACGGCGGCATGCTGCACCTGGACGCGCTGACTGTGACCGGCAAGACGGTCGGTGAGAATCTCGACGGTGCCGAGATCTACAACGATGACGTGATCCGCCCGCTCGACAAACCGATCTACCGGGAAGGGGCGCTCGCCGTGTTGCGCGGCAACCTGGCGCCCGACGGCTGTGTCATCAAGCCGAGCGCATGCAGCGCAAAGTTCCAGCGCCACAGCGGACCGGCGATGGTGTTCGATGACTATCCCAGCCTGAAGAAGGCCATCGACGATCCGGAC
>JBBQJP010000116.1:0-9049 GCA_038326025.1 Burkholderiales bacterium
GAGGTCGACGTCCCGGATCTCGAAATCCATGCCTTTCTCGAACAGCACGAAACGGCAGCGGTGGGAAAAAGGGCAGGTGGTTCCTGAATACAACACCATCATGGCGGGAGCTCCTCAAAATCAAAAACAGTGACGACGAAATCCAACCCGGCAACAGTTGGCGTCGAAACTAAAAAGAGTGGGATGCATGTTTGCAAGCCCACTCTGAAAACACAAGCCCATCGCATCACGATGGGCCCGGACTGCTCAAGCTTTACTTGATGTCCTTCCAGTACGAGGCATTCAGGCGCCACGTGAACACGGTCAACAGGGCGAGGAAAATCAAAACACCCACACCAATGCGCTTGCGCGTGTTCTGTTCCGGCTCGCCCATCCATTGCAGGTAGCTGACGAGGTCGCCTACCGCATTGTCGTACGCAAGCGGCGACATGGTGCCAGGAGTGAGTTGTTGCCAGCCCTTGAACAACTGGACTTCCTTGCCATGCTCGGTCCCGGTTTCATACACCGGCGCGCGGTTTCCCTGAAGTTGCCACAACGCATGCGGCATGCCCACGTTTGGAAACGCCAGATTGTTCCAGCCGGTGGGCTTGGTTGCGTCCGGATAATACGTGCGCAGGTAGGTGTACAAATAGTCGGCACCACTGCCCTGCCCCGCGGCAGCGCGCGAACGCGCGATCACGGTCAGGTCGGGAGGATTGGCACCAAACCACTGCTTCGCTTCCTTTGGATCAAGGGCGGCAACCATGTTGTCGCCGACCTTGTCCGTCGTGAACAGCAGGTTGTCCTTGATTTGCTCGATGGTCAGACCGATGTCGGTCAACCGGTTGTAACGCATGTACGCCGCGGAGTGGCAATTCAGACAGTAGTTGACGAACAACTTCGCGCCGTTTTGCAGCGCAACCAGGTCATTGGTCTTGTTCGGCGCCCTGTCCCAGGGGATGCCGCCTTCGGCCGCATGGGCGCCGGCCAGCAAACCCAACGATGCAAGAATCGCGCAGGTGGCCTTGCGCAAGAATCCAGAGTTTTTCATTCTGCTTGTCTCCTGCTCAATGGGCTGTAAAGGTAACGCGCTCTGGCACGGGCTTGGGTTCACCCAAGGCGCTCCACCACGGCATCAGCAGGAAAAATCCGAAATAGAACAGGGTACCGACCTGCGATACGCGCTCGCCAATCGACGACGGCGGTTGCACGCCCAGGTAGGCCAGCACCAGGAAGTTGAACACGAAGATCGCGTACACATACTTGTGCCAGTCGGGCCGGTAACGGATCGACCTGACCGGGCTGTTATCCAGCCAGGGCAGGAAAAACAGGATGATGACCGCACCACCCATCACCAGCACACCCCAGAACTTGGCGTCGATGTTCCACATCATCAGGACCGCCACCACGGCGCCGACCAGGATGACCGGCTTGAGAAAGGACGGCATCTTGACCTTGAGCACCAGCAGCAGTGCGCCGCCGATCACACAGGCCATCAGCACGTACATCATCTCGCTGGTGATCGCACGCAGCATGGAGTAGTACGGCGTGAAATACCAGACCGGCGCAATGTGCAATGGTGTCTTGAACGGGTCGGCCGGAATGAAGTTGTTGTACTCCAGGAAGTAGCCACCGAATTCAGGCGCGAAGAACACGATCGCACTGAACACCATCAGGAACATGCTGACCGCAAAAATGTCGTGCACGGTGTAATACGGGTGAAATGGTATGCCGTCCACCGGATGACCGTC
Organism: Burkholderiales bacterium; assembly: GCA_038326025.1. Taxonomy (GTDB): domain Bacteria; phylum Pseudomonadota; class Gammaproteobacteria; order Burkholderiales; family Burkholderiaceae_C; genus CAISIP01. The sequence goes on from JBBQJP010000116.1 coordinate 1,731, forward strand.
CTTGCCCTTGTTGGCCTTGATCTCGATGCCATCGGGGTTGTTCGAGCCCACCTCATGCAGGGCAATGATGTGCGCAGCCACTAGGCCCAGCAACACCAATGGAACCGCGATTACGTGGAAGCTGAAGAAGCGATTCAGGGTTGCGTCGCCAACCACATAGTCACCACGAATCAGCAGCGCCAGATCCGGACCGACAAACGGGATGGCGGCAAACAGGTTCACGATCACCTGGGCGCCCCAGTAGCTCATCTGACCCCATGGAAGCAGATAACCCATGAAGGCCTCGGCCATCAGGCACAGGAAAATCGCGCAGCCAAAGACCCAGATCAGTTCGCGTGGCTTGCGATAACTACCGTAAATCAACCCGCGGAACATGTGCAGATAGACCACGACGAAAAACGCGGACGCGCCGGTGGAGTGCATGTAGCGGATCAGCCAGCCCCATGGCACGTCGCGCATGATGTATTCGACCGAACCGAAAGCCAGCGCGGCATCCGGCTTGTAGTGCATGACCAGGAAAATGCCGGTGACGATCTGGATGACCAGAACCAGCATGGCCAGCGAGCCGAAGATGTACCAGAAGTTGAAGTTCTTCGGCGCGTAATACTCGCCCATGTGCTCGTTGTAGAGCTTGGACAACGGGAAACGGTTGTCAACCCAATTGAGCAGCTTCGCGGAAGCCGGTGCATTGGGGGAGATCTCTTTCATTTCAGCCACGTGGTGCTCCGGTACGGAATGTCTTCATGGGGTCAGGCCTTCTTGTCTTCACCGATAAGCAACCGGTTGTCCGACAGGTACATGTGGGGTGGCACGACCAGATTGTCCGGCGCGGGCTTGTTTTTGAAGACACGCCCCGCAAGGTCGAACGTCGAGCCGTGGCAAGGACAGAAGAAACCACCCTTCCAGTCATCCGGAAGCGAGGGCTGGGCACCTTTTTGGAACCGGTCGGACGGCGAGCAACCCAGGTGGGTACAGATGCCAACCACAACCAACACCGCAGGCTTGATCGAGCGCGTCCCGTTGCGCGCGTACTCTGGCGTGAATTCGTCGGGCTTGCGCTCGGACTGGGGATCGGCCAATTGGGAATCAAGCGTGGGCAAGGTCGCGAGTTCTTCCTCTGTGCGACGCATGATCCAAACGGGATTTCCGCGCCACTCAACGGTCATTTTTTCACCGGGCTTGAGCGATGAAATGTCGGCCTCGACAGCGGCGCCTGCGGCTTTGGCGCGCTCTGAAGGCGCAAAACTGCTGACAAACGGGACGGCGGTGAAGGCGCCGCCGACAGCACCGGCACAGCCGGACGCGATGAGCCACGTCCGTTTGCTGGTGTCGACTGGGGTGTCACTCATGGGAATCCTCAATGAAAACATCGCTCTTGGGTCAGCGCGGAATTGTAGCTGACCGACTCACCGGCTTTGGCGGCCGGTAGCCGGACCTGCAGCGTCGTGCCCATCGCTGTCCGGCCATGGTCCATGCTTTACATTTCGCCTGAAAACCCAGACCTACAATGGCGCACCCCCTGAAAAGAGAATGGAGACTACCGTGAGCATGATGTCGGAATTCAAGGAATTTGCCCTTAAAGGCAACGTGATGGACCTGGCCGTAGGTGTCATCATTGGTGCCGCCTTCGGGAAAATCGTCGACTCAATGGTCAAAGACCTGATCATGCCGCTGGTCGGCGCGGTCATCGGCAATATCAACTTCTCCAACATGTACGTGCTTCTGGGTGATGTTCCCGCCGGCGTCGGAGCGGGTCTGGAGGAGTTGCGGGAGGCGGGCGTGCCGGTTTTTGCCTACGGTAACTTCATCACGATTGCGGTGAACTTCATCATCCTGGCCTTCATCATCTTCATGATGGTCAAGCAGATGAACCGGCTCAAGCGTGAGACCCCCACGCCTGCGCCTGCGTCGACGCCTGAAGACGTCCTTCTGCTGCGCCAGATCCGCGACAGCCTGAAGAAGTAATCGCCGTCGCGCCTGCCACTGCCTTGGTGGTGCAGGCGGCCGGGCGTCAACGGTTCGTCCGCTGCCTGCGTCGCGGCCCTTTCAGGCGCTGCCGGCCGTCGGAACCAGGAGTTGCCGGGCCATCCGGATCGCCTCGACCAGGCTGGCTGCATCTGCCCGTCCCGTCCCGGCGATATCGAATGCCGTTCCGTGATCCGGGCTAGTGCGCACCAGGGGCAAACCCAGCGTCACATTGACACCCTTGTCCACACCCAGATACTTGACCGGTATCAGGCCCTGGTCGTGGTACATCGCAATCACCACATCGAACTCTGCCGGCATGCCGGCCCGGGCCCGCGCCCGCATGAATACCGTGTCGGGTGCAAACGGGCCATGTACATCCATCCCAAGGGCTTGCGCCGCAGCGATGGCAGGCGCGATGTTTTCAATCTCCTCGTGGCCAAACAGGCCGCCCTCCCCGGCATGGGGATTGAGGCCAGCCACCGCAATCCGCGGCGAGCGCCCCAGCAACGGCCGCAAGGCCGCATGGGTGATGCGCAAGGTCTGCAGCACATTCTCCGGCGTGACCGCTTCGATGGCGTCACGCAAGGCCATGTGAATGCTTACCAGCACCGTGCGCAACTCGTCATTGGCCAGCATCATGCGCACCGGCAAATCCTGCAAGGCTATACGTTGGTAGTCTGCGGCCCTGGCCTGCAGCATTTCCGTATGACCGGGAAAACCATTGTGCGGCGCGCCGGCAGCCGCCAGGGCTTCCTTGTGCAGCGGCGCTGTGACCAGGGCGGCAATGTCGCCGCGCAAGGCGGCATCTGCTGCCCACACCACGCTTTCGGCTGCCATGCGACCGGCCGCCGCACTGACGCGGCCCACCGGCACGGGCTCAGCCGCCTCCACCACCTGCAACACCGGAATACACGCGCCTGGCAAGCCCAGCACGTCTGAGGGCCGCTCGATCACCGCCACCGGGAGTGGCACCTGGCCCACACCCGCAGTCCACGCGGACGCCCGGCGCAAACTGGCCACATCGCCGGCGACGAAGCAGCCCCGGGTGATGTCGGGCGCATCGCGAAACGCCTTGGCGATGATCTCCGGCCCGATACCTGCCGGGTCCCCCATCGTGATCGCGATGGGCAGTAGCTTGCCGGCCTCAGGCCGGGTTGTCGATATCGATGAATTCATGTTCCAGAGCCAGTTCAGCTGCCACATGCCCGGCCACCGCCTGCGCACCATAACGCTCGCTCGCGTGGTGGCCACACGCGATATAACTCACCCCGCACTCGCGTGCATAGTGAGCCTGCGGCTCGGAAATCTCACCTGTGATGAAGGCATCCGCCCCCGCCGCGATCGCCGATTCGAAATAGCTTTGCGCGCCGCCGGTACACCAGGCAATGCGCCGTATCGGCTGATCGCGGTTATCGACGAGGGTCACGCCGCGCCCAAGCGCCGCCTCGATGTGGCTACCCAGTGCAGCCGCATTGTCAAAAACCTGATCGTCGACGCGATGGCCCAGGAATCCCAGATCCTGTTCGCCAAAACGTCGCGTCGTCACCAGACCCAGGCGCTGACCGAGTTGTGCATTGTTGCCCCACTGTGGATGGGCATCGAGCGGCAGGTGATAGGCGAACAGATTGATGTCGTGTTGCAGCAGCAAGGCCAGACGCTTCTTCATCCAACCGGTGACACATCCATCCTGCCCGCGCCAGAACAAGCCGTGGTGAACCAGCAAAGTGTCGGCGCCGTGCGTTATGGCCGCTTCAATGAAGGCCAGGCTGGCCGTGACGCCGGAAACCACTTTGCGCACCTGCATCCGACCTTCGACCTGCAGGCCGTTGGGGCCATAGTCACGGAATTTTTCGGGCGCAAGCAGCGTATCGAGCGTCTGAGCGAGCAGGAGTCGATCGGTCATGTCATTGAAGGCTCAATCTGTGATGCGTAATGGTTTCGCGGGCGGCCATGTCGTCTTAGCCCGGCTTCAAGGCATTGTCGACCAAATCCCTTACCCGACGCGCACGCAGCCGGGCTCGAATCGAGCCTGGATTCACACAGAAGTCCGGGTCCGCCCGGTCCCCGGAACGTCGCGCTGCGTCACGACCTGCAGATCACAATCGCACCCGACTCCGACCGCGATGGCCCGACTGGCAATAGCGGCAAGTAGCGGGGCCAGCGCGCCCGACAAGCCCCTTAGAGACCGAGGCAGAACTTCACGCAAGACCTCGCCCGGCCGCACCAAGGCACCACATCGATAACGAGCCAGTTGCGCATCCCAGTGCAACGCATCACAAGCCCCCCGGCGCCTGGCTGACAGGACCATGCCTACCGGGCAGGGCTCCACCAGGCAACAGATGCCGCAGCCGTTGCAGGGCACGCCCCAGGCCGGCTTGGCAGGGGCCAGGGATTCGATGTGGATGGTCTTGTGCGCGTTCGACATGCGGGTCTGTCAATAACGGGATGGTACGCCCGCGTCAATGCAAGACCTGAAACAGCAGTCCTCGGCCTTGTTCTCGGCGGCCCGCCCATGGGCGTGGCGCCGCCTACAATTTGCGCATGAAACGCCTTTGGCTTGTATTTTCCCAGACCGCCACCGTTCTGCTGGCCGTCTACTTCGTCGTGGCCACGCTCCAGCCCGACTGGCTGGGGAGCAGCCGTGTGAGACCGGCCATCACCTTGCTCGAGGCGCCGCCCGGTACGTCCGCCGTCGCTGCGCCGGCCGGCAGCTTCCGGCTCGCCGCACAAAAGGCATCGTCCGCGGTCGTAAGCATCAGCACCAGCAAGGCCGCGATCCGGGACCCGCGCAACAGCGACCCCTGGTTCCGGTTCTTCTTTGGTGACCAGAACCAGGAACCCCGCGCCGGTCTGGGCAGTGGCGTCATTGTCAGCGCCGACGGTTATATCCTCACGAACAACCATGTGGTCGAAGGTGCAGACGAAATCGAGGTGATGCTCAACGACAGCCACAAGGCGATTGCCAAGGTCATCGGCACGGATCCGGAAACCGACCTGGCAGTGCTGAAAATCAACCTCGATAAGCTCCCGGTGGTCGTGATCGGCAATTCGGACGCGATCGAAGTGGGCGACCAGGTACTGGCGATTGGCAACCCGTTCGGTGTCGGTCAAACCGTCACCAGCGGCATCATCAGCGCGCTCGGCCGTAACCAGCTGGGCATCAACACCTTCGAGAACTTCATCCAGACCGACGCTGCCATCAATCCGGGCAATTCGGGCGGCGCGCTGGTAGATACCCAAGGCAACCTGCTGGGCATCAATACCGCCATCTACTCGCGTTCGGGCGGCAGCATGGGTATCGGTTTTGCCATTCCCACGTCCACCGCCAGGCAGGTCATGGAGGGGCTGGTCAAGGATGGGCAGGTGACACGCGGCTGGATCGGCGTGGAGCCCAACGACCTGTCGCCCGAGTTGGCAGAAACCTTTGGCGTCAAGGCACGCCAGGGAGTGATCATCACCGGCGTGCTGCAAAACGGGCCAGCGGCACAGGCGGGGATCCGTCCAGGCGACGTAATCACCGCAGTGGCCGGCACCGAGATTCGCAATGTGGCGGAGTTGCTGACGCGTGTGGCCGGCCTCAAGCCCGGTGTAGCATCACGTTTTGCGCTGCAGCGGCAGGACACGCAGATCGATATCGACGTGGTGCCCGGCGTCCGGCCCGCGCAGCGGCGTCCGAACCGCTAACGAAACGCAACGCCTCAGGATTTCTTATCCGAATCGTCGGTCGGCTTTTCGCTGTCGCCGTCTTCTTCCGCCTTGTGTTTGATGAACATCCTGGCGGCAAAAATGCCGGCCTCGTACAGCAGAACCATCGGCACCGCCAGCGCCAGCTGGGAAATCACATCCGGTGGCGTGATGACGGCTGCGATCACGAACGACAGAACGATGAAGTAACCGCGAAATTCCTTGAGCTTTTCGACGCTCACGATATTCATGCGCACCAGAAGCACCACGACGATCGGAACCTGGAACGCCACACCAAAGGCCAGATAAAGGCCCAGGATAGCTTCCACATAGGAGGCGATATCCGGGGTGGCGGCCACGCTGGCCGGGGTCACCGACTGGATGAACGCGAACATCTTGTCGAGCACAAACAACTGCACGAAACCAATGCCGCCGTAGGCCAGCGCACTGCCGAAGAAAATCAACGGCACCGCGAGGCGCTTTTCGTGGCCATACAGGCCGGGCGCCACAAACGCCCAGGCCTGGTACATCAACCATGGCAGGCACAGCAACACCCCGGCCATCATCAATACCTTGAGCGGCACGAAAAATGGCGAAAAAACGCCCACCGCGATCAATTTGGCGCCAGGCGGCATATGCGCACGGATCGGCATGGCGATCAAATCGATCAGGCCGCTGGGCGATGGCCAGATTGCCAACAACACCATGCACACCACCAGCCCTGCCATGCTGTACACGAGTCGGTTGCGAAGCTCCATCAGGTGCTGCACAAACGGCTGTTCGGTACCGGCGAGTTCGTCGTCTTTGTTGTTGGTGTCAGTCATCGTGTCATGTGAGCCGGACACCCATCGGAACCGTGGTTCCGGGGCGCGGGGCGATACCCGTTCATTCAGTCGAACTTCTGCGGCCGGTATCGCGCGACCCTGGCAGCGCCAGACAACGCACGGGTGCGGGTACCCGTGCGTGCCTTGTACCAGTTGGGCATGGCGCCGGTTTTGACGCGCCAGCGCTTGTTGGGGTGGCGATAGGCCGGGTAACTCTCGGGAATCTCGTAGCTTTTCCCGGTTTGCGAGTTGTCGTCCATCTTGGTGGCATCGGCCCAGGACTTCTCGAATTCGCTGGCATTGGACTGGATCGTGTTTTCCATGTCCTTGGCTGCGCCCGAAACGGATTCCTTCATCTTGCGCAGTTCGTCGAGTTCCATCGACCGGCTGACCTCGGACTTCACGTCGGACACATAACGCTGCGCCTTGCCCAGCAAGGCGCCCACGGTACGCGCCACACGCGGAAGCTTCTCAGGCCCGATGACGATCAGCGCCACCACGCCGATCAGCGCCATCTTCGATACGCCAAGGTCGATCACGACAAGATCATCCGGCTATCAGGACTTCTGCTTGGCTTCGACGTCAATCGTCGATTTGTCGGCGGTTTTGGCGTTATTGCCAACCTGCGCCGCCGGGCCGGACGCAGTATCGTCAGCGGACGCGTTGGCGTCTTTCATGCCATCCTTGAATCCCTTGACCGCTCCGCCCAGATCGCTGCCCATGTTCTTGAGCTTCTTGGTGCCGAACACCATGACGACGATCAGCAGAACAATCAGCCAATGCCATATTGAAAACGAACCCATAGTTGACTCCTAATCGTTATTCCGGATTTTAGACCGACGG
>JBBQJP010000117.1:0-8740 GCA_038326025.1 Burkholderiales bacterium
CCAAATCGGCATGGTGCTGAACCTGGACAAGTGCATCGGTTGCCACACCTGCTCCGTCACCTGCAAGAACGTCTGGACCAGCCGCCCCGGCATGGAGTACGCCTGGTTCAACAACGTCGAGACCAAGCCCGGCATCGGCTACCCGAAGGAGTGGGAGAACCAGGAAAAGTGGAATGGCGGCTGGGTGCGCAAGGCCAACGGCACGATCGAGCCGCGCCAGGGTGCGAAGTGGAAGCTGCTGATGCGCATCTTCGCCAACCCCAACCTGCCCGAGATTGACGACTACTACGAGCCGTTCACGTTCGACTACGCGCACCTGCAGGCTGCGCCCGAAATGAAGGCCACGCCAACAGCGCGTCCGCGCAGCCTGATCACCGGCAAGCAGATGGAGAAAATCGTCTGGGGCCCGAACTGGGAAGAGATCCTGGGCGGCGAGTTCTCCAAGCGCAGCAAGGACAAGAACTTCGACGACATCCAGAAGGACATCTACGGGCAGTTCGAGAACACCTTCATGATGTACCTGCCGCGCTTGTGCGAGCACTGCCTGAACCCGGCCTGTGTCGCATCCTGCCCGTCGGGCTCGATCTACAAGCGCGAGGAAGACGGCATTGTGCTGATCGACCAGGACAAGTGCCGCGGCTGGCGCATGTGCGTGTCGGGATGCCCGTACAAGAAAATTTACTACAACTGGAAGAGTGGCAAGGCAGAAAAATGCATCTTCTGCTACCCGCGCATCGAGGCCGGCCAGCCAACCGTGTGTTCGGAGACCTGCGTCGGTCGCATCCGCTACCTCGGCGTGTTGCTATATGACGCCGACCGCATCCAGGAAGCAGCCAGCGTCGAGCACGACCGTGACCTGTACCAGGCACAGCTCGACATATTCATGGACCCGTTTGATCCCAAGGTGATCGAACAGGCGCGCATCGACGGCATTCCCGACAAATGGATGGACGCGGCACGCAACAGTCCGGTGTACAAGATGGCGGTGCAATGGAAGGTCGCGCTGCCGCTGCATCCCGAATACCGCACGCTGCCGATGGTCTGGTATGTGCCGCCGCTGTCGCCGATCTCGGCCGCCGCGAACGCCGGCCATGTCGGCACCAATGGCCAGATTCCGGACGTCAACCAGCTGCGCATCCCGGTCAAGTACCTGGCCAACCTGCTGACCGCAGGCGACACCGTTCCGGTGGTGCGCGCCCTGGAGCGGATGCTGGCCATGCGTGCCTACCAGCGCGAGAAACATGTCGACCAACACATCAACACCGCGGTGCTCGAGCAGGTCGGCCTGAGCCAGGCCGAGGTCGAGGAGATGTACCACGTGATGGCAATCGCCAACTATGAGGACCGCTTCGTGATCCCCACGACCCATCGCGAATATGCCGAGAACACATTCAACGTGCGTGGCGGATGCGGCTTCAGCTTCGGTAACGGCTGCTCCGAGGGCACCAGCGAAACCAGCCTGTTCGGCAGTGAGAAGAAGCGGACCATCCCGATCCGGGCGGAGGTATGACCATGTTTGCCAAAAAATCCCAACCCGCCACCGCGTCGCTCACGCTGCGCGCCATGGCCGCATTGCTGAGTTATCCGGATGCGCGTCTGCTTGACGCAGTTCCGCAGATCGGTGCGCTGCTGCGCCAGGAAAAGGCTTTGTCGCCGTCGCGCCTGGCGGAGTTCGACGGCCTTCTGGCAGCGCTGGCACAACGCGATGCACTGGCCAACGAAGCCGAGTACGTGTCGCTGTTCGACCGGGGGCGCGCGACCTCGCTGCACCTGTTCGAACATGTACACGGCGACTCGCGCGATCGCGGCCCGGCCATGATCGACCTGGCACAGACCTACGAGAAAGCCGGCCTGTACCTGGCCGAGGGCGAACTGCCGGACTACCTGCCAGCCGTGCTGGAGTTCGTCTCCACGCAACCACCGGCCGAGGCACGGGCCTTCCTGTCGGAGATGGCGCACATCTTCAACGTCATCTTTGCCGCGCTGCAAAAGCACCGCAGTCCCTATGCCAGCGTTCTGGGTGCCTTGCTCGACCTGGCCGGTGAAAAGGCCGAGGCCGTCAAGCTGCCGGTCGAGGATGACCTCGACGAGAGCTGGGCCGAACCTCCGGTGTTCGATGGTTGCTCCACCAAGGGCCAGGCAAAACCCGGCGATGTCCAACCCATCCATGTCGTTCGCCAGCGCGGCGCAGCCGTGGCACATACAGGAGCACCATCATGAACGGCGTCTACGGTTTTTTGTTCCAGGTCTACCCTTACGTCTGCTTGACCGTGTTCGTGATGGGCAGCTTGATCCGCTTCGATCAGAACCAGTACAGCTGGAAGAGCGACTCGTCGCAGCTGCTGCGCAGCGGCCTGCTGCGCTGGGGCAGCAACCTCTTTCACTTCGGTATCCTGTTCCTGTTCTTCGGCCACATGGTCGGGCTGTTCACGCCGCACAGCGTGTACGGCCTGTTCATGAGTGCCGCCACCAAGCAGACGATGGCGGTGGTGGCAGGCGGCATCGCCGGAGTTTTCTGTTTCATAGGTCTGTCGATGCTGTTGTACCGGCGTGTGTTCGACCCGCGCATTCGCCTGACGAGCCACCGTACCGACATCGCTGTACTCGTGATCCTGTGGGTGCAGCTGGTGGTGGGTCTGATCACACTGCCGTTTTCCTGGCAACACGCCGACGGCAGCGTGATGTTGATCCTGGCCGACTGGGCCCAGCGCATCGTCACACTGCGGCCGGTCGACGCGACGGTGCTCGCCACACTGCCCTGGCCATACCAGGTCCACATCGTGTTCGGCATGACGATTTTCCTGCTGTTCCCGTTCAGCCGGCTGGTCCACGTGTGGAGCGGCTTTGCCACGGTCTGGTTCCTGTTCCGGCCTCATCAGGTCGTGCGCAGCCGTCGTCTGAACCTGCCCGCAGACCACAACCAGCCACGCCAGCCCGGCGCCGGCGTCTGATCAGGAGCGAAGCATGTCCAACATGGCACCCACCCCATCCCTCTGCAACAACACCACCACACCACCGTCCACGGTGGCCAGCGTCAATGGCGTGGCGCTGCATGCACCCGGCGAGACGCTGGACACGCAGGCCCTGCGCCAGCGCGCCTTCAGTGAATTGCTGCGTCAGACGGCCATCGCCGGCGGCCTGCTCAACGCCGATGACCTTCCAGCTGTCGACGGCGTAAACAGCGAAGCGGCCAGCGCAGCCATCGATACGTTGATCGAGCGTGAAGTCGTCGTGCCCGATCCGTCCGAAGATGCCTGTCAGCGCCACTACCAGGCGCATGCGGCACGCTACCAGCGTGGCGAGCGGCTCCACGTGCGCCATATCCTGTTCGCGCTGACTCAGGGCATGGATGTGGTCCCACTGCGCAATCGCGCCGAGGCCTGCCTGCTCGACGTGCGCTGCCATGACGGCACCGCCTCCGACGGATTTGCACGATCCGCACGCGAGTTCTCCAACTGTCCCAGCGGCGCCGAGGGCGGTGATCTGGGCTGGATCACGCGCGACGAAGTCGCGTCCGAACTGGCCCGCGAGCTGTTCGGCCAGATGCAGGTAGGCGTGTTGCCCCGCCTTGTGCACAGCCGCTTCGGCTTGCATGTGGTCGAGGTGATGGCGCGTGAACCCGGAGTCGAGCAGCCGTTTTCGGCCGTGCGAGGTGCGGTCGCCATGACTTTGCGCCAGCAGAGCTTCGTCACCGCCTTGCGCCAATACCTGCAACTGCTGGCAGGACAAGCCCGGCTGGTCGGTGTGGAACTCGACGCTGCCGATACGCCGTTGGTGCAGTAGGGGTGCGCTTCGCGCTGGCTTGCGCCATCCCATGACTTCGGTCAAGGTGCGCGCGCCTGTGCGCCACCACAATGGACTTGTCAGCTTCGATTGCAAATCAGGAGTCACCCATGAGCAGCAACTACAAGTCCACCCCATCCGTCGACGCCGACGCGCCGATCGCCAACTTCTCGCAGTGCCATGTCGGCATCATCGGTCACCTGGATGCATTGGGGGAATTGCCGGCGTTAATGGAGCCGGCCCAGCGCGCGCGCAAGGTGGCGGCACAGATGCTGACATTCTTCGACGCGGTCATCCTGGAACACCATGCCGAGGAAGAACGCGAGTTGTTCCCGGCCGTAATGCAAAGCGCAGTGCGCGGCATTGAGCGCAACCATGTACAGACCATGATTGAACGGCTGACGACCGAACACCGGCAGATCGAGGCCTGGTGGTCGCGCCTCAAGCCCCAGCTCAAGCAGATCGCCAAGGGCCACGACACCGACCTGGACACGGTCGCCGTGCAGCAGATGGTCAGCGAGTACCACGCGCACGCAGCATTCGAGGAATCCGACTTCCTTCCGCTGTCTCAGGAAATCCTGGGGCGCAACCAGAACCATATGGCCGCACTGGGCATGTCGCTGCACATGCGCCACGCCAAGCCGGCCGTCGGCTACATCTGACCGGATCGTCAACGAGCTCAGCGGTCCGTGGTCCGTGTCACCGCAGGCACGGAACCTGCATGCCTTTCTATTTGCAGCAATCACATGCGGTTCGACGCACCAGCTTGGGTTTATGCGCTTCTTGCATCGGATGCCAGCGTAAACCCCAATGTGGTGCAAACGTTTCGGATGTAAATTGAGGACAGGCACGATTGCGTGGCAGGGAGTTGCGCGCATTACAAGCCAAACATCAACATGACAGGAGTAGCAATAGATGAAAACAACCAAGCTCAAACTCGCAATTGCGACCGTGGCGGCATTTGGCGCGATGGCGGTAGCACCGGCCCATGCCGGCAAGACCGTGGACGCCATCAAGGCGCGCGGCCAACTCGTCTGCGGGGTCAATACGGGTTTGGCCGGATTTGCGGCGGCAGATTCGACGGGCAAATGGTCGGGACTCGATATCGACGTATGCAAGGCGCTGGCAGCTGCCACGTTGGGCGACGCAGAAAAGGTCAAATATGTTCCGCTGACCGCACAGCAGCGTTTCACCGCCCTGCAGTCTGGCGAGATCGACGTGCTGGCGCGCAACACCACCTTCACGTTGTCGCGTGATGCCTCGCTGGGTCTCACGATGACCGTCGTGAACTACTACGATGGCCAGGGCTTCATGGTTCCGACACGGACCAAGATGAAGAGCGCCATGCAACTCAAGGGCCAGACCGTCTGCGTACAGTCCGGCACTACGACCGAGAAAAACCTGACCGATTACTCCAAGGCCAACAACCTGAATATCAAGCCGGTCGTGTTCGAGAAAGTCGAAGCCGCCACCAGCGCATATTTCGCGGGCCGTTGCATTGCCTACACGACGGACGCCTCCGGCCTGTCCTCGGTACGCAGCAAGGAAGCCAAGGATCCGAAAGAGCACGTGATCCTGCCGGAGCTGATCTCCAAGGAGCCTCTTGGCCCGATGGTTCGCCGCGGTGACGACGAGTGGTTCTCGATCGTCAAGTGGGTAATGTATGGCCTGATGGAAGCCGAAGAATACGGTATTAATCAGGCCAACGTCGACAAGATGAAAGGCAGCGATGATCCGGTCGTGCAACGCCTGCTCGGCGGTGGCAACGAGGACACCGGCAAGCTGCTGGGTCTGGACAAGGAATGGCTGGCCCGTGCAATCAAGGCTGTCGGCAACTACGGCGAAAGCTTTGAGCGCAACCTGGGCCCGAAAACGGCCCTCAACCTGCCACGAGGTCTGAACAACCTGTGGAACAAAGGCGGGCTGATGTACCCGTATCCGGCACGCTGATCGACCAGCCCGGCTCCTGAAATTGCCGCTAACGGACCGCCCTATGCGTCCCGGTAGCGGCAATAGTTTTTTCTGCGGCTGAGTATGCCGAGCAAGAAGCAATGCCCATGACCGACAAACTACCCGCCAAAAAATCAAAGTGGTCCTGGCGAAGCCAAGCCGCCCGGGGCGTCATCTACCAGATACTGGCCATCGGCGTAATTGCGCTCGGCATCTGGTTTCTGGCCCACAACACGCTCATCAACATGCAGGCGCGTGGCATTCAGAGCGGCTTCGACTTTCTCGGAGATTCAGCCGGATTCGACATTGGCGAGAGCCTGTTTCCATTCGATTCAGCCGCCCCGTACTGGAAGGCCTATGCGGTGGGCATTGCCAACACCTTGCGCGTGGCCGTCGTCGGCATCATCCTGACGACCATTTTGGGCACCTTGCTCGGCGTCGGCCGGTTCTCGCGCAATGCGCTGGTGCGCGGCATCTGTTATGCGTATGTGGAGATGTTCCGCAACGTGCCTATCCTGCTGCAATTGCTGATGTGGTACCTGCTTCTGACGGAAACCCTGCCCTATGTGCAGGACGCAATCGTGTTGGGGCCCATCTTCATCGCCAAGGGCGGTTTGATTTTTCCCAAACCGATCTGGGAGGCCGGTCACTTGTGGGGTGTGGTCGGCCTGGTTGCCGGCGCCTTTCTGGGTATGACTTATCGCAAATGGGCATTCCGCAAGTTTGAGGAAACCGGCCGGTTGCGCAGCATGTTCTGGGTACCGGTTGCGATTTTTGTCGTCACCGGCGTGCTGGCGTGGTGGGTTGGTGGTGCGCCACTGGACTTCGAATTCCCGATCAAGGGCGACTTCTCGATCGAGCGCGGTGGCGCGCTGACGCCGGAGTTTCTGGCCGTGCTGCTGGGCTTGACCATGTATACCGCGGCCTTCGTGGCCGAGGTGGTTCGCTCCGGCATCCAGTCGGTGGCCCAGGGCCAGGGCGAGGCGGCGGCTGCTCTGGGCTTGCACCCGCGTCAGGTGATGCGCCTGATCACCTTGCCGCAGGCGCTGCGCGTGATCATTCCGCCGGTGACCAACCAGTTCCTGAATCTGACCAAGAACTCATCGCTGGCTGTCGCGATCGGTTACCCCGATGTGGTGTCGATCGCGAACACCTCGCTGAACCAGACCGGCCGTGCGGTCGAAGCCATTGCGATCGTGATGCTGGTTTACCTGACGACCTCCTTGTCCACCTCCTTGCTGATGAACTGGTACAACGCCCGTTCAGCCATCAAGGAACGCTGATCGGCGCCATCCCATGACTGCAAAGACATTCGAACCGATCACGGCGCGCAAGGCGCCCATTTCGACCGAAGGGCCCATTGCATGGGTCCGGATCAACCTGTTCGGCGACGTCACGACCGGGCTGATGACCCTCATCGTCCTGGCCGGTCTGCTGCTGGTGCTGCCGCAGTTCTTCAGTTGGGCGGTGTTCCGTGCAGCCTGGTTGCCCGACTACGACGCCTGTCGCGTCGACGGTGTGGGAGCCTGCTGGGGGGTTGTGGCGGAGAAATACCGCATCATCATCTTCGGGCGTTACCCGTATGAGGACCAGTGGCGCCCCCTGCTGGCGACGTCGGTCATGCTGGCCATGTTGGTCGGCAGTTGTACCCGCGCGTTCTGGAAAGCCTGGCTTTTGCCGGCCTGGCTGGTCGTACTGGCGTTTTTCTTTGCAGTGATGTACGGTGGATTTGCCGGTCTTGAGGTGGTGGAGACTGACCGCTGGGGCGGCCTGCCCCTGACCATCATGTTGTCGACCTTGTCGATGATGATGGCGTTTCCGATCGCCATGGTGGTGGCCCTGGGCCGGCGTTCATCTCTGCCGGCGATCCGCACCGCCTGCACCATTTATGTAGAGTTGATCCGCGGCGTACCGCTGATCTCGGTGCTGTTCATGGCCTCGTTCATGTTCCCGCTGTTCATGCCGGTGGGCGTGACCATCGACGTGCTGGTGCGGGTCATCATCGGCATCACGCTGTTTGCCGCCGCCTACATGGCCGAGGTGATCCGCGGTGGACTGCAGGCGATTCCCAAGGGGCAGATCGAGGCGGCCGCCACGCTGGGCCTGTCGTACTGGCAGACCCAGTACAAGATCGTGCTGCCACAGGCCCTGGCCATGGTGGTGCCCAGCATCATGAACAACTTCATCAGCCTGTTCCAGGACACTTCGCTGGTGACCATCGTCAGCCTGTACGAGTTGACCGGTGCCCTGGGCATGGCGCTCAATTCCGATGCCAACTGGCGCCCGTTCAAGATCGAAGGTTACCTGTTCATCGCGCTAATCTACTTCGCCTTCTGCTTCTCGATGTCCCGCTACAGCATCTGGGTCGAGAAGCAGGTCAACAAGGGCAAGGCGCGATAGCCCGAGCCGATCGACGCGCCCGATTCAAGATTCTTCAAATTCCTCACCTGGACCGACCATGGCAGAACCCATCATCGTTTTCGACAAGCTCAACAAGTGGTATGGCAACAATTTTCACGTGCTGCGTGACATCGACCTGAGCGTCGCGCAAGGCGAACGCATCGTCATCTGCGGGCCGTCCGGCTCCGGCAAGTCCACGTTGATCCGCTGCATCAACCGACTGGAAGAGCATCAGGAGGGTCGGCTAGTTGTCGACGGCGTCGAACTCACGGACGACGTCAAGGCGGTGGACGACGTGCGCAAGAAGGTCGGCATGGTGTTCCAGCAGTTCAACCTGTTCCCGCACCTGACGGTGCTCGAGAACCTGACCTTGTCGCCGATGTGGGTCGGCAAGATGCCAAAAAAGGAAGCCGAGGCCAAGGCCATGGCCCAACTCGAGCGGGTACGCATCGCCGAGCAGGCTGAAAAGTACCCGCTGCAGCTATCCGGTGGCCAGCAGCAGCGGGTGGCGATTGCGCGCGCCCTTTGCCTGACACCCAAGATCATGCTGTTCGACGAGCCCACGTCGGCGCTCGACCCGGAGATGATCAAGGAAGTGCTGGACGTG
>JBBQJP010000118.1:0-8734 GCA_038326025.1 Burkholderiales bacterium
GCTGTCGAAGGAATGGGGCCGCTATAAAGTCAATGTCAATGCGGTGGCCTTCGGCATGATCAAGACCCGGTTGACCGAAGCCACGGCCGGCGGCGATGCCTCGATCGACGTCGAGGGCCGCAAGATCAAGGTCGGCGTCAACCCCGACCTGCTGGCCATGATGGAGCGCAGCATTCCGCTGGGTCGTGGCGGGACTCCCGAGGAAGCCGCTGGTGCGGTGTACCTGCTGTGTACGCCGGAGTCGAACTACATCAGCGGCCAGACGCTGATCTGCGGCGGCGGGATATCGATTTGAGCCCGCACCAAACGATTGCTTGTGCTTCGACTCGCGCGCGATGACGGCAATCGGCTCCACGCTCGCCGTCGCTTCCGACACTTTCGGCCGGAACCGCGCAGCCTATGAGTCCCGCATTGCCGACTTGCATGCCCGGCGGGCCCGGGCGATGGTCGGCGGGCCCGAGAAGGCGCGCCTGCTGCACAAGGAACGCGGTCAGTTGCTGCCGCGCGAGCGGCTCGCTGCGGTGCTCGATGCCGGGTCTCCGTTCGTGGAGTTCGGTCAGCTTGCCGGCGATGGTCTGTACGAAGGGGTTCCGCCCGGTGGGAGCATCACCACCGGGATCGGCCTGGTCAGTGGCCGGCCGTGCATGCTGATGATCCATGACGCCACGGTGAAGGGCGGCACTTACTACGGCATCACGGCGAAGAAGCATGTGCGGGCGCAGATGTTCGCCTGGCAGCACCGCCTGCCCTGCATCACGATGGTCCAGTCGGGTGGCGCCAATTTGCCCGAGCAGGCGGATATTTTTCCAGATGACGGCCAGTTCGGTTCGATCTTCTACAACCAGATCCGAATGTCAGGCGAGGGCATTACGCAGATCGCCACCGTGCACGGCCCGTCCACTGCGGGCGGCGCCTACCTGCCGGCACTGTGCGACGAGGCGGTAATCGTGCGCAACCAGGGTGCGATGTTCCTGGCTGGCCCGCAGTTGGTGTACGCTGCGACAAAGGAAGTGGTCGACGTCGAAACCCTGGGCGGCGGCGACATGCACAGCCGGGTCAGCGGCGTCACCGATCACCTGGCAGACAGCGACGGCCACGCGCTGCTGATCGTGCGGGGCATTGTCGCCAATCTCGGTACTGGCACGCGGCAGCGCTGGGATGTGGCGCCGCCAAGGCCGCCGCGCTTCGATCCCCGGGAAATCTACGGCATCGTCAGCGCCGACCCGCGCCACCCGACCGACAACCGCGAGGTGCTCGCGCGTCTGATCGACGACAGCGACCTGCAGGAGTTCAAACCACTCTATGGTCAGACGATGATCTGCGGCTTCGCCCGTATCAACGGTTTTCAGATCGGCATCCTGGCCAATAACGGGGTCATCTTTTCCGAGTGCGCGCTCAAGGGCGCGCACTTCATCGAGCTGGCCTGCCAGCGCGATATCCCGCTGCTGTTCATCGCCGACGTGTCGGGCTTCATGGTCGGGCAGGCGGTCGAGCGCGAGGGCATCGCCAAGCATGGCGCCAAGTTCATGACCGCGATGGCCTCGGCCAACGTACCGAGGTATACCTTGATTACCGGCGGCTCCTACGCTGCGGCCTACCTGGCCATGTGCGGTCGCCCGTTCAAGCCGCACGTGATGATGATGTGGCCGACCGGCCGCGCCGCGCTGATGGGCCCCGAGCAGGCCGCCACCACGCTGACGATGGTGCGCGACAACATCCACCAGCGCAACGGCACGAGCTGGAGCGAGGACGAAAAAGAGCGATTCAAGCAGCCGATCCGCGAGCAGTTCGAGTCGTTTGCGAGTCCCTACAACTATGCGGCTAACATGTGGTGCGACATGGTGATCGACCCGTTGGAAACGCGCGAAACCATGGCTTTGCTGCTCGAGCTGGCGGGGCGCCAGACGCGACGCGACACGCACTTTGGCGTGTTCCGCATGTGAGCCCGCTGCACAATTGACGATATGCTTGAATCCATCCTAAGCGGCCTGCGCGTCATCGACCTGACACAAAACGTCGCAGGTCCGTTTTGCACCCAGATTTTGGGCGACCTTGGTGCCGACGTCATCAAGATCGAGCGTCCCGGCAGTGGTGACGATGCACGGCAATGGAAGCCGCCGGAAATCGGCGGTGTCTCCACCGGATTTCTGGCGCTGAACCGAAGCAAAAAAAGCGTATGTATCGATCTCGACACGCAGGCCGGGCAGCAGTTGGTTACTCGGTTGGCAAGTAAGGCCGACATATTGGTTCACTCGCTCAAGCCTGGCAGCGCCGAGTCGCGCGGCCTGGGTTGGGATGCGCTGGCTGGCCTGAACCCGCGGCTGGTGTATTGCGCGATCAGCGCTTTTGGCGAGGTAGGACCGATGAGTCCGTTGCCGGGTTACGACCCGTTGATGCAGGCTTTCACTGGCATCATGAGCGTGAGCGGCCACGAAGGCGACGAGCCGGCACGCGTCGGCGTGTCCCTGATCGACATGGGAACCGGCATGTGGGCCGCGATGGCAGTCCTGGCGGCGCTGCTGGGACGGGCTTCCAGCGGAAAGGGCATGCGCGTGCAGGCGAGCCTGCTCGAGACCGGCTTGTCATGGATGACGGTGCCGGTGGCCAACTACCTGGCCACGGGCCGTCTGCCGCGCAAAATGGGATCGGCGATGGCGATGATGGCGCCATACGAGCTGTTCGACACCGCAGACGGAAAGGTATTCATTGCCGCCGCCAACGACCGGCTGTTCGCGAGGATCTGTGTCGGGCTTGATGAGCCGGGGCTTGCGCAGGACGAGCGATTCGTCAACATGGCCGCGCGCATCGGCCACCGCGAGGCACTGCATGCCGAACTCGAAGCGCGCACCCGGCTGCGCAGCACGGCCGATTGTGTCGCGGCGCTTCGCGCTGCAGGAGCGCCGTGCAGCGAGATGCACGATGTGGCCCAAATGCTGGCGCATGAGCAGGTGCAGGCGATTGGCATGCTGGGCGATCTGCCGGTTCCCGGCGCGCCGCAGCACAAGACAATGGGGCTGCCATTCAGTTCCCAGGGCCGCCGAGGCCGTACCGGTGAGCCACCGCCGGCGCTGGGAGCCGACACCGAGTCGGTGTTGTTGGCGGCCGGCCTGAGTGCGCACGAATTGACCGTGCTGCGCGACGAATCCGTCATAGGCTGAATGCAAGGGAAAATCAATGGACTTCGACTACACCGAAACACAGCAACACATTCGCTCGGCGGTCAGGGATCTGTGCAAAGGCTTTGGCGCGGAGTATTGGCGCCAGTGTGCCCTCGAGAGCGCCTATCCGGAGTCGTTCGTCGACGCGATGGCCAAGGCCGGCTGGCTGGCCGCACTTATCCCGGAAGAGTATGGCGGCTCCGGACTTTCGCTGCTGGATGCCTGTGTCATATTGCAGGAGGTCAACTGCAACGGCGGCAACAGCGCGTCATGCCATGCGCAGATGTACACCATGGCATCCATCATGCGCCATGGCACAGAGGCGCAAAAGCGCCGTACCCTGCCACGCATCGCCGACGGTAGTCTGCGCCTGCAAGCCTTTGGCGTCACCGAGCCCGATGCGGGGTCGAACACGCTGGCCATCAAGACCTTCGCACGCAAGGTTCCGGGTGGCTATGTGATCAACGGCCAGAAGATCTGGACTTCGCGGTACAGCCATTCGCACATGTACATGCTGATTGTCCGAACGACACCGCTCGAGGAGTGCAGAAAGAAGTCCGACGGACTGAGCCTGTTCCTGGTCGACATTGCTAGGGCCGGTGCGGCGCTCAAGGCCACGCCGATCCGCACCATGATCAACCACCATACGTTCCAGGTTTTCATTGACAACCTCGAGGTCACCGACGACGACCGCATAGGCGAAGAGGGCAAGGGCTTCCACTACCTGCTCGATTCTCTGCATTCCGAGCGCTTGCTTGTTGCCAGCGAAGCGATTGGCGACGGTCACTGGTTCGTCGAGAAGGCATCGCGTTACGCCGGCGAGCGCGTCGTGTTCGACCGGCCTATCGGCGCCAACCAGGGTGTGCAGTTCCCGATTGCACGTGCCCATATCAATGTCGAGGCCTCCGAGTTGATGCGCAACAAGGCGGCCACGCTGTTTGATGCCGGATTGCCGTGCGGGCGCGAGGCGACGATGGTGAAGTACCTGGCCAGCGAAGCGGCCTGGGAGGCGGCCGAGGCGGCAATGACGACCTTCGGCGGTTACGGCGTGGCCTGCGACTACGACATCGAGCGCAAGTGGAAAGAGACGCGGCTGTTCCGCACCGCGCCGATCTCCAACAACCTCGTGCTGGCCCAGGTGGCCGAGCATGTTCTGGGCATGCCGCGGTCCTATTGACGAAGGTACATCGCCATGACTTATTCGACCCTGCGCGTCGAGCCCGCGCCCGACACCGACCTTGCCGACGGCATTCGCCTGCTGGTGCTGGACCGGCCCGAGGTGATGAACGCGATGAATACGCAGATGTTTGTCGAGCTGCGCGAGGCGATGTACGAACTGGCCTTCGACGACACGCTGCGGGTGCTGATCTTCACCGGGGCCGGTGAGCGCGCGTTCTGCGCCGGTGGAGATCTCAAGCAGCGCGACGGCATGACCGACGCGGCCTGGCGCCGGCAGCACCAACTTGCCGAGGAGGTGCTGCTGGCGGTGAAGGATTTTCCGCGGCCGGTGATTGCCGCGGTCGAGGGCCACGCACATGGCGGCGGTTGCGAGCTGGCGCTGATGTGCGACTACATCGTCGCTTCACGTACTGCGGTATTCTCGTTGCCCGAAGTGCGGCGCGGCATCATGCCCGGTGGTGGTGGCATCCAGAATCTGGTGCGTGCGGTGGGCATGCGACGTGCCAAGCAGTTGCTGCTCACAGCGCGCCGATTTTCCGGGGAACAGGCTGCGTTATGGAATATGGTCAGTACGCTGGTTGAACCCGGCCAGGCGCTGGCTGCTGCAGTAGCGGACGCGCGCGAGATCGTGCTCGCTGCGCCGATGGCGGTCCAATATGCCAAGCTGGCGGCGTCTCGTGGTGGTGAAGTCGATTTTCACAGTGGTTATGCGTTCGACATCGCAGCCTACAACGTGCTCGTCTCGTCAGCCGATCGGCTCGAAGGCGTGAAGGCGTTCAATGAAAAGCGCCCACCGCGCTGGATCGGGCGCTAGACGAAACGACCGCCGACGCGCTGTGTTGATGGACTCCGAGGAGCGCGTCAGTCGTTCGGAGGGGGGCCGTCGCGACAACCTGTTCAAGAAGCTGCTGACTGCGAACCGCGGGAGCTTGCCAGCAGCATCGCGCGCACTTGGCAGTGCCTGTGTACCGCCATGGCCGGCGTCACCACCAAAGTGACGCCGACCATCCCTGGCAGGCAGCTTCAGCCAACGTCAATCTGCAAACTGCGTACAAACGGTACCCACTGCGCGCGCTGCGCCTGGCCATAGGCGTCAGCCTGTTCCGGCGTGCTGGGTCCGAGCGGCTCGGACGCGCCTTGCGCGAGACGGTCTTTTACGCCCTGAATGGTGAGCGCCTTGTTCAAGGCTGCATTGAGTTTCTCGACTACGTCGGGCGGAGTCTTGGCCGGTGCGAACAGGTTGTTCCAGGTCGTGGCTTCATAGTTGGGCAACCCCTGTTCGGCAAACGTGGGCACCGTGGGCGCCACCGGATTGCGATTCTTCCCGGACACGGCCAGCAGGTGAACCCTGCCTTGCTGCGCCACCGGGCCAGAAGAGATGAAGCCGTCGAACAGCAGGTTCACGTGTCCGCCCGACAGGTCCAACAGCGCCGGCCCGTTGCCTTTGTAGGGGACGTGCAGCAGGGAAATATCGGCCGCCTTGGCAAACGCCTCCCCAACAATATGGCTGATCGAACCGGCGCCGCCCGAACCGTAGGTGACCTGGCCCGGATTGGCCTTGGCATGGGCAATCAACCCGCTCAGCGTCTTGGGCATGGCGTTGCTGCCCACCAACACGAGCGGCGTGCGGGAGATCAGCCCGATCGCGCGCAGATCGCGTTCGACGTCGAACGGCAAGGTCTTGTACAGCCCGACATTCATGACCATCTGCGAGCTGGTACCCAGGCCAATCGTGTAACCATCCGCATTGGCCTTCGCCACTGCGTCGGTCCCGACCGAACCTCCGCCGCCCGTGCGGTTTTCCACCACGACGCTTTGACCGAGTATCTCGGCCATATGACGGGCCAGCTCACGCGCAATCAGGTCGTTGCCGCTTCCGGTGCCAAACGCAACCACCAGCTTGATAGGCCGGGTTGGGTATGTTTGGGCATTCGCGATGGTGGCCGCAAGCGGCAAACAAGCGGCCCCGGTCAAGACGCTCAGGAAGTTGCGGCGGGTCGGTGATGTTGGACTTTTCATGTGGATCTCCTATGGGCCGGCCGGAATTGGCATGGGGTGGTGGATAAATGAGGCAATCCTTGGCAAAGGGAGTTGGCGATGCTTATGTCCAGTTCGCAGCGGCAAATTCGTGCGCGTAGGGGTGGGCCATTGACAGGTGGCGCGCCATGCACTTTTGGCTGTCAGCCGGACGCCTGCAACCTGAAGTCTGCGCCAGTTGTATCGGCCGGGTCGGGTGCCATTGCACGGCTGGGCCAGTTGGCCATGCGCTTTTCAAGAATGGCCTGTTGTCTTTCAATCCCTTCGGCGCAGCGGTTGCGTTCGCGGAAACGCCAGTCCGCATGGTCGGTCAGCGAATCCGATGGCATCTCGCCGACCCGGTGCATGATCGCCTTGGTGGCGGCACAGGCCAGCGGGCCGCGGCTGCAGATGTCGGCCAGCAGGCGCGCAAGTTCGGCTTCGAGCTCTTCGCCGGTGTTCGCCAATGCGTGCGCTACACCCACGTGCAGCGCTTGCACGCCGTCGAGGCGTCGGCTGGTCAGTCCCAGGCGAACGGTTTCGACGTTCTTCATAGATAGATTTCCATCAGTGGGGAATACGCGTTGCGATGCACGCAATACTGGCTCTTGCCGCAGTGCATCTGGCTCATTGCGATATCACGCCCGAGCAGGCAAAACGCAAAGTGCTCATGCAGAAGCCGCTCGGGTGCGGTATTTATCGAGGTTGCCCCCGTGCATGACCTTCCCGTTCAGGGTTCGCCCGATGACCTGTTCCGCAAATTGCGATGCGGCGATCAGCTTGTCCAGATCGATACCGGTCGCCACGCCCATCTCCTGGCACATCAGCACCATGTCTTCGGTGCAAATATTGCCTGCTGCGGTGTGGTCCGCATGGCTTGCAAATGGGCAGCCCCCCAAACCCGCCACCGAGCTGTCGAACAGGTCGACGCCCGCTTGCAGGGCGGCATAGAAGTTGGCTGGCCCCAAACCACGCGTGTCGTGCAGGTGCAAACCGATGCGAGCGTCCGGGGCCAAGGACCG
Organism: Burkholderiales bacterium; assembly: GCA_038326025.1. Classification (GTDB taxonomy): domain Bacteria; phylum Pseudomonadota; class Gammaproteobacteria; order Burkholderiales; family Burkholderiaceae_C; genus CAISIP01. Next base: position 7,376 of record JBBQJP010000118.1, read on the forward strand.
AACAGCGGCGACGCGCTGCTTGATGGCCTCGGGGTTGGCCCAGCCCATTGTGTCGGCGAGATAAAGCACGGGCAGCTTTGGGCCGCGGCAAAGATCCAATGCAAAGCGGAACTGGTCCAGCATCCAGGACAAGGGCACTTCACCCTGAAAATTACAACCGAAGGCGGTGATGACGTAAACCGATTCGACCGCGATGGCGTGCTGGTCGTAGAGCCGCTTCCACTGCGCCTGCCGCTGCTGGTTCTCGGCCACGTTGCAGTTGTTGTTGCGCACGCAGAAGTCGTCGGTGGTATAGAACAGCAGCTTGCCATCCAGATCCACTTGCGGCGTGTTGCGGGCCATCTCGAATCCCTTCTGGTTCAGCCACAGGGCGGTATAGCGAACACCAGGGCGCTTCTTGATGGCCGCGAACAACTGCGCCGTGTCGGCCATCTGGGGGACGGCCCTTGGGTTGACAAAAGAGCCCACTTGCACCTGCTTGAGCCCGCTGTCGGCCAGCTTCTCGATCAGCCTGGCCCGCTGCTCCAGTGGATAAATTTGTTTCTCGATCTGAAAGCCCTCGCGCGGGCCCTCCTCGTGGAACTCTACGAATTTCGGTAGTGCGCTCATGGTGGCGTTCCTGTGTCAAAAGCGGGTCAATTCCGATCGTGCCGCAATAAGGCGCCCGCGGTGATTCCGTCGTCGACCGAGATGCAAGGTCGCTGTGCCCAAGTTGGCATCACTTGCACCGCAGTTCCTTTCCTGCGGAAAATCGAACGGGCATTGTCTTTACATGCAGTAGACCGTGCGAGGTCAGTGCCGAATTGGCCGGGACGCGAAGCCGATCGGTGTCAGTGCGCGCGCGGTTTGCGGGCCACCAGCATGCCCCACACGGGATACCTCAATTATTTTCAAAACAAACGGTTGTTCGTTAGAATTCATGGCGAGACAATAACCGAATGGTGCAGCGAAGTCAATGCGCTGCGGATTCGTGTCGGCGAGATGCGAAGTGCCTCGCACTGTGTCCGTTGCTTGGGCCGTATCGATGGTCCATCCATCGCGCGAATTGCGAGTCCGGCAACCATCGGGCCAGGGCGCGCAAGTGATCATTGCCCAACCAGATGGGCGTTCCATATTGCAGGAGATGATGGCATGAGCGATGCGGAAACTGTTCTCTACGAAGTGCGCGATGGCATTGCCATCGTCAAGATCAATCGACCCGAGATTCGCAACGCGCTCTCACCGGCGGCGGCCAATCGGTTGCACGATCTGTGGGGCGAAGTCGATGCCGACAGGAATGTGCGGGTGGCGATCCTGACGTCGGCCGATTGCGGCACCTTTTGCGCGGGGCTCGATCTGCGCGAGGCTTCGCGCGTCAAG
>JBBQJP010000119.1:0-8652 GCA_038326025.1 Burkholderiales bacterium
TGCAAATTGGAGAGGACTACATTGCCGCGCTGCCGGGGCAAGCAGTGTTCGATGCGCGCAAACTGTTCTGCTGTGATTTCCATGACCAGCAGTTTCGCCGATTCGCGCCACAATTGCAATTAGTGTTAACACGCCCTAGTCGAGAGGGAACATTGCGAACTTTTGTGCCAACAGTTTGCCAGTAAAGTATTTGCTCAATCTCTTTGAGGGCCCTTTCCATGGAATCCAAGACCCTGACGGGTAGCTGCCTGTGCGGTGGCGTTCGCTACACCGTGCGAGGCGAGCGGCAGCGCGCCTTTCACTGTCACTGTTCGCGGTGCCGCAAAGCGACTGGGACAGGCCATGCGTCGAACCTGTTCGTCGCCGGCACGCTCACCTGGGACGCGGGCGAGGCGCTGGTGCGCCAGTTCAAGGTGCCCGAGGCCCAGCGGTTCACGAATGCGTTCTGCAGCGAATGTGGTGGTCGGGTACCGCGGTCGGCCGCGGTGTCGGGCATGGTCATGATCCCGATGGGGTCGCTGGACGTAGACCCGGGAATCGAACCACAGGCGCGAATCTTCCAGGGCTCGCGGGCGGCCTGGTCGTGCAGCGTCCAGGCGCTGCCTGGGTTCGACGAGATGCCGGGCTGAAATACGTATCCCGGAGCCGATGCTGGAACGCGTTCAGGGGCAGCACATCCGAATATTCTGAAGGAGCGGCGCGTGCAGGCGCAACGTCAGCGCCACCGAAACGGTGATCGATAGATCACCGTCGCCTGGGTTCGCCGCATCGAATAAGTGCCCTAGTCAGCCGGGTCAAGATAAGACCGGCGTGCGGTGTCACCCTTCCCTAGCCGGCGCATTGCGCGCGCCAATACGCGGACATATAATGCCTGCGCTCGGCGGCTCGCGGGGCGTTCTCGCGGTCTGTTTCGGGCCTGCCCGAGGAGGTTCCATGCGAATCACACCGATCGCGGCTGCGGCCGCTCTGTCCCTTGTTCTCGCCGGCCCGTCGCTCGGCCACGAAGTCGAGCAGGGCCAAGGCCAGCTCGGCAAAGTGGCTTTCGACAACAGCTGCGACGCCAAGGTGCAGCAGGAATTGCAGCGCGCGGTCGCGATGCTGCACTCGTTCTGGTTTTCAGCCGGCGAGAAGGCCTTTCGCCACGTGCTCGACGACGATCCGTCCTGCGGCATCGCCACCTTCGGCATCGCAGCGATACTGATGAACAACCCGCTGGCGGGACAAGGCGCATTGCCGAAGGCGGCCGAAGTGGCCGCGGCGGCAATCGAACAGGGCCGGCGCGTCGGCGCCAAGACGCAGCGCGAGCGCGACTACATCGAGGCCGTAGCGAGCTATTACGCCGACTTCGCCAACAAGCCCGAGCGGGCGCGCCAGCTGGCACGGGCGCAGGCCTTCGAGGCCCTGGCCGCGAAATACCCGGACGACGATGAAGCGCAGATCTTCGCCGCGCTGTACGCCGCCGGTACGCAGTCGCAGGCCGACCAGACCTATGCGGCCTACCTCAAGGCCGCCGCCGTGCTCGAACGGCAGTTTGCCAAGTACCCGGACCATCCGGGGGTGGCTCATTACCTGATCCACAGCTACGACGCCCCGCCGATCGCGGCCAAGGGCCTGGATGCCGCGCGCCGCTACTCGAAAATCGCGCCCGATGCACCGCATGCGTTGCACATGCCTTCTCACATCTTCACGCGCGTGGGCGCTTGGCAGGACTCGGTGGCGCTGAATCGGCGCTCGGCCGACGTCGCCGTCAAGGACGCTGATGGCGGCAGTGCCTTCCATGCTGCCGATTACATGGTGTATGCCCAGCTCCAGCTTGGACGCGACCAGGCCGCACGCCGCGTGATGGACGAATTCAAGAGTTCAGACGGCGCCAAGCTGGCGCAGTTCGCCGGCCCATATGCCGCGGTGGCGATGCCGGCGCGAATGGCGCTGGAACGCGGAGACTGGGCGGCCGCGGCGCAACTCGTGCCGCAGGGCACGGCCTTCGCCCATTGCGAGGCCATCACCACCTTCTCGCGCGCGCTCGGCGCGGCAAGGTTGGGCAACATCGCCTTGGCCGAGCAGGAGGCGCAGCGGCTGCAAGCGCAGCACAAGGCGCTGACCGAGGCCAAGAACAACTACTGGGCCACCGAGGTCGAAGTGCAGCGCGTCGCCGCGGCCGCCTGGATCGCCAAGGCCAAGGGCCAAAGCGACGAGGCGCTGCGTCTGATGCGCGCCGCGGCCGACATGGAAGACAAGAGCGAGAAGCACATCGTCACGCCGGGCCGCGTCGTGCCCGCGCGCGAACTGCTGGGCGAGATGTTGCTGGAGCTGAAGCAGCCGGCGCTCGCGCTCAAGGAGTTCGAACAATCGCAGCTGCGCGAGCCCAATCGCTTGCGCGGCTACGCCAGTGCGGCGGCGGCGGCCGTCGCGGCGGGCGAGCGCGACAAGGCACGGGCGCAATACGCCAAGCTGGTCGAACTTACGCGCGAAGCCGACACCGCCTTGCCAGAAGTCACGCTCGCCAAGGCCTACCTGGCAGGCCCATGAAGCGCAGACGTCGTCGCGCATTTGCCGCGGCGGCCTTGGCGCTGCTGTTGGCGATGACGCCAATGGCCGGCGCCGTGCAGTCGCAGGACGGCGACGATCAGGCCTTGTTGGCGGACGCCGACTACGCCGCCGGCCGCGCCGCGCTCAAGGCCGGCGACGCGGCCGCCGCACTGCGGCTCTATCAAGCAGCGCTCAAGCGCTTCCCCGACGCCGCCGACGTTCACAACGAACTCGGCTTCACACACCGCAAGCTGCGCCAGATGGACAAGGCCTTTGAGCACTACAAGCGCGCGCTGGCGATCAAGCCCGACCACCGCGGCGCGCACGAGTACATCGGCGAGGCCTACCTGCTGGTCGATGACTTGTCGGGCGCCGAGCGCCATCTGGCAGCATTGCGTTCGCTTTGCCTGGTCCCGTGCGAGGAACTGCACGATCTCGCGCAGGCGATCACCGCATTCAAGGCGGGCAAGACCTGGCATTGAGGCAGTTTTCCCCGCAAACCCATCTCCGTTAGAGTACAAGTGGCCTGATTCGCTTGGAATCGCTTGCGCCAGGCACTCCGGGCCTTTGAAGCTTCGGCACGACAAGCGTATGGAGGTCTGCGGCGCATATCAGATTCTTCTGCATCGAACATTGTTATTCTGAGAGTAGGTATCCGCAAACATATGAAAGGATCAACAGATCATGACAGCATCCATTTCGGCCCTACGTACCAACTCGGCGCAACAAGAAGCGCCACAAAAGCCCCCCTCGAACGAGGCCGCCAATCTCGATCTTGCAAAAGTTCATCTGGCAGCAGCACACCGTCTAGCGGCATTGCACGAACTCGATGAGGGCATCGACAACCATTTCACGGTAACGGTGCCAGGCAAACAGGACCAATACCTGATCCTCCCTTTTGGAAGGCACTGGTCCGAGGCGCGGGCCAGCGACATGATGGTATTTAAAGAAGCGGGTGAGACGGTTTCGGGTTCCGGACCGGTGGAGCTTTCAGCCAAGTGCATCCATGCGCCGATCCATCGAATTGTCGGCGCCAAGGTGGTGATGCATACCCATCAAACCTGGGTCACCGCCTTGAACATGCTTGAAGACAATCGCCTGTATCCGTTGTCGCAAACAGCGGCGTTTTTTGATGGACACATTGCCTACGATGATGTCTATACCGGTCTGGCCGATTCCCTTGAAGAGGGCGAGCGCTTGGCCAAGGTACTGGGCGACAAACACGCCATCTTCATGAAGAACCACGGCGTCTTGGTGGTGGGTGACAACGTCGCACAAGCCTACCGCCGGCTGTATCGCCTGGAGCGGGTATGCCGCATGCAACTGATCGCGATGGCGGCCGGAAGAGGCACTGGCAATAAATTGGCCGTTCTAAACAGTGAGGTAGTCGCCCGGGTGCAAGCCATCAATCCGCAAGACAGCCATTCACGTGACGACCGCGAGCAACTGTTCTTCGAAGCCATGATGAGAGTGCTTGACCGCGAGTTGCCGGGGTACCGTGACTAATTAGGGGCTACGGCCGACGCGAAATTGACCGGGTTTGACGAACTTGACTGACCGGGCAACATCGACGGCAACCCGATTCGAACCGCGCCCGCCTCGTGTCAGCGAACGAAAGTGCCCTACTGCATATGGTCCATGACGCGCTTGCCAATTGGCGGTCGAACCGGGCCGGGCATGGCTCCCGGCGCACATAGCTTTTGCCGGCGGCGGCACTTTCTGATCGAAGTGAAGTGCTCTCCCACTGCAGTTTCCGGGCGCCGCGAAACGCCGCACACCAGAATTGCGAACTCCTGTCAAGCGAATCGCCCCCCACATTCGAGCGGTGACCCCCACCATGAACCAGTGTTAGCTTGAGGCTCCGGCAGATCAAGCAAGACTTGGCGGGATCAACGCGTGAATCGGGCCCTGCGGTCCGTGTCACGCCTCTTCTTCAACCTTTCGTAATCAGGAGACAGGGATGAAACCGTCAAGTATTTTGCGTACATCGGCAGGGGCCGTGGCAATGGTGTCGACCATGATGCTCACCACCTCCGCTGTCGCCGGGCCTGCCGCCTGCGCCAATCGTGTCAACAACACGCATGCCAAGTTGCTGGAATGTGTCACGGTCGAAGGCGTGAGGAAGCACCAGGCGGAGTTTCAGGCCCATGCCGACGCCAACGGTGGTAATCGCACATCGGGTACGGCCGGTTTCAATGCGTCGGCGAAATACGTGGCCGACACGATGCGCGCAGCCGGTTACGAGGTGACGGTCCAGCCATTCGACTTTCAGACCTTCATCACGTTGTCGCCCACGATTCTCCAACAGGTCGCACCGGCGCCTGTGGGGCCGATCGTGAACAACATCATGTCGTATTCGGGCAGTGGTGACGTGACGGCCCCGGTCAGCACCTTGGGCGCGATCATTGGCTGCGCTGCGGCGGATTTTGCGGGATTCACGGCCGGCCATATCGCGCTGATCAGCCGTGGCACCTGCCCGTTCGCAATCAAGGCGACCAACGCGTTCAACGCCGGAGCTTCGGGTGTCATCATTTACAACAATGCCCCCGGCACCCTGAACGGCACCTTGGGCAGTACGTTCGCGCTAAATATTGGTGTGACGGCGGTAACCCAGACTGTAGGCCAGCAACTGGCAGCGACGTCTGGCCTGGTGATGCGCCTGAAAACCGACACGCTGCGCGGGCTCGCCACCTCCTACAACATACTGGCCGAGTCCAAGGGTGGTGACGCGACGTCGGTCGTGATGGCCGGCGCCCACCTTGACTCGGTCAACGCGGGTCCCGGCATTCAGGACAATGGTTCGGGCAGTGCCGCTATCCTGGAGACCGCGCTGCAGATGGCCAAAGTCAAGCCACGCAACAAGGTACGTTTTGCGTGGTGGGGTGCCGAGGAGTCGGGCCTGGTAGGTTCGACCCACTATGTCGCGAACCTGTCGGAGGCAGAACGCGACAAGATTGCGCTGTACCTGAACTTCGACATGATCGGTTCGCCCAACTACGTGTTCTTCGTCTACGACGGTGACGACTCCGACGGTGTCGGCGCCGGTCCGGGCCCTGAGGGTTCTGTTGCGATTGAGAAATTGTTCGAACACTTCTATATCCAGCGCGCCGTCCCGTTCAAGGGAACCGATTTCAGCGGACGTTCCGACTACGGCCCCTTCATCGCCGAAGGCATACCGGCCGGTGGACTGTTCACCGGCGCCGAGGGCATCAAGACACCGGAGGAAGCAGCCTTGTGGGGTGGCACAGCGGGATCGCAATACGACCCCTGCTACCACCTGGCGTGCGACACGTTCGACAACATCAGCTTGAAGGCACTGGACATCAATGCCGATGCGGTGGCGTATTCCGTCTTGCAATACGCCATGAGCCTGCAGTCGATCACCGGCAAACGTGGCAAAGGGAACTTCCGTCAGCCGCAATATCTGGGTCCGCTGCTGCAGCGCTAAGAGTGGGCTGACCCGCGAGGGTGCAAGGTCCGTGTGGGGGTGACCAACAGGTCGCCTGCCACCGGCCGCTGTTTTGCACGCGCTCCCACCTTTGATCGGCCAAAACTTGACACAGCAGTTGGGCGGGTAAAGGCGTTGGCAAGACCACGCTCCCTGCTGCCGATTTCGCCAACGGCCTGGAGCGCATGCGCACGCGGTTTCCGCGCGTCAAGGAACGCGTCGGGCAGAAGGCTGGATCGATGTCCGGAGGCGACCAGCAGATGTTGTGCATCGACCGGGCGCTGATGAGCCGGCCGCACCTGCAGCTGCTGGACGAGCCATCGATGGGCCTGGCGCCGATCGTGGTTCGCCAGGTCTTCGATCTCGTGCGCGACATCCGCGCCGAGGGTATGGCCGTGCTGCTGGTCGAACAGAATGCGCGCGCTGAGATCAGGGTGGCCGACACGGCCTATGTGACAGATAGCGGCGCAGTGGCTTGCGAGCACGTTGGTCGGCGCAACCAATGGTCGCAAACTGCTGGCATTCATTGCGGAAGATCGGCCATGAAGCCGTATGCTTGACCCCATGCCATTCGACATGACCCCCGTCCTCCAGCGATTGCTCGATGAGGCTTATCGCATCGTTGCAGCCCTGCCGCTGCTGGTCCTCGCACTGCTGATCATCTGGGTTGCCTGGCTCGCCGGCAGCTGGATATCACAGCGCGCATGGGTCGCGCGTGCCTCAAAATCCAATCCGTTCCTGCAGGATCTGGCGCGAACGACGGTGCGCTGGATCGTGTTCGGACTGGGCATTCTGATTGCGCTGGAAGTCCTGCAGGCGACGGCCCTGGTGGGGGCCGTGCTCGGCACAGCGGGCGTGCTCGGCGTTGCGCTGGGGTTTGCCTTCAAGGGCATCCTTGAAAACTACCTGGCCGGGGTGCTGATGAGCGTGCGCCAGCCGTTTGCGCCGCGGGACCATGTCGTCATCAATGGCAACGAAGGCATTGTGGTTGCGCTGACTTCGCGGGCCACCGTTCTGATGACGCTCGACGGCAACCATTTGCGCATTCCGAATGCAATGGTGTTCGGCAGTGTCACGCTCAACTACACGCGCAATCCAAGCCGCCGCTTCAGTTTTGAGATCGGCGTAGGTGTCAACGAGGATCTGATCCGCGCGCAGTCGCTGGGCATCGACGAACTCAACCGGATCGAGGGCGTCATGGTCAAGCCACCGCCGCGTGCCTTGATCACGGCGCTGGGCGACTCCAATGTCCAGGTATCTTTTCAGGGCTGGGTCGACCAGCGCGCCCACGAATTCCTCCAGGTCCGAAGTGAAGCCATTCGCCGCGTGAAGCTGGCGCTTGAGAAGGCCGGCATGGATATGCCGGAGCCGATTTACCGTGTGCAGCTGCACCAGGCCATGCAGTCCGAAGTTGTCAAAGACTCTGCGCCCGTGCGGAATGTCAGTCACGCAGGCAAGCCAGATCCGGTAGATACGCGCGCCAACAAGGATGTGCTGGAGCAGGTCGAAAACGAACAGCAAGCCCATTCCGAGGACGATCTGCTCGATCCGGCAGCACCACGCGAATAGCCGCAGCGGTCTGGGAACCGATCGCCTCAAAAACTGACGTTCTCGCGCCCCTTCAACCCCAGAATCTGGCGCGCTTCATCCGGTGTCGCAACTTCCAGGCTCAAGGCCTCGATCATGGTGCGTGCGCGCCGGACCTGATCCGCATTGCTTTTCGCCAGCTGGCCAGGACCGTCCCACAGCGAGTCTTCGAGGCCGACGCGTATGTTGCCGCCCATGGCCAGGGACTGCGCGGCAATCGGCATCTGGTTGCGCCCGGCTCCCAGCACCGACCATACGTAGTCGTCGCCGAACAGACGGTCTGCTGTGCGCTTCATGTACGCCACATCTTCGGTGTGGGGGCCAATGCCACCGAGCAGGCCGAAGACGGACTGAATCAGGAACGGCGGCTTGATCAGCCCGCGCTCGATGAAGTGCGCAGCGGTATAGAGATGGCCGATGTCATAACACTCGATCTCGAAACGCGTGCCATTGTGGGCGCAGCTCTCCAGAATATGGGCGATGTCCTTGAACGTGTTCTTGAACACGCGGTCGTCGCTTTCGGCCAGGTAGGGGCGCTCCCAGTCGTATTTGAATTCCTTGAAACGGTTCAGCATGCCGTACAGCCCGAAATTCATCGAGCCCATGTTCAACGAGGCCACCTCCGGCTTGAAGGTGTGCACCGGCACCAGACGTTCAGCCACCAGCATGGTGGGGGCACCGCCGGTGGTGATGTTGATCACGACATCCGAGGCTGCCTTGATTTGCGGCAAAAAGGCTTTGAAAAGTTCCGGATCTTGTGAAGGCGAACCGTCCTGAAGCTTGCGCGCGTGCAGGTGCACGATAGCCGCACCGGCCTGCGCCGCGCCGATGGCGGCGTCGGCAATTTCCTGCCCGGTGATGGGCAGATAAGGCGACATGGACGGCGTATGAATGGCGCCGGTCACGGCACAGGTGATGATGACTTTCTTGGACTTGCGCATGGGATGCTTATATGGATGCCTCCCGGGTAGCAAGAAGAATTTGTGTTGCGGTGCGAAGAAGTCGGCTGCGTCCTTATATCCGGCCTTGATTGCGTGATCCGTCTGGTCTCCCAGACTCGCCCGCTGGCCCCGATGCATATCCGCTGA
>JBBQJP010000120.1:0-8339 GCA_038326025.1 Burkholderiales bacterium
GCAAATGCGACCGCCGAAGGAGGTGTGCTTCCTGGCGAATTCCTCGTTGATGAAGATCGGCAGCTTCAGACCGGCGAAACAGGTGAACATGACGATGTCGGCCTCGGTCACGGTCCGGCCGTAGCTCTTGAAAAGGTCGCCGGGATTGAGGTCGTCGAGTGAGCGGTTGGACATGAATTTTCCTCGATTCAGATAACACAATTTTGCCAAACTAACAGTTGACAGGATAACGCAATTGGCCGCATCATGCCAGTTGACGACTAGCCCCCTTCCCCACATCGGACCTATGCTGTTCCTGAATCCGGACTTTGAACTGCCTTCGCTCGGCACCGCCATTGAAGAACTGCGGCAGAACGTCCGCCAGTTCCTGGCCGACGAAATCGACCAGGGCCGCTTCAAGCCGATGTGCAACTCGTGGACAGACGGCTTTTCGCCAGAGTTCAGCAAACGCCTCGGAGACCGCGGCTGGATTGGCCGCCACTGGCCCGCGCAGTACGGTGGACGCGACGGCAGTGCCCTCGAAACCCTGACCATCAATGAAGAGTTGCTTGCGGCGGGTGCGCCCGTCGCGGCGCACTGGATCGGCGCGCGCCAGAGCGCGCCGCTGCTGATGCGCTTCGGCAGCGAGGCCCAGCGCAAGGAGTTCCTGCCTCGCATCGCCGCCGGCCGACTGTTTTTCGCCATCGGCATGAGCGAGCCCGACGTCGGATCCGACCTGGCCTCCGTGCGCACGCGCGCCGACCAGCAAGGCAGCGCCTGGATCATCCGGGGCCGCAAAGTCTGGACCAGTGGCGCCCACTTGTCGGACTACGCCATCGTGTTGTGCCGTACCGCCCCGGCCGATTCGCAGGCGCGACACGCCGGCCTGAGCCAGATGATCGTCGACCTGCGCACCAAGGGCGTTTCGATTCGGCCCATCCGCATGCTCGACGGCAGCCACCATTTCAACGAGGTCGTCTTTGACGATGTCGAAGTGCCGGCCGATCGCGTAGTTGGCTCGCCGGGAGACGGCTGGAAACAGGTGACCAGCGAACTGGCCTATGAACGCAGTGGCCCTGAACGCTTTCTCAGCACCATGCCGCTGCTCGAACGCTTTGTGCAACGTGCGGTCAGTGGTCCGGCATCGGCCGGCGACATTGCGGCGGGCCGCTTGCTGGCCCGACTGATGGGCTTGCGCAACATGAGTCTGGGGGTGTGGGGCGCGCTAGGCGCCGGGCAGTCCCCGGTCATTGAAGCGGCAATGGTCAAGGATCTGGGCACGAACTTCGAGCGCGAATCGCTTGAAATCGTTCGCGAAGCCATGGTGTCGGACGAGCGCCTGGCAGGCGACGACGCAATGGCGGAACTACTGACGGCCGCGGTGCTGTTGGCACCTACCTATACGTTGCGCGGTGGAACAACCGAAGTGTTGCGCAACATGATTGCCAAGGACCTGCAGCGACGATGAGCGAACTAGCCCGCCCCCTTGCCGAAGCGGCCGAGCGCCTGTTCAGCGCGCGCGTCGGTGCCGACATCGTAAATGCAGCCGAGTCCGGCGCCTGGCCGCAGGACCTGTGGGCGGCAATGCAAGACCTGACCCCTTCGCGACTGCTTGTACCCGAGTCGCGCGGCGGGGCGGGCGGCGACTGGATCGACGCCTGTGCGCTGCTGGAATGCGTTGGTGAGTTCAATGTACCGCTACCGATCTGCGAAAGCGTGATCGCAGGCTGGTTGCTCGACATCGCCGGCAAACCGGCTGGCGACGGCCCGCTCAGCTTTGCCTGCTGGCACACCGATCTGGCGGTGGGCGACGGAGACGTCGATCTCAAGCTCGGCGCGGTTCCATGGGCGATGTCCTGCTCCACACTGGTGGTCGCCGCGCGGTATGGCGAAGGCGTTGCGTTGTTGCGCCTGCCGCGTGACTCCTTCACCGCCACCGCGGGCCGGGCGTTGAGCGGCGAGCCGCGCGACACGGTCTCACTCAGGATCGCACGTGCGGATGTGGCCGCCAGCGTGCGGCCCGGCCTGGCCTTCGCCGACTGTATCGGCCGCGCAGCGCTGTTGCGCGCGGCCATGATCGCCGGCTCCTGCCGCCGGGTGCTCGCACTGTCCCTGGAATATACCAACGACCGAACGCAGTTTGGCCGCCCGATCGGCCAGTTTCAGGCGGTCCAGCACCAACTGGCGCAACTGGCCGAGGAAACTGCCACAGTGCGGGTGGCGGTTCAGGCCGCCGCGACCTGTAACAACGGATGGTCAATCGCCGCCATCGCCGCAGCCAAGCTGCGCGCGGGTGAGGCCGCCGGCCTGTGCACGCGCATCGCCCACCAGTTGCATGGCGCGATCGGCATCACCTACGAACATGCACTGCACCAGAGTACGCGCCGCCTGCTGACCTGGCGTGATGAGCACGGGGCGGAAGGCTGGTGGGCGCGCGAACTGATCGCGACGTTGCGACGCCGGGGCGGCCATGGCGCCTGGGCGGCGGTGACGGCAGTCACAGCACGCTGAGGGCAATTACCACCATGGCTCCATTGCACGGAATCCGGATACTCGACCTCACGGCCTACCTGATGGGACCGTTCGCCACCCAGATCCTGGGCGACATGGGCGCCGACGTGATCAAGGTCGAGTCGCCCGACGGCGACCTGGTGCGCGGCATCGGACCGGGGCGCAGTCCCGGCATGGGCGGCATGTTCATGCAGAGCAATCGGAACAAGCGCAGTCTGGTACTCGACCTGAAACAGGCCGCCGGTCGCGAGGCAGTCCTGAAACTGGCGAAGAACGCGGATATTTTCATCTACAACGTCAGGCCGCAGGCGATGGCGCGGCTGGGTCTGTCGTACCAGGCGGTAGCGGCCGTCAACCCTGGCATCGTGTACCTCGGAGCCGTCGGCTTCGGCCAGGACGGCCCGTATGCGCCGCTGCCTGCACTGGACGACCTGATGCAGGGAATGGTGGCGATTCCGAGTCTGTTCGAACGCGCCGGCGCCGAAGGCCCGCGTTACATCCCGATGGCGATGGCAGATCGGCATGTCGGGCTCGCGATCGTCAATGCCGTGCTCGGGGCCCTGGTCCACAAGTTGCGAACCGGCGAGGGCCAGTCGGTCGAAGTGCCGATGTTCGAAACCATGGCACAAGGTGTCCTGGGCGATCACCTGATGGGTGCCAGCTTCGACCCGCCACTCGGACCGCCGGGTTATCCACGCCACCTGAGCCGGGACCGGCGCCCTTTCCGCACCACCGACGGTTATCTGTGCGCTTTCATCATCAGCGACCGCCAGTGGCTTGCGGTTCTGCAGGCCCTGGGCCAACCTGAGCGCATGAATGACCCGCACTTTGCAACGTTACAGGCGCGCACCGACCATTCCACCGATGTCTATGCTTTCCTGGACGCCATGTTTCAAACGCGCAGCACCGCGCAGTGGCTGGACCTGCTGCGTCGGGCCGATGTGCCGGCCGGGCCGCTGCACTCTCTGGAGTCGCTGCTGGAGGACGAACACCTGAATGCCGTCGGGTTTTTCGAACGCCACGAGCACCCGAGCGAAGGAACGGTGGTCAGCCTGAGTCCACCTTCGCGCTGGTCGCGCACGCAGCCGTCCATCGACCGGCTACCACCCCGATTGGGTGAACACAGCGCCGAGATCCTGCGCGAGGCGGGCTACGGACCAGCTGAGATCGAATCCCTGGTCGCGGCGGGTGTGACCACGCGAAGCACGGACAAGGGGTAACAGGATGCAAGACAAGGTCGCCCTGATAACCGGTGGCTCGCGTGGCATCGGCTTTGCAATCGCGCAGGCCCTGGCACGCCAAGGCGCTCAAGTGGTCATCACCGGCCGCGACCCGGCGCACGGAGAACAAGCGCTGGCCAGCCTTCGCTCCATCCACCCGAACATCGAATTCGAAGTCGGTGAAGCCGGCGACCACGCCGACATGACCGGCATTATCGAGCGCACTGCGCAACGCTTTGGCGGCCTCGACATCTTGGTCAGCGCCGGCGCAGCGGGCCCATTCGGGCCGATGCCGTTTGCCGAAATGACGGCCGATCAGATCGCCTCGTCTTTCAACGCCCGACTGTGGCCTCGCATCTTCCCGGTTCACGCGGCACTGCCGCAACTGCGCGCACGCGGTTGCGGCTCCGTCATCATGGTGACCACCGACGCAGCCCGCCATCCGACGCCTGGCGAGGCGGTCATCGGGGCAGTCGGGGCCGCCATATTGCTGATGACCAAGGCGCTGGCGCGCGAGTTCTCGCGCTGGAACATCAGGGTCAATTCGGTGGCGCTGACGTTGACCACCGGCACACCGGGCTGGGATCGGATTTTTTCCAAGCCGGGCTTCGAACACCGACTGTTCTCGAAAGCGCTCGAGCGCTTTCCACAGGGCCGGGCGCCGAGCGCCGACGAAGTAGCCGAAGTGGCAGCTTTTCTTGCTTCCGATGCAGCGTCCCAGGTGACCGGCCAGACCATCAGCGTCAATGGCGGCCTGTCCTTCGGTGGGTGGTAGCGCCGTGCTGACCCTGCTCGATCTGAAGAACCCATCAGGTTCCGGTAAAACGTGGCTCACGCTTTTCGAGAAGCGCCAATATCCCCTCTTTGCCATCGGCCATCTCGAGCGTGCGCGACTGGCAATGTGCCTCGAACTCGCCGGCGGTCTTCGGGTCCCAGTCAAGCCCCCGGTACAGCGAGCGCTTCATCATCCGCACCGCCGCCGGGGCGCAGGCGGCGATCTCGGCGGCCAGTTCCCGCGCCTTGGGCAACACCTGCCCGGGCGCCACGGCGTAATTCGCGATGCCCATTTCAGCTGCGCTTTCGCCGGAAATCACGCGGCCTGTAAACAGCAGTTCGGCGGCACGCGCAACCCCGATGATGCGTGGCAACAAGTAGCTGATGGCCATGCCCGAATGCAGACCCAGGCGTGCAAAATTGGCACCGTAGCGCGCGTCCCGATTTGCAATGCGCAGATCACACACCAGACCCAGTCCAAAACCACCTCCGATCGCGTGGCCATTCATTGCCGCGATCACCGGCACCTCGACATCGAGAATGCCCAGCATCGGCTTGTAGATGCCGAACGCCGCCTCATGCGGCAAGTGGCTGCCATGGTCCAGAACGCCGCTTCGAAAATCGGCGCCAGAGCAAAAACTGGCGCCGCTCCCGGTGATGATCACGCATCGGATTGTCCGGTCTGCCTTCACGCCATCGATCACCTCCTGGAACGCCTGCAGCAGGTCGGGCGCCATCGCATTGCGGTTATCCGGGCGGTTCAGCGTGATCTCGCAGACGAGATCACGGGTACTTTGAATCACTGCAGCGTCGGCCATTGCGGTTCCTTTTGCAGAGCCTGCGTGGCCCCAATAGATTCTAAACGTTGCCGCTACCGCGGCGACGGCTTCGCCGCAGCCGGAATGCGGTATCAACTTCGCAACTGCTAATTTTCAAACTAACGGAGACAGATATGAAAAAACTGACAATCGCATTGGCCACGCTTGGCCTTTCGGTGCTGGCGCCGTTCAACTTTGCATGGGCCCAAACCTGGCCATCCAAACCGATCCAGATGATTGTTCCGCAAGGTGCCGGGGGATCCACCGATTCGCTGGCGCGCATGGTGGGCACGGCGCTCGCTGAGCGGCTCGGGCAGCCGGTTGTGATAGACAACCGTGCCGGTGCCGGCGGCGTGATCGGTGTGGCTGCTGCAGGCAAGGCGCCCGCCGATGGCTACACCTTCATCATTGGCTCGAACACCACGTTGGCGGCCAACGCGTTTCTCTACGCCAGTTTCCCCGGCGATCCGGTCAAGGATTTCGCGCCGCTGGCACTGGCCGCAGACGCACCCTTTGCGCTGATGGTGCCGGCATCGTCTGCGTTCAAGTCGGTCAAGGACCTGATCGCCGCGGCGAAGGCCAAGCCGGGTACTCTCAACTACGGCGCAGGGACGAGTTCCGCCCTGTTGTGCTCGGAACTGTTCAAAGCTTCTGCCGGCGTGGACATCACCAAGGTGCCGTACAAGGCATCACCGCAGGCCCTGACCGACCTGATAGGTGGCCAGCTCCAGGTATTGTGCGAACCCCTTTCAAGCGGCATGCCGAACGTGCGGGCCGGCCGACTGCGCGCCCTGGCACTGACCGGCGCGCGCCGCTCGTCCCTGGCGCCCGACCTGGAGACCGTCGCAGAGGCCGGTGTACCCAGCATGGATTACGGCGCATGGATCGGCTTCTTCATCGCCTCGGCCACGCCGAAGGATATCGTCACGCGACTGAGCAGCGAACTGCTGAAAGTCCTGAACGATCCCGCTTTCGCCGACAAGATTCGCGGCATTGGCATGGAGCCCCGCACGCTTGACGCCGAAGCGTTGGGTGCCCTGCATCGCTCTGAAATGAACAAGATCGCCGCCATCGTCAAGACGGCCGGCATCAAGGCGGAGTGAGCGTCGACGAAGCGCTCGGACGGCCAGCAATGAACGACATGCTGGTCGAATCCTATCTGGGTCGGGTTGGCGCGATGGAATGCGATCACCTTGGCCACATGAACGTGCAGTTCTATGTGGCCAAAGTATCCGACGCCGCCTGGCACGTCATGGCCTCGATCGGAATGACGCCGGCGTTTATCCGCGAGCGGCGGCAGGCACTGGCGGCGGTCCGGCAGGAAATAGCCTACCTGAAGGAACTGCTCGCGGGCGACCTGGTATGCATGGAAAGCGGCGTGCTGGAGGCCAGCGAACGCAAGCTCACCTTCTTCCATCGGCTACGCAAGGTCGAGACCGGCCAGATCGCGATGACCTCCAAGGTGTTCACCATCAACATGGACCTTGAAACACGACGATCTGCTCCGCTGGACCCTGCGATCCTGGCGCGCGCACAGACACGCCTGCTCGACCAGGGCTCGCTCTGAAAATACCTGCCGATCCGCAGTGCCGGATCCACTCTCACAGAAAGATCCGGTTTACCTCATGAGCACCTCAACCTTCATTACCGGCCGCGGGGCCATCAATGCCTGGGAATGCGACCAATGGGGTCATCTCAATGTACAGTTTTACCTGGCCAAGGCCAGTGACGCTCAATCCCATCTCGCGGCCCGCCTGGGCCTGGTACCTTCAAGGCTGCGCACGGGTGACCGGCGCCCGGTTCCGGTGACAGACCGGACACTGTTCCGCAGGGAGTTGCGCGCCGGTGACATCTTTTTCATACAGTCTGGTATTCGCGCCGTGGGCACGGACGGTACGCTGGACATAGCCAGCCGCATGGTCAATCAGGACACCGGCGTCGAGTCGGCGACATTCGAGACACGCCTGCGCTGGATGGCCCCGGATCACAGCGGTCCCCTGCCCTGGCCCTCGGATGTGCATGCTGCTGCGGCGGAACTGGCAGCAAAGCTGACCGACATGCCACGACCTGCGCCAATGGCGCGGCCGGTGCCGCGGATGGCCGACCTTCGAGGTCTGGAACTCACCTACCGCGGTACTGTGGAACCGTGGGAATGCGACGCCGGAGGCAACGCGCCGCCGCGTGCCCACATCGCCCGATTCAACGACGCCATTACCCACCTGTTCCGCACACTGACGATCGACCGCGCCAACCTGCTCCGACGCGGCTTTGGGTCTGCAGCGATTGACTACGACATTGTCTACCGACACCCCATGGTTTCCGGCCAGGCGGTGGAAATTCGCAGTGGCTTGTTGTCCGCCGGACCCAAAGTATTCCATGTCATACACCATGTGCTGGATGCGGCGAGCGAAGAGGTCATCACGTCGATCGTGGTCGTAGCGTTGTTCTTCGATCTGGCCACCCGCAAATCGGTGACGATCGCGCGTGCGCTGCCCGGCGCAGCCGGTCGTCGATTAACCGAATTGGCCGCTCAGGCCAAGCTCCCCAGGTGCGCCGCATGAGCGCGATCGGCCATCCCGACGCGGCGGCGACCAGCGGCGGCCTTGGCGGCGCACTGGCCGGACTGCGGGTAGTGGACCTGTCCCGTGTTCTGGCCGGACCGTTGTGCGCGCAGATGTTGGGCGACCATGGCGCCATGGTGACCAAGGTCGAGCCGCCCACCGGCGACGAGGCGCGTCACTTCGGATCGCCACTGGATGAACGGGGCGAATCCACCTACTACGGTGCGCTCAATCGCGGCAAGCGCTCCATCGCGCTGGATCTGTCGCGCGCGGCCGGTCGGGAGGTGCTCGAACGGTTGCTGCAGGATGCCGATGTGCTGGTGGAGAACTTCCTTCCCGGCACGATGGAAAAGTGGGGCCTGGGCTACGAAGCCGTACTGTCGCAGCGTCATCCCGGACTGATCTATTGCAGCGTCAGCGGATTCGGTGCCGATGGACCGCTCGGCGGCCTGCCGGGTTACGACGCAGTATTGCAG
>JBBQJP010000121.1:0-8313 GCA_038326025.1 Burkholderiales bacterium
ATCGTATTCGTACAGACCCTGCTGGGCTTTGGTGGTCGACTTGATGTGCCACTGCAGCAAAGGCAGTTCCAGCGCGGCGGACACCTCCTCGGCCAGCATGGTCTTGCCGGTGCCCGGTTCTCCTTTGACCAGCAGCGGCCGCTTGAGCGTGACCGCAGCATTGACGGACAACATCAGGTCCTGGGTGGCGACGTAGTTCTTGGTACCTTGGAATTTCCTGATGCAAATGCGTGCGCGTGGCGATAAACGGTGATCGAAGAGGGCGAAAACATGGCCGATATAATCTGCGGGTTTGAGATTCCCCGGCCCACCTTTGATTGTCTGCGCAAAATGAACAAGTTGTTGTCGTCCCTGATTGTGGTGTTTGTCGCGTCCGTGACGTCGCTGTCTGCGAATGCCCAGGAGGTCACGGGTGACGCCGCCGCTGGCGCGGGCAAGATTGCCATGTGTATCGGTTGCCACGGCATCTCCGGCTACCAGGCCAGTTTCCCGGAAGTCTACAAGGTGCCGAAGATTGCTGGGCAGGGGGCAAAATACATCGCCGCATCCTTGCACGCCTACCAGAAGGGCGAACGCAAACATCCGTCGATGCGCGGCATCGCTGGTGGCATGAGCGACCAGGATATCGCCGACGTATCGGCCTTTTACGAAGCCAGTGGCCATGGTGCGCCTGCTACCGGCCTTGCGCCTGCAGCCAGTGCCAAGGCGGCCGAACTGGTGGCCAAGGGTGGATGTGTCGCCTGCCATGGCGAAGGCTTCAACAAGCCGATCGATCCGTCCTACCCCAAGGTCGCTGGTCAACACGCCGACTATCTGTTTGTGGCTTTGAAGTCCTACAAGGCGGAAGGGCATGCGACCTGGGGCCGCTCCAACGGCATCATGGCCGGCATCTCCAAGCAGTTCACGAATGACGAACTCAAGGTCATGGCCAATTACCTGAGCAAGCTGCCGGGCGAACTGCAGACGGTTCCGCAGTCCAAGTTCAAGTAAGCCTTGGCGCTGTTGAGCACCGGCATCGTGCCGGTCGACCGCGCCAGGTTGCCGATAAGCGGTGTCAATCGCGTGTGGCGTGGCGCTGCACGCAGGCGATGTAAGCGTCGCCGTCCGGTGGGCGTCCTGCCCGCTGGCTTTCCCAGATCATGGTTCCCAGGCATTCCATCGCCGCATGGTGGGCCTCATGCAGAGAATTGCGCCGGTGCGTCAGCAGTTCGACCGCCTGGCGGATGCCGCGCGGCTGGTCGATCGAGCATTGCTCGCTGATCGACAAGTGCATCGACAGGTGCAGAAACGGGCTGCTGCTGCCCGTCTCGGACGGCTGGCCCATGGCGCGCAGCGCTGCATCTACATCGGACAGTTCGGCATGGTATTCGGGATGTTCGGCTATCCAGCCGCTGGCCAGGGTCTCGATCGCATCGAGGGGCTGGCTGGAGCGGGCTTTGGCATAAACCCCGCAGAAGAAGCGGCGGACATCGGCTTGGGAAGGTTGTATCAGCATGGCAGTGGGCATTATCGCGGGCGGTCGGCAAGTAGCAGGCACAGGCCCGAAGGCACGATCACACCCGCCAGGGCGGCAATTGCCAATTGCGCCAGAGCGCCAGCGCGCGCAAGCCGGCGGTGACGCCGACACAGGCGACCAGGGCCAGATAACCCGGCGCCTGCGCCTGCCACAGCCCGACATAAACCCAGCCGCCTATGAACGCGCACAGGGCGTACGGGCGGTGATCGGTAAAGGCAGTGGGGATCTCGTTGCACACCATGTCGCGCAACACCCCGCCGAACACGCCGGTGATCAGTCCCATCAGGACCGCCACTAGCGCCGGCATTTCCAGCAGCAGGGCCTGGTGCACGCCGGTAGCGGCAAACAGGCCCAGACCCAGCGCATCGGGCCACTGGATCGCGCGTTCCGTCAGCCGGAAATGGCGCTGGCGCAAAAACAACATCGCCAGAACGCACAAGCCCATCACCGCCCACAGGACGTCGACATGCCGAACCCAGAAAAACGGCCTTTGGTCCAGAAGCAGGTCACGCAAGGTGCCGCCTCCAAATGCGGCCAGAAAACCCACCACGCACACGCCGACAGCGTCGAGCCGTTTGCGCGCGGCCTCGAGCACGCCGGACAACGCGAATGCCGCTGTGGCGCCGAGTTCGACCAGCAGACGCACGGTTTCGCCCCAGGTTTGGACACTTTGCATGGCGCGATTGTCGCGTGTTGAACCTGCCCCTTGTGCTGCAGTCGCGACGCACGCAGGGTTGCCGCCACGGTCGTGCTCAGGCCTTCGATTCGCTGGCCGCCTGGTCGGGCTGCGCCGCCTTGCGTTGCGCCCGTTCCAGCCGCTCCTGCGCCATCTGCTCCTCGAGCTGCTGACGCCCCTCCTTGACCACCGCGATCATCTTGGCCCGGTCCTGGTAGTGCGGATGCATCTTCTCGAACAGTTCAAGGTTGTGTTTGCGAAACCTGCGGGCGCTGGTGTCGGCGTCTTGCGGGCTGAGCCCGAGCAGTTCGAGCACGCTGCGCGCACTGCGCATGCTCGATTCGAACAACTCACGCTGTACCAGCATCACGTTGCGCTCGCGCAGCTTGTTCCAGTGCGTGACGTCGCGCGCGCGGGCCACGATTTGCAGGTTCGGGAAGTGGGAATGGGCCAGGTCGACGATCTTGAGGGATTGCTCAACGTCGTCGACGGCGACCACCAAAACGCTGGCTTTGGCGGCTCCGGCGGTGCGCAACAGGTCCAGCCGCGTGGCATCGCCATAAAACACCTGGTTGCCAAAGTTGCGTGCCACTTCGACCATCTCCGAATCATGGTCGAGCACAGTGCAGGCAAATCCCTCGGCCAGCATGATCCGCGTGACGATCTGGCCATAACGCCCGAAGCCGGCGATCAGTACCGGTGCTTCCTGTTGTTCGGAGATTTCCTCCAGCGTGACACGCTTGCGGCTGGCAAAACGTGGCAACAGCCATTTGTCCACCGCCACCAGCAGCAAGGGTGAGAGCAACATCGACACCGCGACGGCACCGATGAGCAGCGACGCGGTCTCGGCCGGGAGCACCTTCGCGCCAGTCGCGGCCTGAAACACCACAAACGCGAACTCGCCGCCCTGGGCCAGCAACAACGTGAACACGGCGCGGTCGTGCAGCGGCAGCTTCATGGCACTGCCCACACCGTAGATCACCAGCACCTTGATCAGCAAGAAGCCCAGCACGACCAGCGCCATCGCTTTGGGCGAGGCCATCAATACTCCGAAGTCAATGCTCATGCCCACCGCAATGAAGAACAGCCCCAGCAGCAAGCCCTTGAACGGCTCGATGTCGGTCTCCAGTTCGCGCCGGTATTCGC
The DNA here is from genome assembly GCA_038326025.1 of Burkholderiales bacterium. Classification (GTDB taxonomy): domain Bacteria; phylum Pseudomonadota; class Gammaproteobacteria; order Burkholderiales; family Burkholderiaceae_C; genus CAISIP01. The sequence continues at coordinate 3,339 of JBBQJP010000121.1, forward strand.
TCTCCGCCAGCAGCACGCCGGCCAGGAACGCGCCCAGCGCCATGGACAGACCCACGAGTTGCATCAGCGCGGCGATACCGACTACCAGCAGCAGCGACGCGGCGGTGAAGATCTCGGGTGTGCGCGAGCGGGCAATCCAGCGAAACAGCGGGCGCAGCAGCAAGCGGCCACCGAGCACGATGCCGGCTATCACCAGCACGATGCGGGCAACTTCCAGCCAGTGGCTGGTGCCGTTGTTTTCGGTCGCCGTCGCCACCATGCCGGCGCCCAGCAGCGGCAGCAACGCCAGGATCGGGATCGCGGCCACGTCCTGGAACAACAAAATGGAGAATGCCGCCTGCCCGCTGGTCGTGGGCAGCATGTTGCGGTCGCTCATGACCTGCAGCGCAATGGCGGTGCTCGACAACGCCAGGCCCAGCGCCGCCACCACTGCGATGCGCCATTCGATACCCGCCACCATCGCAGCGGCCGCGAGCGCTGCCGTACAACCGAGCACCTGCAGACCACCCCAGCCGAAGATCGGCCTGCGCATGTTCCACAGGCGCCGGGGCTCGAGCTCCAGGCCCACCAGGAACAACATCAACACGACACCGAATTCGGCGAAATGCAGGATGTCCTGCACGTTGGTCACCAGGCCCAGCCCCCAGGGGCCAATCGCCATGCCGGCGGCCAGGTAGCCGATGATGGCGCCCAGGCCCAGCGCCTTGCTCAGTGGCACGGCAATAACGGCAGCGCTCAGGTAGATGAAGCTGTTGATCAGCCAGGCGGGGGTGTGTTCCATGGAGTCGGCAAGTGTTGCGGGTAACGGGTTCGACTGGCGCGCACTGCGCAGTATCAGGGCTTGGTCAGGCCAGACGCGGGTTGTCCGGGCGGATGGCAGCAGCACGCTAACATAGCGCGAACAAAAGAGCCTGGGGGTACCGAATGCCAGTTGTTGTAGTCGCCAATCCCAAGGGTGGCGTGGGCAAGTCCACGTTGGCCACCCATATTGCCGGATATTTTGCATCGCGCGGCCATATGGTGATGCTGGGCGATGCGGACCGGCAGCAATCGTCGCGCCTGTGGCTGGGTCTGCGACCGCTGGCTGCCCGACCGATCCAGACCTGGGACATCAACGCCGACCTGATTGCCCGCCCGCCGCGCGGAACCACGCATGTGGTGGTCGACACGCCGGCCGGATTACACGGCTGGCGCTTCAAGGACGTGATGAAGATGGCCGACAAGATCATCGTGCCGGTGCAGCCCAGTGTGTTCGACATCTTCGCGACCGGCGCCTTCATCGAAGATCTGGCAGCAAACAAGCACGCCGATCGGGACAAGATCGCGCTGGTCGGCATGCGTGTGGATGCGCGCACGATTGCCGCCGACAAATTACATGCGTTCATCGATTCGACCGGGCTGCCGGTGTTGTCCTACCTGCGCGACACGCAGAACTATGTGCATCTGGCGGCCCACGGCCTGACGCTGTTCGATGTGCCGCCGTCCGCTCGCTTCGAAAAGGACCTGGAGCAGTGGAAGCCGATCTGTGATTGGCTTGACGCCTGACTCTGTCAACAAACTGCGCCACTTGGGCGCGATGGACCCATGAGAACCTTTCAAACCTTGTCCGATCTGGCCGCCTGTGTGGGTCAGGAAGTGGCCGTCAGCGAATGGATACCCATCACGCAGCAGCAGGTCAATCTGTTCGCCGACGCGACCGGCGACCACCAGTGGATCCACGTGGATGTGGAGAAGGCCAAAACCGGGCCGTTTGGTGCTCCGATTGCCCACGGGTTCCTGACCCTGTCGCTGTTGCCGCGTTTCTTCGAGTCCGCTGTGTCGATCACTGAGTCGCGTATGGGCGTCAACTACGGTCTGAACAAGGTGCGGTTCATGGCTCCGGTGCCCGTCGGTAGCCACCTGCGCGCTCGTTTGACGCTGGTGTCCAGCGACGCGATCGACAACAACGGCCAGCAACTGGTCTGGGATGTGGTGGTCGAGAAGGAGGGTGAAGCCAAACCGGTGTGTGTCGCCCAGTCGGTGGTGCGTCGCTACCCCTAGAAATTGTTTGGGGCGCAAGCCTTCCAGGCTTGCTCAGGTGCTGGTGAAGCCGTTCTGACGCCATGCTTCGAACACTGTGACCGCCACGGCGTTGGACAGGTTCAGGCTGCGTTGACCCTCACGCATCGGTAATCGCAGGCATTGCGCCACCGGAAAACTGTCGCGCAGCGTATCGGGCAACCCGCGCGTCTCGGAGCCGAACACCAGCCAGTCGCCCGGCACAAAGACCTTGTCGTAAGGGCTGGACCTGCCCCGTGTGCTCATGGCGAACATCCGTTCTGGATCGGGCTGTTCCTGGGCCAGAAGTGCGGCCCAGCTGGTGTGGCGGCGCAGCGGCGCCCATTCGTGGTAATCGAGGCCGGCTCGACGCAGCTGCTTGTCGTCAAGCGAAAACCCCAGCGGTTCAACCAGATGCAGCTGGCAGCCGGTGTTGGCGACCAAGCGGATCACGTTGCCGGTGTTGGGCGGAATTTCGGGTTCGACCAGAACAATATGGAACATGGACCGAATTGTCTCCGGTGATTGGCTCGCCTGCGCCCCTGCGTGCTGCGCTCATGTTGGCGTATGGCCACCCAGGTCGGCGCGGGCCAGCACCAAAGCGGTGATATGGGCAACGCCGGCCTGGCGCAGCGTTGTGGCGGCGCTGAACATCGAGGCGCCGCTGGTCATCACATCGTCGACCAGCACGATGCGGGCACCGGCCAGTTCGGCGTAGCGCAGCGGCTCGACGGCAAATGCGCCGCGCACGTTGCGCATGCGAGCGTCTCTGGCCAGCGCACTTTGGGCTGGCGTGTCGTGGATGCGCAGCAGCAGCGTGCCGTCGACTTTGTCCGGCGCCAGATGGCGCGCCAGTTCCAGCGCCTGGTTGTAGCCCCGAGTGCGCAGCCGCGCGTTGGAGAGCGGCATGGGGATGACGTGGTGCGCCTGCTCCAGGGCCGGCTCAACCCAGGGGGCGCTGCGCAGCAGTGTGGCCAGACAACGTGCCCAGTCGGGTCGGGAATGGAACTTGAACTGCACGATCAGCGCGGACCAGGGGTAGGCGTAATGCACGGCCGCCACGCAGGCGTCCAGGGGCGGCGCCTTGCGTATGCAGGCACCGCACTGTGCCAGCGCTTGCGGGACGGGCAGCGCACAGGTGGTGCAACGATGGCAGGGTTGCGCGAAGCGTTCGATGCAACTTTCGCAGACCGGGGCGGTCGGCCAGCGCCGGCAGACCGCGCATTGACCGGGAATCCGGTCGGATATGCTCTGACACAGGGCGCGAAACATCGGGCCAATATATGCTTTGACCGATACATGCCCGCCGACCTTCCTCCCACAATTGACCCACGAGCTGCAGCGCGTTGGGCGCAGCTCCACCATCCGGTTTCGCCCTGGTTACATGAGGAAGTGGGCCGGCGCATGCAGGAGAGCTTGCAGTGGATCCGGTTGCAGCCGCGCACCTGGGTCGACTGGGCGCCTCTGTCAGGTGGCATGTTGGCGCATGCGGCCGTGGCCCAGGCCTATCCGGACGCATCGTGCTGGATTGCGGAGCCAGGCGGGACGCGGCAACTGGCGGCCGAAAAGGCGCTGCACATGCCGTGGTGGCAGGTCGCGCGCTGGCGCCGGTCGCCGCCGCGATTCGGTTTGCCGCCCGATGGCACGGCCGACATGGTGTGGGCCAACATGGCGCTGCACATGGCGGCCGATCCGGCGGCCATGTTGCGCCGCTGGGGCCAGATGCTGACGGCCGACGGATTCCTGATGTTCTCCTGCCTGGGTCCGGACACGCTGATTGAGTTGCGTGAGCTGTACCGGTCGCTGGGCTGGCCGGCGCCGGCGCACGAGTTCACCGACATGCACGACTGGGGCGACATGCTGGTACAGGCCGGATTCGCCGAGCCGGTCATGGACATGGAGCGGCTGACGCTGACGTTTACCTCGCCGGAGCGGCTCTTCGCTGAACTGCGCGGACTCGGTCGAAACCTGCACGGTCAACGATTTACCGGACTGCGCGGACGGGCCTGGCAGGCGCGGTTGCACGCCGCATTGGTGGAGCGCTACACGGTCTCGCAATCCGACAAGCCGCTGGCGCTGACCTTCGAGGTGATTTATGGCCATGCGCTCAAGCCGCAGCCGCGGGTTTCCGTGTTGCCCGAAACCGTGTTGTCGCTCGATCAAATGCGCCAGGTGTTGCAACAGGGACGACGTGATCCGCCGGCCAAAGCTTGAACGCGGTGTGGCCGCGCGGCCCGGGCGGGCAGGCTGGGTCGGTCGGCTACAATCCCGCGTTGTTGGATGGGCATTTTTCCGCTGGTTTCGCAGTGGTGCGCCGCACCGGTGCGCCCTTTGAGGTGGCATTCACGTTATGAATCCGGTTTTTCGCTTCGCGACAATGCAAGGCCAGAATTTCCAGTGGTTTTTGCGGCGCAATTGCTCGGTCACGCCGCGTCAGCTGGGGTATATCTATCTGTCACTGTGCGTGGTGTCGCTGGGAATGGGTGTGGTGTTCTGGTTACAGGGTGCCACGTTGATATTGCCGATCGCCTGGCTGGAACTGATGGTGGTGGGTGCGGCGTTTCTGGTGTACGCCCGCCATGCGACGGATGGCGAGACCATCCGTCTGATCGATGGGCAATTGGTGATCGAGCAGGAATGCGCAGGCAAGTTGAGCCGGTGCGAGTTCCGGCGTGAGTGGGTGAGGGTGGAGCCTGCCACGGCTGACAGTTCGCTGATTGCGCTGTCGGGTCATGGCAGGACTGTGCATGTGGGGCGTTTTGTGCGGCCTGAATTGCGGCCGCAGTTGGCGCGCGAAATCAGGATGGCATTACGCGGGGCGTGAGGCCGGTGACACCGTCGGGGGCGGATGCCCGCTTAATTGAGGCAATTTGAAGTGATCATGATGAAGAGCATTCAGGGCAAACTGGCTTCTGTGTTGACAACGGCGCTCGCCTGG
>JBBQJP010000122.1:0-8060 GCA_038326025.1 Burkholderiales bacterium
AGGAATTCATCGCGCCGCGTGGGCTTGCGAAACTGTTCAAATCCAGAGGTCTGGTCGGCGGCCATGGCAAGGGTCTGTTGTTTCATCTTGACTCAACGCATCAGGCCTCAATTCCGTGGACCTTTTTCAGCAAATCCCTAGACCCGGCCAAACGCATACCCGCCTTGCGCTTCGATGCCCTCGACCGCCTCGATCAAACGCAGCAGGGGCCTGAGCTCACCATAACGCGCACATGTGGCCCGGATGTAGCCGATGAAACGTGGTGTATCCGCCAGGTACTGGGGTTTGCCATCGCGCAGCGTCAGACGGGCGAAGATGCCGGCGACCTTGAGATGACGCTGCAGCCCCATCCATTCGACACCGCGGTAAAACAGACCAAAATCGTCGCCCACCGCAAGCCCGGCGGCTCGGGCCTTCTCCCAGTAGCGGATCGTCACGTCGAGCACGAACGCTTCATCCCAGCTCAGGAAGGCGTCGCGCATCAGGCTGGCGATGTCGTAGGTGATGGGGCCGTGGACCGCATCCTGGAAGTCCAGCACGCCGAGCCGGCGGTCGGACGAGGTACCCGTTTGCACCGGCATCATCAGATTACGTGGCATGAAGTCACGGTGCACATGAACCTTTGGCCAGCTCAGGTTTTCACGCACGATCAGCGCAAAGCTGCTGCGCAAGGTCTCGGCCATTTTGGCGTCCGGCGTGATACCCCGATGCTGTTGCAGATACCACTGGGGAAACAGCGCCAATTCGCGCTGCAGCAAGGCTTCGTCGTAAGCGGGCAGAACCCCGACCTGCGAGGCTTTTTGCCAACTGACCAGCGCGTCCACTGCATCCATATAAAGACCCAGGTTGGCCGACGGCTGTTGCCGATCGATGGCCTGCATCATGGTGTGAGGCCCCAGATCGCTGAGCAGCAAAAAGCCCTTCGCCTGATCCCACGCCAGCACTTGCGGAACCCGTAGTCCGGCCTGCGCCATCAAATCTGCCACGCGCACGAAGGGTCGGCAGTCTTCCTTGTCCGGTGGTGCGTCCATGATGATGCGGGAGCCAAGCTCGCTGTCGATGCGCAAATATCGGCGAAAGCTGGCATCTGCCGAGGCCAGGCGCAACGAGCCCGGGACCAGGCCATGCGGCGCGACGATCGAGGACAACCAGGCGTCGAAATCGGCGTGGCGCTGGTTGTCGGGCCAGTCGATGGCGCCCATGACGGTGGATGGATGCTCGGCAGGGGTGTCGGTATAGCTCATGGATAATCCATTCTACAAACCCGTTTCGCGCGGGCTCTGCAACTTTCCCGATTTCCAACCTGATTCCTGCAATGCGCCGTTCGATGCCAGCACCCGCTCGCAAGACCGTCAATCCGCTTCGCTCCAGAGTGACGCGGGAATTGGCGCTGGTCGCGGCGGGCGCCTGCCTGTCCGCCACGCCCGCATTGGCCCAGGTTCAGCCCGATCAGCCCCCGCTGCAACTCCAAAGCTCACGCCTGTTACGCGAGGCGGTATCTCTGGGCGATCGCGACGCACAGCCGTCGTTCGTCAGCGGCGACCAGCTGACAACGCGTACCGATCTGGAAACGGTGATCGAAGGTAATGCGCAACTGCGCCGCGGTGATCTCGTGATCCGCGCCGACCGGCTCGAATACTACCAACCCGACGATACGGCCAAGGCCCAGGGCAACGTGCGGATCAATCGGGCAGGCGACATCTACGAAGGCCCTGAACTGGAACTCAAGATCGAGTCGTTCGAGGGATTTTTCCGCAACCCGCGTTATCAGCTGCTCAAGAGCCAGGGCCATGGTCAAGCCGATCGAATTGACTTCATCGACGAAAAACGCGCCATCATCCGCAATGCCACGTTCACCACCTGCAAGCGTGGTGGTCCTGACTGGATGCCGGACTGGATCATTCGTGCCGCCAGCATCAACATCGACAACGAAGAAGAGGTCGGTCAGGCGCAGGGTGCCGTGCTCAGCTTCAAGGGCGTGCCTTTGCTGCCTGTTCCAGGATTCACTTTTCCGCTGAGCGACAAGCGCAAATCGGGCGTGTTGCCGCCGACCTTCGGCATTGACAGCGTCAGTGGCGTGGAGGTGACCACGCCGTATTACTGGAACATCGCCCCCAACCGCGACGCCACGATCGCTCCTACGGTGATGAGCAAACGCGGCATCGACCTGGGCATGGAGTTCCGCTATCTGGAGCGGGACTACCAAGGCCAGTTCCGCGGCAACTACATGCCTGGAGACAAACTGCGCGACAGCAACCGCTGGGGTTACTCGCTCAACCACAGCGGCACCATCCGGACCGGCCTGTCCGCGGTCGGCAACCTGGGCATGAACCTGTCGATGAACCGGGTCAGCGACGATGACTACTGGAGTGACTTCACCCGGTCCAGCCCTGGCCTGACGCAGCGGCTGCTGGCCAACGACTTCAACCTGACCTGGGCGCGGGGAAATCTGTCGACCAGTTTGCGCATGCTCAAGTGGCAGACATTGCAGGATGTAACGTCACCCATCGTGCCACCATACGACCGACTGCCGCAGGTGGCGATGCGGTATGCACGCTTTAACGTGAATGGCTTCGACATGTCGGTGGACGCTGACGCCACCCGCTTCGACGCCGACAGCAAGTTGACAGGGCAGGTCAATGGGGCGCGCGCGTTTTCGCTGTTCGAGGTGTCGCGGCCCTTTGTCTCTCCGTCCGGATACATTACACCCAAGCTGCGGTTGCACGCGACCAACTACCAGTTCAACGCAGCGCTGAGCACGGGCGCGACCTCGGCCAGCCGCGTCCTGCCGACCCTGAGTCTGGACAGCGGCCTGGTGTTCGAACGCGATACCGAGATCTTCGGTCGCACATTTCGACAGACGCTTGAGCCGCGCGCCTTCTACGTGCTCACGCCCTATAAAGACCAGAGTGCGCTGCCGAACTACGACTCCGGTCGCAACGACTTCAATTTCGCCAGCATCTATGCCGAGAACGCGTTTGTGGGCAACGACCGCATCTCTGACAGCAACATGTTGACGCTGGGCGTCTCGACACGCCTGCTCGATCCGCAGACTGGTGCCGAAGCCGCGCGATTCGGCATTGCCCAGCGCGTGTTGTTCAAGGACCAGCGCGTGGTGCTGCCTGGCGAAACGGCGTTGTCCAAGGGCCTGAGCGACGTGTTGCTTGGTGCCACCATCAATATCGATCCCCGTTGGTCATTTGACTCCACCGCACAGTTTGACTGGGATACGCAGCGCACAACGCGATCGACGATTGGTGCGCGCTACAGCCCCGGGAACTACCGCGTCGTCAGTGCGGCGTATCGCTACCAACGAAGTTCGAGCGAGCAGATCGATGTGGCCTGGCAATGGCCGATCAACGACCTGTGGGGTGATCGGGGCCAGGACCTGGGCGCCGGCCAAGGCCAAGGTGCGGGGCGCTGGTATTCCGTGGGTCGCATGAACTTCAGCATGCGTGATGGCAAGCTGGTCGATACGGTAATCGGTTTCGAGTACGACGCTGGGTGCTGGTTGGGTCGGGTGGTACTTGACCGCACGTCGACAAGCACCTCGAGCGCCAGCAACCGCATTCTGTTCCAGCTGGAATTCGTCGGCTTCTCGCGCCTGGGTTCCAATCCGCTGGCGACACTCAAGCAGAGCATTCCGCAATACCAGTACTTGCGGGAGACCAGCGTGAGCCCGAGCAGATACTCCAATTACGACTGATGGTGGGTCCGACATGAATACAGGCTTTTTGCGCCCGGCGCTGGTTATCCTCCTGGCACTCGCCAGCCTTCCGTCTCTGGGGCAGAGCCTGCGCCTGCCTGGCGGCAGCACAGCGGCGCCCGCAGCTGCCGGCCCCTCCGCGAGCGTCCAGCGCGCTTCCGACTACATCGTCGCGGTCGTCAACTCCGAGCCAATCACCAACTTGCAAGTGCGCCAGGAGATGCAGCGACTGGCCCAGTTCCTGACCCAGCAGCAGCAGCAGATCCCATCAAACGAGGTCCTTGCAGATCAGGCGCTGGGTCGGCTCATCGGTGATCGCGTGCAGATCCAGTACGCGCGCGAAAGCGGTATGAAGGTCGAGGAGTTTTCACTTGACGAAGCCGAGTTGTCAGTGGCGCGCCAGAATCAGGTGGATACCGCAGAGATGTACCGGCGGCTCAGCGCCGACGGCATCTCGCGTAGCCAATTCCGCAACAGTCTGCGCGAACAGATGTTGCTTTCGCGCGTGCGTGAGCGGGAAGTGGGCCAGAGAATCCGGGTGTCCGAACTCGAAATTGACCAGTACCTGCGGGAGCAGCAAGCAGACAAGAGCCAGCAACTGACCGAGGTGAATATCGCGCATATTCTGCTGGCGCTGCCCGAGTCGCCAACACCGGCTCAGCAGGCGGCTGCCGATGCCAAGGCGCAGCAGATCATGGCGCGGGTCCGTGCCGGCGAAGATTTCTCGAAGCTGGCGCGCGAGATGTCGCAGGCACCGGATGCCGAGGTCGGTGGCGTCTTTGGCTTGCGCCCGGCTGACCGCTATCCGCCGTTGTTTGTCGAAGCCGTCCAGAAACTCGACGTGGGCGCCTTGACCTCGGTGCGCTCCGGAGCTGGTGTGCATATATTGCGTCTGCTTGACAAGCGGTCCGCAGGCGGTCCGGCCACGAGCGTGGTGCAGGCGCGGGTCAGCCATATTCTGCTGCGTCCGACAGCATCGATGAATGAGGCTGCCGCGGCCGCGCGACTGAGCGACCTGCGCAAGCGGATTCTTTCCGGGCAGACCAGTTTCGAGGCTGCTGCCAAGGAGTTCTCCCAGGACGGCAGTGCGGCACAAGGTGGCGACCTGGGCTGGAGCGTGCCTGGGCAATTTGTGCCGGAGTTCGAGGCAGCCGTTGAAAAGCTCCAGCCTGGCGAGATCAGTGAACCACTGATTTCGCGGTTCGGCGCGCACCTCATCCAGCTGCGCGAGCGCAAGTCCACGGCGCTCGGTGTGCGTGAGCAACGCGAGGCCGTGCGCGCCTTGCTGCGCGAAAAGAAGTATGACGAGGCCTTCCTCATATGGAGCCGTGAACTGCGCGCCCGCGCCTATATCGACCTGCGCGAGCCTCCGAGCTGAGCCGTGTCATGGCGCAAACACCCCGAAACCGAAAAGGTCAAACATTCGACCGCGCGCGCCAGACCACAGGCGCGACTGCAGCACATGCGCCGCGCAGGCGCTTCGGCCAGCATTTTCTGAATGACGGTGGCATCATCGGCGCCATCGTGGACGCGATTGCGCCGCGGCCAAACCAGACTGTGGTGGAGATCGGCCCTGGCCTGGGTGCACTGACCCAGCCATTGGTGGAACGTCTCGGGCATCTGGTCGTGGTGGAACTCGATCGCGACCTGGCAGCACGATTGCGCTCGCGCAGCGACCTGACAGTGATCGAGGCCGATGTGCTCAATGTCGACTTCGCCGAACTGGCCAATGCCGCTTGCGCGAACGCCAAGGTCGAAGACGCCAGAACAGCGTCAACGCTGCGCGTGGTGGGAAATTTGCCCTACAACATCTCCACACCAATCCTCTTTCATCTGCTGACGTATGTTGCGCACGTGCAGGACCAGCACTTCATGCTGCAGAAGGAGGTTGTTGACCGCATGGTTGCGACACCAGCCACGGCCGCATATGGGCGACTGAGCGTGATGCTGCAATGGCGTTATGCAATGGAGAACATCCTGCACGTGCCGCCGGAGAGTTTCACGCCACCACCAAGGGTGGACAGCGCCGTCGTGCGCATGGTGCCGCGCCTCGATGCGCCCTTGGTGGATCTGCCCTTGCTGAGTCAGATGGTGCAGATCGCATTCAGCCAACGGCGCAAGCTGATGCGCCACACACTGGGCAAGTGGCTGACAGACCGGGGATTTTCCGGCCACTTTGACGTGCAGCGGCGCGCCGAAGAGGTGCCGGTGGCTGAATACATCGCGCTGGCACACGCGTTAGCCGCCTCATGAAAAAAGCCCGTCACGAGGACGTGCTTTTTTGCTGCAGTCGACTTCCGGTCATCAAAGACCGGAATGTGAAACCGGTCAGGCGGTAGCCAGCCAGTACTCCGCGTTGAATGGACTGCTCATGCGCAGTGCCAGTGGGGATACATCCAACAATTTGTCGGTCGGCATTCTTTCGCCGGACTCGGTGGTCAGGTTGATGCCCGACAGCTCTTGGCCGTTCTGGGTATCACCGCTTGCCTCTTTCGCCCGTTCTGCTTGGCTGGTGGATGCAGAACGGGCTACAGAAAAGAATAGAAGCACCTGAACGGTATCTTCCTGTCCCCCCAGTAGTCAGAAGCATCGCGGAAGATGTCGAGCAGCTGCTCACGCGCTTCCTTGTCGAACTTGGCATTGGCAGGAATATGCTCGAGCACCGCCACGAATCCGGGCTGTGGCCCCGATTTGTGGACCGGATCGGTCATGTTGTCGTACAAGGCATCGAAGTTCTTGCCAACATGGGCCGGCAGCGTGAATTGCTGACCGATCATGTCGATGACATCCTGCTTGGACTGCGCGTCTGCCAGGTTCGCGTACAGGAAATGGTGGCCCAGGCTGCGTGCAGCGTTCTGAAGGTCCTGCACCCTGAAGGCACGGATCGACTGGACTATGTTGCTTCGCACACCGCGCAATGGCACCTCAGTTTCCTGACGAGTTGGTGGCATATCCATTCCCGTTTCATTTTCTAGATAAGACATATTCACTTCCCACAAAAATCTATCGCTTGATCACCCGAAAACTCGCATAGTGATCGGCCGTGTAGTAGCAGGTATCCGGCTTCTTCGCTTCGCCGCCGCACACGATGCGCCGGGTCCCACGATGGCTCAGTCCTGGTGTCTTCACGGTGTACTCACGGTAATAACCCCGGTGCCTGATCGGAAGCAGGCGCTCGCGATTGCCAAAAACAGTCCCGTCCTTTTCATAAGGAAAGGGACCGCCGCGTGCAATCAGTTCATAAGTCTGAGCGCCTGGGGCCGGGATATCGGCAATCGAAATCGACGCGACCCTGTCTGGTGCATCGATTGGCGCTCTGGCACCAACAAGACCCGAGAACAGCGCAGCGGCAAATGTTAAGCCAGTAAGCCCTAACTTAATGCCGCTGAAAGACGCCATGCATCCACGCTCCAGAACCAAGGGTTAACCCGCAAATCGTTCGGGACGTAGTGTCGCCTATTCGCCTTGAAAACGCAAGTGCTTGCACAGAAAGTGGGCATCTTGTGCGTAGCAGCAACGCGCTGAAAAGTCAGCGCATGCTTATGTGCAAAGTCTCACCGATCGGCATTCGCGTCGGCGACCGTCAACGCCGTCATATTGACGATGCGCCGCACCGTGGTGCTGGCCGTCAATATATGCACCGGGCTGGCGGCCCCGAGCAGCACCGGGCCGATCGCAATGTTGCCGCCCGCGGCGGTCTTGAGCAGGTTGTAAGCAATATTGGCCGAATCAATATTCGGCAGAACCAGCAGATTGGCATCTCCGGTCAAGGTGCTGTTGGGCATCAGGCGTGCGCGTGCTGCACCGTCCAGCGCGATGTCGCCATGCATCTCGCCGTCGACTTCCAGCCAGGGCGCCTGCTCGCGCAACAGTTCCAGCGTCTGGCGCATCTTGATAGCCGTGGGCTGGTTGCTGCTGCCAAAGTTGGAATGCGACAGCAGCGCCACCTTGGGCTTGAGGCCGAAACGCACCATCTCTTCCGCAGCCATGGCGGTGATTTCGCACAGCTCGGCTGGGGTGGGGTCATAGTTGACATGGGTGTCGACCAGGAACACGAACCGGTCGGGCAGCATCAGGCCGTTCATGCAAGCATAAACCGGCACGTCCTGTGGCGTACCGGGGCTGCCCCCCTTGCGCTTGCCGATCACCTGGTCGATATAGTGCAGGTGCATGGTCGTGGTACCCCAGGTGCCACAGATCAGTCCGTCGACATCGCCTTTGTGCAGCAGCATGGCACCAATCAGCGTCAAGCGACGACGCATCTCGATCTTGGCCATCTGCTGGGTCGTACCCTTGCGCTCGGTCATGCGGTGGTAGGTCTGCCAGAAATCGCGATAGCGCGCGTCGTGTTCGA
>JBBQJP010000123.1:0-8012 GCA_038326025.1 Burkholderiales bacterium
GAGGGCGAAATATGGGCCAACAGGCCCCCAAAGGAGGGCCAACGGCCCCCTGAATGGGTCAAAAATCGACCTTGAACTCTCATCAGGGGCCGCAAGTCGTTTGCTGATCCAAAAAACAGGCGCTACTTCAGCGCATCCCTAGACAACGCCCGATTTCCTCCAGTCTCATTTGTTTATGCACATTGCCTGCGTTGGCCATGCGTCGATCGACCATGTGTTCCAGATCCAAGCCTTTCCGCAACGTGCCACCAAGACACCGGCACACGATTTCCAGAGCGTCGGGGGTGGCATGGCCGCCAATGCCGCGCTCGCCATCGCCCGGCTGGGTGGGAAGGTGCGCTTCGTCGGTGCGGTCGGCAACGATGATGCCGGCCGCCTGGTCCGCCAACAGCTCGGCGCCGAAGGTATTGATTTACGCTATCTGCAGGAAATCCATGGCGCGCGTACGTCCGCTTCGGCCATCATCGTGGACCACAGTGGCGAACGCCAGATCTTCAACCACCTCGGCAACGCCTTGTCGCGCGCGCGGCTGCCCGACGACACGGTGTTCGACGGCTGCGATGCGGTCCTGGTCGACCCGCGCTGGCCGGCGGGAGCGCGCGCAGCCTTGACGTGGGCGCGCCGCAACCGCCGCCTGGCGGTGCTGGACGCCGACGTCGCGCCGCCGAACGATCTGGCACTGCTGGTGCCTCTGGCCCAGTGGGTGGTGTTCTCCGAACCTGGCCTGGCGGTATGGGCCCCGGACACCGCACACGACGTCGCCCTGCGCAGGGCATTGGCGCAGGGCGTTGAACATGCCGCTGTCACGCTCGGCGAACGCGGCGTCCTGCACGCCAGTGCTCAGCAGCTAATAACCTGGCCGGCGTTCGCGGTGCAGGCAGTGGACACCACCGGCGCCGGCGACGTGTTCCATGGTGCGCTGACACTGTCGCTGGCAAGCGGAACTCCCGTGCCCGAGGCATTCGCTTATGCCAGTGCCGCTGCTGCGCTCAAATGCATGCGCCCCGGAGGCATTCGGGGCGCGCCGAATGCCGAAGAGTTGATTGACTTCATGAAGCAACACGGGCAACCTTGATACGCGGGACATGGCTACCGTCGCTGATGAAATGATCTTCCCACCCTGCACGCACGGAGAGCGCCTGGGCCTGGGCGGCGCGCCGCTGGGCAACCTGTTCACGGTGATCAGCGAGGCGCAGGCACTGGCGCTGGTGCAAGCCGCGTGGGTCTCGGGTTGCCGCACTTACGACACCGCACCGCACTATGGCAATGGGCTGAGCGAACACCGCATGGGCCAGGTTTTGCGGGCCAAACCGCGCGCCGAATTCGTGCTGTCCAGCAAGGTCGGGCGACTGCTGCTGCCCGACGCGTCCGCGCCCCGTGACCAGAACAGCTATGTCGACGTACTGCCGTTCACGCAGCGCTGGGACTACTCCGCACAAGGGGTTCGGCGCAGCATCGAGGACAGCCTGCAGCGCCTGGGCCTGGCGTCCATCGACGTCGCCTACATCCACGACTGTGATGCCACAGTCCATGGCGCCGACTACCCGCGCATCTTGCACCAGGTCGTCGACGAGGCCTTGCCGGAGTTGCGCCGGATGCAGCAACAAGGCCTGGTCCGGCATATCGGGCTGGGTGTCAACGATGTGCAGGTCTGTCTGGACGTGCTTGCGCAGGCCGACCTGGACTGCCTGATGCTGGCAGGGCGCTACACGCTGGTCGACCATTCGGCTGTGGCGCAACTGATGCCGATGTGCAAGCAACGCGGCGTGCGTGTCGCAGTGGGCGGGGTTTTCAACTCGGGCATTCTGGCCACGGGTGTGCGGGGTGCGGCGCATGCGCCAGTTCGCTTCAATTATGCGAATGCCCCGCAGGAATGGATCGAACATGTGGGTGCGGTCGAGGATCTGTGCCGGCAACACGGCGTGCCGCTGCGCGCAGCCGCACTGCAGTTTCCACTGGCCCATCCGGCGGTGGAAATTGTCATGATCGGATCGCAGGAGATCGGCCACTGGAGCGATGCATGTTCAATGGCGAGCCTGCCGATTCCCTGGGAGTTCTGGGATGCGCTGCGTGCCCGAGGGCTGGTGCCCGGCGCCGCACCGACGCCGGAATGGTTCCATGGACGCTGACGTGACATCGCTATGCACTCAACGACTTGCCCCATGACTTGGCGTGCGCAGCGATCGCGCAACGCGTAGCGGCCGAACAACGGCCAAGGGGTTGAAACCGCCATGATCGACGCACATTTCCACATCTGGCAACTGGCCCGTGACGACTACGGCTGGCTGACGCCGGCCATGGGTTCCATTCACCGCGACATCGACCTGAATGATTGGCGCGCCGTAAGCCGGCCCGCTGGCATTACCCGCGGCGTGCTGGTGCAGGCCGCGCCTACCGAGGCGGAAACCCGGTTCCTGCTGCAACAGGCCCGTGAAGCCGCCGATGTGGCCGGCGTCGTGGGTTGGGCCGACATGCTGGCAGCCGACGCGCCGCAACGAATCGCGGCGCTGGCGCGGGATCCCAAACTCAAGGGCCTGCGACCGATGTTGCAGGACATTGCCGACCCCGACTGGATATTGCAGCCCGCACTGGCGCCGGCATTCGGCGCCATGCTCGACTGCGATCTGACCTTTGACGCCTTGATCACGCCGGTCCATCTGCCCCGCATCGCGGCGCTGGCGACGCGTTATCCGACGCTGCGCATCGTGATCGACCACGGCGCCAAACCCGCCATCGTCTCCGGCCAGTGGGGCGACTGGGCCGAAACCTTGGCGCGACTCGCACGCCAACCGCAAGTCGTGTGCAAATTGTCCGGTCTGTGGAACGAAGCGGCAGCAATGGCGCCGCTGACGGTTCTGGAGCCCTATGCCCGCCACCTGATGGCATGTTTCGGTCCGGAGCGTGTGCTCTGGGGCAGCGACTGGCCGGTGCTCGAGCGTGCCGGCGACTACAGCGCCTGGCATGAGGCGGCACGAGCCTGGATAGACCCCGCGCACCATGGCGAAGTGTTCGGGGGCAACGCCAGGCGCGTCTATCGCCTCTAGCCTTTTGTGGAATTTCGGAGCCCTTCCGGGCACGGACTTGGTAGGATGATGGCTGACCACAAGGACGCCATATGAACGCACCGCTGCACAAGGAACTTCCCGCCGCCGTACTCGACGATGCCCAGGCGCTGGCCCATGCCACGGCGCAGTGGGATGGCGACATCGTCGGTCAATTGCAGGACTACATCCGTATTCCGGCCAAGTCGCCCGGCTTTGACGCGTTGTGGGCGCAGCACGGTCATCTGGAAACCGTAGTGCGCCACGCCGCCAGCTGGATCGAGGCGCAGAAGGTCGCGGGTCTGCGGCTGGAGGTCGTGCGGCTGGAAGGTCGCACGCCCGTGCTGTTCTTCGAACTCGACGCAACTCGCCCTGACAGCAGCCAGACGGTGCTGATGTACGGCCACCTGGACAAGCAGCCGGAATTCACCGGCTGGCGCAACGACCTTGGACCCTGGACCCCGCATTACGAAGAAGGGCGCTTGTACGGACGTGGCGGCGCCGACGACGGCTACGCGGTCTATGCCAGCATCGCCGCGGTGCAGGCGCTGAAGGCTCAGGGGGTGCCACATCCGCGCATCGTCGGCCTGATCGAGACCTGCGAGGAAAGTGGCTCCTACGACCTGCTCCCCTACATCGATGCCTTGCGGGATCGATTGGGCGATGTGGCACTGGTGGTGTGCCTGGACTCGGGCGCCGGCAACTACGACCAGCTCTGGCTCACCACGAGTTTGCGCGGCATGGCCAGCGGCACGCTCAAGGTCGAGGTGCTGACCGAAGGCATCCACTCCGGCGATGCGTCAGGCCTGGTGCCTTCGAGTTTTCGCATCATGCGCCAGGTACTGGACCGGCTCGAGGACAGCACCACCGGTCGCATGCTGCCGGCGAGCTTTCACTGCGAGGTACCACCGGACCGGTTGGCGCAGGCGCAGGCGACTGCTGCCATCCTGGGTGACGAGGTGATCCGCCGCTTCCCATGGGCCCACTACGACTGCGAAGGTGCACGCAGCTTCGTGTTGCCCACCACGACCGACCCCTTGCAGGCGCTGATCAACCGCACCTGGACCCCGACCCTCAGCGTAACGGGCGCAGAGGGTTTCCCGACTCTGGCCGATGCCGGCAACGTATTGCGACCCTACACCGCGTTCAAACTCAGTTTGCGTCTGCCACCACTTGTCGACGCGGCCCAGGCGGTGCAGGACATGAAGGTTTTGCTGGAAGACAACGCGCCGTATCAGGCCAGGGTCACTTTTGATAGCAATGGCGGCGCCAGTGGATGGAACGCGCCGACGATGACACCCTGGTTCGAGCAGGCCTTGCACGCCGCTTCGCAGGCGCATTTTGGTGCCGACTGCGGCTATATCGGTCAGGGCGGAACCATCCCGCTCATGAACATGCTCGAACGTGGTTTTCCCAAGGCCCAGATGATGGTCTGCGGCGTGCTGGGTCCTCGCAGCAACGCCCACGGCCCGAACGAATTCCTGCATGTGCCGTATGCCAAGAAGCTGACGGCGGCCGTGGCGAAGGTCATTACCAGCCTGCCATGATGGCCGTGTTTTGAAGATCGGGGCCGATGTCTGACACCAATCTCAGCCCGCTGACGGCGCGTGACGGCACCCAGCTGGTCGTGATGGACTGGCCGCTGGACAAGGGTCCGGTGCGCGGCGTGGTGCTGATCGTGCACGGCCTGGGGGAACATGCCTGGCGTTATGACGCGCTGGCGCTCAAACTCAACAGCTGGGGTTTTGCGGTGCGGGCCTATGACCAATTCGGTCATGGCGAATCCATGGGTCAGCGTGGTGCCCTGCCCAGCGACGAGCGCCTGCTGCAGGACCTGGCCGAGGTGGTCGACGAAACACGCGCGCGCATGCACGAAGAGACGCCGCTGATTGTGCTGGGGCACAGCATGGGCGGCCTGGTTGCCGCACGTTTCGTGTCGCTGCAAATGCGCAGGCTCGAGGGCCTGGTACTGTCTTCGCCGGCACTCGATTCCGGCCTGAGCACGTTCCAGAAGTTGTTGCTGGCGGTGTTGCCGCCGCTGGCACCTAATCTGCGCGTGGGCAACGGATTGAACCCGGATTTCATCTCCCACGATCCGCAGGTCGTTGCGCGCTACAAGGCCGATCCGTTGGTCCACGACCGCGTCTCGGCGCGACTGGCGTCCTTCCTCGCGCGTGGCGGGCCAGCGACCATCGCGCGCGCGCCGCAATGGGCCTTGCCCACGTTGCTGCTTTTCGCCGGCGACGACAAGCTGGTCAATCCGGCCGGCAGTCGTGCGTTCGCCAGCGCTGCGCCGGCCGACGTGGTGACGACCCACTGCTTCGAGACGCTGTATCACGAGATATTCAACGAGGCCGAGCCCGCCCGGGAGCAGGTTCTGGCCCACCTCAAGGCCTGGCTGGACGCGCGCTTCTGAGCGGGTGCGCCCCGGGCCGGGCAGGCGTCCTGTCAGCGCTTTCCGAGCAAGCCGCCCAGCATGCCCATCAAGTCCGCGTTGCCACCCAGACCGGATGCAGGTGCCTGACCCGCAGGCGTCAGTTGGTTGATCAGGCCCGGTAACAGTTGCGATAACTGATCGGCGGCTTCGCCGTCGCTGGTTCCCATCTGCTTGGCCAGGCCGTACAAGGTATCGCCACCCAGCGCCCGCTGCATCTGAGCACCGGACACTGGCAGGTTTTCTCCACTGCCGACCCACGACTGGACTTGCTCGCCCAAACCCGCCTGCTGGAACTTGGCCATCAATCCGGCAAGACCGCCCTGGCCGCCGTCGTTGCTCAGCATTCCCATGATGGCCGGCACCACCTGCGGGTTGTTCGCCAGCATTCCCAGCATGCCGGCAAGTCCGGCACCGCCTGGCACACCGGCTTTATAAAGGATCCCACCTACCGGCTTTGCGCGTGGTACTTGCTGCGCACCAGCCAGATCAGCCCGGCGGCGGTCAGGCCAAGCGGAACCAGCGAGCCCAGATTCAGCAGCCGCCAACCTTGCGTGGTGACCAGCGCGCCGGAGGCAAACGAAGTCACTGCCATCACGGCAAACACGCAGAAATTGATGGCCGCCTGTGCCCGGTCTTTCTCTTCCGGGCGATAGGCCTTGAGCGACAAGGTGGTACTGGCAGTGAACAGAAAGTTCCAGCCTACACCGAGCACGAACAGGGCAATGACGAACTGATGGAGCTCCACGCCAGACAAGGCAATGGCGACACATACCACATTGAGCGCGAGGCCAACCGCCATGATCTGCAACGTGCCAAAGCGGCGGATCAGGTGGCCGGTGAAAAAGCCTGGTGCAAACATGCCGATCACGTGCCACTGCAGCACCAGCGCCGCATCCTCGAAAGGCAGGTTGCAGACCTGCATCGCCAGCGGCGTAGCGGCCATCAACAGGTTCATCACACCGTATCCCAGGGCCGCGCCCAAGGCGGACACGATGAAGAGCGGCTGGCGCATGATCTCGCTGAGCGGGCGACCCTGCGGTGCGCCGGGGATCTTGGCTGGCACCGGCGGAAACGTCATGAGCGCCATCAGTCCCATGGCAATTACCGCCACCACCGCCAAGGCCAGGTAGGCACCGAT
Source organism: Burkholderiales bacterium (assembly GCA_038326025.1). Classification (GTDB taxonomy): domain Bacteria; phylum Pseudomonadota; class Gammaproteobacteria; order Burkholderiales; family Burkholderiaceae_C; genus CAISIP01. The sequence goes on from JBBQJP010000123.1 coordinate 6,617, forward strand.
AAACGGCGTCTCGGTCAGGTTACGCGTGCGCGTGGCAATATTCGGGCCGATCACCGCGCCGATCAGGCCACCGGCGAGGACCAGCGAAACGGCCTTCTCGCGATACTCCGGCGCCGCCAACTCGGCGGCGGCAAAACGGTACAACTGGCCATTGGCGTTGTAATAACCGGCGATCACGGTTGCCGCGACCAGCAGCCAGAAATTGTGCGAGATCACCGCATAGGCGCACAGCAACGCCGAAAACAGCGCTACGGCCAGGCCAATCTGGAACGACACCTTGCGTCCCCACGCGCTCTGTGTGCGTGCCACCAACGGCGTGCTGAGCGCGCCGCCGACCACATAACCCATCACCGGCAAGGTCGCCATCCAACCCAACGGCGCCAGGCTGAATCCAATCAGGCCGTTGATGGCGATGAAGATGATGTTGTTGGTCAACAGTAGTCCCTGGCAGGCCGCCATCAGCGTGAGATTTCGGTTCATGCCAGGAGTGTAAGAGCGGCCAGCGCAGCCGTTTCCGAACGTAACACCCGCGTGCCGAGCGAGACCGGCTGAAATCCACCCCCCACGGCCAGCGCCTCTTCGGCTGCACCCAAGCCGCCCTCGGGTCCACACAGGAACGTGATGGCCAGCGCCTTGCTGGCGGGCTCCGTGTTCCACTCGCGCAGGTCGCGCGATCCCGGCTGCAGGGACAGGACCAATGTCGCGGCATCTTCTGACGATGGCGCGGCGCGCCTTTGCTGGAACCAGCGCGCCAGCGCCAGCGGCTCCTGAATCAATGGAACGCGGTTGCGCCCGCATTGTTCGCAGGCTGCCACTGCGATGCTTTGCCAATGCACCATCTTCTTCAGACTTCGCTGCACATCGAGCCTCACCACGGTGCGTTCGGTCATCAAAGGCTGAATGCTCGAAACCCCCAGCTCGGTGGCCTTCTCGACCAGCCAGTCCATGCGCTCGTTGGCCGGGATACCAATAGCCAGATGCAAGGGACGATGGGTTTCCCGCTCGAGCGGCGCATGGGCACCCACCAGCACCTGCACCGACTGTCGGCCCATCGCCGTGACCGTGGCCGCGTACTCACCACCGACAGGCGCACCGGAACGGGCGCCAAACAGCGTGATGGTGGCACCAGGCTGCAGCCTCAGCACCTGGGCGTGGCGTGCGGCGCCGTCCGGCAGCTCCAGCGTCATGCCGGCCGCCAGTGGCGCGGGGCAATAAAAGCGCGGTCCCGACGACATCAGCGGCGTGCCAGGCAGAACCTAGGGATGCGCTGAAGTAGCGCCTGTTTTTTGGATCAGCAAACGACTTGCGGCCCCTGATGAGAGTTCAAGGTCGATTTTTGACCCATTCAGGGGGCCGTTGGCCCTCCTTTGGGGGCCTGTTGGCCCATATTTCGCCC
>JBBQJP010000124.1:0-7523 GCA_038326025.1 Burkholderiales bacterium
AGGAATTCATCGCGCCGCGTGGGCTTGCGAAACTGTTCAAATCCAGAGGTCTGGTCGGCGGCCATGGCAAGGGTCTGTTGTTTCATCTTGACTCAACGCATCAGGCCTCAATTCCGTGGACCTTTTTCAGCAAATCCTTAGGTCAGGATTCACGACGCCCATGGCCCAGACCAGATGCAATCAAACACGTGACGGAAACTGAAGCCCGCGCCAGGCTAGCTCCGTATCCTGCTACCACCCCTGATGCAGAAAATCGATAGCAGCAACAATGGCATCACTGTCGCCATTGAGCGTGTGGCAACAGTTACGGTCAGTTCGTAAGCAGGCACGGCCGCCATGAACTTCCTCACCATCGACACTTTTACGTCTTGCACCACCAATACGGGATTGAGCCGACGCGCAGCTGAATCCGAGCGACATCAACCAGCCACCCCTTCGTAGGCCCGAGGGGCCCATGCGCGGCGCGTGCCAGCCAGCCGGGAACGCATCTTCTGCTCGACCATGAAGTGCGAGCAGCAGGCAGCTACAAACTTACTGCGTACCGAACATCGCGTTCGGCAAGGCCAGGCTGATCGCCGGTATGTAAGTCACCAGCACCAGGAACACCAGCAACACCATCAGCCACGGCAATGCCGCCTTGGTCACCTGCACCAGGTTCATGCCGGTCACGCCACTGGTGACGAACAGGTTGAGCCCCACCGGCGGCGTCACCATGCCGATCTCCATGTTCACGACCATGATCACACCCAGGTGAATCGGGTCGATGCCCAGTTGCGTGGCAATCGGGAACAGGATGGGCGCCAGGATCAGGATGATGCCGGTCGGCTCCATGAAGTTACCTGCGATCAGCAGGATGATGTTGACCACCAGCAGGAACATCCACGGCGACATGCCCACCGCCAGGATCTGCTCGGCAATCGCCTGCGGAATGCGTTCGGTGGTCAGCACATGCGCAAACAGCAAGGCGTTGGCCACGATGAACATGATCATCACCGTGGTTTTGGCCGACTCCAGGAACACCTCGGGCAGATCACGGATGCGCAGATCACGATACACCCACACCGCTACCACCAACGCATACACCGCTGATACTGCGGCCGCCTCGGTGGGCGTGAACACCCCGCCGTAAATACCGCCCATGATGATGACCAGCAGCGCCAGCCCCCACATCGATTCGCGGAAAGCGCGGAACACTTCCTTGCCGCTGGCCTTGGGCGGAGGCGTGATCTGCAGCTTGCCGGCGCGCCACCAAACGGCCACCATCAGCATCAGGCCCAGCATGATGCCGGGCACGACGCCGGCCATGAACATGCGGCCCACCGACACTTCGGTCACGGCGGCGTACACCACCATCACGATGGACGGCGGAATCAGAATGCCGAGCGTGCCGGCATTGCAGATCACCCCGGCCGCGAACTCCTTGGTGTATCCGTTCTTGACCATGCCGGCGATGACGATGGAGCCGATCGCCACCACGGTGGCCGGGCTCGAGCCCGACACCGCCGCAAACAACATGCAGGCCAGGATGGAGGCAATTGCCAGGCCGCCGCGCATGTGACCCACTGCCGCAATCGCAAAACGCACCATGCGTTTGGCCACGCCTCCAGTGGACATCAAATTGCCGGCGAGCACGAAAAACGGGATCGCCATCAAGGTGTAATGCTCGCTGGTTTCGAACAGCTTGATCGACATCGAGGCGATCGAGTCCTGCGAGAAAAACGCGATCGTCAGCAGACTGGCCAGACCCAGACTGATCGCCACCGGAATACCGATGGCCATGAACAGGAACATGCAGATGAACAGGAGGGCGGTATTCATTGCTCGGTCTCCGGCTGCTTGAGCTTCATCGCATCGGCGGCTTCATCGGCCAGATGCAGGCTATCGGTCTTGCCGGTAGCCAGGTTGTAGAAAATCTGGAAGAAGCGCAGTCCGACCAGGGCATACCCGATGGGCATGATGATCAGCACCTTCCAGCGCTCAACCGGCAGGTCATCGAGCTCGACCCCGATTTCGTGCATCTTGCTCACATAGAAGGTCGAGCCATACAACACGAATCCGACATACACCATGCACAGCGCCACCGCCAGCATCGACACCAGACGCCGATTGGGTGGGGACAGCAGGTTGACCAGCGCATCGACGCCGATGTGCGAGCCCACACGCACGCCGTAGGAAATGCCGACAAAAATCATGACGGCGAAAAAGATGCCAGTCAGTTCCAGGTTCCAGGAGAACCCGGTGTTGAACACGTATCGCCGGACCACCTGCAAAAATGCGAGCGCTGTCATGGCGAACAACATCAGCGAAATGATCCACTCTTCCAGGCGGTCCAGTATCTTCATGATGATTCCAGAAAAAACCCCGGGCAAGCCGGGGTGATGACACGACCTGCGCGGTGTGCGTCAGGGCCTGTTTACTTGTTGGCCTTCTCGGCCGCCTTGATCAGGTCCGCACCGATTTCGCCTTCGAATTTCTTCCAGACCGGCTTCATCGCGACGCGCCATGCCATCAGGTTTTCCTTGCTCATCGGAACGACCTTGGCCTTGTTGTCGGCGATCACCTTGGTGCGGTATTCCGTGCCTTCTTCTTCGGCGATCTTGTTACCGTGCTTGATGGCTTCCTGCATGGCGCCATTGAGCGCAGTGCGCACGTCGGCCGGCAGACCGTTCCACCACTTGGCATTGGTGATGACCATGTAGTCCAGGATGCCATGGTTGCTGTCCATGATGAAGCCTTGCACTTCGTGGAACTTCTTGCTGTAGATGTTCGACCACGGGTTCTCGGTGCCGTCGACCACGCCCGTCTGCAGCGCCTGGTAAACCTCGGCAAAGGCCAGCTTCTGCGGGTTCGCGCCCACGGCCTTGAACTGTTCCTCAAGCACGTCCGAACTCTGGATGCGGAACTTCAGGCCTTTGGCATCGGCCGGCGTGTTCAACGCCTTGCCAGCTGACAACTGCTTCATGCCGTTGTGCAGGTAACCCAGACCGATGATGTTCTTCTTCTCCATCGACTTGAGCAGGGCCTGTCCGTCCTTGCTCGCCTGGAAGCGGTCCACCGCGGCCAGATCGTCAAACAGGAAGGGCAGATCAAAAATCTGCAGCTTGGGCGTGTACTTGCCGAACTTGGCCAGCGACGGGATGATGATCTGCACGTCGCCCAGCGCCAGTGCTTCCATCTCCTTGCCGTCACCAAACAGTTGGCTGTTCGGGAACACCTGAACCTGTACCTTGCCCGGCAAGGCCTTCTCGGCCAGTTCTTTGAACTTGATCGATGCCTGGCCTTTTGGCGTGGCGTCGGCCACCACGTGGCTGAGCTTGATGACCATCTGCGCCTGTGCGCTAAGGCCCAGTGTCAGCAGCGCTGCTGCCGCTATCAGTTTGAATTTCATTGCTGTCTCCTATGCAAGTTACGGAATCCTGTGGGATGCCCTAACGATAGGTTTTGCAGGCCTTGCTGCCAACTGTGGCGTTCAACAGTAGGGTTAACCCGCAGTTCATCGACCCAATCACGGCTTACGGCGCCAAGGCCTCGCGCACGTCACGGATCCAGCGTGCGCCGATTCGCACCGACAACTGGTCGTATACCGGCTGCACCCTGGCACGCAGTTCGGCCCGCTGGCGCGCCGACAGCGCGTGCACCTGGGTCGTGCCCGCCGCCAGCAAGGCCTGCAAGGCACGCGCGTTTTCGGCATCGGCAATGGCGTTGCCGTAGGCCAGCGCTTCCTGCAGCGCCTGGGCGACCACGTCGCGGTCCTGCGCCGGCAGGCTGCTCCAGAAGCGCTGGTTGGCCACCACCGCGTACCCGAGGTAGCCGTGGTTGGTCAGGCTCAGGTGGCTTTGCACCTGGTGCATCTGCTGGGTCCAGAAGTTCGACATCGGATTCTCGGTACCGTCGACGACACCGGCCGCCAGGGCTCGCCGGGTCTCGCTGAAAGCCAGCACAACAGGCCGCGCACCGAGGGCCCTGAACTGCGCAGCGATCACACGCGAGGCCTGCACCCGCATGCGCAGGCCATTGAAATCCCCTGGCTCGCGCAACGGCCGATTCGCGCTCATCTGCTTGAAACCGTTGTCAAAGAAGCCAAGCCCCACCAGACCCTGGCGTGCCAGTGAATCGAGCAGTCGCCGCCCGACCTCGCCCTGGGTAACCCGGTGAACGTCCACCATACGCTCGAACAGAAACGGCAGGTCGAACAATTCGAACTCCGGAAACCCGATCGGCCCGAACTTGGACAACGAGGGCGCCAGCATTTCTACCGCGCCGAGGCGCAGCGCCTCCATCTCGTCCAGGTCGCTGTACAGTCGCGCGGCCGGGTACACCGCAACTCGGACCCGTCCGCCGGAGCGTTGTTCGACCAGGGTCTTGAAGCGCTCGACCGCCAGCCCCTTGGGCGTGTCGCGCGCGACCACATGCGAGAAGCGGATCACCACCTCGGACTGCGCCAGCACCGGCCACAACAACAGGCAGACCAGCGCCATGCGCCAACAGGTGGCGCCCATGCCGAATCGATGCGTGCGTGTCATGGTCGTTATCCTAGAGGCCATTGCCGCCATCTGCACTCCCATGAAACCCGCATCGGGCGACCCTCCATTTGACTTTGCCGCGCTGGCCAGCGCCGTCACGTCGCAACCGGGACGCGACCTGCGGGCCCAATTGTGGCTGCTCGGCTTCCTGGCCTTGATGGTGGCCTCGGTGGTGGCCCTGGTGTTGTACCTGCAGAACTTCGAGGCAGAAGAAGAGGTGCGCCAGAACATGGCCGACGCACAGTGGCTGGAGCAGAGCATCGCGTTCCATTTCCGCCGGCTCGAGGATGACCTGCGCTCGCAGGCGCGGCGCCAGCGTGACACCGACGCACGCGACGATTCGCTGCAGCAATTCCACGGTGGCCTGCTGTGGTCGGAGCCAGGGGTGATATTGGCGCGCGGCTGGCTCGACGCGAAGGGCGCGCAGGTGGATGATGCCGACCTGGCGCGCCTGAGCACCGACGCCGACAGCCATGCCGACAACGCAGCTGCCCTGGGTGCGATGCGCGATATCGCGCGCAATTTGCGCCGTGCCAGTTACGCCGGGCCGATGCGCAGGCCCGACGGCAGCGAAGGTGATGTGATCTGGTTGGCAGTGCCGGCCTTCGAGCGCGGTGAATTTGTCGGCAACTACCTCGCCTCCATCGCCTTGTCCACGGCCATCGAGCGCCTGGTGCCAAGCTGGTTTGCCCAAGCCCACCGGCTGCAGCTGATGGACAACCAGCAGGACCCGCGCGACGCACGGCGTGACGTCGCCAGCTACCACTCACAGCTCAATCTGGCCGGCACCGACCTGTCGATCCGGGTCACACCACTGGACTCGCGCCCGGCCAGCGTTCCGCGCGCCTTTTTTGGCGTTGCGCTGCTGTTTCTGCTGGGCATGCTGGCCAGCCTGATGGCCTTGCGCCGCGACTTTGTCAAGCGCCAGCGGGTCGAGGTCATGCTGCAATCGCAGGTGGCGCTGCGCCGCGCGATGGAAGACTCGCTGACCGTGGGGCTACGTGCCTGGGATCTGCAGGGACGCATCCTGTACGTCAACCAGGCGTTCTGCCGCATTGTCGGTTACGCGGCGCAGGATCTGGTCGGGCGTTCACCGCCGCTGCCCTACTGGTCCAAGGGACTGGCAGAAAACCCGCAACCGGTGACTGAACGCCTGATCGCCCGCACCGCGGAACATGCCGGCGTCGAACTGCAGTTCCAGCACAGCGACGGCCACCTGGTCGACGTGCTGGTGCATGAAGCACCCTTGAGCGGCCCGCAGGGCCAGCAACTGGGCTGGATGAGTTCGGTGCTCGATATCAGCGAGCGCAAGCAGGCCGAGCGCATGGCCAAGCGCCAGCAGAAGCGACTCGAGGCCTCCGGGCGCCTGGTGGCGATCGGCGAGGTGGCCTCCACGCTGGCGCATGAACTCAATCAGCCGCTGGGCGCGCTGAGCGGCTTCGCCACTGGTTTGCGCAACCGGCTGAGGGCCGGTCAGATCACGCTGGAAGAGGCGGCCACGGTCACGGAACGCATGGAGCGGTTGGCAGAGAAATCCGGCCACATCATCCAGCGCGTCCATGCCTTTGCCCGGCGCCGCGAGTTGTCGCGGCAGAACGTGGATCTGGTCGCACTGGTGCAGCAGATCGTGCGCCAGCGCCCACGCGCGAGCGACGTTGAACTCGAACTGGACCTGGCACAGGCGCCGGTATGGATCATGGCCGATGCCTTGCTGCTCGAGCACGCGGTGCTGAACTTGCTGGCCAATGCCGAGCACTGGGCCAGCTGCGGCGCCGGCCCTGCGCGGTTTCGCATCTCGATGCCGATGTTGCCGGCGATGGCGGGCATTGCGGTGGCTGACAGCGGGCCGGGCGTGCCGCCAGAGCAGACCGACCAGGTGTTCACCGCGTTTTACAGTGGCAAGGAAGATGGCAGCGGCATGGGCATGGGCCTGGCGATCTGCCGTTCGGTGGTCGAGGCCCACCATGGACGCATCGAGGTCGGACGCGACCCGGAACTGGGCGGCGCCCGCTTCACGATGTGGCTGGCCTTGACCCAGCCCAGTGGCGCCAGACCACCCACCGTATCGGACACCACCCCATGACTGCACAGATTCACGTTGTTGACGACGACCCGGATTTTCGCGACGCCTTGTCCTGGCTGTTCGATTCGCGCGGACATCAGGTCGCGGCCTGGCCGGGCGGTGAGAGCTTTCTGGCCATGGCCCGCAAGGTACCACCCGACTGGGGCCATGCCGTGGTGTTGCTTGACATACGCATGGCGCCGTTGTCGGGACTGACCACCTTCGAGAAGCTCAAGGAACTGGCCTGCCCGTGGCCTGTGCTGTTCCTGACCGGGCACGGCGATGTGAGCATGGCCGTCACCGCAGTGAAGAACGGCGCCTGGGACTTTCTGGAAAAGCCGTTCCAGAACAACGTGCTGGTGGACAAAGTCGAGAAGGCGCTGGTGGCCGCGCAGTCGCTGGTCGACGAAACGGCCGATCACCAGCGTCTGCGTCAGGCATTGGCGAGCCTGAGTCCACGCGAGCTCGAAGTGCTCGACGAACTCATCCTCGGCCATTACAACAAGACCATTGCGGACCATCTGGGCATTACCCAGCGCACTGTCGAATTCCACCGCGCCAACATCTTCGAGAAAATGGCGGTCGACTCGGCGATCGAACTTGCGCACAAACTCGGACACCACGGCTTGCGCTGAACAGCGCGTCACACAATTGACATTCGATTGACACAAGCCTGACACCGGCCGGCCAGACACTGGCGGCATGAATGAACAGCACCAACCCGATTCCATGGCGCTGGCGGCGTCTGACATGTCGACGCACCAGTGCAAACCGCAGGTGCGCCCTGGCGCAAGCTTCGCGGCGACGCAAACCGATGCGATACAGGTAGTCTGGGCACGCGACCAGGACGAGGTGCGCCAGGCCCAACGCTTGCGCTTTCAAGTGTTCTCGGACGAAATGGGCGCCCGACTGCAGACCCGCGTTGCGGGCCACGACAT
>JBBQJP010000125.1:0-7500 GCA_038326025.1 Burkholderiales bacterium
AGACTTTGGAGACTTACTTGCAGGCATGAAAAACCTTTGGGCAGCAAAGAAACAAAGAAGACCGGCGCCGTAACAGGACGCGCTTACGGCAGGGGCGTGAACGGGAACTTGGCCAGCAAGATGTTGGGGCGAACATTTGGAATGCAATCCTTGCGGTAGGTTGGCCGGTCGTGAACGTCGTCATCGGTAGGCCTGGCCCGGAGGTGCTGCTGTCGCTCTTGCGCGGACAAGGGGCGGATTATACCAATTGAAAGACCTTTTGCCCACCCCTGTCGGGTGATATGGCAGCCGGAAATCAGGGGCGCAAGCGGATGGCCGACTCCAGCGCAAGGCGCCTGGCCTGCAGTTCGCGGTAACGCTGCAAGGCCTGCGGATCGGTTTGCGAGGCTGCGATTTCCAGGGTTTCCTGCATCTTGATGTGTTCAACGAGCATGCGTTGAAGCAAATTGCGCAGTTCCTGAACGGTATCCTGCTGGTCCTCCGCGTTCGGGAGTTGTGCGTCAGCCATGACCCGCAATGCCAGTTCCTCGGAAGGATGGTCGCGCAGGCCTTCGCGAATCGCGCCCCAGGGTTGCGCGCCGCGTTCGTGCAGTTCATGTTCTAGCCACACAAACAGTTCGCCATGGGGCGGTGGTAGCTGGCACAACAGGGCGTGATCCTCGGCCGGGAACTGGTCCCAGGCCGCCATGTGGCTGAGCAGGATACGCGCCGCATGGTCGGCCCGGCTCGCCGGCATGCTGCGTGCGCCCGTGCGCCGGGCTGTTGAAGTCCCTGACCACGGACGGCCGCTGCGCGTCGACCGGCCCGGCGCAGAGCCCGAGTGGCCGGCGGCGGGGCGCGACGACGTTTCCGGCTCCCTTGCCACCGGCTTGTCGGGCGGGCCCCATAACGCCGTCAGGTCTTGCACCGGCAATTGCACCTGGCCCGCGATTTCACCCAGCAACTGGCGTTTGAGGGCGCCGTCTGGCAACTGGCTCCACAATGGCCGCGCGTGGGCGGCCATCAGCGAGCGGCCCTCGACGGTCTGCAGGTCGCAGCCTTCGCAGGCAGCATCAATCAGGAAGCGACTCAGCGGAACCGCCTCCTGGATGCACCGGGCAAAGGCCTCTTGCCCGTTGGCACGGATGAAGCTGTCAGGATCGTGCTCGGGCGGCAGGAACAGGAATTTCACGTTGCGCACGTCGGTGGCATGCGGCAGGGCGCCCTCCAGTGCCTTGCGTGCGGCGCGCCGGCCGGCGTTGTCGCCGTCGAAGCTGAACACCACGGCATCGGTAAAACGGAACAACTTTTGCACGTGCTCAGGTGTGCAGGCTGTGCCCAGCGTGGCCACGGCATTGGCAAAACCGAGTTGCGCCAGCGCCACCACGTCCATGTAGCCCTCCGTGACCAGCACAAAGCCCTGCTCGCGCAATGCAGTGCGGGCTTCAAACAGGCCGTACAACTCGCGACCCTTGCTGAAAACCGGGGTTTCGGGCGAATTCAGGTATTTGGGCTTGTCGTCCCCAAGCACCCGTCCGCCAAAGCCAATGCATTCGCCCTTGACGTTGCGGATCGGGAACATCAGGCGATCACGGAACCGGTCGTAGCGTTTTTCTTCGTCGGGGTCTTCCTGGTTCAGGATCACCAGCCCGCTTTCCACCAGCAGCGGATCGTCATAGTCGGGGAATATGCTGGCCAGGCTGCGCCAACCCTGGGGCGCGTAACCCAGACCAAACCGACGCGCTATGTCGCCACTCAGGCCGCGGCCCTTGCAATAAGCCACTGCCTCGGGCGTGTCCTTCAGTTCCCGACGGTAGGCATCGCCTGCTTTCTCCAGCACACTGGTCAGCGTGTTCTGCTTCTCGCGCTGCTCGGCCACACGGGCACGCTGCTGGGGCGACAGGTCTTCCTCGGGCACCTGCATGCCGAACTGGCCGGCCAGCTCCTTGACCGCCTCGACGAAGCCCATGCCGGCATGGTCCATCAAAAAGCTGATGACGTTGCCGTTCTTGCCGCAACCAAAGCAGTGGTAGAACTGCTTGCTCGGGCTGACCGTGAACGAGGGCGACTTTTCGGAGTGGAACGGGCAAAGCCCGGAAAAATTGGCGCCGGCCTTGCGCAGCGGCACATAACGCCCAACGATATCCACCACATCGGCGCGCGCGACGAGTTCCTGGATGAAAGACTGGGGGATGGACACGGCTTGCGGGTTTCGCGCTTGGCGGCGCGTTGCGGGTGTGGAGTGCTAGACGGCAGGTGGGAAGGGGCAGGCGTATTGGCTACAGAAGGGCGCCAGCATCGGAGCAATGCTGGGATGCAGTGCGATGCCTTCGGCCAGCTGCTGTTGGCGTCGCAACATGCCGCCCTGGCCGGGCAGTCGAACGGCGGGTCCGCCCGGACGCGGTGGATTGTCCTTGCATGCGTTTGCCAGCCAGTCCATCTGGTGCAAAAAGGCGTCCTTTCCGCCATAGGCGTCGGGGTCGTGCAGCGTGATATGCACGGTGGCGCCCCAGCCTTCGCGCGGGTCGGCGCGGCCGTGGCCGGCGAGGGCGGCCGTCAGGGCCTCAACCGTCAGGCCCAGGCCGTAACCTTTGTGACCATAACTCACGCCGCCGACAGGCAGGATGGTGCCGGGAGGGTCCTGGGCCAGCACGGCTGGGTCGTTGCTTGGCTTGCCTTGTGCGTCCATCAGCCAGGCTTCGGCGAATTTTTCGCCGGCGGCGGCCTTGCGATTGACCATGCCGTTGGTGGTGATCGAGGCGGAAATGTCGATCAGTACCGGACCGCTGGATGTGGGGAATCCGATCGCAATCGGATTTGGCGTCATCACGGCGCGGGTGCCTCCGAAGGGCGCCACGCTGGCGGTGTTGGGGTCGGAGCAGGCGACCACACCCAGCAGGCCTTCTTCAGCTACACGCATCAGGTAGACCGCCAGGCAGGCGATATGGTGGCTGCGCCGGATCACCATCGAAGCCAGGCCGAATTCGCGTGCCGCGGGAATCATGCGGTCGAGCGCAAGATCCATCAGCCAGGGGCCGGGCAGGCGCTGTCCATCCCACAACATTGCGGCGGGCTTGGAATTGAGCTCCTGTGGTTTGCCGGTTCGCGTCATGCGCCCCTGTTCGATTTCACGCAGATAGGGGGCCAAAAGGGCCAGGCCGTGGGTGTCGTGCCCCAGCAGGTCGCCACTGCACAAGGTGCTGGCAACGCTGGCGGCGGGTGCCGCATCAAGGCCTGCTGCGACGAGCAGGTCGTGTGCCATTTGCTGGAGCGCTTTCGCGCCGTATCGTGTCGTCATGACGAGCCTCAAGTTGGTGAATGCTGAATTTGCTCTAATGATGCCAGACCACCCACATGTGGACCCGCAAGCAGGCGCTAGGAGAAAGCAGATGACCGGCATTTTTGACCAGGACCTGGAACGCAACGCGGCCAACTTTGCGCCGCTCACGCCTTTGTCGTTCATCGAGCGCACGGCCGAGGTTTATCCGGATCGGCCCGCCATTGTGCATGGCCAGTTGCGCCGTACGTGGGCCGAGACCTACCGACGTTGTCGCCAACTGGCCAGTGCCCTGGTTGCCCACGGTGTGGGCAAGGGGCAGGCGGTAGCCGCCATGTTGCCCAATACCCCACCCATGGTCGAAGCCCATTTCGGGGTGCCGATGGCCGGTGCCGTGCTCAACGCGCTCAATACCCGGCTCGACGCGCCGTCGATCGCTTTCATGCTCGACCATGGCGAGGCCCGGGTTGTACTGGTGGATACCGAATTTGCCGGTGTGATGCAGCAGGCCATAACGCTGCGCCAGCGTACCGAGCCCTTGCTGGTGATCGACGTAAGCGACGCGGTGTTCGGGCCCGGGCCGGCCATCGGGACCGTGGAGTACGAGGACTTTCTGCGCGACGGCGATCCGGCGTTTGCCTGGCAGCTTCCCGCAGATGAATGGGATGCGATTGCACTCAATTACACCAGCGGCACTACCGGCAATCCCAAGGGCGTGGTCTACCACCATCGCGGCGCCGCCATCAACGCCATATCCAATATTCTGGAGTGGGACATGGGCAAACACCCGGCCTACTTGTGGACCTTGCCGATGTTCCATTGCAACGGCTGGTGTTTCCCGTGGACGATTGCTGCGCGTGCCGGTATCAATGTCTGTCTGCGCAAGGTCGATGCGCAGTGCATTTTTGACGCCATGCGCGACCATGGCGTGACCCACTACTGCGGCGCGCCAATCGTGCACGGGATGCTGGTCAATGCCTCCGACACCATGAAGCAGGGGTTGCCGACCGGCATCAAGGCCATGGTGGCCGGCGCCGCTCCGCCGGCGTCGATGATCGAGGGCATGGAGAACATGGGTTTTGATCTGACCCACGTCTATGGCCTGACCGAGGTTTACGGACCCGCCACGGTCTGCGCCCGGGACCCGAAGTGGGATGCGCTCGACATCGGCGAACGGGCGCGTCTGAATGCACGGCAGGGTGTGCGTTACCACCTCGAGCGCGATGTTCGGGTGATGGACGCGCAAACCATGCTGCCGGTGCCGCAGGACGGCGAGACCATGGGCGAGATCATGTTCCGCGGCAACATCGCAATGAAGGGTTATCTGAAGAATCCCAAGGCAACTGAAGAGGCGTTTCAGGGTGGGTGGTTTCACAGCGGGGACCTGGCGGTGATGTACCCCGATGGCTACATGAAGATCAAGGACCGCAGCAAGGACATCATCATCTCGGGCGGCGAAAACATCTCGTCAATCGAGGTCGAGGACGTGTTGTACCGCCATCCCGCTGTATTGGCGGCTGCCGTAGTGGCCATGGCGGATCCGCGGTGGGGCGAGACGCCGTGCGCGTTTGTCGAACTCAAGTCGGGTGTGGAATTGACGGTCCAGGATGTGGTGGCGCACTGCAAGCAACACCTGGCCGGCTTCAAGGTGCCACGCGCCGTGGTTTTCGGCGAGTTGCCCAAGACCGCGACTGGCAAGATCCAGAAGTTCGAACTGCGCCGTCAGGCCGGATCGGCCAAGGCGATCGACGTGTAGGCGGGCAGGGGCGCAGGTCGCGCCCCCGTCGGGATCGTCAGTCCCCCATCACGATACCCTCACGCCGCGGATCGGCGCCGCCGAACCAGACGGTCTGGCCATGGGCTTGGCCGCGGGTGATGGCCTGCAGGCCGCTGGTCATGTTGACTTCACGCACTTCGTGACCACGCGCCTTGAGTGCGTCGACCGTGCCGGCCGGGAAGCGCTTTTCTTCCAGAATGGTCGGGCCGTTGAGTGACGCGAAGTTGGGCAGGTTGATGGCCTGCTGCGGCAACAAGCCCCAGTTGAGCACGCCGTACAAGGCCTTGGCGGTGTAGTGGATGATCAGCGCGCCGCCGGGGCTGCCGCCGCTCAACAGCAGTTCGCCACTGGCTTTGTCAAACACCAGCGTGGGGGCCATCGACGAGCGAGGTCGCTTGCCGGGCTGCACGCGATTGGCAATTGGCGCGCCGGTGGCGTCAGCCGGTGCAAAGCTGAAGTCGGTCAACTCGTTGTTGAGCAGAAATCCGCGCACCATCTGGCGCGCGCCGAAGCCATCCTCGATCGTCGTGGTCATCGCGATCGCCTGTCCGTAGGCGTCGACGATCGAGATGTGCGACGTACCGTATTCGATCTGATCGGGCATGGGCGCAAATGAGGTCTTGACGCCCGCGGGATTGCCCGGCTTGGCGGTTTTCATCGTCGGGGCATTGGGTGCCGGGTCGATCAGACTTGCACGCTGGGCCAGATAGCCAGGGGCGACCATGCTCATCCAGTTGCCGCCAGGCGCCTGGATGAAGGCGGGATCGGCTACATAAAGCGCCCGGTCGGCAAATGCCAGGCGCGAGGCCTCGGTGTACAAGTGCAGCCATTGCGCAGACGGCAAACCGTCTTGCAGCGGCAGCGACGCCGCGTTGGTCTGACCGAGAACGCCCAGGATCTGACCGATGGCGAGTGCGCCGGAGCTGGGCGGTGGCATGCCGCAGACGCTGAAATCGCGCATGGCGACACGGTAGTCGAAGCACAGCGGATCACGCTTGACGGGCTTGTAGCCAGCCAGATCCTGCAAGCTCAGCTTGCCGGGATTGGTGGGGTGGCCCTGCACCTTGTCGACGATGGCCTTGGCGACATCGCCTTCAAGTAGTGCTTTGGAGCCGTTTTGAGCGACTTGGCGCAGCACTTGCGCCAGTTCCGGATTGCGTAGCGTTTCACCCACCGCGCGCGGGCTGCCGTCGGCCCGGTAGAAGTAGGCTGCGGCCACAGGGTCGTTGCGCAGGTATTTTTCGCTTGTCAGCAGGCTGTTCAGCCGGGCGCTGACCTTGAAGCCGCGCTCGGCCAAAGTGATGGCCGGTTCGAACAATCGGGCCCAGGGGAGTTTGCCGTGTTGCTGATGCGCCATTTCCAACATGCGCACTGTGCCGGGAACACCGACGGACCGTCCACCGACAACCGCTTCATAGAACGGCAGCGGTTTGCCGTCGGCACCCAGGAACAATTTCTCGTCTGCGGCAGCCGGCGCGGTCTCGCGGCCGTCATAGGCTTGCACGGCCTTGCCGTCGTAGTGCATCAGGAATGCGCCTCCGCCGATGCCGCTGGATTGGGGTTCGACCAGTGTCAACACCATCTGTACCGCAATCGCCGCGTCAACCGCACTGCCGCCGGCCTTGAGCACCTGGTATCCGGCATCCGTGGCCAGCGGATTGGCGGCAGCGACGGCGAATTTCTGCGTCGCCCAGCCGGGTTTTTCGGTGTAACCCGACGCACCCTCGGGTTGGTCGGGCACGCTGTAGGTGAAATTACCGGGGCCGCTGGCGCAACCGACCAGCAAGGTGGCCAGCGCGATGGCGCTCAGATGCGGGGAATACTTTCTGTTCATGTGGGCTCCTGAGGGTGTCGTTGTTCGAGATCGGCAGGCAAGGTGTCGGAAGAATCATCCGCCACGCGCCGTATGCTGCGCGGCAATTTTTGGTTAAGCGTCAAATCCGGCGGGAGCGGCTTCTGCGGCGTCGAAGTCGATCTCTACACGTGCGCCATCCGGGTCGTCGCAGAACAGCTGCCAGGTGCCGTATCCGGGCAGGCGGCGCAAGTCGAAACGGATGCCGCGCTGCTTCAAGGTGGCGACGGTTGCCGCCAGGTCGCGGCCGGTGAATGCCATATGGTCGATCACGCCCGCGGGCTCTTGGGGCAGCGCGCGTCCGGCGACGACATGCAGCACCGCGGTGTCGCCGCTGTACAACCACGCTCCGGGAAAGTTGAACGGTGGGCGAGGGCCACTGCGCAGGTCCAGCGTGTCGCAATAAAAGGCCAAGGTGCGGTCCAGATCGGCTGACAGGACAGTGAAGTGGTTCATGCCAAGGATTGCCATGGGGTCTTATATGGATGCCTCCCGGGTAGCAAGAAGAATTTGTGTTGCGGTGCGAAGTAGTCGGCTGCGTCCTTCTATCCGGCCTTGATTGCGTGATCCGTCTGGTTTCCCAGACTCGCCCGCTGGCCCCGATGCATATCCGCT
>JBBQJP010000126.1:0-7425 GCA_038326025.1 Burkholderiales bacterium
TTGAGGCGTCAACCAGCAGATCCCATCAGGGACCGCAGCCAAAAGCTGCACTCAAAGTCCGAATGTACGGGAGCAATCTTCACCTTCGCGTTGTCATGAATTGAGAGGCTGGCATAGGGGGCGTTCATGTACGTCCGGCAATTCCACATTGACCGCCGACGGCGGACATGGTTGACGCTCAGGCGGTGGCCTCGATAGCGGGCTGCCAGCGATGCGGCAACAGTTCGCCAACGCGGCTGGCCTTATGTGTCGGCAGCCGGCTGAGGATGTCCTTCAGGTAGGCATACGGATCGTGCCCGTTCATGCGCGCTGACTGGATCAGACTCATCACGGCAGCGGCGCGTTTGCCCGCCCGCAGTGATCCTGCGAACAGCCAATTCGAGCGCCCGATGGCAATCACAGGGTCATTCTGCCCATGTCGGGCAAGAGGTTGAGATTCATTACCGCTGGCACGCGCTTTACGGTCGTCGTGTGCGGCCTCAGTACAGCGAACAACGCGCAACGGGCGAGGTTGTCCACGTTGAGGTCGACCCTGGCATTGTCATCGTCGTGGCTGCCTGGATGCTTGACGCGGCCGCCTGCGCTGGCATGACCCTTGGCGTTCCGCGCGCATCGATTGCGGCCCTTTCTGAACTGCATCAGCTGCTGTTGCAGCGCGGATTTCGACGAAGCTCCTGTGGTGTCCATCACACCCATTGCGAGGAGCAAGATGACCAGTTCACCCAGACCACAACTGATGCGCCTGGCGCCGCCTGCGCCCATGTCGCACCGGCAGTTGAGCATAGCTTTCGAGTCCCCCGTTCTCCAAGGGCTGAGCCCAAACGAACGGGCCAGGGCAATTGCGCAACTGGCGACCTTGCTGCTGCAGGCGGCGGGCGTGCAACAGACGGGAGCTGACGATGGCCAACACTGAACTGTTGCCCGCCACCGTGCTGCGTCGCAAAGCCGTCGTCTACGTGCGGCAGTCCACCCAGTCGCAGGTTCAGAACAACCTGGAGAGCCAGCGCCGCCAGTATGACTTGGTCGAGGAAGCACGCCGGCGAGGGTTCATGCAGGTTGAGGTCATTGACGATGACCTTGGCCGGTCTGCCAGTGGCATGGTGGCCAGACCTGGTTTCGATCGGCTCGTCGCCTGGCTATGCGCCGGCGAGGTCGGTGCCGTACTGTGCTTCGACGCATCGCGGCTGGCGCGCAACGGCCGCGACTGGCATCACCTGCTGGAGCTGTGCGGCCTGGTCGAGGCCCGTGTCATCGATCTGGATGGCGTCTACGATCCGTGTCGTCCCAACGATCGGCTGCTGCTGGGCATGAAGGGCAGTATCAGCGAGTTCGAACTCGGTGTGATCAGGGCGCGCATGTTCGAGGCCGCCCGCGCCAAGGCTCAGCGTGGCGAACTTCGTATCAGCGTTCCCATCGGCTATGTATGGCACCGAGAGATCGGGTTGGGATTCGATCCCGACCTGCGTCTGCAGGAGGCGATCCGGTTGATCTTCGCGCGTTTTCGCAAACTGGGAAGCGCTCGGCAGGTCTTTCTTTCTCTGGCCGCCGAACAGTTTCACTTTCCGCGCCCATCCGACGGCAAGAAGCTGGTGTCCTTCGACTGGACCCCGATCCGTTATCGCAACGTGATCGGGGTGCTCAAGAACCCTTTCTACGCCGGCACTTATGCCTACGGCAAGAGCGAGAAGCGCACCACACTGGTAGAGGGGCGATTGCGCAAGAGCTACGGACACGGCAAGCCCGTCGAGCAGTGGGAGGTGATGCTGAGAGACCATCATGAGGCCTATATCGATTGGGCCGAGTTCGAGCGCAATCAGAAGCAACTCGCCGTCAACGCCTACGGTAGAGTAGATGGCGTGAAGTCGGGGCGCGGGGGCCGGGCGCTGCTTGCTGGAATGCTCTGCTGCGCGCGCTGCGGCCGCCGTTTGACGGTGGCATATACCGGCCGTGGTGCTGGCCAACCGGTGTATCGGTGCGACCGCCGGCATGTGCAGTTGGCGCTGCCGCGGTGTTTCACCTTCGGGGGCCGGCGACCCGACGAGGCCATTGCACGAGAGCTGCTGCGAGCGGTCGAGCCCTTGGCCGTCGAGGCCGCATTGCACGCACAACGGAGGCACATGGAAGTCCAAGCGGACCAGCGGCGAATCGTGGAACTGGAACTGCAGCAAGCACGCTACGAAGCGACGCTGGCAGAGCGTCGCTACGCGGCCTGCGACCCTGACAATCGTCTGATCGCGGCACAGCTTGAGAAGGCCTGGGAGTCGGCGTTGCAACGTGTGCAGTCATGTCAGCGACGCGTCGACGCGGTCGACCAAACGCTTTCGGCAGTGGCGATGCCCGACCTCAGTGGGCTCGCCCAAGATCTCTCTGGCGCATGGAAGGCTCCCGGCGTGACAATGCGCGCGCGCCAGCAATTGCTTCACACCCTGGTCCAGGAGATCATTGCCGATCTCGATGAGAAGTCGCGAGAGATCGTGCTGACAATTCACTGGCGCGGAGGCCAGCATTCGCAAGTCAGGGTCGTGAAGCCAAAGTCCGGCGGGCACGGCTGTCGAACGCCCGATGAAGCGCTGGCCATCATGCGCAGCATGGCGGGCAAGTGGTCCGACGAGCACATCGCCGCGACACTCAATCGCATGGGCCTTTCCACGGGCCAGGGCAAGACGTGGACCGCGCATCGCGTGAGCTCCGTGCGCATGGTCAACGACATAAGGGCATACCGCTCGGCGCAGAAGGACGGGCAGTGGTTGACCATGTCCGAAGCGGCAGCAAAGCTTGGCGTCACAAACCATCGCATTCGCAGGATGATCAAGGAAGGACTGCTGACGGCAGAGCAGGTCGTACCGCGAGCGCCCTACCAAATCCGGGCATGCGACCTGCTCGATCAGAGGATCATCGAGGCTGCCGCGCGAACAGCTCGCCCGTGTCGCACCGATGGCGAGAATCAGATCTCAATGTTTTCAACTACTTAACGAGGTGGGGCACTATGAACACGCCATTGCAATGGGCCGGATCTGGTTCTCGATCCAGTTGTTGTCCACGGGCAGTCGCCCGTCGTCGACGAATCGCGTGAGTGCGCCCCAGCGCTTGAGGCTGTAGTCCAGGGCTTTTGCGGTGGCCGATCCGTCGGTGATCCTCTGGCGGGTGAGCAGCATCCAGCGATGCAGTGCATCCATGACCGGCGCTGATCGCAGCTGACGTATGCGCTGGCGCTCGTCGGAGTGGAGATTCTTGAGTTCGCGTTCGATCTCGTAGATCGTGCCAATCTGTTGCAAGGCGCTTTCGGCCACCTGGCTCTTGTTGGCCACGTGCAAGTCAAAGAACTTGCGCCGCGCGTGCGCCAGGCAACCCACTTCGGTGACGCCACTGGCGATCGACTGCTTGTACCCTGCGTAGTCGTCGCAGATCAGGCTACCTTTCCAATCGCCCAGGAAGGCCCTGGCGTGTTCGCCGGCGCGAGACTCGCAGAAGTCGTACACCACGGCCTTGGTATCTTCGAACGCGCCGGGCGCGTAGGCCCACAGGTAGGCACGGTGGGTCTTGCCGGCACCAGGTTTGAGCATCTGCACCGGCGTCTCGTCGGCATGCAGCACACTGTGTGTGAGGATCTCGCAGCGCAAGGCGTCAACCAGTGGTTGCAGTTGCACACCGCAGCTGCCAACCCACTGCGCCAGCGTCGAGCGTGGGATTGCCAGGCCAGCACGACCGAAGATCGTCTCCTGGCGGTTCAAGGGAAGGTGATCGGCGTACTTGGCTACCAGCACCTGGGCCAGCAGTGCGGCGGTCGGGATGCCCTTGTCGATGACATGCGCTGGTACCGGCGCCTGGGTGATCGTCTCGCATTTGGCGCAGGCCCACTTGCCGCGGACATGGCGCTCGACGCTGAACACACCAGGCACGTAGTCCAGCTTCTCGGTCACATCCTCACCGATGCGCTTCATCTGGCAGCCGCACTGGCACATCGTGGACTCGGGCTCGTGGCGGATCTCGCGCCGGGGCAGGTTCGCCGGCAATGCCTGGCGTTTGGGTTGTTGCTTGTCCTGGGGTGGCGGGGCCGCTGGCGTGCCAAGCTGCTCAATCTCCTTGGCCACCGCTGCCAGGTCAGCGTCGATCTCGTCCTCAAGCAGACTGCGCTGCTCGGCGTTATGGCGTTCGGATTGGGCGGCGAACTTCATGCGCTTCAAGAGCGCGTTCTCGTAGGCCAGCTTCTCGTTCAGCGCGCGTTGATGGCGCAGATCCGTCATCAAACGAGTGGTCATCGCGCGCAGTTGTTCTGCGTTCAATTCGGACAAAGATTGCTGCTCCACCACCATGAACGATAGTGTGCCAATGCCAGATCGGCTTGCACATTGGCATATCCCCCAATTGCAAACCAGCACCCGACGCTGCGACGATTCACACCACGGAGATCACAGCGTGCGGACCCAGCCGCTGCCATGGCAAACCCAGCACCAGCGCGTCGAGTTGTGCATGCTGCAGGCTCACCGTGGGCACCTCGCCTGATGCCCAGATGAACTTGCCTTGATGCAGTCGGCGTGCGGCCAGCCAGATGCCGAATCCGTCGTGCACCAGGACCTTGAGCCGGTTGGCGCGCTTGTTCGCAAAGATGTACGCCGTGTGCGGCTGTGCCGCACCGAACACGGCCACCACCCTGGCAAGAGCGGTATCAGTTCCGGCGCGCATGTCGATCGGCGCGACTGCCAGCCACGCCGCGTCAATGCGGATCATTTGAGGATACTGGCCGCCCAGCTTGTGAAGTCACCGATGGCCGAGCCAGGCCAAGTGATGCTCATCGTCAATGCACCTTTGCGGATATCTACCTCGATGGCCTGCGCCTCTGGCTCTGGGCCGGGCGTGGGCAGTTGCACCGGAATGAACGCCGGGATGTGCTGCTGCAATGCGACGCTGGATCGATTTGCGTTGCCGCGGTCAGACTGGCCATGGCAACCGCTGCGCGCATGTTCCTTGAGCCAGCGATGCAACACATTGGCGTTCATCGCGTGGGCGCCGGCTATCGCAGCAATGGATGACCCCGGCACCTGGCAGGCGGCCACCAGTTCGGCCTTGAACTCGCGTGTGTAGGTCCGGTGCGTGCGTCGCACTGCGTACCTGGAAGTCTCTAAATCTTTGAGCATCGTGTCCACGATTGATTGCGTGCACACGATCTTGCGAGATGACGGTCAACCGTTCAAGATGGGTTCGCCGGACACATACCGATGTTCGACTTGTAATCGCACGCGGATGGCCCAAATGTCCTTCAGCTTGAACGGCGCCTTCTGGCCGACCAGCTTGCCCTTGTTCCACGCTTCGTGGCCGGACGTGTTCGACGATTCTTTCATCATGAACTCCTTGCAGTTGAAAGGAATTCAACTCTCCCGCGTTCTGACTGAGAGGGCCAGCCTGATCGTCAGCTTTGGAGCAAGCAGTTTGAAACTCGAAATCTACTTCGAAAATCGCAAGCGGTACCCCAGACTTCCAGCATGTCGGACTGTTTAAGACTGGGTCCTGACATTCGACTTTTCGATCTGCCTGCTCCGAAGCTGTCGTTGAAGGTGCAGGTTGACAGTCGGCAATGTGGCGATGAAATCTGTGGACTGAGCACCTGCACTCGGCCACTTCCTGCCGTCCGCCACTGGCCGCTTGCCGGCCGCCCATGGCGGCAGCCTACAAGCGGAAGTAGTGGACAAGCCTGATCTTGAGGCTACCCAGATTTATTGCTCGATCCCAATGTAGTTGAGAAACTCGCAAACGCGTCAGTTATTCTGGTACCGAAATTCGCCGATGACCGTCGTCGAAACACTCGGTAAGTCCACAGCAATACGACCATGGGCACCTGCCGCGCCCGGCTGGCCGACGCTACCGCGGGAACCGGCAGCACCGGAAGCGCCCTGGCGGCCTGCCGGATTGCACCGGCCGCGTGCATCGCCTTCAGCGCCACCGGCACCAGGTGCTCCAGCCGCTCCCCCTTGTCCAGCCGCACCGCCGACACCTCCCTTGGCCGTCACGAATACACTTCCAGCAAATGACTTCACCACCTTAAGCCGAACATCGCCCGCAGCGCCACCGTCCGCGCCGTCTCCCCCTCTGCCACCGTTGCCGCCGTCCCCGCCCCTGCCGCCGTGGCCGGGCCCGCTGGCGCAGTCAATCAGGCCGGGGCGGCTCGCCTCGCCCTTGGCACCGCCGCCGCCGTTGCCACCCTGGCCACCAGTCCCACCGCTTCCCCCGGTTTGGCCGGAGGAGAGGATCGCGAGTGAGCCAGTCATCTCATCGACTTCCAGTTGGATTGAGCCGTGCGGCGCTCCCCTTGCCCCGATAGCACCCTCGGCGCCATTCTCACCAGACGCGCCGGCCTGACCTACGCCGGTACCGGTCGCACCCAAAGTGCCTGCACGTCCCGCTGCACCTTTCTCCGCCGACTGTGCGAGTCCCTGCAAGGTCGCGTCTTCAGCAATCAACCTGCGTGCCCGGATGTTCAACGCATTGCCATTCGTCGCAATCACACCAGACAGGCGGACTGTGTCTTCCGGGTAGTGCCATTCAGTCGTATTCGACAGTGAGAGCGGCGACGTCGCGGTCGAGACAAACCGCCGCTCCTTTCCTATTGCTGTTGCTGTAGAGCTCGTCGGCTTTCGCGCCTCCGATATGGCATAGACGGAAACGCCAGCGAGCAAGAGCGCGAGAAAGCAAACTACGATCGCAACTGTTCCATTTCGACGCGACCGAGCGTGGATCTGAGCAATTACCACCTTGTAGCGATCGTCCTTGGTGAGGCCGGCGATATCGACGTCGAAGAATTCAAGCGCACTTTTTACTAGATCCGCGCGCTTGTCGGAATCCGCACTATTGATGAGGCGCTCGCGCTCCTCGATCTTAGATTTGGAAACCCAAGCGATGGCCGCAGCAATGAAGGCAGCAAGTGTCAAGCCGCTAGTGACGTACTGAATTGACTCCCACATGATGATCTCCATGTAATCGGTCCAGCGGACGACGTCTCGAAACAAGCACGGGATGAATGCCTTTAGGTTAGTCCTCGTAGATACCCATTGATCAAGTAGCCGACAGCGCGACCCACGGTCATGATTATCTTGAAGTTGCCAATCAATTGAACTAATGACCTGTTTTTTGGGCCTTTTGAGGCCGACCGCTGGGCTTTTCACCGCCGACGGTCATGAATTATGGAGGTCTCAATAGACGTTGCCCCATAGGCGCCTCAGTCGTAGTATTAGCACCTGTAGTTATTGGTCGTTGACGATCTTTGCGGCCATTGGGTGATCACGACTTCATCTTACTCAGTAGTCCGAAATATAGGCGACTGACGGTGTCTTGAAGAATGATCGAACGAGTCGACGATTTTTTTGCATGTCGCGCAGTTGCTGGTCGACGCGAATTGCGAGTTGCTCGCCTGCTCGCAATGGGTTGCGGGCC
>JBBQJP010000127.1:0-7184 GCA_038326025.1 Burkholderiales bacterium
GACTAACGGCGTCGACTTTGCCGCACTGGGGGAACTCGCCAATAAAACGAATGGCGCATTTTTGTACGCCGACACCCCTGAACAATTGCTGCCGCTTTATGGCAGCGTCGGCAAACTGTTGAGTCTGGGCCTGCCTACCTATCGGCTGCAATGGACCGTACAGGCAGGCGCGGCCACGTTTCAATCAGGCAACACCTTGATCGGGCGCGTGCAGGTTACCAGTGGGGCCAACACTTTTGATGTTCCGTTTGTCGTAGGCATTCCGTGAATTCACAGCACCGCAACTTGGCGGATCGAATCGCGGAGCACCCAGATTCATAGCCGTACCCGGGTAGTCCTTCGCTGACATGGCAACGGGCACGGGTCCGATGGTGTGTCAGCGCAAGTGCTCCGACACTGGCGTCAAATTTTCACAGGAGTTGTTCATGTCATTCGCACTTTACATGTTGGGTTTCGCCATTTTCCTCGGTGGGGTGGCTTGGGCCGCAGTGGTGGCCGGTGTTCCCGAGCTCTACATTGGAATCGGTGTTCTGATCCTGCTCGGAATTGGCATCTTCAGCGCGGTCAGCAAGACGCGTGGCAAGGATCCGTCCTGAGCGACGGAGATCTCCGACGGTCCCACCACACCACCCGTTCTGGCTGCGCGGCCTAAACGTCAGGGCCCCGCCCCAACCTTTTTCCAACTGCAAGCGCCACAGACGTACCGTTTCGTCACCCGTGCCGAACATGTCCTACGAACAAACCGGTTGAAACCACAGGTTGCACGCGCCGTGGTCCGGCATACATGACAGCGGGTTGTTCATAGACTCAATCGACTCTCATTGAAAGGAGAACACCATGAACCAGAATTTCCGCCTGACATCACAGCTGCGCATATGCGTCATTGGCGCCAGCGCCTTGCTGGCATTGTCAACTGCAAGCGCACAAACAGGCGTTGCAACAACGGGCGCCAAGGCCTCGGCCAATCACCAGCAGGAACTCCGGGACTGCAAGACCGGGCGGACGAACCAGGACACGGAGACCTGCCTGAAGGAAGCACGCAATGCCGAGGCAGCACGCAAACGTGGCGCACTGGCAAAGCCCGAGGCCAATTACGAGGCCAACGCCACGACACGATGTGAGGCGCTCACTGGCGAGTACAAGGTGGCTTGCTTTGCCCGCATGAAGGGTTATGGAACGACCAGCGGCAGCGTCGCAGCCGGTGGTGTTCTGCGCCAGAGCGAAACCGTCGTTGTGCCAGCCGCCGGCGCCGTGACGGTGACCCCAAAGACCGACGGTCCTCTAGTAGTGATCCCGTCGAGCAAGTGAGATCAGCGAAACAGTAACGCCGGCAACGCGCTGCGGCGCGCCAACGCGTCGAAGTCCGCAGCGATCGTGTCGCGCTGGGGTTGCACAAGGCGCTACGGCCCCTCACCAAACAAGGCCCGACTTTCCCGGATCAGATGGGCCTGATCGTAATACCCTGCGTCCAGCGCCCTTTCGGTCCATGACTCCCGATCGGTTGGCCGCGCAAGCACGGACTGCAGTCGCATGACCCGGGCAAAAACCTTGAGACCGACACCCACTGCGTGTTGGAAATGACGTTCCAGAGTGCGTTCGGTCGTTCCCAGTTCCCGTGCCAACAACCCGACGCGCGAAACCTGTCGTGACTGGGCCAGCCGTCGCGCCGCGTGTTCGACCAGTGCAGGCGCGCAGGTGACACGCCGCAAGTCCATCAGAAAACGTTCAACCCGCCGAACCTTGGCCAGTCCGGTAGGCAGCGAAACAAGTTCGTGTTCCAGATCGGCCACTCGCTGTTCATGCAATGCATCACGCAGTTCAAAGCGACCACCCGCCAGTTCCTGCATCGGCATCGGGAGAAAACAAGGCAAGGCCCACGGAAACAACCGCACCGTGACGCCGGCGGCCCGCCCTGCACACGACACCTGCACCCGTTGCAACTGAAAACCGCACACGGCGCTGCGCGTCGTGATGCGGTGTGACCCGAAGCCAGCAGTCAAAGGGTCGCCGTACACCAGTGCCAGTGCCAGCGTCGGATGGCCGTCCGGCACCAAGGTCAGCGATGGTGGCTCGGCAGCCGGATCCGCGTGAGGCAACTCCCACAACCAGATGTCGGTGACGCAATCCGCCAGCGCTGGCGTCGGCTTGAAAGCCTCTATCACGGAATCCCGGGGAATGTCAGGTGCGGACATGGCGCGCCATCTTACTGCGCAGGCAGCTCGGCCAGCAAGCTTGTCAGACCCAGCTGACGCTGAAAGCCCAGCATGTCTTCTTCGCGCCAGAGTTCGGCTACCTTGCCGTCGACGATGCGCAACCAGGCGATGCCTTCGATGGAGAAATCCTGTCCGGTTGCAGCAATGCCGAACAGTTCGCCCACATGGCGGCCAGCAAAGGTGTAACGCAGCACGACCTGTTCGCCCACGACCAGACAGGCGTCGATCCGCAAAGATGCCCGCCCGAACGCGTCGCTCAGTGCCTGCGCCATCACATGCACACCGGCCGGGCCCGGCGGAATGCCGACACGCCTCCACGCGCGGGCGACGAATCCTTCGTGTACCGGCATTCCCGCAGCGGCGCCAAACAGCGTCTGCACAAAGCGTTGTGCCAGATCGACAGGAAGCCCGTGCGCTGCCGTCGGGTTCATCGAGCGCGCCAACTGTCGCCAGGGGGGGTCCGAAAGATGCGCGCGCACCATGTCGACGATGCCCGTAAATACTTCCTCTGGAACATCGCGACGCACACTCTGCAGCAGCGCGAGCAGTTCGGTAGGACGCAGGTTCGGCGCGACCCACCGTGTCGGCACTGCCATGTCGGCGGGCGTTGTACCCGCCACGATGGCTGCGTGGATCTCGATCAGTTCAGCGTCGTTGTAGCCGGTCCAAAGAACAGCATTGTGCTGCGACTCCTCGAACTCCATGTGCGCAAGGTTCTCGGCCACGAACACGGCGATCGCACGGTACAACTGATGACACAGCGGCCCTCTGACGGCCATGACATGGTCTCCAATGGCGTCGCCCTGCGCTCGCCGTTGCGCGATGCTGGCCAGGTGGTGCAGATGTTCGCCTTCGATGCGGCCACTGGTGCCAGGACACGCCGCTTCGCGCGCGGGATGCACGTAGCGGCCCTCCTTGTCCAGATGTACGGCACAAGCGTCGAGCAACGATGTCAGCAGGTCCAGCCCATCCTTGACGGCCTGGTCATCGTCACAATCCAGGCGCCCCCAGGCGAGCATGGTCTCGGCCATGAAGGCACGCTCTTGTGCATCTGGGCGTATATTTCGGATCGGGCCGGCCCTTGTAACGCCACAGCGTCGGCGTCGGGTGTCACGGCGGTATCGGTCATGTGTCAGTTCCTTGTAGATCTACCGCTGCCATCCCGGCGGGACGGCTTTTGGCGGCCGAGCAATACTAGGAAAAGACGGGGCTGCGGTATTGGAAATTTCCGACGATCACAGGCGGCATGTGGCACACCAAAACACCACGGCGTTGGGACCGTTTCAATGCTGCGCGCCCGGTTTGGCCCTTTCCCCATGCCGAGGATGACCCTGATTGCACTTCCCAGCCAATCGTCTTACAGTGGTTAGTCTGTAGAAACGTGGAGAAGCTTATGCTGACCCATCTGCTGGCAAACATCGATCCACTACCCGATGACCAAGTGATCGTGCATAACCTTGACGTCGACATGCAGGCGAACGGGCTCGCCCGTGCCAACGGCAGACCGATCGGCATCCGCAATGCCGACGGGCGCATCTATCGCCTGGTTCAACTGGGCGGTGTCGGGGAAACGGTGCGGCTTGTACGCGCCCTGCAGAAGCTGGGATTTACCGAGGAAGACTGCGAATCACCCGCAGAAGGCTGTGGCGCCACATTTCGCAGGCGCTTGAATACTCGGCACTGACGCCGGTTACATCCAGTTGGCGCGATGGGAGGGTCGCCGGACGCGCACTTATCATCAACGTTTTTCCTTTCACGGACAGACGATTCATGTACCACCATCTCCCGGTTTATGCAGGAGACCCGATCCTGTCACTGCACGAGGCGTTCCTGGCCGATCCACGGCCCAACAAGGTCAGCCTCAGCATTGGTTTGTATTTTGACGAGCAAGGCCGACTGCCAGTGCTCGACTGCGTGCGCCAGGCCGACCGTCAATTACGCGAACAGGAAAGCCCCAGCGGCTACCTGCCAATCGAAGGCGCGCCGGCATACCGGGCGGCAGTGCAGAGCTTGGTGTTTGGCGCCGACCACCCCGCGATTGCCCAGGGACGCATCGCAACCATTCAGGGGGTTGGCGGTTCCGGCGCGATCCGCATCGGCGCAGACCTCATCAAGAACTTCATGCCGGGCAGCGAAGTCTGGATCAGCGACCCGACCTGGGATAACCACGAGTCGCTGATGCAGGGCGCCGGACTCACTGTCGGCCGGTATCCGTACTACGACGCCCAAAGCAACGGTCTGCGTTACGACGAGATGCTGGCATTCTTCGGCAAGCTGGCTGCTGGCAGCGTGGTGTTGATGCAGCCTTGCTGCCACAACCCGACCGGTATCGACCTGTCAAAAGAACAGTGGGCGGGCGTGATCAAAGTAATGAAAGACCGTGGCCTGGTTCCGTTCCTGGATATGGCCTATCAGGGTTTTGGCGAAGGCATCGAAGAAGATGCGTGGGCCGTCCGTGCCATGGTCGACGCCGGTCTGTGCCCACTGGTCACCAATTCTTTTTCGAAAAATTTCTCGCTGTACGGCGAGCGCTGCGGTGGTCTGTCTGTCGTATGCCCATCGAAAGACGAAGCCGATCGGGTGCTTGGCCAGCTCAAGGCCGGAATCCGCCGGGTGTACTCCAGTCCTCCGCTGCACGGAGAGCGGCTGGTCGCGAAGGTGCTCAATACCGGCGCCTTGAACCAGCGCTGGGTCGAAGAGGTAAAGGAGATGCGCGAGCGCATCAAGCGGATGCGCGTACTGCTCGCCGAAACTCTCAGCGCC
Source organism: Burkholderiales bacterium (assembly GCA_038326025.1). Classification (GTDB taxonomy): domain Bacteria; phylum Pseudomonadota; class Gammaproteobacteria; order Burkholderiales; family Burkholderiaceae_C; genus CAISIP01. The sequence goes on from JBBQJP010000127.1 coordinate 4,977, forward strand.
GGCCTGCCGGGCATGTCGGTCGACTTTCTGACCGAACAACACGGCATGTTCAGCTACACCGGCCTGACATCGGACGAGGTCGACACGCTGCGCGAAAAGCACGGCATCTACCTCGTGCGTTCAGGCCGCATGTGTGTGGCCGGCTTGAACGAAGGCAATGTGCAGGCGGTGGCCGATGCGCTCATCGTCGTACTGCGTGCCCGCAGTTGAGGATCGGATCGTTCCTCCGGGTACCTGGACCCGGACCCCGCTGTGGCGCCTGACGGCGCCTTAGCCTCCGGTCGCCTATTGCGCCTGGTAGCCTGCGTTGCGGACCATGCCGCTCCACGCAAGGTTGGTTTCCTGAACCCGCGTGGCCAATTCCAATGACGTACTCGACGCCGCGGTAATGGCCAGGACGGCAAGCTTATCGGTGAAATCTGCGGATTTGACGACCTGGCTGATAGCGGCGTTGTAACTCTGGACCTGGTTGGCCGGTGTGCCAGCCGGAGCGAATACGGCGGTGAAGATCACCTCTTCGTAACCCTTGATGCCGAGCTCCGCATAGGTCGGAACATCCGGCAACAATGCCAGGCGCGTCGTGCCATTGACGGCCACGATACGGATCTTGCCGGCCTTGGCATGCTGCAACATGGCGCCGACAGAGCCGATACCACCGGAAATCTGGCCGCCCACCAGATCGAGCGCCACCGGACCATCACCACGGTACGGAATCGACGTGAGCGATGCACCAAGGGCCTTACCCACCACGCCGACCGCGAAGTCGGGCGCACTCGCCGGCGCCGGCACACCCACATTGCCCTTGCCCGGATGGGATTTGGCCCATTGTGCGAAATCCTTCAGTCCGGCCTGAGCGTTGCCGAGAACCGTGGTGTTCACGGCGAACACATCCGGATTGACGGCCACCAGGCCGATCAGTACGAAGTCCTTGACCGTATCGAATCCGGGCTTGAGCAGCGTCAACGGAATCATCGACACGGTATGGCTGTTGGACAGAAATATCGTTGTGCCATCGGGCTTGGCCGCCTTGAGCGCCTGCGCCGCAATCTGGCCTCCTGCGCCAGGACGGTTCTCGACCACGACCGAGCGGCCCAGTTCCTGCTGCATGCCCAGGGCCAGGTGACGTGCAATCGCGTCGGTGCTGCCGCCGGCCGGGAAGCCCACAAGGATCTTGATGGGACCATCCTGGGCCAGCGAACTGGCGGCAACCGCGATCAAGGTGGAGCCAATGGCAAAACGGGTGAGCGCACGCGCACGGGTAATAGGTGATTTCACGATGGGACTTCTTTCTGGATGTAACGATGGCGCAGGCATCGCGGGATCAGGCGCGAACTCGTGGTTCACGCCTGACGTGCGCACACCATCTCCAGCAAGGAGCATGCCTGTGAGCGCAACACGAACTGCACCCACATCGGTGCATCTCGGCGCTCGCAGGCACTTTTAACCCGCATGCGTCTCACGGGTGAACCGGCGTGCACCTGCACCGACACAGAGATATCAGATTTTGCGGGCCAAAGTCATCAATCGCACTGCGCGGGACCGTGCCCCAGCGGCGGCGTTGTGTGTAATGCGCGCGCGTTGCACAATCCGCCAAATGCAAGGCTCTCACCGACGATCTGCTCCATCCCACCGGCTGGCGTACGCCACACGACGGTGGCGCTGGCGAATCGCTGCGGCAGTCACGACCATCGGGCTCAGCGCATGCGCCAGCGCACCCGGGCCGGACTCGGCCCATTCCGGGGCCTGCCCGGTTGTTCAGGTTCAAGGCAACGGCGGCTCAATGAACCGGTGCGCCAGAACGTCTGCCACATGTCCCTGCCAGGATATGTAGTGCGCCCGCTGCTGCCATCGGCATAGGGGACAGCCATTATTGGCTGCACCGCTGCCACACCACCCGGCATGCGGGTCCGCACCGGGCGGCTCGAGAAGTTGAGGTCATGAGAGCCTGGGCAGACCCAGCCGATCAAAGTGATCGATGGTCAGCACACTGTTCAGGAGTTTGCCGCTGTTGCGCCGCCAACGTCGGGAGTTGGCGGCCACGCGCTGTGCCACACCCTGCGGCGCCCCGAGCGCTCGCAGTTCGCGATACATGGTTGTGCCCCGCTTCCATTGCTTAAGTTGTATGGCCCTTAGGCGGTGGCGCAGCCATTCGTCCAGCGTACGCCAGACTCCTGGTGTTTGCGCCAGCCCAAAGTAGGCCTTCCAACC
>JBBQJP010000128.1:0-7099 GCA_038326025.1 Burkholderiales bacterium
GCGGCGCTGTTCACCATCGGCACGCGCGACGAGATCGTGGTCGCCTCCAGCAGCGGCGGCCGCACGCTGTACGCCAACGCGGGCAAGACGCGCCGGTCCGGACTTGAAGTGGCTCACAGCGCTGAGTGGACGCCCGAATGGAGCACCCACCTGGCCCTGTCCACGTTGAACGCGAAATTCACCCAGGCATTTGCCAGCGCCAGCGGTGCCACGGTCGCGGCTGGCAACCGCATTCCCGGCACGGTGGAGCGGTCGCTGTTCGCCGAACTGGCCTGGAAGCCCCGCGCCGTGCACGGCATGACCGCCGCGCTGGAGCTGGTGCACCGGGGCAGCATGGCGGTGGACGACCTCAACAGAGACCGCACCGATTCGGTGACGCTGTTCAACCTGCGTGTGGGCTTTGAGCAGAAGTTGGGCGCCTGGCGCCTGCGCCAGCAACTGCGCGTGGACAACCTGGGTGACGAAGCCTACGTGGGTTCGGTGATCGCCAATGACACCAACGGCCGCTTCTTCGAACCGGCGCCCGGGCGGCAGTGGGGTCTGGGTTTGACGGCCAGCTACGCTTTCTGAAGCGAGCGCAGGACTTCCGTCTGGAATTCCGTGGCCTCGGCGGCAGCGATGAAGGCGTCGACGCCGCCGTTGAAGCGCACCGTGCCCTGGTGCAGCGGCAGCGGGCGGTCGGCGGTGTTCACCTCTTCGATCAGGTGGGTGGCCCAGAGCACCGCCAGTCCCTGTTCGCGGCAGCGGCCGTGCACAGTGTCCAGCGGTTGCTGGCGCGAAGAGGGGTCGCGCTGAAGCTGTCGGCCGTGTGCGACGGTAGCTGGCCGTCACGAGCCGATTGCGGAGCGCCAGCCAATGGCAGCAAACGCATCGAAGCAGCCGCATGAATCCATTCGATCCAAGATTAATTCAGGTTGCATGAAGCTATAGGAAACACGCGCCCGAATTGGGTTTTTGCGCTTCGTTGGGCAAACCGCATAGCAGGACTGAAAGTCCAAAGAAAAAGCCCCGCGTCGCGGGGCCTTTTCTTTGCAAGACTGACTGCGTCCGGACCGAATCCGTGACGCAGTCGGGCACCTGCGGCTTACAGTTTTTGACGCTGCATGAAGTTGTCGAACGTGGATTCCGTGAAACGGAACCACAGGTTCTGGTCGCGGCGGAAAGCCGAGTAGTCAGAGTAGATCTTTTTCCAGGCCGGGTTGGTGTTGCTCAGTTCAGCGTACAGGGCTTCGGACTCCTTGAACGCGGCACTCATTACTTCAGCCGGGAACGGGAACAGCTTGGCACCCTTGCTGACCAGATCCTTCAACGCACCAGGGTTCCAGGCGTCGTACTGTGCCTGCATGTTGGTGTGCGCGTACGCGGCGGCCGCAGTGACGATGGCCTTGTATTCGGCCGACAGTCCTTCAAAGGCCTTGGTGTTGACGTGCAGGTCAAGCTGCGGGCCACCTTCCCAGTAACCCGGGTAGGCGTAGTTCTGCGCAACCTTGTAGAAGCCCAGCTTCAGGTCGTCGTACGGACCGACCCACTCGGCTGCATCGATCGTGCCTTTTTCCAGTGACTGGTAGATCTCGCCGCCGGGGATGTTGGCTGCAATACCGCCCATACGCTCCCAGACTTTGCCGCTGAAACCACCGGTACGGAATTTCAGGCCCTTGATATCGGCCATCGTCTTGATTGGCTTGCGGAACCAGCCACCCATCTGTGCGCCGGTGTTGCCCATCGGGAAGTTGATGATGTTGTATTGGGCATAGAACTCGCGCGTGAGTTTCAGGCCATTGCCCTGGTACATCCACGCAGTCATCTGACGGCTGTTCAGACCGAATGGAATCGCGCAGCCGATGGCAAACGTCGGGTCCTTGCCGAAGTAGTAGTAAGGCGCGGTGCTGGCCATCTCGACCGTGCCGGCCTGAACTGCATCAATGGTGCCGAAAGCCGGAACCAGTTCACCGGGACCGTGCGTGGTGATCTCGAACTTTCCGCCGCTCATGTCCTTGACCTGTTTGGCGAAGACGTCAGACACACCGAAAAGCGTGTCGAGGGACTTGGGGAAGCTCGATGTCAGGCGCCAGCGAAGCGCGGTCTGCGCATGCACGATGGCGGGCGCAGCGCCTGCTGCCAGAATGCCGGCGAGGCCTGCATTCTTGATGATGGAACGACGATCCATGGATAAATCTCCTTCTTGATATGAATGCACCAGACCTGAGTGGCCCGGTGTGGTTGGACGATTGGTGGCCAGCGAGGACCACAAATACTGTTTTCCCACCGAATATTTTCCTTGTGAATTGTTAGACGCGAAAGAGGACTTTCCCTTATAAATCGCACCAATATGGCACTTGTTGTGCGGTTGAACGCGTTGCAATGTCGCCCCGCTGACATTCGAGCGGGCCTGCGTTTCAATCGCGATCAAAAGCGCCAACGTGGCGGGCATACGTGGCTGGCTTAAGATAGCCGCAATGCCCCATTCGCTTGTCCGCGGTATCGATTCGCCAGCCATGCGTGCCGCGGGGCGCGAACTGCTTTCTGTGGCGCTGATGGATGCGCGCAACCACACCTTGCATCTGGCCACGCAGTTGGCTGCGACCGAGGCGCAGGCCCGTCCCGACGAAGATGGCGCGGATCCGCATGCGCCGCCGCTGGCATGGGTACTCGGGCATATCGGCTGGTTTCAGGAGTGGTGGATCGCGCGCAACATGCAGCGCGCCAGAGGGCGCCGCTGTGACCCGCGGGCGACCCGATTGCCTTCACTGGAACCCAGCGCGGATCGCTGGTGGGACGATGCCCGGGTTTCACCGCGCGAGCGTCACCGGCTGGACCTGCCCGACATTGCAACGCTCAAGACCTATCTGCTGACGTCGCTCGAAACAACCCTGGAGTTGCTCGAGACTGCCGCTGACACTGACGAGGGACTGTATTTTTATCGTCTGGCCTTGGCCCATGAAGACATGCATGGCGAAGACCTGATCGTGATGGCCCAACTGAGCGGTGTGGCGCTGGACATGGATGCCCCGGGCCCGGTAACGCAACGCGCGCCTTTGCTGGTTCCTGCGACGCATTGGGACATGGGCAGCGCACAAGGAGGCGGCTTCGTATTTGACAACGAGTTGGCAGTGCACCCGGTTGCGGTGCCCGAGTTCGAGATCGACGCGCAGGTCGTCAGTTGGTCGCAATTTGTCGAGTTTGTCGACGACGGCGGCTACGACCGCGCCGAGTTGTGGCATCCCGAAGGCTGGCAATGGCTGCAAGCCAAGGCCGCCGCAGAAGGCATTGAGGCGGGTGGTCGTGCGCCGCGGTTCGTGCAGCAGATCGGCGTGGCCAGTGGTGCCGTGATGCAGACCCGCTTCGGCACGCCCCGGCGCATGCTCGGCGGCCAGTGCGTGACCCATGTCAGTTGGTGGGAGGCCGACGCCTGGTGCCGTTGGGCCGGTCGGCGCCTGCCGGCCGAGGTGGAGTGGGAACTGGCAGCCTGCACCACTCAGCGGCGTGGATTTCGTTGGGGCGATGTGTGGGAATGGACCGGCAGTACGGCCCGGCCGTATCCTGGGTTCATCGCCGATCCGTGGCGGGACTATTCCGAGCCCTGTTTCGGCAGCCACAAGGTGCTGCGTGGCGCTTCGTTCGCGACCCGCGAGCGCATGAAACATCCGCGCTTCAGGAACTTCCAGTTGCCGCAGTGCGATCTGATGTTTTGTGGTTTCCGTTCTTGCGCCCTGTGAATTTCCACCATGGCAACAAACGGCTCAGGGCCAGTACCTCGCCACTGTGAGCGGGGCGGTAGCCCGCCATCGCCGACAACTGCTGTTGCCAGTCGGCGCTGCGCAACAGCTGGCGCAAGGCCTTTGTGGCGGGTTTCTCCAGTGCGCTGCGCAGGCATACCAGGTGGTAGTTCTCGTTGACCAATGCAATGAAGTCCAGGCCCTGGCGACGGGCGGCGACCTCGATGCCCAGGCCCACATCGGCCTGCCCGGCCGCCACGGTGTGCGCCACGGCCGCGTGCGAGGGCTCGGTGTGATCGAAGCCCCGGATCTGCTGCGCCGCGATGCCGTGATCTGCAAGCAACTCTTCGAGCAACACCCTTGTGCCGGTGCCGCGCGCGCGATTGACGAAGCGCGCGCCAGTGCGCTGTACATCTTGCAGTGAGGTCAATCCTAGTGGGTTGCCACGGGCCACGATCAGGCCCTGGGTGCGCTGGGCAAATCCGATCAGTTTGTGGTGCCCTGGCTGGAGCAGCGGCTTGTAGGTGCGTTCTGCCAATGAGCCGGGCGCCGGGTCATGTTGAGTATGGAAACCGGCCATTTCGCATCGTCCCTCGTTGAGCGCGCGGATCGCATCGACACTTCCGCAAAAGCGCACGTCCAGGTGCAAGGGGTCGGACGCCTCTCCGCTGCGCGCCGGTCCGTCGGGCTTGCCCGCGAGCGCGAATTCGCGCAGTCCGGCCAGGGCATCGTCGTGACTGGCGTACAGCGTCAGGACATGGGCGTTGTCGTCGAAGGCCACTGCAAACGCCCGTTCGAGGTCGCCACGCAACGCTGCAATCTGCGGCGCGAGTCGTACCTGGGCCTGGCGTTCCGCCCACATCAGCTTGGCGCCAAAAGTGGTCAATCGCGCCGGCTGGCCCTTGTCCCAGGTCACCAGCGCCTGACCGAGTTCGTCCTCCCAGCGTTTGAGTTCGCCCCATACGTGGCGGTAAGACAGACCCAGGCCACGCGCCGCCGCGGAGATCGAACCCTCGGAGGCGACTGCCTGCAGTAACGCGATCAACGGATTGCGCACCTGTGCCGGCGCGCTGTCGCGGCCCAGGGTGTAGTGGAACTGGATCCTATGCATGGCGTTTCATATCGCAGTTTTTTGCGCTCTCGCCTACGATACCCGAACATGTCCACGTTTACGCAAAGCGCGGTTACAGCGCTCGAATTGATCATCTCGTTCGACGTTGACCTGTGGACCATCGTCGGACGTTCGCTGGCCGTCAGCGCCACTGCATGCCTGCTGGCCTGTGGTCTGGGGCTGGTGCTGGGGTCCTGGCTCGGGGTTGCACGGTTCCAGGGTCGGGGCGTTTGCCTGACATTGCTCAACACGATGTTGGCGGTGCCGTCGGTGGTGGTCGGATTGGTGGTTTATCTTTTGCTGTCACGCTCGGGGCCCTTCGGGGCTTGGGGTTGGTTGTTCAGTTTCAAGGCCATGGTGGTGGCGCAGGCGCTGCTGGTGCTGCCGGTGGTCACCGCGCTGACCCGTCAGGTGGTGGAGGACGCGGAACACGGACACGGCGAGCAGTTGCGCTCGCTGGGTGCGGGTACCGCGCTGCGCGGCGTCATGCTGGCGTGGGACGAGCGATATGCGCTGCTCACGGTGCTGATTGCCGCATTCGGCCGTGCGGTCTCGGAAGTGGGCGCGGTCATGATCGTCGGGGGCAACATCGATGGTTTCACCCGTGTCATGACAACGGCCATTGCGCTGGAGACCAGCAAGGGCGACCTGCCGCTTGCGCTGGGTCTGGGCCTCATACTTTTGTCGGTGATGTTGCTGCTCAACAGCCTGATTGCGCTGGTGCGCGGCTGGCGACAGAGGGTCGAAGTCGGTACGTTCGCAGGCCCTGCGGGTGCTGCCGCATGAGGTCGTCGCTTCCTGCATCTGCGCAATTGCCCATCGGGTCGTGCCCTTGATGCGGATCGTGTTGAACTTGCAAGGGGTGGGCCTGACGTTCGGTCCGGTCGCCGCATTACGTGATGTCAATCTGCGCGTCGATGCCGGTGATCGGGTGGCGCTGGTGGGTAGCAATGGCAGCGGCAAGAGCAGCCTGCTGCGCCTGCTGCACGGTTTGAAGGCCCCTGGCGTCGGCAGTTTTGAGTTCGACGCGTCGGTGCGCCAGGCCATGGTGTTCCAGCGCCCGTTCATGTTGCGCACCTCGGTACAGAACAACGTGGCGCTGGGCTTGTGGCTTGACGGTGTGCCCTGGCGTACGGCCCGCGCGCAGGCGCTGCAGGCGCTGGTACGTGTCGACATGGCGGAATTGGCCGGGCGCAATGCGAGGGCCCTGTCGGGCGGGCAGCAGCAGCGCGTGGCGCTGGCGCGTGCCTGGGCACGTCAGCCCGAGCTGTGGTTGCTCGACGAGCCCACCGCCAGCCTGGATCCACATGCCAAGCGCGAGGTCGAGGCCTTGATGGCCGACTTCGCCAGCGGCAGCCCCCAGCGGCCCATGACCATGGTGTTTGCCAGTCACAACCTGGGACAGGTCAAGCGGCTGGCCAGCCGGGTCGTGTATCTGGAGCACGGTCGGGTGCTGGCCGACTTGCCGGTCGATGATTTTTTCAACGCCGAGCGGCTGCAGTCTGTATCTGCTGCGGCTGGTTTGTTTGTAAAAGGAGAACTTGCATGAAAACGAAGTCACACATTTCCATGAAACGGCTAAAGCCGATGCGCCGGCTGTTGCTGATCGCAGGCCTGTCACTGGTGGTCGACGCGCAGGCGCAGACCACCATCACCATGGCGTCCACCACGTCGACCGAACAGTCCGGCCTGTTCCGCCATCTGTTGCCGGAGTTCAAGAAGGCGAGCGGAATCGACATCAAGGTTGTCGCGCTGGGCACTGGACAGGCGCTGGACATGGGCCGACGTGGTGACGCAGATGTGCTGTTCGTGCACGACCGAGTGGCGGAAAAGAAGTTCGTCGCCGATGGCTTCGGCGTCAAGCGATTCCCGGTCATGTACAACGACTTCGTCCTCATCGGCCCGCGCTCCGACCCGGTTGGCGTCAAGGGCCGGGATGTGGTGCAGGCGCTCGCGAAGCTGGCCGCTGCCAACGCCAGCTTCATCTCGCGTGGCGACAAGAGTGGCACGCACGCGGCGGAACTGCGCTTCTGGAAAGCGGCCAGCCTGGGCGACGGCAAGGGCAATGGCTACAAGGAGTGTGGCTGTGGCATGGGCCCGGCCCTGAACATGGCCGCGGGCAGCAATGCCTACGTATTGGCCGATCGCGGCACCTGGCTCAACTTCAAGAACCGCGCCGATCTGGCGGTGCTGGTCCAAGGGGACCGACGCCTGTTCAACCAATATGGCGTGATGCTGATCAATCCGGCCAGACACCCGCATGTGAAGGCGG
>JBBQJP010000129.1:0-7006 GCA_038326025.1 Burkholderiales bacterium
TCGCCGGCGTTTCACCCGCGTGGGGTGCCTCGTCCACCGTGGGCGCCGCGACCTCGAACGGCAACCCCAGGCGCTGCAGCAGCTCGCGCCGGTAGCGGGATGTCGATGCCAGGAGCAGTCTTGCGGGGGGCGGCGGCAGGGACGCGTTCAGGTCACCCATCCTGGGCTTCAAAGCAGCAGAGTCCGTGCCCGGTCGATCTGCACCAGCTGTTGCTCGATGCGCACGCGCGCAGCGTCGATGGAGTTGCGCACTGTCTGCAATTGCTCCAGCGATGCGTCCGGGCCGTGCTGCTGCAGCCAGAGCCGCTGGCGCAGCATTTCCTGCATGGCGTCGCGGACCGGGTTCTGGTCGCTGCCCACGATGGCCTCGATCTCGACCCGAGCCGTCCGCAGGCGCTCTTCCAGGGCGTCGGCCGCGTCCAGGACCTGAATGACGGCATCCTTGCGGCGGCCACTACGACGGCGCACCGCCAGGGCAAGTGCGGCGATAATGACGGCGACGGCGAGCAGCAGCAGGACGGTGCTCAAACAAGGCATTCCCGGCAGGGCGAGGATGCAGTCTGCCGCCGGCCCCGGCGCGGGGCAAATCACCTGTCGCTGCAAGGGCTTGGGTTTGACAGCGCGGGGCCTGGCGCCTAACATTCCGCCGCTTATGTCTGCGGAAATACCGGAATCACGGGTGCCCGACGTCCTGGACGCCTGGCGCATGGTGGCTGCTCGGCGGGTTTTCGAGGGATCGTTGCCACTGTCGTCGATGAATCGGCTGCGTGACGTGTTGTACGACGGCGAAGGTGTGGTTCGCTTTGCGCTCGAGTTCGATCGCGATGCATTCCAGGTTCCCTATGTCGAGCTGAGGATCGACGCCTCACTGCCGCTGGAATGCCAGCGCACGTTGCAGCGTTTCCTCCAGCCGGTGCAGCTGGTGCAGCGTCTCGGGTTGATCCGCGACGAGGCGGACGAAGCGGGATTGCCCGAGGGATACGAGCCGTTGTTGTTGCCAGACGACGGGTTGTTGCATCCTGCCGACCTGGTCGAGGATGAATTGATACTTGCCGTGCCGGTCGTGCCGGCGATGCCTGGCACGGAGGCCATGGAAAAGGAATGGCCGGTGCAGGCGGAAGAGCTTGAGCAGGCCAATCCATTCTCGGCGTTGGCCCGGCTCAAGCCGTCGGACTGATGCACCGGGTTGGATCAGACAAAAAATACGCGGCGCGAGCCGGGCGAATCACACCGAATTGAAGTTGGAGCACTCCCATGGCTGTACAGAAATCCCGAGTTTCCCCATCCCGCCGTGGCATGCGTCGCGCCCATGACGCGCTGAGCTCCAAGCAGCTGTCGACCGATCCGACGAGCGGCGAGACCCACGTGCGCCACCATGTCACTGCCGACGGCTACTACCGTGGCAAGCAGGTCATCGTGCCCAAGACCAAGGTGGTCGAGGAAGATTGATCCCGCGGATCGCGGCTGCCGCGCCAGCCGCATCCACGCGCAGTCGCACCGGGTTGGTGCGGCTCCAGCCGAACAGACACGGGGTCACCCATGAGTGAGCAGGTCGCTGGCCAGTCGAATGCTGGCCGGATCTTTTCCCGCATCGCCGGTACTGGCAGCTACCTGCCGGAAAAGGTGCTGACCAACGCTGATCTCGCGCAATTCGTGGACACCAGCGACGAGTGGATCGCGGCGCGCACGGGCATCCGTGAGCGCCATGTCGCCGCCGAAGGCGAGACCACCAGCGATCTTGCCTATCACGCTGCCGTTCGCGCGATGGAAGCCGCCGGTGTGCAGGCATCCGAGCTGGACCTGATCATCCTGGGCACCACCACGCCCGACCTGATCTTTCCGTCAACGGCCTGCCTGCTGCAGAACCGGCTGGGCGCCAACGGCTGCCCCGCGTTCGACGTCAACGCCGCCTGCTCGGGTTTCCTGTTCGCATTGGCGGTCGCCGACCAGTTCATCCGATCCGGTGCCGCGAAGACTGCCCTGGTCGTCGGTGCCGAAACCCTGACCCGCATGCTGGACTGGTCCGATCGCGGCACCTGCGTGCTGTTCGGTGACGGCGCCGGCGCGGTGGTGTTGAAGGCCGATTCCGAGACCGGGATCCTCAGCACGCACCTGCATGCCGACGGCAGCAAGAAGGAATTGCTGTGGAATCCCGTCGGCGTCTCGGTCGGCTTCAAGCCTGAAGAGCACAACGCCGGCGTCAAGGTCCTGATGATCGGCAACGAGGTGTTCAAGCACGCCGTCAAGGCGCTGGACGCGGTGGTCGAGGAAACCCTCACCGCCAACGGATTGGATCGCCATGACATCGACTGGCTGATCCCGCACCAGGCCAACCTGCGCATCATCGAGGCCACCGCCAAGCGGCTGGACATGCCGATGGACCGGGTGGTGGTGACCGTCGACCGGCATGGCAACACGTCCTCCGGCTCGGTCCCGCTGGCCCTGGACGAGGCGGTGCGCTCGGGCCGCGTGCAGCGCGGCCAGCTGCTGTTGCTGGAGGCGTTCGGCGGGGGTTTCACCTGGGGCTCGGCGCTGGTGCGCTATTGAGCCCGTCCATGCAATACGCCCGGGTTCAGACGCATTAGAGCAATTGCTCGTATCATGCGCGTCCCGTTTCGCTCGGGTCAGCCCGTGACCGAAATCAATCCACAGCTCGCCTTCGTGTTCCCCGGCCAGGGGTCGCAGGCGCTGGGCATGCTGGGGGATCTCGCCAGCCGTCACGCGGGCGTCCTAGACACCTTTGCCGAAGCATCCGAAGGCGCCGGCGCCGACTTGTGGGCCCTGTCGCAGGATGGCCCTGAAGACAAGCTCAACCGCACTGAATATACCCAGCCTGCGCTGTTGGCCGCCGGCGTGGCGGTGTGGCGCGCGTGGCTTGCCGAAGGCGGGCAAATGCCCGCACGACTGGCAGGCCACAGCCTGGGCGAGTACAGCGCACTGGTTGCCGCGGGGGCGTTGTCGCTGCACGATGCGGCCCGCTTGGTGCGCGTCCGTGGGCAGTTGATGCAGGATGCCGCCCCCGCTGGCACGGGTGCGATGGCCGCCGTGCTTGGCGCCGACGATGCGCTGGTACAGGAAGCCTGCGAGGCTGCTTCCAGTGCCGAAATAGTAGTCCCGGCGAATTTCAATTCGCCCGGTCAGATCGTGATTGGCGGGCATGCCGCCGCGGTGGATCGCGCCTTGGCAATGCTGTCAGAACGCGGCGTGCGCAAGGCGGTCAAGCTCGCGGTCAGCGTGCCGTCCCACACCCCATTGATGCGGGATGCCGCCGGCCGCCTGGCCGACACCATGCGGGGCCTGTCGTGGTCGCTGCCGTCGTTGCCAGTGGTGCAGAACGTGGACGCGCAGGTGCATGCCGATATCGAGGCCATCCGCGACGCCCTGGTGCGGCAGCTGTACCTCCCGGTGCAGTGGACCGGTTGCGTGCAGGCGCTCGCGAAAGCCGGCAGCACGCAAATCGGCGAATGCGGTCCCGGCAAGGTGCTGACAGGCCTGGTCAGGCGCATCGACAAATCATTGGACGCGCGGGCCCTCGGCACGGCGGAAGAATTGCAGGCGGCAATCGAAGGATGGAAAGCGGCATGAACAGGAAAGTGCTGGCAGGCGAGATCGCGCTGGTCACCGGCGCGTCACGCGGGATTGGTTTGGCGATCGCCGATCACCTTGCCGCGCTCGGAGCGACGGTGATCGGGACCGCCACCTCCGACGCAGGCGCGCACGCCATTGGAGAACGCCTTGCGGCACTGGGCGGCCATGGGCGCCGCCTTGACATCAGCGAGGCCGGCAGCATCGAGGGCCTGGTCGATGCCGTGTCCACCGACGTCGGGGGCATATCGATCCTCGTCAACAACGCCGGCATCACCCGCGACAACCTGCTGATGCGGATGAAGGACGAGGACTGGCAGGCGGTGCTCGACACCAACCTGACCAGCGTCTACCGCAGCAGCAAGGCGGTGTTGCGGGGGATGATGAAAGTGCGCAAGGGTCGCATCGTCAACATCGCCTCGGTGATCGGCGTCACCGGCAATGCCGGGCAGGCCAATTACGCCGCTGCCAAGGCAGGCATCATTGCCTTCAGCAAGTCGCTGGCGAAGGAAATCGGCAGCCGAGGAATCACCGTGAACGTGGTCGCACCCGGCTTCATCGCCACCGACATGACCGCCGGACTGCCGCAGGCGACCAAGGACGCGATGCTCGGACAGATCGCGTTGGGCCGCCTGGGCGAGCCGGCGGACATTGCCCGCGCGGTGGCATTCCTTGCGGGGCCGTCGGCCGCGTATATCACCGGTGAAACCCTGCATGTGAACGGCGGCATGTACATGCCCTGACGACGCGCCATGGCACGCGCGCCGTGCAACAGATCACTTATGACGGCACCAGGCTTGTGCCGCCCGGCTTTCCCGTACACTACCCACCTGCACCAACCGTCTCCCCGGAGGAGCCAAAAAACATGAGCACCATCGAAGAACGCGTCAAGAAGATCGTGGTCGAACAACTTGGCGTCAAGGAAGAAGACGTCACCACCAGCGCGTCGTTCGTCGACGATCTCGGCGCTGATTCGCTCGACACCGTGGAACTGGTAATGGCGCTCGAGGAAGAGTTCGAGTGCGAGATCCCGGACGAGGAAGCCGAGAAGATCACCTCGGTGCAGCAGGCGATCGACTACGTCAAGGTCCACGTCAAGGCGTAATGCGCCGGCGGTGTTCCACACGCAGGGGCCGCGCATGCGGCCCCGTGCGTTTTGGACTTGACCCCTCCGCAGGGCACGAGCCGCAACACCGCAAGACTTCATCCGAGGAGCTGTCATGTCGAAGCGTCGCGTCGTGGTAACCGGAATGGGCATGGTGTCCCCGTTGGGCAACGACCTGGCCAGTGGCTGGGACGGCATTGTCAACGGCCGCTCGGGGATCGGGCCCATCACCAGCTTCGATGCCAGCACCTATCCCACCCGCATCGCCGGGGAGATCCGCGACTTCGACGTGACCCGCTGGGTCAGCCCGAAGGACGCCAAAAAGATGGATCCGTTCATCCACTACGGGGTGGCCGCATCGCTGATGGCAATGGACGATGCCGGGCTGGAAGTGACCGATGCCAACGCAGAGCGCATCGGCGCGATCCTGGGGTCGGGCATCGGCGGCATCCTCGGCATCGAGGAAACCGCGGTGAAGCTGCACGAGGGGGGGGTGCGCAAGATCAGCCCGTTCTACGTGCCCAGCACGATCATCAACATGCTGCCCGGCCAGGTCAGCCTGCTCACCGGCATCAAGGGCCCGAATTTTTCCGCGGTGTCCGCCTGCGCCACCGCGAACCATTCGATCGGCATGGCCATGCGCATGATCCAGTACGGCGATGCCGACGTGATGATCGCGGGTGGCGCCGAACGGGGGAGTTCACCGACGTCGATGGGCGGGTTTTGCGCGATGAAGGCGATGAGCACCCGCAACGACGATCCGGCCCGCGCCTCGCGGCCCTGGGACGCCGAGCGGGACGGTTTCGTGATGGGAGACGGTGCGGGCATCCTGATCCTCGAGGAATACGAACATGCCAAGGCCCGCGGCGCGCGCGTCTACTGCGAACTCGCCGGGTTCGGGGCTTCGTCGGATGCGTTCCACATGACCGCGCCCAGCGAAAACGGCGAAGGCCCGGCGCGCTGCATGGCGATGGCCTTCAAGGACGCCGGCATCAATGCGGACGAGGTGGGTTACCTCAACGCGCATGGCACCTCAACGCCGCTGGGTGACCTTGCCGAGACACTGGCGATCAAGCGCGCGCTCGGCGACCACGCTTACAAAACGATGGTGTCCTCGACCAAATCGATGACCGGCCATCTGCTCGGCGCAGCAGGGGGCGTGGAGGCGATCTTCTCGGTCAAGGCGCTGGAAACCGGGGTGATTCCGCCGACCATCAACCTCGACAACCCGGGTGAGGGTTGCGACCTGGACTACGTGCCGAACACCGCGCGCGACGCCAAGGTGGACGTGGTGGTGTCGAACGGCTTCGGGTTCGGCGGCACCAACGGCACCTTGGTGTTCCGGCGCATCTGAGCGCGGCTTGCACGTCCGTGCGCTGACGCAGGCGATCGACCTGCTGGACCTGCATCGGCTGGATCCGGCGCGCTATCCGGCATTGTTCGAATCCACCGCACTCGGTGCGCATGGTCGCTGGGACATGCTGCAGTTGCACGCGGGCGAACGCATCCAGCTGGGCCGCGACGGCGTCGTCCGCGACGAGCACGGCGTGGTCTGCGAGGGCGCCTTCCTCGATGTGCTGGACGCGCGCTGGCAGGCATCACGCGTGGATCGGGATGACGCCTCGCACCTGCCATTCCGCGGTGGCTGGGGCCTGTTCCTGGGATACGAGCTGGCGGCCCAGGTCGAACCGATCCTGCGCTTGCCGGATGCGGATGGCGATTTGCCGGTCGCGTGCGCGCTGCGTTGTACTGCGGCGGTGCTGAGGGATCGCGCCACGGGCGAATGCATGATGCTCGCCGAAGCTGGCGCCGAGGAATGGCTGGCGCAGCTCGAGCTTGATATTGCGGCCGTGGGAGATTTGCCCCCGTTGCCAGCCTGGTCGCACCCTCGCATGGTCAACGAGGAACCGCCGCAGCGCTTCACCGATGGCGTCGCCTATGTGCTCGATTACCTCGCCGCCGGCGACGTGTTCCAGGTCAACCTGTCGCGTGGCTGGCACGGACGATTCGATGCGCCGTTGCCGCCGGCGGCGCTGTTCCAGCGCCTGCGCGACCACAATCCGGCGCCATTCGCTGGCATCTTCAACCTTGGTGGCGGCGCCGTGGTCAGCGCGTCGCCCGAGCGGCTGGTGTCGGTGCAAGGCCGCTGCGTCGAAACCCGGCCCATTGCGGGGACCCGGCCGCGTTTCGCGGGCGATGACGATGCCGCGCGCGTCAGCGAACTTGTCGGCCATCCCAAGGAACGCGCCGAGCACGTGATGCTGATCGACCTGGAGCGCAACGACCTGGGCCGCGTGTGCACGCCGGGCAGCGTTG
>JBBQJP010000130.1:0-6988 GCA_038326025.1 Burkholderiales bacterium
GGCCTGGCAGGGGCCTTCGATTGAAACAATCCGAAGGCAGCTACACCCCACTTACACTGCTACTTTCAACCAGATCAAACCACTACCCGACTCACCTCACCCGAGTCTTCCTTCAGGCTCATACCTGAATTGGAAAATACTACCCTCCGTGATTGTCGAGAAAGACGGCCTGCTGTTTGCGCCCTTGGTCACGCAGCGCCTGCACCTGTATGCGGAGGTCTCGGTGCTGCTGTTTCGTCAGCAGCGCCGTGGCATGTTGATCACCGATGGCGGCGACATCGACAACCGACTCAAGACCCTGCTCGATGGTTTGCGCGTGCCGCACGGCTCGATGGAAGGCCGCTCCGACTTGCCGGACCTGCCTGATCCAACGCCGTTCTATTGCCTGCTGGAGGACGACTCCCTGGTCACCAAGGTCACTGTCGAATCCGAACAACTGCTACGCCCAGCCAGGCCAGACGAGGTAGTGGCGATCATTTCGGTACACGTCAAAAAAACCTTGGTGTCGATCGACAACATGCAGCTGTAGCGCCCATGAATACGCCAAACTGCGACGACAGGAATCTTTCATGACCACGACCCAAACCTTCGCACGCCGCGTCTTCTTCTGGGCCGGCATTTACGGCCTGCTGGTACTGCTGCCCCAGTATTTCCAGGAGGTGAAGATCGGTCGCCTGATCACGGCGCCGCTGGACTACCCCGAACAGTTTTATGGTTTTGTCGGTTGTGCCCTGGCCTGGCAGTTCGCCTTCCTGGTGATCGCACGTGACGTGGAGCGATACCGCCTGCTGATGCTGCCGGCCATCGTCGAAAAACTGGCCTTCTCGGTGCCGGTGTTCGTGTTGTACGGCATGAACCGGGTACCTGCCCAGACTCTTGCGGCAGCAGCGATCGATTTCGTACTGGGCCTGCTGTTTGCTGCGGCCTGGCTGCGCACAAGGCCGGCCGCCGGTCCGGCGCCGATCCATTCGCAATAGCAGGGAACCCGGTCTCGCGCTTACATAACCGTCACACCGACTGCACGTCGGACAACAAGCGGATGAAGTTGCCGCCGATGAGTTTGGCGATATCGGTTTCGGTCAATCCATGCTGTGCCAGGCCCGCCACAAAGTACGGCAGATTCACATAGGTATCTAACACCGGTTTGTAGTTGGCGTCCATATCCGTTCCGAGACAGACATGGTCGATGCCGACCATGTCGACCAATTCGAGCGCGCGGTCCACAAAGCCCTTGAGATCGGTGATGCCGATACCGGCAGGCCAGGCGCCGACCACACCACCGCCTTTTTGCGCAATGGTCTGCGCCAGCGCACGAGAAATGAATCGGGGGTGGCGAAGTTGGCCATGGACGTGCACATGCGACGCAATGACCGGTCGCGACGAGGCCGCGATGGCACCTGACGCGGTTGGCTCCTGCGCATGCGCCACATCGATCAGCATGCCGACCCGGTTCATCTCGCGCACCACAGCCACGCCGGCGTCGCTGAGCCGGCCATGAACCGGTGTGCCGGTGATGATGTCGCCCAATTCGTTATTGCGATAGTGCATCAAGGTGATCGAACGCACGCCATCGGCATGGGCCATGGCCACCCGCTCCGGCCGCCCTTCGAGAAAATCGCCGCCTTCGACTGTCAGCAACGCCCCGACCTTGCCAGCCGCGCGGGCCTTGGCAATATCGCCAACCTGCCGGATCGGCCATACCAGGCCCCGGGTTGCCAGCGACTGCAGGCGGGCCATTTGGCGCTGGTAACTGGCCCAGGCCTCGCCAGGCTCGAAGGCGCGCACCGTGGCCAGTCCCTCACCTTCGAGTCCCAGCACCTGAAAATCCGACACCGCGGCAAAGGCGGCTGCACTCAGCCCGCCGGCGCGCATGTCGGCGATCGTGTCATCCTCAAAGCTGCCGAGTTTCGCGTAAAGCCAGACCAGTCCCGACAGGTTTTCGGCGCCGTCCACGAAGCTGCGCCCCGGATGCGCATGGGCATCAACCGAGGGGTGGCGTGCCAGCAGACCACGCGCGGTCGAGAGCTCTTGCGTCGACACGGCAAACCCGATCGGCGCCGGCTTGGGCCGGGCCACCCACCATGTGGCTGCACCGACTGCGGCCACGGCGGCTCCGATCCCGGCCAATACCCTGCGTCGTGTGATTCTGGCCATGTCCTGTTTCCCGATTGCAATAGAGTGCACCTGCTTCAATGGTAGCGTCGCCCCAACCGTCTTCCCAACCGTCGCCGCGGCAAACGGGGTGTGGACAATGAAGCCTGATCACCAAGGCCTTGCTTGGCCGACCCGCATCGACAAGAATCAGATGATGAACGAGAAAATCAACCGGATATTGGGTCAGATGGCTGAACTGGAGGATGAACTTCGCAGCGCCGTGCACGAGCAGGAAAGCCGTATGTTTTTCCAGATCAAAGGCAAGCGGGTGGAGTTCGAGCGCACCGTGCGAGACGCACACCGCAAGCTCAAGATCAACTTCTTTCGCTGGCTGGTCACCGACCGGCCACAAAACCTGATCACCGGCCCGATCATCTACAGCATGGCGATTCCATTATTGATGCTCGACCTGTGCGTGAGCTTCTTCCAGTGGTCGTGTTTTCCGATCTACGGCATCACGAAGGTGCGACGAGCCGACTACATCGTGTACGACCGCCACCAATTGGACTACCTGAACTTCATTGAGAAGTTCCACTGTTTCTACTGCGAATATGGCAACGGCCTGATCGCGTATCTGCGCGAAATCGTCGCCCGTACCGAGCAGTACTTCTGCCCGATCAAACACGCACACAAGATTCTGGGCACGCATGGGCGCTACAACCGTTTTCTGGATTACGGCGACGCCGAGGACTACGAAAAGCGGCTGGAGGAATTCCGCAAGGCTTTGGGGAGAATCAAATAGGCGACGTGGCTTATACGACGTCGAATGTTGCCGTTTGAACCAGACCCTCCGGTGGTCACGTCTGAAGCGGCGCGACCACCGGAGGGTTGCAGCCGGTTCAGGCTGCCTGCAAAGCGGTACGCTGCGTCCCAGCCGGCCGGGCCTTGTCCTTGTCCTTGTTATCGGCCGTACCAAACGTCACTTCACCCGAGATCTGGCCCCCTTCCTCGATCACCAGCTTGCCGTAACGAATCTTGCCGGTAATCTTGCCCGTCGCGTAGATGATCAGCTTGTCACGCACGGTCAGGTCGCCGTCGAAGCTTCCATGGATCTCGGCGATATCGATACACGCCGTACCCTTGAAGGCCCCACATTCGGCAATCTGCATCAGGCGTGAGTCCATAGTGGCCTCAACCGTACCTTCGACAAACAAGGTGTCGCAGTCGGTGATCTCGACACCTTTGAGCTTGATGTTGGGGCCCACGGTGAGTTTGCTGCCGCCCTGCGCAGGGGCTTGACCGGACTCGGACGCTATCGGCGCCTCGGGTGCAACCACCGCGCCAGCAGGCGTCGCGCCAGCGCTCGACGGCCGTGGCGTCGCCGCTGAACCATGGGCGTTAAGTTCTGCCATGGTCTGCGCACGCCGCGCCGTCGCAGAGTCGGGTTCACGTTTGCCGAAAAATGGGGACTGCAGTGACATCGGGTTCTCCTTGAAAAGGAACCCATGGTAGGTACGCAATGGCGAACACTTACATGTGCAAGTGCAAGAAGCGTAACGATTTGGTCGACGCCACCTCAGCGTTGCGTCTCGGCCCAGGCTTCGTAACGCGCCTTGTTCTGTGCATTTGGGGGGTAAAGACCCGGCAGTGGCATGCCGGCCTCGACCTGGATCATGATCCAGCCCTCCAACCGCTCCTGCTCGACCGCAGCAGTCACCACCTCGTCGAGCAGCGCCTGCGGGATCAGCACCGCGCCGTCGTTGTCGACCACCACCACATCGTTCGGAAACACGGCCACACCGCCGCAACCCACCGGCTCCTGCCACGCCACAAAGGTCAGGCCGGCCACCGACGCCGGTGCAGCGGCCCCCTGGCACCAGACTGGCAGACCCGTGGCAAGCACGCCGTCCAGATCGCGCACCACACCATCGCTCACCAACGCCGTGACGCCACGCTTTTGCATGCGCGCGCAAAGGATGTCGCCAAAGATGCCGGCATCTTGCACACCCATGGCGTCAACGACCGCAATGCAGCCCTGCGGCATGGCTTCGATCGCTGCCCGGGTCGAAATCGGGGCAGCCCACGACGCCGGCGTTGCCAGGTCTTCGCGCGCCGGCACGAAGCGCAATGTAAAAGCACGCCCGACCAGCCGCGACTGGCCCGGCCTGAGCGGACGCGCCCCACGCATCCAGACATTGCGCAGGCCCTTCTTGAGCAATACGGTCGTCAAGGTCGCGGTGGTGATACCGGACAGGACCCGAACCAGATCGGGGGAAAGTGGCAAAGGATCGACACCCATGGAAAAGTCTCCAGTCATGAAACATACAACGTGTTGGCGCGACGGCGTCAGCGCGGAATCGCATAAGTGCCGACCGCATGAGCCACCGGTTCATCCTGACCCTCCGAGTACAGCGTCACCTCGCCCACCGCCAGCGTGCGTCCGATCTTGAGCATCTTGCACACGCCGATGATGGCGCGATCGCTGGCCGGTTTGCGCATGAAGTTGAAGTTCAGGCTGGTGGTCACTGTCAGCGGCACGATACCGATCTCGGCCAGGATGGCCACGTACAAGGCGACGTCGGCCACCGTCATCATCACCGGCCCTGACACAGTTCCGCCAGGGCGTAACTCGGACGCGCCAATGACATGACGCACCGTCGCCGAACGCGGCCCGATAACATCAATCGTGCACTTGTTCTGCGGAAATTCCCGCTGCAGGAATTCGGAGAGTTCGGCCTGGGTCACCATGGTTTTGTTCCTTCGTCTGGCAGGGAGTGCAGCCGTTCAAGCGCCGCGCACCGATAGCAAGGATGATGCCACCTGCCATCCGGCTCAGCCGCCGCCACGTTGCATGTACAAGTCGAAGCGCTTCATGAATCGATAACGCTGGGCATCGTCCAGACCGGTGAAACGGAAACTCACCAGCAGCCGGGGAATACGTGCCAGCGCGATCACACGCGGCTCACCGACGCGCCAGGACAGGATGAGCTGGCCGGACTCGATGGGCGCGGTCAGCGCCTGCGCAACAAGCCGATACCGGTGGCTGCCCATGGCGTCGGGCAACCAGCCCAGCCACTCCTTTTCGGTGCAACCCATTTCCCGATCAAAACTCGCAGCATAGAAAGCTTGCATGTTTGTGTACGGCGAATCGGACTCAGCCGCCGGCAATCGGCGGCCAGATCGCCAGTACATCGCCTTCGACCAAGGTACGGGTCAAGCGATCGGCAGGCTCCACGTATTTGCCGTTGACCAGTACCAGATGCACCATTTTCTCGGGCAGTGCCATCGGGCCGATGATCTGGCTGATGCTGGCGTCAGGCGCGACATCCATTTCCAGCATGTTGGTGTACTTGACGGCCGCAGGCAGGTAGTCGGTCAGCGAGGCAAACAACTTGAGCGTGATCTTCATGGAAGCCGACTTTACCTGCGCCGCGCGTCTTGAGCGCCATTCCACTCGCCTTGACCCTGCGCGCTGGCCAGATAAGCGTCCATCAACCGGGTCGGGTCCTGCTTGAGTGTGTCCTTCCAGGCGCCCAGATGGATCTGGCCTTCGACCAGACCCCGCATCACGCCCACATGGTTGGTCCAGCCCACACTGTTGCAGCCGACCATCACATCGTCCATGAACTGCAGGCTCAGATGGCGGCCCTGGGCCAGATCGGTCAGTTCCACATGCTCGCCACCGGGTACGCCCTCCCAGTTGCCGAAACTGGTGGAGACCAGTCCCAGGGTGTCGAGCACGTTGATCTGCGTCACACCCTTGAGCTCGGTGGACTGGCCGACCATGTTCAGCGCCGCGACCCGGGCCTGCTCGGCGGCGTTAGGCTGGATCGCGCTGATGATGGTCTTGCCGCTGACCTTGTCAAATGCCTCGGCGCAGTCGCCCGCAGCGTAAATACCCGGCACATTCGTCTGCAGGTGTTCATCGGTCAGCACGCCCTGCAGGCAGGTGATGCCGGACGTCTCGAGGAAACCGATCGAGGGTTTGACGCCGGTGGCACTGATCACGAGATCGACATCCATGGTTTTGCCGTTGGACAGCTTGACCTTGAGCGGCGCATCACCGCCGCCTTTCTCGATCGCCTCCACCTTGGTGCCGGTGAACACCTGTACACCCTTGGCCTCGCACCAGTCCTTGATCATGCCGCCGGCGGTCGGCCCCATCATGCGCGGCACCATGCGGTCACCCATCTCGACCACACTGAGCTTGACGCCGCGCGCGGCCAGCGCCTCCATGATGATGCAACCGATGAAGCCTGCTCCCATCTGGAGCACCCTGGCGCCCTTGGTCGCCAGCTTGGCAATGGCGCGGGCGTCGTCCATGGTCCAGCAGGGGTGGATGCCGGGCAGGTCCATGCCGGGGATCGGCGGGCTGGCCGGGCGTGAGCCAGTGGCAATGAGCAGACGGTCGAACTTCAGGCTGTTTCCATTGTCGAGCTTCACGGTGCCGGCCTTCGCGTCGACCCCGAGGGCCTGGGCATGCACCAGCTTGATCTTCAGGTCGTCGAAATGGGTCAGGCTCTTGCGCAGATAGGTACCGCGTTCGCCGACGTTGCCGATCAACAGGTAGGGAATCGCCATGCGCGAATACGGTGGTTCCTTCTCGTCGCCGACGAGCGTGATGGCATCTGCCGGCTTGTGTTTGCGAATGGTCTCGGCGGCTATGACACCGGCCGGGCCGGCGCCAAGAATGACATGGTGCATATGCGGTCTCCACTATAAAAACAAAGGCGGCCCCAAAGAGCCGCCTGTGAAGGGGGCCAGGTGATATTACAGCCCCAGCCGCGCCTTGGTCTCGGCCGTCGGACGGCCTTGAGGGTCCCAGCCACGGGCCTTGTAGTACTTGGGCAGCATCTCGGGCAACATGCTGACCTTGCCCTTGGCCGGACCGGAC
>JBBQJP010000131.1:0-6937 GCA_038326025.1 Burkholderiales bacterium
AGGCCACGCTCACCTTTATTCCCAAGCTGATCGCGTCGATGCTGGCGCTGGCCATTGCCGGTCCGTGGATGCTCAGCATGCTGGTGGATTTCATCCGCCGCACCATCGAATCGATTCCCGGCTCGCTGATCTGAAACGCGGGGCCGGCGCGTGATCTCGATATCCGAAGCGCAGATCGTCGAGTGGCTGTCGCCCATTCTGTGGCCGTTTCTGCGGGTGCTCGCGGTTTTCACCGCCGCGCCGGTGTTTTCGTCGCGGGCTTTTCCGGTACGCGCGCGCATTGGCCTGGCTTTCCTGATCGCTTATGCCGCCCAGGCCAGCATGCCGGATCAGCCGGTGATCGACATCAATGGCCCGGATGCGTTGGGGGCAGTGGTTCAGCAGGTGGGTATCGGCCTGTCAATCGGTTTTGCCGTGCGTTTGATTTTTGGCGCTTTTGAGCTGGCCGGCCAGATCGTCGGATTCCAGATGGGCCTGGGGTTCGCCTCGTTCTTCGACCCTTCAACCAGTGCCCAGTCCAGCGCCATGGGGCGGTTTTACAACAACATGGCGGTGTTGCTGTTCATCGTGCTCAATGGGCATCTGATGGTGCTGATGGCGGTGATGCACAGCTTTACCGCGTTCCCGGTAGACCAGAATTTCCTGCAGGCGCTCAAGGAAATGCGCATGCATGAACTGGGCGCCGAACTGTTTACCAGCGCGTTCTGGATCGCCTTGCCGGTGGTGTCCATGCTGATGTTCGCCAATCTGGCGCTGGGCATTGTTTCGCGCGTGGCGCCCCAGATGAACATCTTTGCGATCGGGTTTCCTATCACCTTGTCGGTGGGTTTGATCGGAGTGGCCGTGACCTTGCCGATGCTCGAGCATCCGTTCTCGGCGCTGATGCAGCGCATGCTCGACCTGTTCACTCGCTGACCACGCCAGCTTGCTCAGACCATGTTGTTGCGGATCGCGTAGACCGTCAGCTCGGCGTTGTTCGACAGTTTGAGTTTTTCCAGCACGCGCGAGCGGTAAACACTGACGGTCTTGGGGCTGAGCATCAATTCGGTGGCGATGTCGGACAGACGTTTTCCCGAGGCGATCTTGAGCAGGGTCTGCATCTCGCGCTCCGACAGGGATGCGTGTAGCACCTCGCTGGTTGGTGCGTGCAGGTTGTCCACCAGCATCTGCGCCACGGCCGGGCTGACATACTTTTTGCCCAGGGCGACCGTGCGTACGGCCTCGACCAACTCGGCCGGGTCGCCGGCTTTGTTGACATAACCCTGCGCGCCGGCGCGCAGGCTGCGGATGGCGTATTGGTCTTCCGGGTACATGGACACGATCAATACCGCGACCTGCAGGCCGGTGTCCTTGAGGCTGGCCAGTACCTCCAGGCCGCCGCGGCCCGGCAGGCTCAGATCCAGCACCAGCACGTCGCACGGCGTATTGCGCAAGGCATCGCGCACTTCCGAATAACTGCCGGCCTCGGCCACCACCTCGATGTCGTGTGCGTCGGCCAAAGTGTCGCGAATCCCGCGCCGCACGACAGCATGGTCATCACAGAGAATTACACGTGTCATTCCAAAGTGTCCTTGACGCTTGATTCCGCATCCTGGGTCAATGGTACCGACAGAATGATCGAGGTGCCTTTTCCGGCGGAAGTGCTGATGTCGAGCCAGCCGCCAACGGATTTCGCGCGCTCCTGCAGGCCCTTGAGTCCGTAGGCATTGGCCTTGCCCTGCTCTTGTGCCGTGAAACCCTGGCCATTGTCATTGACCTCGAGCGTCAGCACCTGGCCGCTGTCGGTCAGGTCGATCGTGACCTGGTCGCAGTGGGCGTATTTGGCGATATTGGTCAGCGCCTCCTGCGCGGTGCGATAGGCCGTCAGTTGCACGGCCTTGGGAAGCTCATGATCGGGTTCGCGGGCGCGCAGCGTTGTGCGGATGCCGGTACGGCGCTCGAAGCCGCTGGCCAGCCAGTCAACGGCAGCGGCAAGGCCCTGATCCAGGATGGCTGGACGCAGATTCATCATGATGCGCTGGCTGGCGCCCAGCGCATGCTGCAGCATCTCGGTGGCGGCCGCGACATGCTCACGCGTGGCCGGATCGGACACGTGACGGCCGATCCAAGCCAGGTCCAGTTTGGCGGCTGCCAGCGCGCCTCCGATGTCGTCATGGATCTCGCGCGCAATGGAAGCCCGCTCCTGTTCGATGGTGGACTGCAGGTGTTCCGCGAAATCGGCCAAACGGCGCTCGGATACGGCCAGTTCGGCATCCGCCCGGTCCTTTGCCAGCCGGGTCTGCTGAAACTCTATCGCACGCAGGATCACGGACGCGAGTTTTCCGAGTTGGTCCTTTTGCAGATAGTCGCTCATGCCCAGCTTGATGGCGGCCACCGCCGCCGATTCGCCAATGGCGCCGGACAACAGGATGAAAGGCGCTGCGCTGCTGGGCTGCGCCTTCAGGGCATCCCAGGCGTCGATTGCAGTGAAGCCACGCAGGCGGTAGTCGGCCACGATGGCATCGAAGGTCCCGGTAACCGTGGCCTGCTGAAATTCTTCCAGGGTCTCGACGTGTTCCAGCGTGAACACCAGACCGGAGCGTTCTAGCGCCCGGCGTACCAGCTCATGGTCGACGGTCGAGTCTTCCAGGTGCAGGATGCGGACGGGTTCGTCGGAGGTTTCGTCGTACATGCGTAGCGCGTTTTCTGCAGTCAGTTGGCGGCGCCTTGCGCGAGTCCCTCTCGGGAGCGGGGGCGGACGCAACCTTGCTGTCGTATCGGGACGACGGCAAGGATGTGGATTCCTGATAACCTCGCCCTCAGCAAATTCTAGTGCCTGGACCGCATGGACCTGCCGACGACAGCTTGCGGTGCCGGGAATGACCTAGCCAGCCTGGATGCGTGCCGTCGCGCCGTTGATTGCGGAGAATGACTGATTTGATGCTGCCGGATCCGATCTTTGTCGATGAAGCACTCGCCAACCTGGATGTGATGGACCAGTTGCTGTCGACTATGCCCGTCAACGGCGCGGCGGTGGACCGGATTGACACTGTGTTTCGATGCGCCCATTCCATCAAGGGGGGCGCTGCCGCTTTTGGACTGGCCGACGTGTCGGGTCTGATGCACCAGGCTGAGTCCCTGCTCGCGTTATGGCGACAGCAGCGGCTAGGTCCCGATGCGCGGGCCACAGCCGCATTGCGGGAATCGGTCGATCTGGCCCGGGCCTGTCTGACAGGATCGGTGCCGCCCGCATCGGCGATCCGATCGGCCGCCGCGCAATTGCGCTCCTTGGCCAACGTGCAGGCACCCGTGGCTGCGCAGCGTCGGCTGTGTATTCAGATCATGGGACCCCATCGGTCTGAAGTGGCCCCGGCAATTGCCGCTCTGTTTCGCGACATTGACGGACTGGGCAAGGTGCTGTCGCAGACCGGCGGTGGTGCCGAGCCGTGGCTTCTGGATGTACGGTGCACCGTGGCGGACGCGGAGTTGATGGACTTGCTGGCCATGCATGTGGAGCGGGAGCGGATCGTACTGCGGGCCATGGATGCATCACATGCCGACCCGAAACCACCAGTTAGCCCGTTGCCTGCGGCGTCGGTGCGTGTGACGCGGGCGGAGTTGGCCTTGCTTGAACAACTGTCCGACGCGTTGTCCACGATGTCGGCAGATTGGCCCGTGCGTCCGGGTGAGGGCGGCGACAGTAATCGGGTGGATCGCTTGTGTGGCCTGACGACACAGTTGCGCCATACGGTGCGGGGCTTGCGCCGTGGGCCTGCTTCCGGGCTGTTCGCGTTGGCGCCCCCGTTGCTGGCGAATCTGTCATCCACCTTGGGCAAACCGTTCCGCCTGTCGCTCTCGGGCGAGACGCTGCAGCTGGATCGCCGGCTGATCCAGGGACTGGCAGACCCATTGATTCATATGGTGCGCAATAGCTGCGACCATGGCATCGAATTGCCGGAGCAAAGGCGCCTGGCGGGCAAACCAGCCGAGGGGCACATCACCCTTTGCATGGCATTACGTGATGGGCGACTGGTACTGGAGGTGCGCGACGACGGGCAGGGTTTCTCCCGGGACCGGTTGCTGCAGGTGGCCCGCGCCAAAGGCATGGAGGTGTCCGACGACGTGTCTGATCAGGCGCTATGGCCGTTGGTGTTCACGCCCGGCTTTTCGACTGCCGGCGCGGTGACCACGGTATCTGGCCGGGGCGTCGGGATGGATGTGGTCTGGCGCAAGGTCGCGGCGCTGGGTGGAACGGTCGAGATCGATTCCACGGCCGGTGTGGGAACCCGTATCACGATCGGATTGCCAAGCGTACCGGCATGCGCCTCGACCGAACCAGCCTAGGCCTGCTCGCTGCGAGC
Source organism: Burkholderiales bacterium (assembly GCA_038326025.1). Lineage (GTDB taxonomy): Bacteria > Pseudomonadota > Gammaproteobacteria > Burkholderiales > Burkholderiaceae_C > CAISIP01. The sequence goes on from JBBQJP010000131.1 coordinate 4,341, forward strand.
CGAGAGTGCCGTCCAACGCTCCAGCGATCCCAACAGCGTTTCCTCGATCGCGGCGTCTCGCGCATGCAAGGTGACGGCGCGATTGGCGTCTCGCTGGTACAGGCTGCTGTCGGAGAGTTCGTCACGCAGCGCCTTTTGTTCGAGTTCAAGGGCGTCGATTGACGCCAGCAAACCGTCAAGCTCCCGTTGTTCCTTGAAGCTGAGTTTGCCGCCTTGGACTGGCTTATGGGTGGTTGGCGTTGCCGCTTTGGTCGGTGGGGCGTCAAATTCCGGCTTATTGGCCTGCGCGTTGGCCTCGCGCGCCGCACGGGATCGGGCAGATTGCAGTAACCAGTCCTGAACGCCACCTTCGTACTCACGCCAAACGCCTTCACCTTCGAAGGCTATTGTGCTGGTCACGACGTTGTCCAGGAATCGGCGGTCGTGGCTGACCAGGAACACCGTGCCGTCGTAGTCGCCGAGCAGGCCTTCCAGCAATTCCAGCGTGTCGATGTCCAGGTCATTGGTCGGTTCGTCAAGCACCAGCACGTTGGCGGGACGCGCGAACAGGCGCGCCAGCAGCAGGCGGTTGCGCTCCCCGCCCGACAGGGAGCGGACCGGTGAATTGGCGCGCGCGGGCGAAAAAAGGAAATCGGACAAGTAGCTTTTGACGTGTTTGCGCTGGTTGCCGATCTCGATCCATTCGCTGCCCGGACTGATGAAGTCGGCCAGCGTGGCATCCAGATCGAGTGCGTCGCGCAACTGGTCGAAGTAGGCGACCTGCAAATTGCTGCCCTGTCGGATCTTGCCAGTGTCGGCTTGCAGTTCGCCCAGAATCAGTTTGAGCAAGGTGGTCTTGCCGGCGCCGTTCGGCCCGATCAGTCCGACCTTGTCGCCGCGCAGAATCGTCGACGTGAAGTTGCGCACGATGGTCTTGTCGCCGAACTTCAAGCCCACATCGGTCAATTCCGCGACGATCTTGCCGCTTCCCGATCCGGCTGCGACGTCCATCCGGACACTGCCGACTACGTCGCGACGGGCGATGCGCCGTGCGCGTAGTGCTTCGAGCCGGCCGATGCGGCTCTGACTGCGGGTGCGGCGGGCTTCGACGCCCTGGCGGACCCACACCTCCTCTTGCGCCAGGAGTTTGTCCGCTTTCGCGTTGATGACGTCTTCCTGCTCCAGTTGTTCTTCCTTCAGCGTCTGATACTGCGTGAAGTTGCCGGGGTAGGAGCGCAATTTGCCGCGGTCGAGTTCCACGATACGGGTCGCGACGCGATCCAGAAAGCTGCGGTCATGGGTGATGGTGATGACACTGCCTTTGAAATCGAGCAGCAGGTTCTCGAGCCACTCGATCGAGTCCAGATCCAGATGGTTGGTGGGTTCGTCCAGCAGTAATACGGACGGCTGGGCCACCAGGGCTTGCGCCAACGCCACCCGCTTGCGCGTGCCGCCGGAAAGCGTACCGATCGTCGCGGTCGGGTTCAGGTGCAACCGGTGCAAGGTTTCCTGCACACGTTGCTCCCAGTTCCAACCGTCCTGCGCCTCGATTGCGTCCTGTAAGGCGTTGAGGTCACCGTGGCCCTGGCTGTATTCTTCAACCAAGTCCTTCAGTTGCGCCACGCCGACGCAGACCACGTCGAACACGCTCTTGCTCAGGTCCAGAGCAGGTTCCTGCGCCACGTGCGCTATGCGCAGACCTTGTTGCAGCTGAAGAGTGCCGTCGTCGGGCTTGTCCATGCCGGCGAGAATTTTGAGAAGCGACGACTTGCCGGTGCCGTTGCGTCCTATCAATCCGACACGTTCATCGCTTTCGAGCGAAAAATCTGCATGATCAAGAAGTGCGACATGCCCAAAAGCGAGTTGTGCGTTGAGTAGGGATAAGAGAGCCATAGGGGCAGGATTATCGGGTTCTCCGGGGTCGGGCGTGTGTTGGGGGGTGATCAGCACAATCCAGTGGCGCTGACCTGCAGCGCCTATTTGTTGCACATTGAGAAGGGCGCGAATGAGATCGAGCGCTGGTGAGCATAAGCGCGGGCTTTGCGGCTCGATATCTGAGCCTTGACAGTTGTTGCCCCATCGGTGCAGGCTGCAAGGTATTGGACCTGGTGCTCACTGATTGCTTTCAATCGACTGTTCTCGCCGAACCCGCAAGCAGGAAGCAGGAAGCGGTTCGAGGGTGTAGTGGCAGTTCAGCGGGGCAGTCCGATCACATGGCTCGCTGGGCAGTACTTCTTCCTAGTCAATCGCCGTCTTGTCTTTTTACCCGTTGCAGTGGACCTTCGAATGAATGGGATGGCGGTAAGATCGCGCAACTTCGGAAACGCTGACGTATGACAGAGCACGATATCAATCGATGTCGAAAAGAAAAAATCGATCTGGCACAGAATTCTGAATAATCCGATATAGAATCGTGGGCTTAGCTGATGTCAACGGGTTGAATGAGTTTCAAGCGAAATTCTTCCGCAGTCATAGTGAGAAAGTCTCTAAAAAACTTTGACGGACGTAAAAAAAAATCCGGTATAGAATATGAGGCTTGGCGCAGACGCCAGGTGGAGATGCCAGGCGGTTGGGATGAAGCGGATGGAGAAAAGAAATTTTCGAAGTGTTCGCGAGTC
>JBBQJP010000132.1:0-6700 GCA_038326025.1 Burkholderiales bacterium
ATCGCCTGCGTGGATCGGCTGGGATCGGCGCTGTGCCGCCTGGCCCGACGCGACATGCCATCACCCTTCCGATTCGACGATAACGGGCGGCTGCGGCTGGTGGCGCCAGGATCCACGTTTGCCGGCATCGTAGACACGGCCTTCAACCAGATCAGGCAAAACGCGCGATCGAACCCGGCCGTGGCGATCCGCATGCTCGATGCCATCGGCCAGATTGCCGGCCACGTGCAACGCGCGCCGGACGCGGCCTGCCTTGAGCGCCACGCCAACTCGATCGTCCGGGGGGCGCGGGAAGCGGTGCCGGAACCGAATGATCTGCTCGCCGTCGAGGCGGCGTTCACGGCGGCGACACAGGTGCTGCGCGAGCCTCAGGGCTGACGCTTGCGAACCGTCTCGCAGTCAACCACTCATTGCGAGCCGGGCGCCTGCGTCGACTTGGACGTCAGCAAAATGGCGATGCTGATCGCTGCGGCCAGCAACGAACCGATCAGGATGGCCAACTGGGCCTCGCGCTCAAAATGCGTGCCGGCAAACGCCAAGCCGCTGATGAACAGCGCCATGGTGAAGCCGATGTCGGCCAGGAAGGCGGTGCCGATCAGCTGCCGCCACGTTGAGCCTTCGGGCAGTTCGGCCAGACCGGTCGTTACGGCCAGCCAACTGGCCAGGCCGATGCCGACCGACTTGCCGAGCACCAGCCCGACCATGATGCCCAGCGGCACGGCTGTCGGTAGCGTGAGCAACACCGCGGCGTCGATCGCGCCAATGATGGCGACCCGATCGGGATCCATCGCGTCGGGCTCGTTGCCCAGGACCTGGGCTTCGATGTCGTCAGCCCCGCGGTGGATCCCACGCGGTCCCCTGGGCTTTCGGCCTTGGTCTGACCCAGCAACTCTTCCTCACGCGCCAGACCGCCCGGATTCATGGTCGGTGGGACACGTGCGCCATGTCTGTGCGCCGCTTACCCGTCGACAGTGGAGGCAGGTTCGTTGGTGCGGGAGTCATCCGCGCTGATTGTCGCGATCCCTGCCTGATGCGCTGTGCGATACCGAACAGACGAGGTCACTCAAGCCTGTCAGGCTGCACACATGCGCCGGGCGATGTGCTGGCTGCCGTCCTGGTCAAGAGCCATATGGCATGCCGCTGTCGCTGCAGACATTGCCAGTGTGCCAGCGGTTCAACCATCACAGGCAGAGTCCAACCCGGCTCCGCCCGCCGGGTCAGAGACATCGCAAAAGGAAGCAACATGAGAACCGGACATCCCCCCGACACACTCACCCCCGCCAGCCTGGCCGAACTCGCATCGTTCCAGGGGCGACCCTGCCTGTCTATGTACCAGCCGACACATCGACGCCACCCGGACAACCAGCAGGACCCGATCCGCTTTCGCCAGCTGGTGAAAGCACTGGAGACATCACTGCGACAGCAACACTCTGCTGGTGCCGTCCAGTCGCTGGTCGAGCCGTTTGAAGCGCTGGCACAAGACCACGACTTCTGGAACCACACGCAGGAAGGCCTGGCCGTGCTGGGCGGACCGGGCCTGTTCCGCGTGTTCCTGCTGCACAGTCCGGTGGCCGAGCTGGCCGTGGCGGCCGACAGCTTCCACACCAAGCCGCTACGCCAGTGGCTGCAGTCGGTCAGGCGCTACCAGGTATTGGCCCTGAGCCTGCACGAGGTGCTGCTCTTCGAAGGGGATCGCAGCGCGCTCCATGCCGTGGCGCTGGCACCCGGCGTGCCGCAGACAATGGCCGCGGCACTGGGCGACGAGCACACCGAGCCGCACGACACCGTATCGTCGTATGGCGGCATCGGCGGCGGGCACATACCCATGCACCACGGCCAAGGCGGCAAGAAAGACGAGATCGACGGCGACGCCGAGCACTTCTTCCGTGCGGTCGACCGTGCCGTGTTTGCGCATCACTCGCGCCCATCAGGACTGCCCCTGATGCTGGCGGCACTGCCCGAACACCACCACCTGTTCCACAAGGTCAGCCACAACCCATTGCTGATGGTCAGCGGCCTGATGGTCGACCCCCAGGGCCTGACGCATGACGCCTTGCGCCAGCGTGCCGGGGACGTAGCGGCGTCACAGCAAAAGGCACAGCAGGCAGCATGGAGCGATGCCTACACGGCAGCCACGGCCAAGGGGCTGGGCAGCGAGAACCTGTCGCAGGTCGCCCATGCCGCGGTGTCCGGCCGCGTGGCGACGCTGTTGATCGAGGCCCAGCGCCAGGTGGCGGGCCGGATCGACGCAACAACCGGGCGCATCGATCCTTCCGAACTCGGCAACCCGCGCGTGAACGACGTGCTCGACGACCTGGGCACGCTGGTCGAGAAGATGGGTGGCCAGGTCCATGTTCTGCCGGCAGAGCGCATGCCATGTCGCACCGGCGTGGCGGCGAGCTTTCGCCACTGAACCCGCGCGTATTCCGAATCCCAAAGGAGAACCCAATGAAAATCCAACTCAATACCGACGTCCACATCGACGGCACCGAGGCATTGGCCGCGCAAGTGGCCACCACCGTCGAGCATGCACTGGAGCGCTTCAGTGAACATGTCACCCGGGTGGAGGTTCATCTGAGTGACGAGAACGGCGAAAAGAGCGGGCAGCACGACCACCGCTGCATGCTGGAGGCCCGTCTCAAAGGCCGGCAGCCGGTGACGGTGACTGAGCACGCCGCGACGCTGGATCAGGCTGTGCATGGCGCGGCCCACAAGCTGGCGTATCTGCTGGACAGCACGCTTGGGCGGCTGCACGAGCATCGCGAGAAGACGTCCGGCCTGCCCTTGTCCGGGACGGACGCCAAAAATTGGAGTGACAGCCCTGTGGAATGAAAGCACTGATCGGCTCGCTTAACCGTATCGCGCACATGCTCGCCGAACGCGCGCAGACCCAGTTCTGCCCTGTGACGGCCGGCGGCGACCGCACCCAATGATGCCCACCGACCTGCCCGCCGCATGGTGGGGTCTCATCAAGCAGGTCGCGACGTCCTGGCTCGACGACTACGTGCCGAGCATGGGTGCAGCGCTGGCGTACTACACGATGTTTTCGTTGGCGCCGCTGCTGCTGATTGCGGTTTCAGTGGCCGGGCTCGTATTCGGTGAAGACGCCGCACGCGGCGAGATCCTGGCGCAGCTGCAGGGCTTGATGGGTGAACGCGGCGCGAGCGCGCTGCAGGACCTGCTGGCCAGCGTGCGCGGACCCGCCGAGGGACTGACGGCCACCGCAGTGGGCCTGGTTCTGCTTCTCGTCAGCGCGAGCACCGTGTTTGCCGAGCTGCAGGACGCGCTCGACCGGATCTGGCGCGTACCGGGGCGGCTGCGCAAGGGCGGCTGGCTCACTCTCGTGCGCGCCCGCCTGATGGCGTTCGGCATGGTCCTCGCAATAGGCTTTCTGCTCATCGTATCGGTGGGCATCAGCGTGATGCTCGATGCCGTGAGTCGTCGACTGGACCCTTTCTTCGGCAGCTGGCAGGCAGTGGTGGAGGTCGGCAACGCGGTCGGTGGCTTCCTGCTCGTGGCGTTCATGTTCGGCCTGATCTACAAGGTCATGCCGCGCCAGCGTGTTCTGGCGGCAGACGTTTGGCTCGGAGCCTTGCTCGCTGCCTTGCTCTTCACGGGGAGCAAATACGTCATCGGCGCGTACATCGGCCGCAGCGACGCCGCGTCGGGCTTCGGCGCGGCCGGTTCGCTGGCAGTGGTTCTGCTCTGGGTGTACTTTTCAGCCCAGATCCTGCTGGTGGGCGCAGAGTTCACCTGCGTCTACGCCCGGACCTTCGGATCCCGAAAGGCCGCGCCAACCGATCACCACTAACGCGGTGTGTACTGACGCGTTCTGCTCAGTCCGGTCAGCGGCGCCAGAAGTCGCCGAGGCGGCACTGGCCTGAACGGCCTCACTCCGCCAACTGCCTGCGAATGGTCTGCAACTCGCGCCGGCGCGCCGCGCTGACCTCCGGGTAACTCAATTTCAGCCCCTCCAGTGCGTCGAGCACGACCTGCGACACGATCCGCCGCGCATCGTCTTTTCCATTGGCCGGAACAACAAACCAGGGGGAATCTGTGGTACTGGTCGCGCTCAGGGCCCGGTCATAGGCTTGCATGTAGTTGTCCCAGTATTTACGCTCGGCGATGTCGGCGAGGCTGAACTTCCAGTTCTTGTCGGGCTCGTCGATGCGCGCCAACAGGCGTTTGCGCTGCTCGTCCTTTGACAGGTGCAGGAACACCTTGACGACACGCGTGCCATTGGCGTGCAAATGCCTCCCCAGGTCGACGTTCGAGCGGTAGCGGCCGTGCCACCCCGTTTCGTCCGCAGCAGGGTCGGGAAGCCGCTCACCTTGCAGGAGGCTGCCGTGCACGCGCATGATCAGCACCTCTTCGTAGTACGAACGGTTGAAAATGCCGATGCGCCCGCGCTCGGGCAGGTCGGGCGTGGTGCGCCAGAGGAAGTCGTGCTGCAGTTCCGTAGCGCTCGGATGCTGGAAGCTAAACACCTGGCAGCCCTGCGGGTTGACGCCGGACATCACATGGCGGATGGCGCCGTCCTTGCCCGCGGTGTCCATGGCCTGGAAGATTACCAGCAGGGCGTGGCAATCAACGCCAAGGGCCGTCGATGGTGCTCGACGTGCAGGCTTTCATAGGGCTCCACACTATGAAACACGAAGCGGTGCATGGCGTATTCGATCACGCTCCACAACAACAGCCCGGCCAGGCCGGCCAAAGGGATCGCCCAGTGCAGTGCCGATGGCGATTATTGCCACAACACGCCTGGCAGCATCAGTATCGCCATCAGATAGATTGCGAAGTCTGCGTAATAGGTAAAACGACTGTGTTCGATGGTGATCATCTTCAAAGCCTACTCGAGCTTCGCAGGGATCCGGCCAGCCGCCATTGCCCGCTATCGGTCACGCGGATCGCTTCAAGAACCGGGTGATTCGGCAATAGTTTCAGAATCCTTCGCCTTGAGTCGCTTGTCGGCGCACGTGAGTTGGTCGACGTTTCAACAGGCTATGGACAGACCGAGATCCGGGCGAAGACGATACGTTGTGATTCCCAAGTCCCGAACCGCTTGCAGGTGGCCGATGGACCGTCGACGCGCTTTCAATTTGCTTGAGCAAGTATGCGGCGCGCTCGCGCACTGCCGCCGACTCCGAACGAAGCCCGAAAGTTGATCTGCAATCTGAGTGAACAACCAACGGGGAGGAGATCCTGATGTTCAAGACCATTTCAGCAACCTATTGCAGCAAAACCACCGTCACCCACGTTGTCGATGAACTGATCAATGACGGACTCCCGCGCGAAAAGACATGCAGCGACGATGCCACGATGCAGGTTAAGGTCATGATTCCGGAAGCAGCGCTTTGATAGTGGGCAGAAACAGATTGCTGTGGGTGGTGTCTGTCAGGAATAAGTACATGCCGCAGCTTAGCGCGAGGCGTCCACTGCGGCTATTCTCGCGTCGACCGACCTGGCCATTTGTTGAGCGCTGGAAAGCGCAGGACAAGTGTAGGTGCAGGTCAGGATGTGGTGGCGCAGGACGGGATCGGTCGCGATTGCCTCGGCCAAGTCCGACTCAGTGTCAAACGCATACATAGCCTCGTTGACCACGGGTAGAAATTTGCGCAAGAAGTCAGGCGCGTCACATTGGCCCACTGGCATGTACATGACGGGAGTTTTGCCAGCCGCGGGGAAACAATCAATTTTGGAAAGCAGCTAAAAAACTACTAGAAATGAAAAAGCCCGCTACCTTTTGAATAGCGGGCTTTCCATGGCCGAAGCTGATTTCCTGGTAGGACGTGGCAGGCTCGAACTGCCGACCAACGGATTAAAAGTCCGTTTCAGGCATAAACAGACTGTCACCAGAAAATTAATAAAATGCGTTTTTCACTCTTACGGTTGTTCGCCTAAGTCCGCTTGCGTGTTTCGCCATTCGCGTCTAAACTGTCACCAGACTGTCACCGCGACAGCAACGGACTAAAGCGCAATGACTGAAAAACAGACTCTTGGACAGTTGATCAACGCTCTGGTAATTGGCAAATTTGCCAACCTTGGCAAGGTCATCCCCATCGGATCCCTGGAGGCCCGCAAGCTGGCCAGCGGTGCCATCATGCTGTACTGGAGGTACACCCTCACCGGCAAGACGATGCGTGAGCCGATCGGCGTTTATGACTCTGGCGCGCCCCCCAAGAGCTTGAAGCCGACCGCCAAGGGATATTCCATCATGGCCGGGTTTGAAGCCGCCAAGGTGCTATCCCAAGCCCACGACATCCACAAGAAAGACGGCGGGCACCCTGCCCTGCAAGCCGCCAAGAAAGCCGCCAAGGTGGCCGCGGTGGTGGCCAAGGCCGAGGCGGCGCAGCATACGCTGGAAAACCTGCTGACCGACTACTGTGACCATTTGGAGGCCCTGGGCCGGCGGTCGCATTCGGACGCGCGCAGCATCTTTGCCCTGCATGTGGTCGAGGCATGGCCCAAGGTCGCGGCAATGCCGGCCAGCGAGGTTACCGGCGAACAGATCGCCGACATGATGCGCCGACTGCATGAGGCCGGCAAAGGCCGCACCAGTAACAAGCTGCGCAGTTACGTCAGGGCGGCATACCAGACCGCGCGCGCGTCACGTTCAAAGGGCAGCATTCCCCTGAAATTCAAGGCCTACGGCGTCACGACCAACCCGGCCAGCGACACGGAGCCAGACGAAGGGCAGAAC
>JBBQJP010000133.1:0-6128 GCA_038326025.1 Burkholderiales bacterium
CAACATCTGCACCGAGGATCTGGTCTACCTGCTTCACGAATGCGGCTACGAAACCGGCATCGACATTGACAAGCTGGCCGTGGTGGCACGCAGGGCACAGGAGATCATGCATCGCGACTTGCCCGGCCAGTACATGCGCGCTGGCCCACGCTTGAAGTTGTCGTCGCTGGAATCGATACGGCGCGCAGTAGGTTGACGCGCCGGCGAACCAGTTCTCCTGCGCAATCCCACCCGTGCCCACCGCCATAGGCCAATTGCAAAGGAAGGGGCCCAGAATATTCCAAGCTCGAAATGTTGCCCCGGCTGCGGCCGCTTTTGACATCCGTGGCGAGCTCGCCGCCTTACTGACAGCAGTAAATCTTCGGGTTCAGGCTGCTGTGGGCGGGAATAGGATCTTCAAACGCTGTGTTTTTGAGCCTACCAGGACGAAATCGACCGCCCAAGGTTGGGTTGCCGGAGAATTTTGACCAGGCCGAGCGCGAACTGGGTAGGCGCAGCGCCGCCCCGCATACCGGCGCGCCGGACCGCCTTTAGGCAGACTGCTGCATATGCCCGCCTGCCGGCGACCGGCTGGACATGGCAGGGGCGGACAGCCAGATCTGGGCAGCGGATTTTCATCACGTGCAAAAAGCAGGGCATGGTCTCAGTGACTGCTGCGCCCTTTATTGCACTTACTGGCGAACCGTCATGCGGGGAAGCGCACTTTCGCCAAGGTTTGCAGCCGCTTCGTACATCCGTCAGCGTGGTAACCCCCGTGGGCTTCGACCTGAAATTGACCTGGGCCGCTTCTGAGTCTGGAGTCGCTTCCGACGCGTTCACTGTCTCGCACGTGCGGAGCCCGGCGCATTGAGGCGCCGCCTGTTTTTCCCGATCCGCAGGCGTTGGCGCCGCTCCTGCGTAGTTCTACGCACGGCCTTGCTGCAATGGCACGGACGACGCATGGCACGCGGCACCGCAGACTGCCTCCATCAACGCAAAGCAAGGAGGCACGTAATGCACAACACCCACAGCACCCGGCCGGGCCAAACCCATGTCGCCATATCGAGAATCTGGATACTGCGGGTCAGCGCCGTAATAGCGATCATCGTGCTGCTGGCGGTGTCCGCTCCGCTGATCTGGGTTGCTGCTGCGGGAACGGCGGGCCTGCTCGTCCTGGCTGTCATCGCCCTGGCAGGAATGGCGCTGTTCCAGGCCATTCCACTGGGTTTGCAATGGCTGGAAAACCGCCTGCTGAGGATGCGCAAGACAGAAGCGCGCGCCAACCCGATCGAGCAGTTGCAGAACGATTGCCTGCGGCGCGAAGAGCGGCTGCAGACCTTTCGTGCAGCACTGGTCACCATTGGTGCGCAAATCGAATCTCTGGGCCAGATGGTCACCGAGCGCGGCCAGGTTGCGCCGGGCCAGGTGCTGGAACGCCAGAACCGCGCGCTGCAGCGCATGGCGCATTTCTACGAATGCAATCTGCGCCGGCTGGAGGACGCACGCGCCGCGCTGGAGGCTTTTCGCGAACAGGTGAAACACAAGATGTTCGAGTGGGAGTTCGCGCAAGCCGGGCAAGTGGTGATGGCGGCGCTGAATCCGCGCGAAATGGAAGACCTGACCCAGGACCTGCTGACAGACGAAGCCCTGCGCTCGGTGCAACTGCGTTTCAACACGGTTTTTGCCGAACTCGATGTCGAGATGCGCTCAATCGATTCGCCGGCGCGCGTGTTGATGGCGGACAGCCCTATGGAGCGGCTCGACGCGCTGGACTTTCCCACCTCCAAAATTCACAGGAGAACTTCATGACGTTCTGGAAAACATTGCGCTGGACCGCCACGATTGGTTTCCTGTTGCTGATATTGCTGGGCTGGCTTGATTCCCGAAGTCAGGGTGATTCGCCGCTTCGTGACGCCCCGCCGATTCGCATCGCACCCCCCATCGTTCGTTAACCGAGCCGAGGAATCCATCATGAAAACACCATTGCCTGCCATCCTCCAAATCTCGGGATGTGCCGCCGTTCTCTTGTGCACCATGTCTGCTGCGCTGGCGCAAGAGCCCAAAGGCGACACTGCCTTGCGCGTGGCCAGCGGGCCGAATGGCAAGGTCTACACGCTGATGGTGCAGGACATGCAGTCGGTGTGCGGCAAGTCGATCCCGATCAACACCGTGACCAGCAGTGGCGGGCTGAAGAACCTGACGCTGCTGTCCGCCAGCGAGGCGGAGCTCGGTATCGTCCAGGTCGACGTACTGCAGCAGATGAAAAGCGGCGACTCGAACATCGCGGAGTTGCAGTCGGTCATGCCCCTGCATGTCAACCTGCTGCATGTGCTTGCGCTCAAAACCGGATCGCGCGTAGGCATCCAGACTCTTTTTGGAACTCCAGTGCCATTGACCGGAAACCTCGCAGTGATGCGAAAGTTCTCCGACCTCAAGGGCATGGAAATAGCCGTCGTTGGATCGGCCCAGCTGTTGGGTGAGGTGCTGAACAAGCAACTCGGGTACGGGATGAATTTGCTGATCGCCGACAACGACGACCAAGCTGTCACCATGTTGCAGGCGGGTCAGGTGCAGGCGATTTTCACGCTCGGTGGCTGGCCATTGCCGTCCGTGCGCAGCCACAAGGCCTCCGGTGGCCTGGTGCTGGTCGAGTACGACTTGGAGCCGCGTGCGCCTTACGTGGCCGTCAAGCGCAACTACAACGACCTCGGAGCGTTCAACCTGACGTTCCTGGGTGTTCCCAATCTGCTGGTGACACGTCCCTTCAAGCCCGGCGGTGCGACAGGTAGCCGCGTCAGTGCGCTGCAACGCTGTCTGCGCCTGCATCTCGATGAGTTGCAGGAAGGCTCTTACCAGCCGGGCTGGAAGGAGATCAAGGACGTGACGACCAGTTACGGCGTGCCTGCGTGGCGGGGTGACACCGCGGTTGCCAAATCGAAGTAGGCACAGACCGGGGCAGCATCTCATGCACAATCGCTCAGCCCCTTCCAGCCCGCCGCATGCTTAACCCCACCGTCGGTCTGTCCGACGCCCCTGTCCAGACCCGCGCGCGGTTGTCATGGATCTGGGTCTGCGCCGTACTGACAATGACGCTGCTGGTGGCCTGGGCGGGGCAATGGTCGGCGCGGCGTGAGTCTGCCTTCCAGGCCGACGGGTTGCGCCGTTCGATCGATGTGTATGCGCTCGGGTTGCGCGCTGAAGCCGCCAAATTCGCCTACCTGCCGTTCACCGTGGCCCAACACCCGGAGGTGATTGCCGCGCTCGCGTCGCCCGGCGACATCGGCTTGCGTCAACGCGCAGATCGTTACCTCGAGGACGTCAATCGGCGCGCGGGTTCGGATGCACTGTACGTGCTGGACACGCGTGGCAACACGCTGATCGCCAGCAACTGGAACCAGCCGCTGACCTTTGTCGGTCAGAACTACGGCAATCGGCCCTACTTCATCGACGCACTTTCCGGCGGCAGCGGGCGCTTTTACGGAATTGGCAAGACGACCGGCGAACCTGGCCTGTTCCTGTCGGCGCCGCTGCGTTCAGGTACGTCCATCGTCGGGGTGGTGACAGTCAAGGTAAGTCTGCTGGAGATCCAGGAAACCTGGGCCAAGGCGCGCGACCCGGTCATGCTGGCGGACGAGCGCGGAATATTCTTCCTCGGCTCGGTACCGTCCTGGATGTACCAGGGCACACGTGCAGTGGACGAATCAGAACTGGCCCGGATCGCCACGCACGCAACCTACGGCCCGCGCGATAACTTCCCGGTGCTTCCGTGGAACGTTGAACGCACAGAGGAGGAACCTGGCTATCTTCTGACTACCATGGTCGACGGGATCGCGCACAGATTTCTGGCACTTGACGAATCGTTACCCCATCTGGGCTGGACATTGACGGTCATGGCCGACTACGGCCCGGTGGTGGCAGCGCGCAACCGGACCTGGACCGTCGGCGCCCTGGTTGCGGGCCTGCTGCTTTTGGGCACCATGTACTGGCGCTTGCGTGAGCGGCGTTATGCCGAGCAGCGTGTCGCCCGCCAGGATCTGGAATTGCGGGTCGAAGACAGGACGCGTGAACTCGGGCAAGCCCATTCGTTCCGCAAGGCCATGGAAGACTCCTTGCTGGTCGGCATGCGGGCACGCGATCTGAAAGGCAAGATCCTGTATGTCAATCCGGCGTTGTGCGAGATGACCGGCTACCGCTCTGACGAACTCATGGGCAAGTTCCCGCCCTACAGCTACTGGCATCCGGACGACCTGAAAAAGCACCGCCGAGAAAGTGATGCCGTACTCGCTGGCAACGCAGCACCCACCGGATTCGAGTCCCGCCTGCGTCACCGCGACGGGCACGATGTCTACACCATGGTCTACACCGCGCCGCTGATCGACCATAGCGGCAAGCACAGCGGCTGGATGAGTTCGGTGGTGGATATCTCCGAACAGAAGAAGGCAGAACTGCGCCAGCGCAATGACAACGAAAAACTCCAGCACATGCAGCGCCTGGCCAGCCTGGGCGAGCTGGCTGCCACGCTGGCGCACGAGTTGGGCCAACCGTTGATGGCCTTGAACAACTTCGCCGGCGCGGCCAGGGCGAATGCAAGTCAGGGCAGGCTGGCTTTGCTCGCAGGCAATCTGGACGATGTATCGGCACAGGCCAAACGCGCGGGAGACATCGTCCGCAGCACGCAGGTCTGGGCACGTCCGCATCTCCGGGGTGCCGAGCCGTGTGATCTGAATGACATCGTGCACGACGTTCTGAACATGGTCGGCGCCGAAATCCGCCACCACCAGGTCCGCGTCCGTACGCGGTTTCACCTGGCCCAACCCAGTGTGTCGGGCGTGCGCATCCTGCTCGAGCAGGTGCTCGTCAACCTGGTACTCAACAGTCTGCGGGCCATGCAGGCTGTGGCGATCGAATTGCGCGAGCTCGAGATCAGCACTGACCGGCAAGACGACACCGTGCGCATCAGCGTGGCAGACCGCGGCCCGGGCGTCGCAGCCGACGTCATGGCCCGGGTGTTCGACCCCTATTTCACGACCAAGCCGGAGGGCACCGGGCTCGGCCTGAATATCTGCCGCCGCATCGTCGTCGAAAACCATCAGGGCACACTTGAGTTCGAAAACCGGCCCGACGGCGGCGCGATCTTTGTACTCATATTGAAAAGCGCGTCATGAATCCCTCGACTTTGATCGTGTACATCGTGGATGACGACGCTGCCATGCGCGAATCGACCGCATCGCTGCTGACATCGCGTGGCTACCAGGTGCAGATTTTCGATTCCGGCGAATCATTTCTGGCACAGGCCGACATCCGGCGTTGTGGCGTGGTCATCCTGGACCGGCACATGGGGCGCGCAGCCATCACCGGCGACCAGGTGTTTGACGAACTGAAACGGCAAGCCAGTCCGCTGGTGGTACTTTTTCTGTCCAGTCACGGAAACATCGCGGTAGCAGTCGACGTGACGAAGCGAGGAGCCTTTGACTGGCTTGAGAAGACCCTGACAGGCGCCGACCAGTTGCTGGAGGCCACCGCAGCCGCGCTTGTCGAGGCCGCAAGCATCGAGGACCGGCAACAGGCGAGGCGGGAGGCAGTGAGGCTCTGGGACAACTTGACGCCGCGCGAGATGGAGGTGGCCAGGGAAATGCGTCAAGGTACGAGCACAAAGCTGATTGCGCGCAAGCTCGTCTGCGGCGTGCGCGCAGTGGAGACGCACCGCCTTCGCATCCGCGACAAGCTTGCGGTCAGTAATCCAGCGGAACTCGACCGCTTCATGCGAGACCATGGCTTGTGAATACGGCGCACTATCGTCAATCCCACGTCCCGCGACATTCATCTCTCATGCGAGCACATTGTTGAACTGACAATTACCCCCGAGCTCGAGTTCCGGTGCAATCAGTGGAACCAAGGTGTCGTCCATTGAAGTGCAAGCATCAGTACAAAGGTTCACTCGTGTGAGCCGGCTTCGCTGATCAGCAACGCCGAATATGTTCGCCGAAAAAACCGGCCCGGGATCTAAACTGAAGTTCCTGTGATTTTGTAGTCACTGGAGCGCGTCGATGATGCCTTTGACGCTGGGAAATGCAGTCTT
The DNA here is from genome assembly GCA_038326025.1 of Burkholderiales bacterium. GTDB lineage: Bacteria > Pseudomonadota > Gammaproteobacteria > Burkholderiales > Burkholderiaceae_C > CAISIP01. The sequence continues at coordinate 6,059 of JBBQJP010000133.1, forward strand.
ATGACTGCATTTTTTTTGGATCGTGTTTGTAGTCACTAAAATGTATTTGCATGGCGTGCCGTTTTGTCTA
>JBBQJP010000134.1:0-6069 GCA_038326025.1 Burkholderiales bacterium
GGCGACCTTTTCAAGAGCTACGGCCGGACCGTGACCGAGGCCGACATCGTCATGTTCACCTGTTTCGCCGGTCTGAAGCTGCCGATCTTCATCAACGAGGAATTCGCCAGGAAGCACACCTCCTTCGGCGGTCGCATTTGCCCGGGCCTTATGACAGCCACACTGGCCGCGGGCATGATGGAGGAAATTCTCGGCCCGGCGACGATCGCCGCGCTGGAGCTCAGCAACTTCAAATTTACCGTTCCCGTGCGCCCCGGCGACACGCTGCGCGCCGAGATCACGGTGGAAGGCAAGAAGAACCTGTCGGACGGCAAGCGCGGCGTGATGGACGGCCGGGTGCGCGTATACAACCAGCGGGCCGAGCAGGTACTGGAGTTCACCGAGAAGCTGATGATGAGGCGCGGGTCGGTCGAAGACTTGGTGTAAACCTGCCGCGCCACACCCGCATCAGAGGTGTGGCGCCTGCCTGATGCATCAGGCAGCATCTGCCCGCGGCACGATCAGCGCATCCAGCGCAAGCGCACCGTGACCACGCGGCAGCACCAGGAAGGGGTTGATGTCGATGCTCTCGATCGCATCCACATGCCGGGCCGCATAAACCGATAGCCGCGCGATGGCCTCGGCCAGCGCGACTTCGTCGGACGGCGGCTGGCCGCGCAGACCGGTCAGCAGGACGCGGCCCCTCACCTCGTCGATCATCCTGCGCGCTTCATCAACGCCAAACGGCGCGATCCGGAACGAGACGTCCTTGAACGCCTCGACGAAAATACCCCCCAATCCGAACATCACCACCGCGCCGAAAACCGGGTCACGCGTGACACCCAGTATCGTCTCGACGCCCGTGGGCGCCATGCGTGCCACGACCACGCCGTCGATCCGGGCCAGAGGCGCGTGGGTCCGGGCGCGGTGCATCAGTGTGCGGAACGCGTCACACACCTGTGCTTCGTCCTTCAGGCCGATCAGAACGCCGCCGATTTCGCTTTTGTGCGCGATGTCGATCGAGGCAATCTTCAGCACCACTGGAAACCCGAGTTCGGCGGCGCAGCGCGCGGCGTCGGCTTCGCTGGCGGCGATGCGTTCGTCCACCACCGGGATGCCGGCGCTGGCCAGAATACGCTTGGCGTCGACCTCGTTGAGATGGCGCGCAGGTGGCGCCAATGCCGCGTCGGGAATGGCCGGCGGGGCAAGCCAGGTCTTCGCGCGCTCCGCCTCGCGCGCGAAGCGCACCAGCGCACTGGCGGCGCGCACGGCGCGTGTCGGTTCGTCGAACAGCATCACGCCGGCCGTTTCGTACAGTCGGCGGACTTCGGGCGTGGCTAGCATCGACATGATCACGGTGCGGTCAGGGAAGCGCTGCAGCACCAGTTTCAGTTGGTCGAGCAGGCGCGCGCTGAGATCATGCACCTGACCCACGCTCGACAGGAACGCGACGATCACGTCGTAACCCCCCTCCGCAAGCATGAGCTGGAAATTGCGCTCGAACAGCGTGAGGTCGTTGACGAGTTGCGCCGTCATGTCGACCGGATTGCGCGGACCCGCGAACGGCAGGATTTCCTTGAGCCTGCGCTGCGCATCCGGCGGCATGGGAGCAACGTCCAGCCCGCAATCGGCGGCAACATCGGCCATCAAGGCGCCGACGCCGCCCGAGACGGTCAACAGGCCCAGGCGGTTGCCGTTGGGGGGGTGACGCGACAGGGAGCAGGCGTAGGCCACGTCGAACAGTTCGTCGATCGTGCGTGCGCGATACACGCCGTACTGCCGGAACAGTCCGTCGTAGACTTGATCCGACCCGGCAAGCGATGCGGTGTGCGACGCCGTGGCATGGGCCCCGGCTTCGGAACTGCCGACTTTCATCAGCACGATGCGCTTGCCGCGTTCACGTGCCAGCGCCAGAGCCGCCACCAGCCGGTTCTTGTCGGTGGCGGACTCGATATATCCGACGATGACATCGGTGTCGTCATCCTGTGCGTAGTGATTGACGCAATCGGCGAAATCGACATCGCATTGGTTGCCGGTCGTGATCCACAGGTTGAGCCCGAGACCGCGTTGGCGGATCAGTGACAGGCAGTAACCGCCAAAGGCTCCGCTCTGGCTGACCAGGCTGATCCGCCCGGCCACCAGTGCCGGATTGCCAGAAGACGCAAGGTTTGTTGCGTCTATTGCCCCCTGCCGGGACATATGCCCGACCTGGGACGGTGGTACGGTGAAAGATCCGGCGGCGCTGGGTGTGAAGGTTCCCAACACGCGGCGGCGAACGTTGATGACGCCCATGCAGTTGGGTCCGACGACGCGCATGCCGGTGCGCTGCGCCAGTGCGCTGATCTGTTGCTGCCATTCGACGCCGGCGCCGCCAACCTCGGCGAAGCCCGAGCTCAATACGACGGCGCCGCGGACGCCCTTGCGGGCGCAATCTTCCAGCGCCGCCAGAACACCGGAAGCGGGAACGGCGACGATCGCCATATCGACCGGACCCGGCACCGCCGATACGCTGGCGAAGGCTGGCAGGCCCTGGATGTGATCCGACTTGGGGTTGATCGGATACAGCGGTCCGTCAAAGCCGCTGCTCTTGAGGAAATCGAGCGGCCGGCCACCGATTTTGGTGGGGTCAGACGAGGCACCGTAGATGGCGATCGCGCCCGGATTGAACAGCGGGTTCAGCGGTGCCCGGGGACTTGAACTCATGTCTTGCTCGGACTGCCGCAGCGGGCGCACAGTGGCTTCCCGTTCGACCGAGCGCTCCGCCGGAGGCCGCGGACGTGGTGAGATGGGGCGCACATGTCTAATGAATCGACATGCCGCCGTCGGCGCCGATGATCTGACCGGTGACGTAGCTCGCGCCGGTGGAGGCCAGGAAGACGAATACCGGCGCCAGTTCCTGGGGCTCGGCCCAACGCCCGAGCGGAATACGATCGAGGTAGCGTTCCTTGAATCGCTCATCAGTGCGGATGGTCTCCGTCATCGGTGTCGCAGCGCCGGGTGCAACGGCGTTGACGACGATGTTGTGGCGCGCCAACTCGCGCGCCGCGGATTTGGTGAATCCGATCAGTCCGGCCTTGGCCGATCCGTAATTGATCTGTCCGACGGTGCCCAGGATGCCGGCGCTGGACACGGTGTTGATGATCCAGCCCCGCTTGCGCTCGATCATGCCGCCCACGACCGCCTGCAGGCAGTTGAAGCTGCCGCCAAGGTGCACCCCGAGCACCTGATCCCACTGGTGCTGGGTCATCTTGTGCAGCATGGCGGTGCGGGTGATGCCGGCATTGTTGACCAGCACATCCACCGGCCCGAGCTGTGTCACCACCGTAGAGACCATGGCGTCGACCGCGGCACGATCGGATACGTCGCATTTCAGCGCGCTGGCGTTTCCGCCAGCGGCCCTGATCTCTTGCGCCACCTTTTCGGCACCTTCTGCATTCCAGTCGACGACCGCAACATTGGCGCCCTGGGCCGCGTAAGCGTGTGCGACGGCACTGCCTATGCCTTGGCCGGCGCCGGTGACTATCGCGGTTTTTGCACCGAGTGCTTTTCCGTTGAACATACCTGTAACTCCTGGTTCGGCGTTGACAATTTCCCGATTCATAGATCAAACATACGTTTGTTAGAATTAGAGCTTGCCACAAATTTCGCCGCCGCGCCACATTCGTAGCCAAACACTCAAATAACCATGACGGCAGGTGTTTTCGAAAGACTACGGGTGACCGATCTGTTGGCTTGGGAAGAAGTGCCGCCCACGGGCCACTTCTCGCAAAACCGATCAACCAGCATCGCTGGCGGCGAGATGGCGAGCGAGATCGCCGACTTTGGATTTTTCTCCCGGAGCGTTGGCCGCCGCCGGTCGGTTTTTCGCTGGCACCGGCCGGGTTGCTGCAGGTATTTGCGTAGATCGAGTTGCGCGAGGCCGTCAGTCGATGGGTCAGACGTGCCAAGAGGGACACAAGCATGATCGATTTGGGCGTAGGTGTTGATGATCACAGCGATGAACGACGCATGCTGCGCGACGCGGCGGCGACCTTTTTCGCCGCCGATGCGGAGGGCGCACGATTGCGCGAATGGCGCAACCGCATCCCCGGCTACGACCGCAAGCGTTGGCGCGCAATGGCCGCACTGGGCTGGACCGGAGTATGTCTGCCGGAGCGATATGGTGGCAGTGGCGGCAGCCTGGTGCAATTGGTGTTGTTGCTGGAGCAATGCGGCCGGGCGATGGCGCCGGAGCCGCTGATCGCAGGCGCCGTGCTGCCGGCGGCAACGTTATTGCACGGAGGTAACGAGGAACTGCGTGAACGCTGGCTGCCGCGCCTGGCACGCGGCGAGTGTGTGCTGGCGCTGGCCTGGCAGGATCTTCCGCATAGTGGGCCGCCCGAATTTGCCGGGCCGCAGGCGCGGCCAACGGACGAGGGCTTCGTATTGACTGGCAGCCAGCGGTTCGTCTTCGCCGGCGAGGGTGTCGACGCGGTCATCGTCGCGGCGCGAACACCTTCGGGCATGGCATTGTTTCTGCTCGAATCGGGATGCGACGGCTTGTCGTGGCGCAGCCAATTGCGCGTGGACGGCGGATTTTCCTCGGAGTTGCTGCTCGATGAAGTTGCGGTATCGGCGGCACACATGGTGGCCGATGCCGGCTGCGCGGCGGCGGTTCTGCAGCGTGCCCTGGACGAAGCCCGGATAGCCACCAGTGCCGAACTGCTGGGTGTAATGGCACGGGCACTCGAAATCAGCGTGCAGTACATCCGGTTGCGCGAGCAATTCGGTCGCCCGGTGGGCAGCTTTCAAGCACTGCAGCACCGTGCGGCGGACCTGCTGATTCAGGTTGAACTAAGCCGGGCTGTGGTATCGCAGTCGGCGGCACTTGCAGATTCCGGGGTCGACGCGCGCGCTCTTGCGGCGGCGGCCAGCCAGGCCAAGGCGCGCGCCTCGGACGCCTCGCTGAAGGTCACCAGGGGCTGCATCCAGCTGCACGGCGGGATCGGTTACACCGACGAATGCAACATCGGCCTGTACCTCAAGAAAGCCATGGTGCTGGCGACCTGGCTGGGGAACGCGTCCATGCACCGACGCCGCTATGGCGAACTGGCGCCGGCGGGTGGTGACGATGCGCCGCCGGAATTCGTTGCGCGGGGTGCTGCGCCGATCCTCGGCGACGATCTGCGGCGCTGGATCGCCGCGAACTACCCCGATGCCTGGCGTTTTCCGCCCAGCCGGATGAGCCTGCGCGAAACGGCGACCTGGCACGCGAAGCTCAACAACAGGGGCTGGGTCGCGCCGCAATGGCCGGTTGAACATGGCGGCATGGGATTGAGCGCCTGGGAACAGGTCGCTTTCCAGTCGGAGTTTGACCGGCACGGCATCAACATCGCTCCCAACATGGGGGTCGTGATGTTGGGCCCGCTGCTTATCCGCTTCGGCAGTGACGCCCAGAAACGCGATGTCCTGCCAAAAATACTGACGGGAGAATTGCGCTGGTGTCAGGGTTACTCCGAGCCATCCGCGGGGTCGGACCTGGCCAATCTGCGTACCAGCGCGGAACTCGACGGCGAGCATTTCATCGTCAACGGTCAAAAAATATGGACCTCGTTCGCGCATGAAGCGGATCGGATTTTCCTGCTCGTGCGCACGGATCCGAAAGCCAAGAAGCAAAATGGCATCAGTTTCCTGCTGGCCGACATGCGATCACCTGGAATTACCGTCAAGCAAATCCGCAATCTTGGTGGCAACTCGGAGTTCTGTGAGGTGTTTTTCGACAACGTTCGAGTGCCGAAGGACAACTTGGTCGGCGGGTTGAACCAGGGCTGGACAATGGCCAAATCGCTGCTCGGTTCCGAACGCATCACGATCGGCCACCCGCGTCTGGCCCGCGCACCGTTGATGCGCCTGCGCGAGCTGGCCGAAGCCTGCGGCGCGTTCGACGAACCGTCGTGGCGCGCCCGGTACGACGAATTGCGGCTGGATGTCGACGATCTCAACGCCGCGTTTCTGCGTTATGTCGATGTGCTGCGGACCGGACGCGAACTCGGTCCGGAGGTATCGATCCTCAAGATCTGGGTGACCGAGACATTCCAGCGGGTAAGCGAC
>JBBQJP010000135.1:0-5992 GCA_038326025.1 Burkholderiales bacterium
AAGTCGAACGGCTGTTCCGGCGTTTGAAGGGTTTCCGACGCATCTTCTCGCGATTCGAGAAACTCGACGCAATGTTCCTGGGCTTCCTCAGCTTCGTGTTGGTCGCCGATGGACTTCGCGGTTTGTGTTAACAGGCCCTAGTCGCGTTGTCCCAGAGCGCGCTGGCCCAGCGCGGCTCCAGCGGTAACGTCAACATCATTTACTGGCAGGCACCGTCGATCCTGAATCCCTACCTGTCGACCGGTACCAAGGACGTCGAGGCCGCTTCGCTCGTGCTCGAACCCTTGATCCGTTTCAATGAAAAAGGCGAAATGGTGGCCTGGCTCGCGGCCGAAGTGCCCACCGTCGCCAATGGTGGTTTTGCCGCCGATTTCAAGACCATCACCTACAAACTCAAACCCGGACTGAAATGGTCTGACGGCACGGCGCTGACCTCGGCAGACGTGGTCTTCAGCTACGAGTACTGCACCGGCATCAAGGGCTGCGCCAAAGCCAACATCTTTGCGCCGGTCGACAAGGTGACGGCAGTGGATGCAAACACCGTGCGCATCAGCTTCAAGAATGCGGCGCCTTATCCTTATTCGGTGTTCGGCGGCGCCGGCACACCGATTCTGCAAAAAGCGCAGTTCCAGGACTGCCTGGGCGAAAAAGCACCCAGCTGCACCAAGCAGAACTTCGGCCCTGTCGGTACCGGCCCGTTCATGGTCAAGGATTTCCGCCCCAACGACGTGATCCAGATGGTGGCCAATCCCAACTTCCGCGACGCGGCCAAACCGGCCTTCGCCTCACTGACCTTCAAGGGTGGTGGTGATGCTGCAGCAGCCGGCCGTGCGGTCATGGAGACCGGCGAATTCGACTACGCCTGGAACCTGCAACTGGCGCCGGACGTGCTGGCCAAAATGGGCAAGGGCGGCAAAGGCAAGACCGTTGCGGCCTTTGGCACGCTGGTCGAGCGCATCGAGATGAACCTGACCGATCCGTCGGCCAAACACGGCGACACCCGCTCCACGACCAAGCACCCGCATCCGTATCTGTCCGACGTTCGCGTGCGCAAGGCCTTGTCGATGGCCATCGACCGTGACCTGCTGGTCGAGATCGGCTACGGCCCGGCGGGCCGCGCGACCTGCAATCTGGTGCCTGCACCCATCGCATTTGCGTCGAGCAACGTCGATTGCATCAAGCAGGACATGGCCGGCGCCAAGGCGCTGCTCGACCAGGCCGGCTGGAAGATGGGCTCCGACGGAGTGCGCGCCAAGGACGGCGTGAAGATGGAGATGTTGTACCAGACGTCGACCAACGCGGTGCGCCAGAACTTCCAGACCCTGGTCAAGCAGTGGTGGACCGAGCTGGGCGTAAAGGTGGAGTTGCGCAACATCGCGGGCTCGGTGTTCTTCGGTGGTGACGCAGGCTCGCCTGACACCTTCCAGAAGTTCTTCGCCGACGTCGAAATGTATGCCAACAACTTCGACGGTACCGATCCCGAAGGTTACCTGGCCGAACATGTCTGCGACAAGATCCCGCGTCCGGAGACGCAGTGGCAGGGCACCAACATGAACCGCTACTGCAACGCGGAGTATGACAAGCTGGTGAAAGAGCTGGGTTCGACCGCAGGGATCGAAAAACGCGCCGTCATCGCCAAGCGCCTTAACGACATGCTGACCAAAGACAGTTATGTGGTCGTGCCGCTGGTCGACCGTGGCCGCGTTTCGGCGCATGCCAACAGCCTGGGTGGCGTGAAGCTCAACACCTGGGACAGCGAGTTGTGGAACGTCGCTGACTGGTTCCGCGTCAAGTAAAACCGGTTCTGGCCGCGGGGGCTGACGGGCAAAAAGCCCGCCAGCCCTGCGGGCGGCCACACCTACTTTTTTCAGGTTTGAGCCGGTTGCGCTCAGGCCCATCCGAAGCTGCTACGCATGTTCACATATACGCTTCGCCGACTGCTCACCGCCGTACCCACGGTGCTATTCATCAGCCTGGTCATCTTCATGTTGCTCGAGCTCGCGCCGGGCGACCCGATGTCCGATGTACCGCTGACCGTGCCGCCTGAAGTCAAGGCCGCGATGCGCGAAGCCCTGGGGCTGGACCAGCCGGGTTATGTGCGTTACATGTTGTGGCTCAAGCAATTTTTCTGGGTTGAGCCGCTGCACCTGATCGACCATTATTTCGGCACCGCCTATGGCGCCGACATGCAGCGCGTGATCTCGTGGCAGACGCGCAGCCCGGTTTCCGAACTCATCATCCAGCGCATGCCGCAAACCCTGTGGGTCGTGGGCATGGGCTACCTGGTCGGTGTCTCGCTGGCCGTTCCGATCGGCGTGTTGTCGGCGTACAAGCAATACAGCTGGTTCGACCAGATCGGCACCTTCATTTCGATGATCGGTTTCTCGGTGCCGACATTTTTCACCGGCGTGCTGCTGATCGTCGTGTTCTCGGTGCACCTGAACTGGTTTCCATCCATCTACGACACCACACTGGTCGTCAATTCCTGGCCGACCTTCGTCGAACAGGTCAAGCAGATGGTCATGCCGGTCGCCGTGCTGGCCTTGTACAACGCGGCCCAGGTCAGCCGCTACATGCGCGCCTCGATGCTCGACAACCTGGGTCAGGACTATGTGCGCACCGCGCGTGCCAAGGGCATGCGCGAAAAAACCGTGGTGCTGATCCACGTGTTGCGCAACTCCATGATTCCGGTGGTGACGGTGATCGCCTTGGGTGTGCCGTCGATTTTTGCCGGCGCCATCATCACCGAGCAAGTGTTCAAGGTCAACGGCCTGGGCCAATTGCTGATCAACGCGATCCAGGTCAACGATCTGCCGATGGTGCAGACGCTGACCTTCATCTTTGCAGTGCTTATCGTGGCATTCAACCTGGTTGCCGACGTGCTGTACGGCATTCTCGACCCCCGGATCCGTTATGACTGAAACATCCGCACGCGCACCGATGGCCATCGACCAGGCCGACCGACCACCGCGCAGTCAGTGGCTGGACGTCTGGGACCAGTTCAAGACGCACAAGGGCGCGCTGCTTGGCGCGGCGGTGTTCATCTCCATCCTGTTGTTCGTGATCGTCGGGCCCATGGTCTGGACCACCGACCCGGGCTACGCCAACCTGCGTATGCGCAATCACGCACCGAGCCTGCAGTTCCCCTTCGGTACCGATGAACTCGGGCGCGACCTTTTTGCCCGCATGATGGCCGGTGGCCAGGTGTCGATCGCCGTGGGTATGACCGCCATGTCGATCGCCGTATCGCTAGGCACCCTGATTGGTGTTACCGCTGGATTCTTCCGCAGCATGGACGGCATCCTGATGCGCCTGACCGACCTGTTTCTGGCGCTGCCCCTGCTGCCTTTGCTGCTGGTGATGGTGATGTTGTTCCGCGAGCCTCTGTCGGCCAACATGGGGCCGGAGGCAGGCATTTTCATGTTGATGGTGATCTCCATCGGCGCCACGTCGTGGATGCAGACCGCACGCATCGTGCGCGGCGAGGTGCTGGCGCTCAAGGAACGCGAATTCGTGCTGGCCGCGCGCTCCATTGGTGCGCCGCCGGTGCGCATGATCCTGCGCCACATCCTGCCCAATACGCTCAGTCCGATCATGGTGGCGGCGGCGCTGGGCATTGCCGGCGCGATCATCGTGGAGAGCGCCCTGTCCTTCCTGGGCCTGGGCTTTCCACCCGACTTCCCGACCTGGGGCCGCCTGCTGTTTGACGCCGTCGACCAGTTGCAGCTGTATCCGAACCGGGTGATGTTGCCCGGAATCGCGATCTCGCTCACCGTGTTGTCGGTCAATTACATCGGCGATGGACTGCGCGACGCGCTCGATCCGCGGATTCGAGGGCGCTAGCAATCAGCATGCGCCACGCGCCAAATTGCACGGCGTGATTTGGGTGGCATACCATCGACGGTTCTGCCCTTTCTTATGGCAACCGATCCGGATGCCGATCCATAAGTTTCAGGCTGACGCACGCGAAATGCCGCTGGCCATGACACACGGCTCACCGCTGGCATGGGGACTGCCGCCACAAGCGTGCTGTCCGCCTACAGCCTGCGAACCGCCTCGCGCATGAGCACTAGTTTGGCATGACCGGTGCTCATGCCACGTGATCTGGTTGCTCCAAGCCATCAGCATCACGCTGATCAGCGCTTTCAAACCTATGCAGGAAGCTGCCGCCGCAATTTGACAGTCTGGTTGGCGGTCTTTGCTGTCGGTCGATGGTTATGGCCACACTGCCAGCAAGCGGCCAGCATTGGCCGACCAGTGTGCTCCGGCGAATCGCCGCTGCTCAGTTCCGTCGAAGACTCCTTTGGGTCGGCAGCGTCACTTCGGCGCCGTGAGAAGCTGTCATTGGATGGGGCTATCCGGCGGTGACCCTGTGCCGACGCTGGCTATATCAGCAGTACCTGGGATACCGGTCGTTGGCGCCGCCGAAGACTGGATGGCGCTATGACTGCAATGGCACCTACACCGTGAACTGGGCGCCCACCGACGAGCGACCGAACTCGCTGTGAACTTGTCCGTTTACCCCCATTGGCGCCGCGGCACCAGGCTGCAGGACCGCCAAAGGTAGAGTAGAGATGTGGCGCGGTAGATTCCATCATGAAGCAGTTTCTGTTTGCCGCCTCGTAGCTACGATTCGGTGCATTTTGTTGCCCAAGTCTGCAATCCCCGTTTCCACATCCCCCTCATCAAACCGGACGTGCAGATTTCCCGCATCCGGCTTTCGGACAAGACTTCACGCCTTCGCCCACGTCTGCTCACGCCCCCTCGCCGTCAGACGTACGAGCCCAAAATACCCGTACAGGTGCGAGAGTGGATAGCTCCCGCCCTTCTTATGTCTGAGTTTGTATTTGAAGCGTAACCACCGGCGCAACCGCGGTGCGGTGTAGTTGTCCAGCGCCCGGTACGCATCACTGTCCGAACCCACTTTGAAGTAGTTCGCCCAGCCGCGCAAGGAACGATTCAACTTTCCCACCACCTCCGTGGTCTCCTGCCAACTCGTCTGTCTTTCGGTTATTGCATGAACTTTCTCAACCATGCGCTTGATACTCTTCTTGGACGGGCGCATCCCGATTCGGGCCTTGCCTGTCTTTGGCGAGTACAACCCACCAAACGTGTATCCCAAGAAATCGAAGGTCTCTTGCGGAACCTTGCAGATTCGTGTCTTCTCCTCGTTGACCGTCAGCTTCAGTTTGCCCATGATTTCGCGCAGCTTTTGCAGGGCCTGTTCGGCCTTGCCTTTACTGCACAAGATCACGAGGTCATCGGCGTAGGTCACGATCTTGGAGCCGAGGGTTCGCTCCAGCCCGAACTTCTTCCATGCCAGTACAAACCGGCGCATGTAAACATTTGCCAGTAGCGGTGAAATGGGAGAGCCCTGCGGGATACCTCGCCCCTTGTCCCTGGCCTCGGTTGTCCGCGTCTTGCGACCCCGGTCGTTTGTTTCTTCGACGGCGCATTCCAGCCACATCTTGATCAGATGCAGCACATGCTTGTCCTGAATTCGCCGCGCAAGCGACAGCATCAGTTCAGCATGCGGAATGCTCCCGAAGTAGTCCGCCAAGTCTGCATCCACGACTTCCCTACGCCCGTGGAACAACACATCTTCCACGTCAATTACCGCCTGCTGGGCATTGCGCCCGGCTCGGTATGCATATTGTTCGTCAGGAAGATCCGCCTCGAAGATGGGTTCCAGTACCAGCATTGCTGCCGTCATACACACCCTATCCCTGAGGGTCGAAATACCCAGCGGCCTAAGTTTGCCGTTGGCTTTCGGAATGAACACTCTTCTGATTGGCTCCGGTTGATATTTCTCTGTCTTGAGTGCAAGCGCCAGTTCGCCAAGCCACCTCACCACGCCGTACTTCTCGACTTCCTCAAAGTCCTGTCCATCCACTCCCGGTGCCCCCTTGTTGGCGCGGCACTGGTTCCATGCATGAAACAGAATGTCTGAGCGGTAAATCTTGTCGTACAGCGCATAGAAGCGATACCCAGC
>JBBQJP010000136.1:0-5709 GCA_038326025.1 Burkholderiales bacterium
TGGGCACGGGCCAGGCGCTGGATATGGGGCGCCGCGGCGATGCCGACGTGTTGTTTGTGCATGACCGCGTGGCGGAGCAGAAGTTCGTTGCCGAGGGGTATGGCGTCAAGCGTTCCGCGGTCATGTACAACGACTTCGTCATCATCGGACCCAAGTCTGACCCTGTCGGCGTCAAAGGACAGGATGTGGTTGTCGCACTGAAGAAGATTGCCGCGGTTAACGCCAGCTTCATCTCGCGAGGCGACAAGAGTGGCACGCACGCGGCGGAACTGCGCTTCTGGAATGCGGCCAGCCCGGGCGATCGCAAGGGCAACGGCTACAAGGAGTGTGGCTGCGGCATGGGCCCGGCCCTGAACATGGCCGCGGGCAGCAATGCCTATGTGATGGCCGATCGCGGCACCTGGCTCAACTTCAAGAATCGCGCCGATCTGGCCATACTGGTTGAAGGTGACAAGCGCCTGTTCAACCAGTATGGCGTGATGCTGGTCAACCCGGCCAGGCATCCGCATGTCAAGGCTGCCGACGCGCAGAAATTCATCGACTGGGTGACGTCGCCACCGGGCCAGCAGGCGATTGCGATTTACAAGATCGATGGAGAGCAGCTGTTTTTCCCGAACGCGGGTGGCGACCAGTAGGTCGGCAAAACACCGGCAGGGGCATCGCCGAAACCAGCGGAGCCCTACGTTCGGAATCGCGCCTGTATCAGATTCCAGACATAAAGTGCCAATGGGGCCAGCGCCCGGTTGTGGCGACGCACCAGCATGATGCGGCGCTCGAAAGTAGGGCTCAACGGGCGCACCTGCAAGCCCGGCAGGCCAGTGGCCGGAACACTCAGTGCCGGCATGACACTGATGCCCAGGCCGGCCTCGACCATGCGAAAAACCGTGGTCGGGTGTCCCAACTCCTGGGTCACGGTGCATTGCGCCTTGTGCTGCGCCAGCGCTTCGTCGATCAGGCGCCGGCTGCCCGAGGCGTGATCGAGCAGCACCAGCGCCTCGCCATTCAATGCGCTCCAGCGAACACGTTTCGTGCGCAGCAGGGCATGACCGGATGGCGCGACCAGCACGAACGGATCCGACATGATGGTCTCGCCATGAAGATCCTGCGCAGAGGAAGGTTCGATGACCACGCCGAAGTCCACTTCGCCGTTGCGTACGCTGGTCAGCACGTCCTGCTGGATTCGGTCGAGCAGGATGAACTGAATGCCTGGCGCCTTCTGCGCACAGGACGCGATGCATTCGGGCATCAGGTTGGCGGATAAAGTCGGGCTGCTGGCCACGCGGACTTTGCCGGCACGGGACTGCACCAGACCGGCGACATCGGTCAGCGTCTGGTCCAGTTCCTCCACAACACGGCCGATGCGCGCCATCAGCGTCTGGCCAGCTTCGGTCAGCACGACTTCGCGCGTCGTGCGGTCGAGAAGCCTCAAGCCCAGTTGCGCCTCCAGTTCGCCGATCGAGCGGCTGATGGCGGGCTGCGTGAGACCGATGGTGTCACCCGCACGGCTGAAATTGCCGGCACGGGCGATGGCCAGGAACACGCGCAGCTGACGCAAGCTCACATTCATGCATTCACCTCATGAATTCATTTTATAAATTAATTTCCATTCTAGAACCAGGCAATGTCCAATACGGCCATGGCTCGTTCCAAATACCTTCCCGATAACTTCACGCTGTCCCTGGTGGCGGTGGTAACCATTGCCAGCGTGTTGCCGGCCAGCGGCCAGACCGCGCGTGTGTTCGAACTGCTGACAACGATCGGCATCGCGTTGCTGTTTTTTCTGCATGGCGCAAAACTCTCCCGCGAGGCGCTGGTCAGTGGCATCACACACTGGCGACTGCATCTGCTGGTGTTCGTCTGCACCTTCGTGTTTTTCCCGGTTCTGGGCATCGTTTTGCGCCCGGTGCTCGAACCGCTGGTGACGCCGGCGCTGTATGTTGGCGTGTTGTACCTGTGTGTGTTGCCCGCGACCGTGCAGTCGGCGATTGCGCTGGTGTCGATGGCACGTGGCAATGTGCCGGCCGCGATCTGCAGCGCTTCCGGTTCGACCCTGCTGGGCGTTTTCATCACGCCGATCCTGGTCGGCCTGATCGTGATACCGGGAAGCGGCGGCGCGTCGTCGTTTGACGCGATAGGGCGCATCCTGCTGCAGCTGATGCTGCCGTTCACCGTGGGCCACCTGCTGCGACCCTGGATCGGCCAATGGGTGAGCCGGCGCGCCAAGGTACTCAAGTTTGTCGATCAGGGTTCGATCCTGCTGGTCATCTACACCGCCTTCAGTGCCGCCGTCATCAACGGTCTGTGGCAGCAGCTGCCGGCCAGCGCCTTTGCCGGACTGCTGCTGGTCTGCGCGATCCTGCTCGGCATCACCCTGGTCAGCGTCACATTGGCGGCGCGCAAGCTGGGCTTTGACAAGGCTGACGAAATTTCCATCGTTTTCTGCGGTTCGCAGAAAAGCCTGGCCAGCGGTATTCCGATGGCCAAGATCCTTTTCACGTCCAGCGCCGTGGGAGCGATCGTGCTGCCGCTGATGCTGTTTCATCAGATGCAGTTGATGGTGTGTGCCTTGCTCGCGCGCCGTTATGGCGACCGACCTGTCATGGACAAGGTGCGCCAGACGGCGTGAAGCGTGCAGGTCGCGGGCAACACCGCTGTCGTGTACGCGCGCTGCGCTGCACAGAGTCGTCCAGCGCCGACGTCAGATTCAAGACCTGCATCAGGCCGATTCAGCCTTTGCGCAAGTCCAGTTTTCGGTAGACCGTTGCGCGGCTGACGCCCAGCCGGGCCGCCGCCTGCGCGACATTGCCACCGGTTTCCTGCACGGCTTTGCGGATCAGTTCGGTCTCGATGTCGCGCAGCCGGCGCTGCACGGTCGCAGGTGACAAAGCGCGCGGCAGTGGCGACGGTACGGGACGTATCGTGGTGTTGCCCTGCTGCAAAACCAGTACGCGAAGATGCAGGCCGGACCAAAGTGGCAGATCGATCGGCACCGGGTCATGCCGCGCGGCGTCAAACAACATGTCGGCGGGCAACGCAAACAGTTCGCCGACATGGGGCCGCTGTACCGTGTTTCCTGCCAGTTCGCCCAGGCGCGGCACCATGGCCCGCGCTGCGTGGTTGCTGGTGGTCACGATGCCATCAGCATCGAACCCGACCAGGGCATCGGTGTCGCCGCCCAGCGCATGACCCGGCCAATTCAGGCGCAGCAAGACGGTGTGGGGTTGGGCCAAGGTCAGCGCATTTTCAATGCCGCGCGCCGATTGAACGGCCAGATGCAACAGCTCGGGACGCTCGGGAACCTCGACACCGGTCAGGTCCAGCATGCCGACACAGGCGCCGTCATGTCCGAACAGCGGGGCGCCGGCGCAACTGTAAACCGCGGTGGCATCAAAAAAGTGCTCGCCGCGGTGCAGCCACACCGCCTGCAACTCGCGCAATACCGCCCCTATCGCGGTCGTGCCGACACAAGGTTCTGACAGGTCGACGCCAACCCGGGTGATCAGGTCGGCACGCCGGTCGGTGCGATCGATGGGCCCATTGGTGTCGATCACCACGCCGTCGGCATTGGTCAGTATGGCGAAGTAGCGGGTGTCGGCCAGCGCGCGACCCAGATCGTGCAGCACATGTTTCGCCGCCATGGCCAATTGATGATTCGCCTCGCGCGAGCGGTTCATGCGGGCGCGCGACAGGCTATCGAAAGCAACTGCCTGCCGGGGTCGCTGGCCCATGGCCAGGCAGCGCTTCCAGGACCGGGCAATCCAGGGATCAACCAGTCCAGTCGCGTCGTTCGCAATTTCGCCCAACAAGGCTTTGCGCGCGCGGGCGATGCCTTCCAGACGCGCCAGTGGCGTGGTTGGCGAGGGACTGCTACTACGCTGCAACATCGTTCAGGCATTGTGCCTGACGACCCGCAAACCTGAACCGGATGCCGATACGCACCCGGTACGCGCGCTCACTCACGCCGGGCCAATCCGGTATTCGGAAAGCGGTAGATGGTGTCGTTGAGATGCCGTGCAACCTGGTCGATTTCGTCGTTGCGCCACCCGAGCTTGGCGATGTCCTGCCAGCGACGAACCTGGGCGCGCAGGCTGTTCCAGTCACGCGCCAGCTTGTCCTGGCGCCAGTGCACCTGCTGGTCGTGGCAAGCGCTGCAGTGGTTTTCGTAGAGCAGTTGGCCGCGGGTGGGGGGAGTCGCGGTCTGTGCCTGGGACACGGCTGCGCCGGCCAGCAACGCCGCAGTCAGGATGGGGAGCAGCGGGCGCATGATCATTTGCGAAAACTCGGGTAATGCGCGCAGCCTGGCCACGCGGGTTGTGGGGGTCTTGTCTCAAATTGAGAATATTTGACGTATGGCTGTCGGCAACCTAGGGTTGTCCCTAGGGTCAAACGTGTTTCATGCTCCAACAATGCCTATGTGCCCTCATTCATAGGCAATGGCGCTGCTCTGGCGCCGCTACTCCCAGGAGATACACATGCAAAAAGTCCTGCACATCAACCCTGACAAGTGCACCGGCTGCCTGCAGTGCGAAATGGCCTGTTCGTTCGAGAACTACGGCACCTTTGCCACGGCCAAGTCACGCATCAAGGTGTTCGATTTTCACCATACCGGCAAGAAGGTGCCTTACACCTGTACCCAGTGCGACGAAGCCTGGTGCCTGCATGCCTGCCCGGTAGAGGCCATCACGATGAACAAGTCCACCGGCGCGATGGAGGTCAACGAGGCCACCTGTGTCGGCTGCAAGGTCTGCACCATCGCCTGCCCGTTCGGCACCATCAACTATGTCGAGGAAACCGGCAAGGTCCAGAAATGTGATCTCTGCGGTGGTGAGCCGGCCTGTGCCGAGGCCTGCCCGACGGGTGCCATCACCTTTATCGACGCCAACTGGACCGGCCTGGGCAAGATGGCCGCCTGGGCCGACAAGTTGGGCAATCAGCCCAGCGCTGCATAAGGAGATCACCATGGCATGGACCGGAAAAATGCTGCGTGTCGACCTGACCAAAGGGACGGTCAAGGTTGAACCCACCAACATGCAATGGGCACAGTCCTATATTGGATCGCGCGGGCTGGGTACCAAATACCTGGTCGAGGAGGTCGACGCAAAGGTCGACCCGCTATCAGCGGAGAACAAGATCATCTGGGCCACCGGTCCGCTGACCGGCACCATGGCCAGCACCGGTGGACGCTACACCGTCATCACCAAGAGTCCGCTGACGGGTGCCGTGGCCTGCTCCAATTCGGGCGGCTACTGGGGGGCCGAGTTCAAGATGGCCGGCTACGACTTGCTGATCTTCGAGGGCAAGTCGGCCAAGCCGGTTTATCTGTATATCAATGACGACGTGGTCGAGCTGCGCGACGCGGCCCACCTGTGGGGCAAGAGCGTGTGGGAAACCGAAGAGATGCTCAAGAAGGCGCTACAGGACCCACTGACCCGCGTATCGAGCATAGGCAAAGCCGGCGAGAACGGTGTCTTGTATGCCAGCGTCGTCAATGATCTGCACCGCGCGGCCGGCCGCTCGGGTGTGGGCACGGTCATGGGCAGCAAGAACCTCAAGGCAATCGCGGTGCGCGGCACCAAGGGCGTGGGAAACATCAAGAACCCCAAGGAGTTCATGAAGGTTGTCGCCGAGAAGAAGAAGATCCTGGCCGAAAACGGCGTCACCGGCCAGGGCCTGCCGACCTACGGCACCCAGGTGCTGATGAACGTCATC
>JBBQJP010000137.1:0-5151 GCA_038326025.1 Burkholderiales bacterium
TGTCCAAAGTTCTTCGTTGGGTCGCCCGAACCCGTGTGTCGGCTCTGCAACCCGATATTCCCGAAGCGATCGGTAATCGCGTCGGTCGAGCCGAGGTGATCGGTGAAGAGGTATTCCTTGTCCCCGCCACCGGTGTCGGAAAGTGTGATGATCAGCACGCCACCGATGTAGCGTTTGGTTTCGGTCGCGGTCGCTGTAGTGATGATCTCCACGCTGCCCAGGTACCTCGTGTACTTCGTAGGAGTTACGAATGGGGTCGCGGACTGCCAATCTTGCCGCAGATAGCGCTTGCGATCCGGACCGTATTGGAAGCGGGTTGTATGCGACGCAGGAACTCCGGGCGTCGAGTTGATCTCGTAGACCTGATCCGCAGCCGTGTAGGTGATCAACCGGTGGAGGGCGCTATACTCCGACGGCGCGCTAGGTCGGTTGCGCCCGGTATTGATGACCGCGCTGGTCGCCTCACTTGGCTTCCTGCCGATGGCGTTCAACGTGGGCGCGGGTTCCGAGGTGCAGCGTCCCCTTGCAACGGTGGTGATCGGTGGCATCGTCTCGTCGACCCTGCTCACCTTACTGGTGCTGCCTGCGCTGTACCGTTGGCTGCATCGTGAGAAAAAGACCGCCAGACAATCGCGGCTCGCACACGCATGACGGCTGGTAACGATGGATTTCGAACTGCGACCGATTTGGCACCTCGTACTCCATGTTGCCGTTCCGGCGGCAGTGGCGCTGGTGTGGTACCGGGATCGCTGGTTCCGGTCATGGTGCTGGTTGATGGTCGGCTGGCTGATCGACGTGGACCACTTGCTGGCGGATCCCATGTATTCACCGGGGCGCTGCAGTATCGGGTTCCATCCCTTGCACACCGCACCGGCGATCCTGGGCTATGCCTTGCTCACCGTGCCACGCCGGACACGCCTGCTGGGCCTGGGACTGCTGATCCACATTGGTCTGGACGCGCTGGATTGCGTGTTGATGCGATAGGGAGCCACGCATGTTCGATGTATTGAAAAACCGCACGTACCGGCAGCTGTTCTTCGCGCAGATGGTGGCGCTGGTCGGCACCGGCCTGGCAACGGTCGCCCTCGGGTTGCTGGCTTACGACCTCGCCGGCAAGAATGCCGGCGCAGTCCTAGGCACCGCGCTGGCGATCAAGATGGTGGCCTACGTGCTGATCGCGCCGCTGGCCGGCGCCTATGCCAATCGCGTGCCGCGTCGCGCGTTGCTGGTAACGCTGGACATCGCTCGATTGGCCGTTGTGTTGTTGCTGCCGTGGGTCAACCAGATCTGGCAGATCTACGTGCTGATTTTCGTACTGCAAGCCTGTTCGGCCGCGTTCACGCCGACTTTCCAGGCCACGATTCCGGAGGTACTGCCGGACGAGGCCGACTATACCAAGGCGCTCTCGCTCTCGCGGTTGGCCTACGACCTCGAGAACCTGCTGAGTCCGGCCCTGGCTGCTGCGCTGCTGGCCGTGATCACCTACCAGGGCCTGTTTTTCGGCACGGCCGTCGGATTCCTGGGGTCGGCTTTGCTGGTCGTCTCTGTGGTATTGCCGCATGCGAATGCTGATGGGCCAGCGACCAGTATCCGCCGCAAGCTCACCAACGGCTTGCGCATCTATCTGGCCACGCCGCGCCTGAGGGGATTGCTGGCGCTGACCCTGGCCGCCGCCGCGGGTAGCGCGATGGTCATCGTCAATACCGTAGTAATCGTGCGTGACGGGTTGGCGCGGCCCAACAGCGCGGTCGCCATCGCGCTGGCGTGTTTCGGCGCGGGCTCGATGTTGATGGCGTTCGTGCTGCCGCGGCTGCTCAAGCGCCACTCCGACCGTAACGTCATGCTGATTGCGGGCGCAGTGCTGACATTGGCATTGATTGGCCTTGCTGCGGTCTGGCCGTTGTTGACGGCCACTGCGCGTTGGCCGGCGTTGCTGGTGGACTGGTTCGTGCTGGGCGTGGCGTATTCGGCTTTGGTGACGCCGAGCGGCCTGCTATTGCGCCGCTCATCCAGCGAAGCCGATCGACCGGCGCTGTTCGCCGCCCAGTTTTCACTTTCACATGCGTGCTGGTTGTTGGCTTACCCGGTGGTTGGCTGGCTCGGTGCCAAGGCGGGCATTCCTGCAGCGCTATGGACGATGGCGGTGCTTGCCGCCGCCGGCGTAGCGATGGCCGCGCGACTGTGGCCGCGAAGCGACACCGCGCAGGTGCCTCATGTCCATGATGAGTTGGCTTCGGACCATCCGCACCTGGCCGAATACATCTCGAACGGCCAGCACACGCACACGTTCGTGATTGATGATCTGCATGCGCGCTGGCCTGCTCGATAGGGCGATTTTCATTCCACCTGCTGGTAGTCGACCCGGGTGAAGCGAATACGCGGATGCACGGATGCACTATCTTGATTCACTGCTTTACTGGAGATACCGATGGGCGTAGGACACGATCACGGTACAGGCGAGATCAAGCACGAAAAACCGCTGTGGTGGGCTTTCGGTCTTACCGCAACATTCCTGGTTGCCGAAGTCATCGGCGGGCTTCTCACCAATAGCCTCGCCTTGCTATCCGATGCGGCCCATATGGGCACGGACGTCATCGCGCTGGCGATCTCGCTGTTCGCAGTACGCATGAGCCGCAAGCCGCCGGATGCAAAACGCAGCTACGGTTACGCGCGCATGGAAGCCATCGGCGCGCTGGTCAACGGCGGGATGTTGTTCCTGGTCGCCGGTTACATCCTGTATGAATCGGTCGGCAGGTTTCGGCAGCCTCCCGAAGTGTCTTCCACCGGCATGCTGGTCGTGGCCGGGCTCGGCTTGGTCGTCAACCTGATCTCGATGCGGCTGCTCAAGGCTGGCAGTGGCACCAGCCTCAACGTCAAGGGCGCGTATCTGGAGGTGTGGGCCGACATGCTGGGCTCGGTCGGCGTGCTGATTGGCGCGCTCATCATCATTTTCACGGGGTGGACGGTGGTCGATCCCATCATCGCCATGCTGATCGGCCTGTGGGTCTTGCCGCGCACGTCGACGCTATTGCGCGAGGCGGGCCACGTGCTGATGCAGGGCGTGCCGGCCGGCATGGACCTTGACCTGGTGCGCGACATGATGCTGGCGCATCCCGGCGTCAGCACCGTGCACGACCTGCATGTCTGGGCGTTGGGTTCCAAAGAACCGGTGCTGACGGCGCACGTCGTGCTAAGCGACCTCCAAGCCGATATCGATCAAATTCGGTCGTCCATCGTCAGCGCGTTGGATGCGCAATTTGGTATCGAGCACGCGACGATGCAGATCGAGGCAAAACCGTGCGAGGAACCGCACGCGCATAAATAATTGAATCCCCAAGGACAAGATATTCCGTCCGCTCGGCATGAGTCACACGGCCTTTGTAGAGTGCACGGAGAAGGCTGCCGACCTCGCCGTTGGATACGTCGAGATCAAAGGCGAGAAGAAGCTGAACTGCGAAACCCTCCCGCGTCGAGGTTTCCCTGCTGGCGGCCAGGTTTCTACCGCGCGAGACATGTTCCGGTTTACCGAAGCCTTGAGAGGCGGAAGACTAGTCCCAGCATCGCTGTTTGAAGAGGCCATCCGGCCACACTATGAGTTCATGGGGTTGGGGTTCTTTGCAACAGAGTATGGGCCGGGTTACCCAAAACGGAACTTCCGCTGGGGGCATGCTGGTTCCGCCGATGGCATTTGCACGGATGTCCGAACTTATCCGGTCACAGGCGAGACCATCATTGCCCTCTCCAATACGGACATACCGGGCTGCTTTGAGGTCACAAACTTCTTGCACCGTCAGTGGGAGATCCGTCGCAAGGAGCAGGCTTCAGTCGCGCTGCAAGCGCGTGCGGGCATAGGAAGCGGTACCTAACAATTCCGTAAGAGACTTCCCGTCAATCCCTCTCGCGTGATGCCCTTGCCTTGAGCTTGTCGGCGGTTGCTGGTGATCGAGTTGCCGCTTTGTCTTGCGTGCTGCGGTCGTCGGTGCGATGCGGTTGCAACGGTTGCCCGACTGGATTTCCGTAATCGGTCTTGTTGGAATCAATTCTGGTCGCTTCGTTTCTCCTACACGACCTTTTCGGAGCTCTTGCGCAATCGATTGCGCCCGGCCGCTTTTGGCCGATCTGCGCCCGATCGCGCAGATGCGCACGCGACTCCTCGTTGCGCTCGCCGCTGCACCCGCCGGCTAGGGGACGGTGAACGACCTATTCTGTTGTAAAACTCGGTCGGTGAAAAAGTGCGGCCGTTTCAGCTACAACGGCGCTGAGCGTCTACCTGCATCCGTCCGGCAGTAACGCGACATCGAGCGTAGTTTTTGCGGCGGCCGTGCTCGACGCAAGCGGGGTCGCACCCGGCGGCGGCATGGCATAACCGCAAACCCAGGTCACGGCGTCGCCGCTCTCCCATGGCGCGGCACCGAGGCGCTCGCCGTCTAGATCGCCCACGAATGTCGCAACCAGCACGCCCTCGTCCAGCCGCAGTCGCGCCTGGGCGACGGGTTGCGGATCCTGCACCCCGGCTTGGGCGAGCGTCGCAGGCAGCGCACCATAGGCGTACCAATATTCGGAAATCGCCAGGCGCGCGCCGGCCATGCCGCGCACCACATCGTGCACTTGAGTCTCCAGTGACGGGTTGCTGCGACAGGCCTCCGGAAGCCAAGCCTCTGGCAGGCTCGTTCGCGCCGCCGACGATGTGCCTGACAGCAGAGTCGCATCGACCGGGGGCGGCGCGTGCCCGCACACCCAGCGCGAGTTGCCACCCTGCATCCACAGTGCGATGGCGAGCGTTTCGCCCGCAAGCGGGTCGACGAAAGTGGCGACGAGCAATCCGTCGTCGAGCGCCAGCCGCGCTCGGGCGACCGGCAGCGGATCGGCCAGACCCACGGCCGCCAGCGAGGCAGGTGGCCCAATTGACGCCCAGTACTCCGCGACCGCAAGCCGCGCGTTGTAGGTAGCGAGCCACGCTTCATTGATCAGCGTCATCGGTGAGGGTGCCTGACGACAGGCATCGGGCAGCACTGAGTCGCGCAGGTTCGTGTTCACTGCCGAGCCGCTGCCAGACAGCAGCGCCGCTTCCAGCGGTGGCGGAGCGTATCCGCAGACCCAATGCAGCGCACCGGCCTGCAGCCATGGCGCGAAGGCAAGTGATTTACCGGC
>JBBQJP010000138.1:0-5081 GCA_038326025.1 Burkholderiales bacterium
CTCCAGCTTCGCTCTGCGCAGCCGTAGCGCGTTGGAGATGACGGAAAACGAGCTCAGGCTCATGGCCAGCGCGGCGATCAGCGGCGACAACAGCCAGCCTGTCAACGGGAACAGCACGCCCGCCGCCAAGGGCACACCGAGTGCGTTGTAGACAAAGGCAAAACCCAGGTTCTGCTTCATGTTGGCCACTGTCGCCTCCGACAAGGCCCGCGCCACCGCGATGCCACGCAGGTCGCCCTTGACCAGCGTGAGCTGCGCGCTGTTCATCGCCACATCGGTACCGGTGCCCATGGCGATGCCGACATCGGCGCGTGCCAGTGCCGGCGCGTCGTTGATGCCGTCACCGGCCATGGCGACGACTCGTCCCTCTTTCTGCAGCTTCTCGACCAGCGCCAGCTTGTCGGCTGGCTTGACCTCACCATGCACCTCCTCGATGCCCAGGCGCTTGGCGACTGCACGAGCCGTGGTCAAGCCGTCGCCGGTGGCCATCACGATGCGCAGGCCTGCTTTGCGCAGCGCAGCCAGTGCGTCGGGCGTTGTGGACTTGATCGGATCGGACACAGCCAGCAGGCCGGCCAATTGCCCGTCAACCGCCAGATGCATCACGCTGGCACCCTGGCCGCGCAATTCTTCGGCCTGCGCCTTCAGCGCATCCACCTTCACACTGAGTTGATCCATCAGCGCGGTATTACCCAAGGCCAGCGCCTTGCCGTCCACGTTGCCGCGCACACCGATGCCCGACTCGGAGTCGAACTGCTCGGGCTTGGCCAGCTCAAGCCCCTGTTCGCGCGCCGCCGCGACGATGGCCGCAGCCAGCGGATGTTCGCTACCCTGGTCCAGGCTCGCAGCCAGGCGCAACACGTCCACATCCTTGAAGCCTTCGGCGGCCACCGCTTTCTCGTAAACGGGTCGGCCTTCGGTCAGCGTGCCGGTCTTGTCGACGATCAGCGTGTCGATCTTGCGCAGGTTCTCGATCGCTGCAGCGTCACGAAACAGCACGCCGTTCGTCGCACCTTTGCCGGTGGCGACCATGATCGACATCGGTGTGGCCAGGCCGAGCGCGCATGGGCAGGCGATGATCAGCACCGCCACCGCATTGATCAGGCCAAAGACCCAACCCTGTTCGGGGCCGAACAGGCCCCAAGCAAAAAAGGTCAGCGCGGCGATGGCCACGACGACCATGACGAAGTAGCCAGCGACGAGGTCGGCCATGCGCTGCATCGGCGCGCGCGATCGCTGCGCCTGCGCCACCATCTGCACGATCTGCGACAGCACAGTGGCCGATCCCACGTGTTCGGAGCGCATGATCAGCGCGCCACTGGTGTTCATCGTGGCGCCGATCAGCTTGTCGCCCGGACGCTTGGTCACCGGCAGCGGCTCGCCGGTGAGCATGGACTCGTCGAGCGCGCTGCTGCCTTCGACCACGATACCGTCGACCGGCACCTTCTCGCCGGGGCGTACGCGCAGTTGGTCACCGACATGCACATTGGCGAGCGGAATGTCTTCCTCGGTGCCGTCGGCGGCGATGCGCCGTGCAGTCTTGGGCGCCAGTCCGAGCAGTGACTTGATCGCCGCGGAGGTTTGTGAGCGTGCCTTGAGCTCCAGGATCTGACCGAACAGGGTCAACGAGATGATGACTGCAGCCGCCTCGAAATACACCGCAACACTGCCATCGGTGACGAAGGTCGCCGGAAATATCTGCGGTGCGATGGTCGCCACCACGCTGTAGATGAAAGCCACGCTGGTGCCCAGGCCGATCAGCGTCCACATGTTGGGACTTCGATTGAACACCGACTGCACGCCACGCACATAAAACGGCCAGCCGGCCCACAGCGCGACCGGCAAGGTCAACACCAGTTCGATCCATGTCTGCGCGGCGGGCTCGAACCAGCCCATGGTGTGGCCCGCCATGGCCAGAATCATCACCACCACCGTGAACGGTAGCGTCCACCAGAAGCGACGATTGAAGTCGACCAGTTCCGGATTCTCTTCGTCGTTTAGTTCCGGCAGCAGTGGCTCGAGCGTCATGCCGCACTTCGGGCAATTACCGGGATGGTCCTGCCGGATCTCCGGGTGCATTGGGCAGGTATAGATCGTGCCTGCGGCTTGTGTCGCAACCTCGACCGCGGCAGGCGCGTTGCCGCCATCCACATAGCGGGTCGGTTCGGCGGCAAACTTCGTTTGGCACTTCGCGCTGCAGAAGTAGTAGGGCCGGCCTTCGTGCTCGGCGTGATGCTCGGATTGTGCGGTCACGGCCATGCCGCACACCGGGTCCTTCAGCGCTGCGGCATTGGGCTCCGACGGCGGGTTGTGGTGCGCGTGTCCGGCGTGATCGTGGCGTGTGGGCATATCCATTGCGTCATTCCTCCTTGTCGGCGGGTTTAGTGGTTGACGTCGCGTGACCACCATGCCCGCCGTGGCCATGGAACAGGTGCATCACGGGGCAAGCCAGCAGCAGCAGGTAGATCCAGTTGCCAGCGACATGGTCCCAGTGCTCACGCAGGAGGTAAAAGCCGCCAACGAGGGCGACCATCATCAGCGCCGTCTTCAGTGGCCGGCTCAACCCAGAGCCTTGCGGCTGCGCACCCCGGTGCTCGCCCTGGGAGAGACCTTGTGGGTTCATGCCGGAGGGACCCTGCGGGTTGTGAAGGTGATCGTGGTCAGAGGCGTTCATGGTGTTGGTCCTTTCATCCTGGGCCGGCGATGTTGATGCCGCCCTTCGAATTCAATATAGACCTTGACATGATGGGAATGTCAAGGATTCATTGGCGCCGCGCCAACTATTTGCGTCGACGTCACGATCCGGCAACTTGCGTAGCTCGTGCTCTTCCGCCGAGATTTCGCCATGGGCCAAGCGCCACTGCAGCGCCACATGGGACGTCTTGCGCGCGCCGTGGAGCCGATCGGTTGGCTGAGCCCACCCTCTGGCGAAGTCCTAGTCGTTGAACACCCAGCAAAACCTGCAGGCGGCTGCAGCCAGCTTTGACGCGCGGTTGAGAGCGGGTGACGGCTTCTCACTTGGTTGCAGGCACCGCTGGCATGCGATCCATCATCATCTGCATCATGGACTGCATCATGTCCATGCGCTGTTCCATCATGCCCTGGCGCGCTGCCATATCGGCTGGTTTGCCCGCCGCCGCACCTGCGCCCATGCCAGCCTTTCCACCCATGCCACCCATGCCACCCATCATGTTCATGCTGCCCTGCATAAGCTTCATCTGCTCGGCCATCAAGGCAGTACGCTCTTCGGGCGTCTTGGCAGCCATCATCTTGTCGTGCATCTGCTGCATGGCCTTCATCTGGTCGGCGTAGCCAGGCGCGGTAGCGCCGGTGCGCATGCCCATGCTCGTGGCGGCCGGTTGCGCTTGAGCGACCTGGGTGACGGTGGCCGGCGCGGGGTGATGGGCGTCGTGCTGTTTGTCAGCTGCGGCCCAGGTCGAGGTGAACATGGCGGCGCTGCTCAGGACGGCGATAGAGACTGTGGTACGAACGAATGTCATGGTGATTTCCCGGTTATTGAGGTAATGCTGGGGCTGAAGGGGGTCGCCGTCTGTGCGGTGACGTACACCCGCGACGGCGTGATGACCAAGTCTGAACGCCGTACCCGGGTACGGAGTCAAGTCCTTTTTGGATGGCGGCGTGGACGGCGAAGCAATGGGCTCCGCATCAAGGGCCGCAAGTGGCTATAGCGCCAGGCGAACGAAAAGGGTACGCAGCGGTACGGCCGGACTGGGTGCTGGCAACCCCCGCCGGGCAAGGCTCCGCCGGGCGATGGCCGCCGGGTCTGGCCAGACGAATACCGTGGGGGGCGCCATCGTCAAATTCGTCAAATCGACGCTTGACACCAGTTTGACGACGGCTTGTTTGCCGTCATCACAAACTTTCTGGCCGGAGCTCTTGCCGGGGCCGGGGCCGGGATTTTCGGCGTGATCGGAATTGATGCCGACATGACCAGGCAAAACGTGAGCCGCCTGGTCAGTCAGTGTGGCGCCATTCGAGCGTCCTTGCCAATGTATGCCGCGATCTTGAAGCAGGCAGGCGTTGGCCCAGCCCGCAGCCAGGGCGAGCACCCACGCCAGCAACACCAAGTAGCCGGTGCGGCGTTTGGTGTGGGTGTTCGAGAACAGAGGCATGATTGACGGGGCGCAAGTGAAGCTTCATCATATGCACCGACGCCGATCAGATATTGACGAACATCAAACAAAGCTGGGGTCACGTACGGCGTCTGCGGATAAGCTTGGACCATGCGCATCGAACAAGCAACAAGCAGCGCCGAGCGGACCTTGACCATCGGGCGCCTGGCGCGAGCCGCCGGTGTCGGCGTGGAAACGATCCGGTACTACCAGGGCCGTGGACTGTTGCCAGTCCCGCCATCGACCGGCGCAGTGCGGCACTACGCCCCGGGCCTTGTCGACCGCATCGGTTTTATCAAGCGAGCCCAGGGACTGGGGTTCACGCTGGATGAGATCGCGACGCTTTTGGACCTCGCCGACGGTCGCAATCGCCGTGCGGTGCGTGCCGTGACTTCTGCGCGACTAGAACAGATTCGTGGCAAGCTCGATGACCTGTCGCGGATGCAGCGATCGCTGGACGGCCTGCTGGCACACTGCATTGCCACTGGTGACGTTTATCCGTGTCCGATCATCGAGGCATTGGTGGCCGAATCAGGAACGGCGCGAGTGCCGCGCTCCTCGACTGACCGCTCTCACTGAGCTTGTGTCGAACCAAGTTGCGCATCCACCGAACGGACAGCAGCGGATGCGACTGATACGACGCCGAGTCGGGTTCACCGATCGATTCAAGAGCGGGCCCTCCCCTTCACCATGGTTATCAACAATCCCGTGAGCGCCGATATGACAACACCGCAAACTAACTTGCCACGCAGCACTATCGACATGCTCAATAATGCGTGCTTCTGCTTCAGTCTCGATGAGACGGCTCTAAGGATGCGCTGAAGTAGCGCCTGTTTTTTGGATCAGCAAACGACTTGCGGCCCCTGATGAGAGTTCAAGGTCGATTTTTGACCCATTCAGGGGGCCGTTGGCCCTCCTTTGGGGGCCTGTTGGCCCATATTTCGCCCT
>JBBQJP010000139.1:0-4933 GCA_038326025.1 Burkholderiales bacterium
GGTACCCCAGGTCGTCTAAACCCGCAAGCATCGCAAATGTGCAAATCAAAATTCAAATCGTGGACACCCATGAATCGCTCGCAAACCGCGTCGTTATTGGCTTGGCCCCGTTTCGACATCAAATAAACCGGACACTACTGACTTCAATCAGTCAATTTCATCTGAATCTAGAAGCGGACCCGCCTACATCTTGGCCGGCTCGATCGTCAGAACGGTCATCGCACCGTTCACGTTGTCAACCGTGAACTGGACTTTGTCGCCAGCCTTGACCTTCTCCAGCATGGCCGGGTCTTTTACCTGGAACACCATGGTCATCGGGGGCATGTCCAGGTTCTTGATTTCGCCGTGTTTCAGGGTGATCTTCTTGCTGCCCATATCGACCTTGCGCACCTCTCCGTCGACCATCGGCATGGCGGCCATGGCAGCGATGGTGAAGGTCAAAACAAGCGTAGCGAGCAGTTGGGAGAGTTTCATGGGATTTCCTTTGGTGGGTGGAGGTAAGAACGCGCCGAGACGCTTTTTAGGGATGTGCCGCGGCAATGTGCAGGGAACGGCTATTTGGCAGCGACGGTGATCTTGCCCACCATGCCGGCCTGGTAATGTCCGGCGATCAGGCAGGCGAAGTCGAATGTGCCGGCCTGGTTGAAGGTCCAGACGATGGTGCCGGTCTTGCCCGGCGCGACGTGCGCCATATAGGGTTCGTCGTGTTCCATGTTCGGGTATTTCATCATCAGCGCGGCGTGTTCGTCCAGGTCCTTCTTGGTGCCGATGACGAATTCGTGCATGACCTTGCCGTCGTTCTTGAGCACGAACTTGAGCGTGTCGCCCTGCTTGACGTCAATTTTTTCCGGTGAAAAACGCATCGTGTCGGTCATGGCCACCGAGATGGTGCGTGTCACCGATTTCGGGTTTCCGCCTACGCCCCAGGGCTTTTGCTCCATTTTCATGGGCATTTCCTTCTTGGCATGGGCAGCGTCGCCGTGGGCCATTGCCAGCCCGCTTGCAGCGGCGATGGTCACACTGAGCATTGTCTTGAAAATCCTGTTCATGGTTGTCCTTTGGGTCATTGGATGGGTGAAAACGAAACGGGTTGTGTGGGCTGTCATGTCATCGTGCGAGGCGGTCCTCCGTCAATGACCATTGTGCGAACCCGCGCCGGGTTTGCGAACGGTCAATGTGGTGGTCGGTGTCGTTTTTGCAGAAGCAACAACCGTCGGGTTGTTCAGGCCCGGCACCGTGCCGTTGGCCGCTGCCATCTCCGACTTGAAGCGCGCTGGTTCCGGCAGGCTGCCGTTCCATTCGAATGACTGGGTTCCAGCCGGTTGCTGGTACCAGCCCGGATCGCTGTAGTCGCCCGGCTTCTGGTCCTTGCGGACCTTGAGCATGCTGAACATGCCGCCCATCTCGATCGGCCCGTACGGACCGGTGCCGGTCATCATCGGCAATGTCTGGTCGGGGATCGGCATCTGCATCTCGCCCATGTCGGCCATGCCGCGCTCGCCCATCACCATGTAGTCGGGCACCAGCTTCTGGATCTTGGCGACCAGGCCGCGGTGGTCGACACCGATCATGTTGGGCACGTCATGGCCCATCGGGTTCATCGTGTGGTGGCTCTTGTGGCAATGAAAGGCCCAATCGCCCTCTTCGTCGGCCAGGAAATCGACCTGGCGCATCTGGCCCACCGCGATGTCGGTCGTCACCTCGGGCCAGCGCGATCCCATGGGCGTCGGTCCGCCGTCGGTGCCGCTAACGACGAACTCATGGCCATGCAGATGGATCGGATGGTTGGTCATCGTCAGGTTGCCGATCCGGATACGCACCTGGTCGCCTTGGCGCACGTTGAGCGAATCGATGCCGGGAAAGGCGCGGCTGTTCCAGGTCCACAGATTGAAGTCGGTCATCGTATTGGGCATCGGCGTCGTGCTGCCCGGATCGATGTCGTAGGCATTGAGCAGGAAGCAGAAGTCGCGCTGCACCTCCTGGATCAGCGGATGCTTGTCCTTCGGGTGCGTGACCCAGAAACCCATCATGCCCATCGCCATCTGCGTCATTTCGTCCGCGTGCGGGTGGTACATGAAGGTACCGGGACGGCGTGCGATGAACTCGTAGACAAAGGTCTTGCCCACCGGCACCGCCTTCTGGTTCAGCCCGCCGACCCCGTCCATGCCGTTGGGCAGGCGCTGACCATGCCAGTGGACGGTCGTATGTTCCGGCAGCTTGTTGGTCAGGAAGATGCGCACCCGGTCGCCCTCGACCACTTCGATCGTCGGCCCCGGGCTCTGGCCGTTGTAGCCCCACAAGGTGGCGTTCATGCCCGGTGCGATCTCGCGCACCACGGGTTCGGCCACCAGATGGAACTCCTTCACGTTCTGGTTCATGCGCCAGGGCAAGGTCCAGCCGTTGAGGGTCACGACCGGGTTGTAGGGCCGTCCGGTGTTGGGTACCAGCGGCGGTGCGGTATCGGGCTTGCCCATCATCACGGGTTCGGGCAGGGCAGCCATGGCCACGCGGCTGACCGATGCGGCAGCCACGGCCGTCAGCGCGGCGCCGCCAAAGAAATTACGTCGATTCATTGCGGTTATCTCGTGTTGGTTTGCAGGTGCATGCGGTGCGCGGCGTTCAGTGGCCGGCGGCAGCATCGCCGCCGCCACCGCCTGGGCTCGCGGTCGCACCGGCCATGGCGCCCGGACTGGTGCCGGTCAAGGCAGTCTGCAAGTCGGTCTCGGCCAGCCAGAAGTCGCGTTGTGCCTCGATCGCGCTGTTGACCGCCATCACCTGGGCCCGGCTGTCGGCCAGCAGGTCCCAGGTGCTGGCCAGCATGCCGTTGTAGCGCAGCACCATCTCGTCGCCGATGAATTTGCGCAGCGGCACGACTTCGTCACGGTAGTGGCGGGCCAGGTCGTACGTCGTGCGGTAGCTGAAATAGGCTTCGCGCGCCTCCGAGCGGGCGTTGACGGCGGTCTCCTGCACCCGCGTGGCCGACTGCATATACATGGCGCGCGAACGCGCATTGCGCGCACCGCCCCAGTCGAATATCGGCAGCGGCAACTCCAGTTCCACGCCGCGGTTCGATGCCTTGGTGCCCGCGTCGTTGTCGAACACGCTGTTGCGGATCAGGCCGATCGACATACCGTCGAAATAGCCGGTGACCTTGGTGAAACCCATTTGCTCCGCCACGTAACGTGACTCCGCCATGGCCGATCGCACATCGAGGCGCTCGCGCAGCGCACGGGCCTCGATGTCTGCCATCGGCGTCGCGTCCTTGGGCAGGTCGGGCAGCCGGTCGGCCAGCCGGAAGTCGGCTTGTGCACCCCACAGGCCCATCAGGCGGGTCAGCCGTTCGCGCGCGCTGAAGGCTGCCTGCTCAGCGCGGGCCAATTGCGCCGTGGCGTCGTTCAGCGACACCTGCTCACGGGCCTGCCGCAGCTTGCTCCAGTTGCCGACCCGTGCCATGCGCCGCGCCAGTTCGCCACCGGCTTCGGCGGCTTCCTTGACGTCGCGCATGTACACCGCTGTCTGCTGCGCGGCAACCGCGGTGATCCAGGCCTTGCGGGTATTGGCAGCCAGCCGCACCACGTCTTGCGCGGCCTGCATCTTGGCCAGCTCGTGTTGCTGTGTCTGCCACTGGTATTTCCAGGGCAGCGTCAGCAGACCCAACAGGTTGAAGGTCAACATGCGCTCGATCTCGACTTCGTCGCCCATACGCAGCCGGGCGATCGAAAAATGCGGATTGGGCAGGGTTCCTGCTTGCACCCGCAACGCATCGCTGACACCGAGCGTCGCCAGCGAGCCGCGCAGGCCGGCGTTGTTGAGCAGCGCAATGCGCACGGCGGACTCGGCGGTAAGCGGGGCCTTGAGCAGTTCACCGACGGTATTGTCCGCAGCCGCGCCTGATTGTTCGCCCGCGCCAAGGCTGGCATCTACGCCACCGGTCTTGCCGGACACCAGGGTTTGTACGTCTGACACGCCACCATCGGGTGACAGCGATGCGCAACCAGCCAAGGCGACAACAGCCAGTGCCGCAATAGACAGTCGCAACGGACTGCCTTTGGTCCAATGGTTCTTCATGGTTTCCTTCATGGCTTCTTTGACCCCATACCGGATCCGTGAGACATCGGCATCGCGGGTTTCGCCGCTTCGGACTTGGGCTGCGCCGCCTCCCACTTCAGGATGTCCATATGCCCACGCGCGAACTGCCCGACTTCCGCATTCGCAGCTTTCCATTCCAGGGCGCCGGTTTCGACGCCCTTGGGTGTATCGGTGAAGACCGAGCGATACAAGACAGTCGGGACCGGGCTGGCCGGATCGGTGGCTTGCGACTGGGCCAAGGCGGCGAACGGCACGCAAGCCCAAACGCCACACCAAATGAGTGATTTTTTCAATGCTGACTCCAAAACAGTAGAAGGAACGGTCGAACCAAGGCTAGGAAGTCAGGCAGTCGGTGGCTTCAGGGCCAACGCGCGGTCGGCGCTGGCTGGCAATCGACAAGCGATGAGGCGATTGATTCTTCATTGATAAAGTCCATTTAATAGTGGCCGGGGCTTTCGAGCACGAAAACGGGCTTCCACTACTTGTCCTGCTCTGCACCCACTGGACCGAAGCTTATCGATGCCACTCCATCAACAAGGTGACCGGTAGATGACAAATCTGTCATCTAGGCCAGGCACTGGTCGGCGATGGGCGCGTTGATCTGACCGGCCACGGCCCAGGTTAGCAACTCGTCTATGCGCCGCGGCCGCGGGCGCCTACAGCCTGGAGGACGACCAAAACTGACAGCGTGCCGACACTTACGGACATAATCGGCGTCAATGCGCAGAATCGTACTCACCGGTGTACCGCCGTTCGAGGTGCAGGACCTCGCGGGTCCACTGGAGGTGTTCGCCCAGTGCGACTACGAGATCGAACTGGTATCGCCAGAGCGTGATGGCTCAAC
>JBBQJP010000140.1:0-4496 GCA_038326025.1 Burkholderiales bacterium
GCCCAGCACCTTGCCCAGATGCGCGATCTCGACTTGCAGCGGCGTCGGCGCGTCGGCCGTGGTGTCGAGCAGCGTGGCGATGCCGCCCATCTCGGTGTGCATTCCTGTGGCGGTTACGAGGCCACGTCCGGTGCCCTGCGCAACCGCCGTTCCCTTGAAGACCATGTTCAGTCGGTCGCCCAGTGCAGCCGGCGCAGCTAGCAATGCCGCATCCTTCAGCACCGCCTCGCTCTCGCCGGTCAAAGGTGCCTCCAGCAGCTTCAACGCGGCGGCCTGTGCCAGGCGCGCATCGGCACCGACGGCGTCGCCCTCGGCGAGTACCAGCACGTCGCCCTTGACGAGCTCAGTGCTGGGCACACGGGCCACGGCGCCGTCTCGCAGCACGCTTGAGGTGGCGGTGGTCATCTTCGCCAGCGCCGCCACCGCCTGCGCCGCCTTGGACTCCTGCAGCCAGCCGAGCACGGCGTTCAGAACAATCACGCAGCTGATGACAATGGCATCCAGCGGCCAGCCGGCGACACCAGGCTGGCCCCGGCCCTCGAACCACCAGGCAGCCAGGGCCACCGCAGCCGCCGCGCCCAGCAGGTAGACCAGCGGATCCTGCAACTGCGCCAATGCACGGCGCCAGGCCGCCACCGGTGGCAGCGCCCGCAGTTCGTTGGGGCCGTCCGCACGCAATCGGGTGGCAGCCTCGTCGGCATCGAGGCCACGTTCCAGGTCGGTGCCTAAGGCCAGGGCCAGATCGGTGATGTCGACCAGCGACGCGTCGTCCGGTGGCGTGATGGGCGGAACTCCGCCCGGATTCGTCATCGGTGGGACACGTGGTTCGTGTCTGTGCGCCAGGTTTTCAGAGTGCATGGCGGCAAGTTTGAGCGTGTCGGGATCATCCGCGCTGATTGTCGCGATCCGTGCCTGCTGCACCGTGCGCTGTCGTACAGACGAGGGATCGCGAGCCGGGCACAGTGCAAGATCGCTTGGCACGGCGTGCGAGGCGCGGTCCCGTTCAGTCGCGGTAGCCAGCATGGCGCGCGCCGAGGCGGCGTCGGCAGATCATGGCGGGCTCGCCATGCCGCCGGCAAGACCCGGTACGCGCAGATTGCCCCGCCCAAACGCGGCCTGCGGGGACAGTCAACGTCAAAGACGTCAAAGTCAAAGTCAGACAAAGGAAACCGCATGTATTACAGCAATGGCAACTATGAAGCTTTCGCCCGCCCGCGCAGACCCGAAGGTGTGGAGAACAAGACGGCCTGGTTTGTCGGCGCGGGCCTGGCGGCACTGGCCGGTGCAGCCTTCCTGATCCGCGACGGCCAGATGCCGGGCAGCCGCATCGCCATCTTGGAGCAGCAACAGTTGCCCGGTGGCGCGCTGGACGGCATCAAGGAGCCGAAAAGAGGCTTCGTGATCCGCGGAGGGCGCGAGATGGAAGATCACTTCGAGTGCCTGTGGGACCTGTACCGCTCGATCCCGTCGCTGGAGATCGAGGGCGCCAGCGTGCTCGATGAGTTCTATTGGCTCAACAAGGACGATCCGAACTTCTCCTTGCAGCGCGCCACCGTGAACCGCGGCGAGGATGCGCATACCGACGGCCAGTTCACGCTCAGCGAGCAGGCGCAGAAGGAGATCGTCAAGCTCTTCCTGGCGACCCGCGAAGAGATGGAGAACAAGCGCATCAACGAGGTGTTCGGCAAGGAGTTCCTGAACAGCAATTTCTGGCTGTACTGGCGCACCATGTTTGCCTATGAGGAGTGGCACTCGGCACTGGAGATGAAGCTGTACCTGCACCGTTTCATCCACCAGATCCGCGGTATGCCAGACTTCTCGACGCTGAAGTTCACCAAGTACAACCAGTACGAATCGCTGGTGCTGCCGCTGGTCGATTGGCTGCTGGGCCATGGCGTGGTGTTCCACTACGGAACCGAGGTCACCGATGTCGATTTCAACATCGCACCCGCACGCAAGCAGGCGACCCGTATCCACTGGCGCAGGGACGGCGTCGAAGGCGGCGTCGGCCTCGGCCCCGACGACCTGGTATTCATGACCATCGGCTCGCTCACCGAGAACTCCGACGACGGCGACCACCACACGCCGGCCAGACTCAATGAGGGGCCAGCGCCGGCTTGGGACCTGTGGCGGCGTATCGCCGCGAAGGATTCGGCGTTCGGGCGTCCGGACGTGTTTGGCGCGCACATCGCCGAGACCAAATGGGAGTCGGCCACCGTCACCACGCTCGATGAACGCATCCCGACATACATCCAGAAGATCGCCAAGCGCGATCCGTTCAGCGGCAAGGTGGTCACCGGCGGCATCGTGACCGCGAAGGACTCTTCCTGGCTGCTCAGCTGGACGGTGAACCGGCAGCCGCACTTCAAGGAGCAGCCCAAGGAGCAGATCGTGGTCTGGGTCTACGCGCTGCTCGTCGATCAACCCGGTGATTACGTGAAGAAGCGGATTCAGGACTGCAGCGGCGAGGAGATCACTCAGGAATGGCTTTACCACCTGGGCGTGCCGGTCGAGGACATTCCCGAATTGGCGGCAAGCGGCGCGACGACGGTGCCGGTGATGATGCCGTACGTGACGGCATTCTTCATGCCACGCCAGGCCGGAGACCGGCCGGACGTGGTGCCCGAGGGCGCGATCAACTTCGCCTTCATTGGTCAGTTCGCGGAGTCCAGGGAGCGCGACTGCATCTTCACTACCGAATATTCCGTGCGCACGCCTATGGAGGCCGTTTACACACTGCTCGACGTCGAGCGCGGCGTGCCGGAGGTATTCAACTCCACCTATGACATCCGGGTGCTCCTGGCCGCGACTGGCCACCTGCGCGACGGCAAGGAGATCGGCATCCCGGGGCCCGCGTTCCTGCGCAAGCTGCTGATGAACAAGCTCGACAAGACGCAGATCGGTGCGATGCTGCACGAGTTCGGAATTGTCGCGGACGATTGAGCGCACACTCCGGGTCAGTACTGTTGAAGAACCCGATGGAATTGTTTGCGCATTGATCTGATTTGATGGTCATCCGGTTGATAGGAGTGCAGTCGGTGGGGGGCAACGAGGTGACGCACAGGACAGGTTCCTTTACAGCTTGAAAGATATTGCGAGATCTGAAGCCACGGATCCGGCAGCGTTCGCACGCACCGCCGTGTTGATCGTTGTCGTGTGCTTTGGTCTGCGAATGGTTGACGTGTTTCTTGTTCGATCGGATGAGTGGTTCGGTGAACAAGTCCTTACCAAGGTAGTGGGCCTCGCCATCGTGATGGCTTATGCCATCTGGTCTGGTTATGGTCTCGATCGAATTGGTTTTCGAAGAACCTCGATCAACTCAGTGATCGGGGTCAGTCTCGGCCTGACCGCTGCGGTCATGGCCGCAACGTTCCTTGTTCAGTTCCTGTTTCTCAGCTTGCAGGGAGCGGACCCGCTTTTCTCGATGGAGGCGCAAGGCTTCACGGGGGTCCAGCAAATTGCGGGACAGAACGGCTTGCTGTCCACCGCGAGCCGCTTGGCGTTCAACCTTGTCAACGCTACGATGGAAGAAAGCCTGTTCCGAGGCCTGCTGATCACCCATCTGGCCGCAATAATGTCTCGGATGCGGGCCAACGTGATTCAGTCCGTGCTGTTCGGGCTCTGGCACATTGTTTGGCCGCTCCGCGCGTTCTACGATGGAGAGATGACTCTCAATGCGGCAATCACTTTTGGTGCGGGCTACATCGTAGTCGCAACGATGATGGGTTTCGTCTGGGGGTGTTTCTTTCTCTGGTTTCGCAGCTTATGGGTCGGCATTCTTGCCCACGCGTTGCATAACGCCGCATTCAATATCTTTCACATCACAACTGCCGCTGGTGCATCTGGGGTGGCGTTTTTCACAACGCTGGAAGCCATGGTGTTCGTGGCGCTGCTGCCACTTGTTCACGGCTTGTCGAAGCGCTGGCGCGTGTGACCGACCGATCGAGCCGAATCGATCCGGCTTGCTCCTACGCAATGTCAGCGTGCTTTCCGATGCCGGCGATCGCTGGCGGAGAGTCCACTTGATGGCGGCGTCGCAATGCATCTGCATTCAACGGGACCGCTCCTTTCTCGAATCAAGCTGCCATGACCACAAACCCGCCCAGTGTTAATCCAGCAGCAGTGCTGTCTGACACCAGTCAGTCCTGTGGGGCCGCTGCCGTGCCGAGCCTTTGCAGCCGCATGAGGATCGACAGCGAACTTGTTTATGAACTCGACGGGCTGTGCGATTTCATCTTCCTGATCCACGCCCAGGATGATGAAAACCAGCGCATCGCAGAAGAACGCCTGCTGATCGAGCCTCCTTTTGCTGGTCGTATGCACGTCCAAAGCGAATCTGGCAACCGGATGTTCCGCATCCAGGCTGCAAGCGGGCGACTGTCGTTGCGCTACCAGGCAATCGTTGAAAAGCGCATCCATTCTGTCGATGTGAAGGCGACTCAGGCGCCGATCGACGAATTGCCTGACGAGATGTTGCACTTTCTGGCGCCAACCCG
>JBBQJP010000141.1:0-4391 GCA_038326025.1 Burkholderiales bacterium
AGACTGGGTCCTGTCATCCGACCTTTCGATTTGCCAGCTCCATAGCGGTCGTTGAAAGTACAGGTTGACGGTCGGAAATCTGGCGACGAATTCGATGAGCAGAGCACCCCCATCCGGCCATAAGTTGCCCGCCGCCAGGAAAAGCCGATAGCGTGAACGTGGCCGTCGTGTTTGCTGCGAATGCATACTGCCAATTTGGTGGGTCGCCCGATGGGCACGTGCCAGTACGTTGGGCGGACTTGTCGAACATTTTGGATTGTGCGTTCCCGCCGCACTGGTGTTTGCGGTCATGATGCCGGGCGAACAAGGCGCATCGCCGCCGACGACTTATGGCTCGGTGCCTTCCGGCACGCGAGCATAGAGCACCTCGCGGCGGCGCACCCGGTCGATCCCGATAAATTCAGTGCGGCTGGGAAACCGGATCTCGAAGGTCGCAAAAGGCACGATGGGGGCAGCCGTCGGTTTGCCGTTTATCAAGCGGTAGTGCCGCTTGAGGTTGGTGCCGTCAAACAGCCAAACACCCGACCCGTTGGCCAGCGACTTCGGTACCAGCAGATCGGCGGGCTGCATCGACGACGCTTCCTGAAACGTGCCGTTGTCGTTCATCACCAGCACCCGCCGCACGCGCACACCCTGCTCGTCGTAAGCGCGCAACCAAGTGCCCACCAGTCGCCGGCGGGTCGATTCGTCCGGATCGTCGGGTGGCGTGCTGTCACAGCCAGCCAGAGGGCATGCGGCTAGGCAGATCAGGAAGCGGCGACGTTGCATCACGGCACCCATAATATGTCGGTCCGTACGACATGCACAGCTTCACTGGGTCCCACTAACCAGCGGATGGCAGCGACATTGCACGGATGATGGACTTTTGCCGAAAGTCCGCAACTGTGTCGGCGTCAGACCGGGGCGGGCTCGGCCCGCGACAGCTGACGCTGGCGCAGCCACTGGTACCAGTTCTGCATGCCCTCTCCGGTCTGCGCCGAAACCTGCAGCACCGCGATGTCCGGATTGACGGCGCGCGCATGGGCGATGCACAGATCCACGTCGAAGCGCAGGTGCGGCAGCAGGTCGGTCTTGTTGAGCAGCATCAGGCTCGACGCGCGAAACATGTGCGGATACTTGATCGGCTTGTCCTCGCCCTCGGTGACCGACAGGATCACCACCCTGGCCTCTTCTCCCAGGTCGAACAGCGCCGGGCAGACCAGGTTGCCGACGTTCTCGATCATCACCACCGAGCCCGACGGCGGATCGATCTGGCGCAAGGCCCGGGCCAGCATGTCGGCGTCCAGATGGCAGCCGGCGCCGGTATTGATCTGCACCGCCGCGGCGCCGGTGGCGCGAATCCGTTCGGCGTCATTGAGCGTCGCCTGAGCACCTTCGACGACGCTGATGTGCAGCGTGTCGCGGGTCGCGCGGATGGTGCGCTCGAGCAGGCTGGTCTTGCCCGACCCCGGGGAGCTGACCAGGTTCAGCGCCAGGATACCGCGACCGGCCAGCCAGCCGCGGTTGCGTTCGGCCAGCAGATGGTTCTTGGCCAGCAGGTCCTGTTCGAGCCGGATCGTACGACCGTGCAGCTGCGCATGCTGGCGCGCTGCGTCGTGGCTTGCGGTTCCCGGGTGATGATCATGGTCATGGTCACGGTCACGGTCATGGGTATGCCATTTGCCATCGCCATGCTGGTGCGCCGTGCCGGCCGGCGCCTAGTGGCCGGTCGCTGGCTTGTTCTCGACGACTGCGCTGGTATTGGAACAACCGCAGGTTACGCACATCACACCACCTCCAGTTCCTTGATCAGCAACAGATCATTGTCGGGCTATTCGATTTCCAGCTGCGCACCTTTGCTCGGCGTCCCCTTGGCGCAGATATCGAAATAAAAACGCACCGAATCTGCCATCACGCTAGCGCCGCGGCCGATCTGCGGCCGCATCCGGAGCACCTGCGCGCCCTTGGCGCGCTCGCTGCAGATCGCGACCACGTTGCGGGTGATGCCGAGTTCATGCTTCAGCAGATCCCCGGCAATTGCTCACCACCAGCATGTCCACGATACGCTGGCCGCCGAAGCCGGTGTGCAGCACGACAACACCGGCCGGCTGCCCGGTCACCTCGCCGATGACGCCTGCATCAATGCCAGCCGGATGGGCCTCGTCGACGATGCAGGCGATGTTGATGGTTCGCTTGACGCCACCCACGTCGACCAGCGCCAGCTAGCGCAGCGGATCGGTGATCTCGACGATCTGGCCCGGCATACCCACACACATGCTGCTCTTCGTTTCTCCTATCAGACCCTTGAACGGGTAGGCCAGTTCATCGTCCTCCTCGTGCAGCATGCAGGGGTCGGCCAGGGCCTCGAATTCGACCGCCGCCTGGTCGTGCCACCGCCGAGCGCTACCAGGGAAAGCGCCCCGGCCTGCCGCGCGAAATGGTGGAAGGTCTGGTGCGCTGGCTCGCGTTCCAGTTTTGATGCGGCGCCTGGCTCGCCCATCCAGGTCGGGCGAGCCAGGCGCTGGATTCGACGCCAGGCCGGCAGCGTGGTTGCCGCCGAGACGCGCCGTGTGAGAGGGTGTGGACAGCCCGCGATCCGCATGGCAAGATGCGTCGTCTTCAGGCGCAGAACGGGTCCAATGGGGTGTCCGGGTCCCGACGCGTCGGGGCTTCTGGCTGCGTCATGCGGTGGCGGAGTAGCAGGTCTTCAATCAGGAGTGGAACAATGAAACTCGCAACGGTAGGCAAGGGCGGTTCCGGCAAGACGACACTGGCGGGAACTTTGGCGCGGATTCTGGCCGAGGATGGATGCAAGGTCCTCGCGATCGACGGCGACCCCAACCCCAACCTGGCGCTCACACTCGGCATGCCGAGCGAACAGGCCGACAAGATTCGCAACATCCCGCCCAGTGTCGTCAACTTCCGCGACGAGGGCGACGGCAGACGCAGCCTGTACATGACACTGTCGCACCAGGACCTGATCGGCCAGTATGCGGCTGCGGCGCCGGCCGGCATCGACCTGATCCTGATGGGAAAACCCGCCGATGGAAGCGCCGGCAGTGGCTGCATGTGTGCGTCGCATCGTGCCGTGCGCGGCCTGATCGCCGAGATGAGCGGGTATGGCGAATTCACCATCACCGACATGGAGGCGGGGCTCGAACACCTCAAACGCGGGACGGCGCGCAACGTCGATGTGATGCTGGTTGTCGCCGAGCCTTATTTCAGGTCACTGGAGGCGGCTGCCCGTACCTGCGTGCTGGCCCGCGAACTGAATATTCCGCATTTGTACGTCGTGGCCAACAAGGTCAAGAACGACGATGACCAGGCCGCCATTGACGAGTTCTGCGGCAAACACAACATGCAGCAGATCGGCGTTGTGCCGGACGAACCGCTGTTCGCCGAAGCCGAGCGCCGTGGTGTGGCGCCGATCGATTTTGCGCCCGACAGTGCCGGCGCACGCGCCATACGCGCCATTGCCGAGAGAATCCGCGCGCTGGCAAGACCGGTGGTTCCGGCCGATACCGCGGGCGCCAACCTGGCGGCCCGGCTGCGCGTCTGAGCCGGCCCGACGCTCTCCGTCAGCAGATGCGCGGCAGTTGTTCACCTGCCAGCGTATCGACGATGCGTTCACCGCCAAATGCCGTGAGCATGATGACGGCCCCTGGTGGGCCGGCACTGACCGTGCCGATTTGCGCGGCGCCGACACCACCCGGATGTGCCCGCATCGCCGCCAGTACCGCGCTCGCCGCGGCGCTCGGCACTACGGCAACCAGCTTGCCTTCGTTGGCGAAGTAAAGTGGATCCAGGCCGAGGATTGCACTGACGCCCTTCACTTCCTCGCGCACCGGAATCGCCCCCTCGTCCAGGCGCATGCAGACTCCGCTGGCCTGGGCAAACTCGTTGAGCAACGTGGCCAAGCCGCCCCGCGTGGCATCGCGCATGCACCGGATCTCGGAGCAGGCGGCCAACATGGCCCGGACCAGGCCATGCAAGGGCTGGCAATCGCTTTCCACCGCAACCTCGAAGGCCAGATCACCGCGCGCTTGAAGAATGGCGACGCCATGGTCGCCGATCGGTCCGTTGATCAGAATCACGTCACCCGGTTGTGCCGCATGGGCCGACAGTTGCACGCCCTGCGGAATGACACCGATGCCGGACGTGGTGATGAAAAGCTTGTCGGCCGCGCCCCGATTGACGACCTTGGTGTCTCCCGTGACGATCGCCACTCCCGCGCCGGCCGCGGCGCGCTGCATCGAAACGGCAATTCGGCGCAAGGTGTCGATCGGAAGGCCTTCTTCGATGACCATGCTGCAGCTCAGGTAGAGTGGCAGCGCGCCACCCACGGCCAGGTCGTTCACGGTACCGTTCACCGCCAGGCTGCCGATGTCGCCCCCCGGGAAAAACAGCGGATG
>JBBQJP010000142.1:0-4339 GCA_038326025.1 Burkholderiales bacterium
GGCGCGCGTCAGGTCCTGCAGTGCGATCTCGAAGAAGACGCCCTCCTCCGACAACCCGCGCATGGCCAGAGCCTGGACCGCTTCGTCGTAACTGGCGCCGCTGCCAATGGCGTGCTCGAAGATCGTCGGGTTGGACGTCAACCCGGTCACCGACAGATCGGCGATGTAGCGCGCCAGGGTACCGCTGTCCAGCAAGTCACGCGTGATGTTGTCGAGCCACAGGCGCTGGCCCAGGTCGTGCAGTTTTCGGGTGTTGGCGTTCATGGTGTTTCCTGCTTTGCGAGAAGTTCGGGAATGCCGACATGGAGCAAATCGCCGATGCGTTCGATGGCGATGTCTG
This sequence comes from Burkholderiales bacterium, assembly GCA_038326025.1. Taxonomy (GTDB): domain Bacteria; phylum Pseudomonadota; class Gammaproteobacteria; order Burkholderiales; family Burkholderiaceae_C; genus CAISIP01. The sequence continues at coordinate 341 of JBBQJP010000142.1, forward strand.
CGGGTGCGTATTTGGCAACGGCGGCCGGGTCCAGCGCGTAATGACCCTGACGCGGGAAGACCGTGGTCAGGCGGCTTTGCATGACGGATTTCATTGCTGTCAGGATGCGCAGCTTGTCATCGACCATCACGTAGTGCCGAGCCGGATATTGCAGCTGCACGGCATCGAGCATCTGTTCCTTGTGGATGTAGATCAGAACCCGGCCGGCCACCGCATCCCATAGGCCCGAACGCTGGACCTTGCGCGGCTGGAACACCACATCGCCGTCGGTCAGGATCACCGTGGTCCCGCTTGCGCTCAAATGCCGGACGACATCCAGCGCCTGCGGATACAGGCGATCGGCGAAAGGGTAGTCGACCAGGAAGCCCGACATTTCCAACAGGCCCAGTTCGGTGCAGGACAAGTGCTCGGCATCGAACCGCCAGCGCTGTAACGCGCCCAGGTAGTCTGCATAGCCGAGTTCGCTGCGCAACGCTTCGAAGTGATCCCAATAGCGGCCTGCGTTGACAGCGCCGAATTCCTGCTCCAGATGCGCTCGCAGATCGGAGATGACGCGGTCGTTGTCGAGCAGCGTGTTGTCCACGTCGAGCAGGAACACGGTGTCGTGCGGCGCAGTCACGCACTTCTCCACGAAGCACGAAACGGCGTGAGGATGACGTTCATGGAAGGCTCCTTTCGGCTTGGCTACCGGACCGAATCGATCCGGTCATGCGAGTCTGCATCTGGCTCCGCCCCTGATGACTGACGCGCGAACGGGGCGAATCGCTGGGAACGACTGCACAAGGTACGCGCAGGTGCCCGCATCCGTCCGTGCGCCAGCGCACCAAGTGACCGACAAGTTCAAAGTCATTCGCTGCGCTCTGTTCGCTGTCGCACAGACGGCATCGTGCGATGCATCCATTCTGAGATCGGTCGGAAGCGTGGACCTCTCCTGCGGTACCTCGGACCAAATGGAGATAGCCGCGCCCGTCCTCCTCTGAATGCCTATCGCATGCACACACGCGACGCACCCACCACCTCATATCGAGCAGTAAGCACCATGTCTACAAAACGTGAAGCTTCGCGGCGCTCCGCCCACAAAGCAGGCACAAGCACCATGATCGAGCTCGACGTCGATGCCGAGTTGGAAAAACTGCAGCGCGAGACATTCGGTTACTTCCTGCACGAAACAAATCCAGCCAACGGCCTGGTGGTCGACAAGACCGAGGCGGGCTGGCCCGCCAGCATTGCCGCCACCGGCCTCGCACTGGCCTGCTATCCGGTAGCCGTCGAACGCGGCTTCATGTCGCGCAGCGCCGCGGTCGAACGCACGCTGACCACGTTGCGATTTTTCTGGCGCAGCCCGCAAGGGCCGGAGCCCGACGCCACCGGGTATCAGGGCTTTTATTACCACTTTCTGGACATGCAGACCGGGCGACGCGCCTGGCAATGCGAACTGTCCACCGTTGACACCACCTTCCTGCTCGCAGGTGCGCTGGCTGCGGCCATGTACTTTGACACCGACAGTGCCGACGAGGGCGAACTGCGCACACTGGCCCACGCGCTGTACGGCCGTGCCAATTGGCAATGGGCGCAGAACGGCGGCAGCACCGTCACTCACGGCTGGAAGCCCGAAAGCGGCTTTCTGCATTACCGCTGGGAAGGATACGACGAAGCGCTGCTGCTATACGTGCTGGGCCTGGGGTCGCCGACCTGGCCGCTGCCGGAGAAGAGTTATGCAGCCTGGGCATCCACCTACCGCTGGGAGCATTGCTACGGACAGGACTATCTCTATGCCGGGTCGCTCTTCACCCATCAGTTGTCGCATGTGTGGGTCGACTTTCGCGGCATCCAGGATGGGTTCATGCAGGGCAAAGGCATCGATTACTTCGAGAACAGCCGTCGCGCGACACTGGCGCAACAACGGTACGCAATCGCAAACCCGCTCGGGTTCAAGAGCTACGGCAGCCATTGCTGGGGCATCACCGCCAGTGAAGGCCCGGGCCCCGGCCGCATCACCGTCAACGGCGCCGACCGCGAATTGTTCGACTATGTGGCGCGCGGCGTGCCCTACGGGCCTGACGACGGAACGCTGGCACCCTGGGCCGTGGTGGCATCGCTGCCGTTCGCGCCCGAAGTCGTGTTGCCTGCCATCGACTACTGCGTCTATCAGGCCAAGCTGACGCAGTTCAATTCCTACGGATTCAAGGCCTCGTTCAACCCCTCGCATCCCGGCGAGCCGGGCAACCCCTACGGCTGGTGGGTGTCACCATGGCACTTCGGTCTCAACCAGGGGCCGATCGTCTTGATGATCGAAAACCACCGCTCCGGCCTGCTGTGGCGATTGATGCGCGATTGCGCGCCGATCACCACGGGCCTGCTGCGAGCCGGTTTCACCGGCGGCTGGCTTCAAGACAAAGTGGCAACCGACCCAGCCACATCCAATGGGTCGCTACCGTCCAGCAGGAGAATCACATGACCGTCGCCAATGTTGCAAGTATCCGCACGTCCGGGCTACCACCCACGCTCGGAGCCGCGCAGGCGGCCATGCAGTTGCCCGAGGTGCAGGACATGCTGCGCAGGTTGTCCGCCTTCGATCTCGGCATCTTCATGCCGCATCAGCATGACGAGGCCACAGGTGAATTTCTGCCGCTGCACGGCGATGTGATGCAAGTGGAGTCTGGCCTTTCAGTGAGCTTCCAGCGCCTGGATGAGATCGCAAGCCAGACTGCGTCATTCCTTCCCGTCGGCTGGTTCTGGCGCGCCGGCGCGTCGAGCGTGGCTGCTGCTTGCGAGATGGCAGACACCGGGGAGCCTGACGGCGGAGCGGAACAGACCGTCAAACACAAGATGATTCAGGGCAAATGATCGCGCGATGGCAAACCCGCTAACGGGACGGTGGCGCTGGGATCAACCGGCAGACAACCAAGGAGAGACCATGAAAACGAGTGTGATCAATGTGCACGACATGCTGTCGGTACTGAGCGTGGAAGGTGTCGAGGAGCGGATCGGTGAAGTGCCGGGCGTCGAGAGCGTGACCGTGAACTTCGCGGCCGGCAACGCCACGGTGCGCTTCGACGAAACGCGGCTCGAGCTGGCCGACATCAAGGCGGATGTTCGCCAACGCGGTTCGGAGGCCGATGCGCCATCAAAGGCTCCGAAGCCGAACGGTCACAAAGGCCACCCAGCGCCCGCATCGGCAAAGGGTGAAGCCGCCGATCCCGTTGCGCCGAAGACCCCCTCGCCTGACCCGGCCGCCGTCACAGGGGGCGATGCAAACCTGGCCGCGGCCCCGGCGGACAAGCTGGCCGAACCGGTCAAAGCGCCATGAAAACGAGCGTGATCGACGTTAGCGACATGCTATCGGTGCTCAGCGTGCAGGGAGTCGAAGCGCGCATCGGCGAGGTGCCGGGTGTCGAGAGTGTCACCGTCAATCATGCTGCGGAGACGGCCACCGTGCGCTACGACGAAACACGGCTGCGTGTGGGCGATATCAAGTCGGACGTTCGCCAGCGCGGGTACAAGGCTGCTGACGAACCGGCGCCGGCGCCTGGTGAAGCGTCCGAGACTGCTGGGCAACTGCCGCCAACGCCATCTCCAGTGCCCTCACCACCTCAGACGGACGCCAAGAGCGCAGCGCCTACCAAGCCCGCCAAAGACACTGAATCGGTAGCACCGGCTGCCGACCCGCCGAAAGATGCCGGGCCTGGCGCGCCCCCCGAGCCAACCACCGCTGCCGCTGCGACCCCCGTGAGCGAAGCCGCCCCTCCTGTGGCCACGACCGCCGCTGGCCCCGATAGCGAGGCACCCGGGCCCATCGAGACCGCGACCGCCTGGGTTCGCGAGGCATTGACGGGTGACGACAAAGGCAAGCCCGAGGCGCCATCTCCAACATCCGACGTCGCGCCACCCAAAGCTTCCGCGCCCTCGCCCGCAGCGGGCGATGCTGCCGCCGGCCACGCCGACCACGCCGGTCACGGGGGCCATGCAGCATCCGGCGCAAAGCCCGACAAGGCGGCC
>JBBQJP010000143.1:0-4114 GCA_038326025.1 Burkholderiales bacterium
AAACTAACTGCAAACGACGAACGTTTCGCACTCGCTGCTTAATAACCAGTGAGCCTTACAACAGCAGGCCGATGGGCTGGGCAAGGGTGTCGTGACCGCAAGGTCGTGATGTCCAGGCTGTAAGGTTATTCACATCGGCTGGCTCTGTACCGGGTACCTTGGTATGGGGCGAGACAATAGGGTACTGGCGTTCGGTATAGCGTGTGGCTGCGCGATACAGGAGGCGAGACTCAAATCAGACCACTAAACATGTAGATCTGCTCGAAGATGGCTTGCGGACGGGGGTTCAAATCCCCCCAGCTCCACCAACACACCCTCCTTGACCCGACCCTGACCGGTCGGGTCACTTTTTTGTGACGATGATTTCGTCCACGTTCCCGATATGCAATTGCAGGACGTTCTTTACTCCCAGGGTTTCGGCACCCGGCGCGTATGTGCCGGGCTGGTTCAACAAGGGCTTGTGCAGGTCTATAACCCGGCGCAAGGCGGTGCACTGCAGTCGGTGACGGATGCGGCATTCGATGTGACACCGCAGGGCCTGCGGGTGCGTGTGCAAGGTGTCGACTGGCCGTATCACGAGAAAGCCTATCTGATGCTGCACAAGCCTTCAGGGACCGAATGCTCACAGAAGCCGTCTACCTATCCCAGCATCTATACGCTGCTTCCGTCACCGCTGCGCATGCGCCCGCAAAAGGCCGCGGTGCAGGGCGTGCAGGCAGTAGGGCGGCTCGACCAGGACACCACCGGCCTGCTGTTGCTCACCGACGACGGCAAGTTCATCCACCGCATGAGTTCGCCGCGGCATCATGTGCCCAAGGTCTACGAGGTTACGGTCAAGCATGCGCTGGACGAGGACCAGGTCGCCCGGTTGCTGCACGGAGTCGTGCTTGACGACGACCCCAAACCGGTCCGGGCGGCGGCCTGTGTCGCCAACGATGCCCACCACCTGAGCCTGACGCTGACCGAAGGCAAATACCATCAGGTCAAGCGCATGCTGGCGGCTGTCGGCAACCGGGTCGAAGGTTTGCATCGGTCCCGCATCGGTGCATTGGCCTTGCCGCCTGACCTGCTGCCGGGGCAATGGCGCTGGTTGGGGACAGACGATCTCGCGCTGGTGTCGGGCTGACGGGCCCCGCGTCGCTTCAGCTCCGGGGCGGCGGCGGGCCTATGGGTATGAGGTCCCTTTCCTGGGCGCCCGCGTTCATGCACAGGATGCAAGGAACTCGGCTATCAGTTGGGTGGTTTGATCGGCTTGTTCACGGTGTGGCGAGTGCCCGCATTGGGCCAGCACTTCACGGCGGATCTGCTGCTCCGGCAAGTCAATGCCATTGATCTGTTCCAGCGTACCGTACGCATCGTCGGCACCCTGCAAAGCCAGCACCGGTGCCAGGATGTCCCGGCATTCGGCCCGAATGTCGAAATCGGGAAATGCGGGAGCCAGCCAGATGTCGTTCCATTGCCAGAATGCGCCATCGACGTCCCTGTGGTAGCGCTCCAGACGCTGGCGCAAGTCCCCGTGCAAGTAGGCCTCTCGCGCCTGGGTAATGCTCTGGATCGAGATGTCCTCGACGATGATGTGCGGCGCCATGACCACGCAGGCCACTACCGGGTATCGGCTGGCATGCAACAAAGCAATCGTGCCGCCATCGGAATGCCCGACGAGTACCGGACGCTCGACGCCCCAGTCGGCCAGCAAGGCAGGCAACACCGACCAGGCTTCGTGGTGCATATAGTCCGGTCGCAGGCGACCGTTACGTAATCCGTTTATCTCGGTCGATGGACCTCGCACGTCACGAACCGATTCGGACTGGCCGTATCCGCGGCGTGAATACACCCATCCTGCACGCCCGGTCTGTGCGCACAGGCGCTGCGGCCAATCCCGCCACATCGCGACCGAGCCCAGCCCCTCGTGCAGGAATACCAGCGGCGCACGCAATGGCCTCTGAGACGGGGCGGGAATATGCAGCGCCTCCAGCGCAAAATCAGCGGTCGGGACCATGGGCATGACCGCAATGCTACCCAAAGTCGCATTCGCGGTGGCGACGCGCGTTATGCTCGCCTAATGAACCTGTTCCTTGATTCATTCTGGCGCGCTGCCGCTGACTGCTTGCGTCCGCGGGTGATCGTGTTATCAATTCTTCCGCTGGTCATGATGGTGGCCCTGTTTCTGACCCTCGGCTATTTCTACTGGGATGCCGCACTCGACGGTGTGCGAGGCCAGTTGGAGAGTTCGTCTCTGCTGGGGACCCTGTTCGAATGGTTGCAGGGCATCGGGGCCGAAGGATTCAAGTCCGTGCTGGCGCCGTTGATCGTGGTGTTTGCCATCACGCCGCTGATCGTGGTGCTGTCACTGCTCGTGGTTGCGATCTTGATGACACCGTCGCTGGTGAACATGGTGGCGCAACGCCGCTTCAAGTTGCTCGAACGCAAGCAGGGCGGTTCGCTGCTGGCCAGCTTGTTGTGGTCGTTTGGCTCGACATTGCTTGCGATCATCGCGTTGCTGGTATCGGTGCCCCTGTGGCTGATTCCACCGCTGATTCTGGTGTTGCCACCGTTGATCTGGGGCTGGCTGACCTATCGGGTCATGGCATTCGACGCGCTGGCTGAGCATGCCAGCAAGGCGGAGCGTGTCGAATTGTTGCGTCGCCACCGCTCGTCGCTGCTGGCCATCGGCGTGATCACCGGCTACATGGGGGCTGCGCCAAGCCTGCTGTGGGCATCTGGCGCCTTGTTCGTCGTGGCCTTTGTCATTTTGGTTCCGATCGCGATCTGGATCTATACCCTGGTGTTTGCGTTCTCGTCGCTCTGGTTCGCCCACTACAGCCTGGCAGCGTTGCAGACCATGCGCGCCATCGGCAACGACACCCCCACATCAACGCCAGCCCCTGCAATATTGCCCCATGACGACCGACTCTGAAAAGGCTGCGCCGCATCCCGTGCATCCTGTCCCGGCCTTTGGCCTGATCATTATCGGAGACGAGATCATGTCCGGAAAGCGGGCCGACAAGCACCTGCCGGTCGTCATCGAGCACCTCAAGGGCCGTGGCCTGTCGCTGGCGTATGCCGACTATGTGGGCGACTCGCGCGCGCGGATCACCTCATCATTGCAGCGCGCGTTTGCGTCCAGTGACGTGGTGTTCTCCTGTGGCGGCATCGGCGCCACGCCCGACGACCATACGCGGCAATGTGCTGCGTCGGCCCTGGGGTTGGAACTGGAACTGCATCCGCAGGCGCGCCTGCTGATCGAGGACCGCATGCGGGATGTTGCGCGCGAACAGGGCGAGGTGTTTGACGCTGACCGCGCCGACAACGTGCATCGCCTGAACATGGGGGTGTTCCCGGCGGGTGCGGACATCATCCCCAACCCTTACAACAAGATCCCGGGATTCAGTTGTGATGCCGCCCGATTGACAGGGCGTGGCAGCGGCGTGGTGCATTTCGTCCCAGGTTTTCCGGTCATGGCCTGGCCGATGATTGACTGGGTGCTCGACAACCACTACGCCGAGTATTTCCACCGCAGCCCAACGGTCGAGAAATCTGTCATCGCGTATGGCGCCATGGAGGCGGCCCTGACGCCATTGATGGAGGATATCGAGCGACAGTTCTCCGAGGTGCGGGTGTTCAGCTTGCCCAGTGTTGATCATCCCGAGTTTGGTCGACATATCGAACTCGGTGTCAAAGGCGACAGCCGGTTTGTCGACGCGGCCTATGCGGCTCTGCTCGATGGACTGCGGCAACGCGCAGTGCGCCTGGGCCCCGAATTGGTGCGGAACTGAGTGGCACCAAATGGGTGCTGTGACGTGATTTGGCACTGTTAAGGTGCAGATCGCCGCTCAGTGGGCTCGGCTGAATCATCCCGGCCCCTGTCGTGACTGGTAAAACAACAGGCAAAATACCGGGTTGGGCCAAACTGGAGCATGCACCAGACGATTGGCACAAAAACTGCGTTTATCAGCCAGTAACGAATTTCAATAACCGCTCAACAGGAGTATTTGATGGCCAAGACCGTCGCAGACGTGATCAAGATGGTGAAGGAAAACGAAGTCAAGTTCGTTGACTTCCGTTTTACCGACACCCGGGGCAAGGAGCAGCACGTGACGGTGCCTGTTTCGCA
>JBBQJP010000144.1:0-4024 GCA_038326025.1 Burkholderiales bacterium
TCCATGAATCCCCGCATCTGGGAACGCGTCAGTACGCCCGCATCGTGGCAACTGGGTGCGGCAGATTGGCCTTGACCCCGCGGCCTACGGAACTCACTCCATGAGGCGCACCAAGGCGTCGCTTATCTACCGGCGAACCAAAAACCTGCGCGCCGTGCAACTCTTGCTTGGTCACGCAAAAATCGACTATCTCCCGTGCCGGACTATGTCCCGTACTTGGCTGAAACCCTGATTCTCTGCGGGCAAGCGGCATGTGTGCTGGACATTGCCATGCTCCTTGTCGGGCAATTGTGCCTGCAAGGAGATCATCTTGAAGCCATCCTACGAGATAGCCGAAGCGCGTGTCCGCGCCATCGGCGGCACATCGTCCGAGCACCTCAGCTCGTTCGTCACTTGGCTGGGCAGTCAGCAGTATTCGGTTGGCTACGCCTGCATCGTGGCGAGACACGCATTGGCGTTTGGCCGATGGTGCGAGGCACGCAGCATTGAAGTTACAGCGTTGACCGACGGCCAGATCGAGCGATATCAGCGCAGTCGCGCCCGACTTCGTTCACGACGCCCTGAGACGCGACGCCAGGAGCGACAAGCGCTGAAGCTGTTACTGCTCTTCTTGCGCAAACAAGGGCTGTGCGCTGCCGCTTCCCCATGTGCGACGGATGTTGACCGCGTCTGCGTCGACTTCGCACAACACCTGCGATGCAACCACGCGCTCGCGGTGGCCACTGTCGATACCTACACCAGGGTGGCCCGACAGTTCCTGACCTGGCGCTTCGGGCAGGCAGAGGTCTGCCTGTCTGATCTTCGTCCGAATGACTCCATCGGGTTTGTTCAACAAGAATCGAAGCGTATGGCACCCCCGGCCGTGAAGGCTGCGGCCAATGCCTTGAGGTCCTTCCTGCGCTTTGGAGAGTTCCGCGGCGAGGTCTGCGCCAGTCTCTCCGCTGGAGTGCCGTCTGTTGCCACATGGACGACCACGCCGCCGATTCCCAAGGCAATCGCTGCTGAGCATGCTCAGCGCGCCATAGATAGTTGCGACCGATTGACTGTGCTCGGCCGGCGGGATCGTGCCGTGCTTTTGCTTCTGGCGCGCCTGGGACTGCGCGCCTGCGAGATCATCAGGCTGACTTTGGACGACATCGACTGGGATCAGGCGCAACTGCGTATTCACGGCAAGGGCGGACGCCAGAGTCTGCTGCCTCTGCCAGCGGATGTGGGCGTTGCCATCGCCGCGTATCTGCAGCATGGCCGCCCGGCATGCGAGGACCGGCACGTCTTCCTTCGCTCCATGGCGCCGATACGCGCTCTGCTGGACGGATCCGACGGCGTCGGTTCCATTGTGAACTGCGCGCTCGCGCGTGCCAATGTCGATGCACCGCATCGTGGCTCGCATCAGTTTCGGCATGCCTTGGCGGCTCACATGCTGCGCCAAGGTGCGTCGCTACCCGAGATCGGTCAAGTGCTGCGTCATCGCAGTCCGCAGACAACCAGCATCTATGCCAAAGTGGACTTGGAAGCCCTGCGAACCTTGGTCATGGTCTGGCCGGGGAGTGCACCATGAACAGTCTGCGCCAAGCTCTGCAGGAGTACGTCGACCTACGCCGGGGATTGGGCTACAAGATGCACGATGAGGGACTGCTGTTGCCGCGGTTCGTCAGCTTCATGGAAGTGCACTGCGCCGAGCACATCAGCGCCCAGTTGGCGCTTGAGTGGGCGCAGCGCACTTCGGCACAACCTGCCGAGTGGGCCAGGCGGCTTTGCTTCGTGCGTGGCTTTGCCCGCCATCGCAGCGCCACCGACAGCCTCACGGAGATACCGCCGCTGGGCCTGTTGCCGCACCGATCCACGCGCGCCAAACCGCACCTGTACACCGACGATGAGATCAGACGGCTGCTGGACGCGGCGTTGGAACTTCCGATGGCTTGGCCGTCCACGTCGCTGCGCCCGTGGGTGTTTTATGGACTGATCGGACTGCTTAGCGTGACGGGCATGCGCCTGTCTGAAGCGCTGAACCTCGAACTCGCCGATGTGGACCTTGAGCACGCGGTCTTGACGATCCGCGGTGCCAAATTCGGCCAGTGGCGGTTGGTACCGATCCATCCATCCACCAGCGCGGTCCTGGCCGACTACATCGAGCGACGTCGGAGGTTCTTTCGCCACCCGGTCTCAACCTATCTGTTCGTCTCGCGCCGCGGCACTCGACTCGATCCCGGTCGTGTTCATCGAGCGTTCTACACGTTGTCGCACAGTACGGGCTTGCGTGCAGTGGGCGCGAGCAAGGGACCGCGGCTGCATGATTTCAGACATCGCTTCGCCGTTCAGACCCTTACACGGTGGTACCAGTCCGGCAAGGATCCTGGACGCCAGATGCCCTTGCTCTCGAACTATCTCGGGCACGTCTGCATTGCAGGCACCTATTGGTACCTGAGTGCCAACCCAGAACTGATGGCCCAGGCAATGGACCGATTGGAGCGGCGCTGGGGAGATTCCTTATGAGTGGTCAACCCAACTTCGGCGTTCTGTTGGAGAGGTTCTTCACCCAGCGGCTGATGCAGCAGCGTCAGGCCAGCGCACACACGATCGCCTCGTACCGCGATACCTTCAAGATGCTGCTGCAGTTCGTGCACAAGCGCCTGCGCAAGGCGCCTTCGGCATTGGCACTGGACGACATTGACGCACCGCTGGTGATGGCATTCCTCGACGACGCTGAGCAAACACGCGGCATTACGGCGCGCACACGCAACTTGCGGCTGACGGCCGTGCACTCGTTCTTCCGCTACGTTGCGTTTGAAGCGCCGACGCACTCGGCGCAGATCCAGCGGGTGCTGGCCATTCCTGCCAAGCGGTTCACGCGCGCGTTGGTGCCATTCCTCAGTCGGCAGGAAGTCGACGCATTACTGGATGCGCCGGATCAGCAGACCTGGTCGGGTCGCCGTGATCACGCTTTGCTGCTGCTGGCGGTGCAAACTGGCTTGAGGTTGTCGGAGCTGACAAGCCTGCGCCAGGGCGATTTGCATGTCGGCGTCGGTGCCCATGTTCGAGTCACCGGCAAGGGACGCAAGGAGCGATGCACGCCATTGAGCAAGAACACACACGCCGTACTGGCCGCCTGGGCGCGAGAACCGCCGTTGGCCGAGAACCAGGCACTCTTCCCCAATGCCCGCGGCGGCAAGCTGAGTTCTCACGGCGTGCACTACCTGCTCAACAAGCACGTCGTGAAGGCCGCCTTGAAGTGCCCGTCATTGAAGAACAAACGCGTGAGTCCGCATGTGCTTCGACACACGACGGCGATGGACCTGCTTCAAGGGGGAGTCGATCAATCGACGATCGCGCTCTGGCTTGGACACGAGTCAGTCGAGACGACACAGATCTATCTGGACGCTAACTTGGCGATAAAGCAGGCGGTCCTCGACAAGACGACGCCACCTGAAGGCAAGCCCGGTCGGTATCGGCCCGAAGACCAATTGCTGGCGTTTCTCAAGGGACTGTAGCCTGGCTCCCTATGTCCCGTGAATTGCTTGTCTAACCCTTGGAGGGCGGGCGTTCAGCGGGACATAGTCCGGCACGGGAGATAGTGAATTCTATGGACTTCAGTACATAGAATTGAAAGCACTGTTCGGTACCTGGGCATCGACGTTGATGACGCGCTTGAGATGGCAGAAGAAACTGAGGCTTGACGCCACCGTCCTGACGCAATTGGCGAAAAAATCATGGCGCTGCGCTCAGTAAGTCTGACTGGTTTGGGCGGGCGCCTGATTTGATAGGCTTGACTCTGGTTACCGCCGCCGCCGCTGGTCGTCAGCTTTGCGGCAGCCAGATCGAAGTATGAAATTGCCGTGGACGAAGGTAAGCTGCCGATGAAGATTTCCCGCTATCCGACTCTTTGAGACTGGGTCCTGTCATCCGACCTTTCGATTTGCCAGCTCCATAGCGGTCGTTGAAAGTACAGGTTGACGGTCGGAAATCTGGCGACGAATTCGATGAGCAGAGCACCCCCATCCGGCCATAAGTTGCCCGCCGCCAGGAA
>JBBQJP010000145.1:0-3644 GCA_038326025.1 Burkholderiales bacterium
TACATTCGCCGCGACGCGCGTGGCCATTACAAGGGACAAAAGCAGATCTGGTATTTGTTGCAGCTCACTGGTTACGACTGGGACCTGAACCTGCGGGCGACCGATCACCCGGAGTTTGACGCCTGGCGTTGGAACGACTACTGGGTTCCGCTGGACATGGTGGTCGAGTTCAAGCGCGGCGTCTATGAGATGGCGTTGACCGAACTGGCCCGCTTCCTGCCACGCCATGATGTGCGCAACCGTTACCTGCGCAGCGGCAGTCGCGCACGTGACCATGAGCATGGCATGGCCGTCGATGGTTCGCCTGGCGCGTCGTTCGCACTGCCTCCGGGCGGAAGTTTCGAACCTGACCCGCATACCAACGTCGTGAATGATGATTCCGAGGATAACCATGCGCGTTAGTGCCCTGGTGCTGTGCCTGCTGACCGCCGGAAGTTGCTGGTCGCAAATCACCGATCTCGATCCGGACTGGAAGGAGCTCCAGGTCCCACCACCGGCGACGTTCAACGCCGACAGGATGGTGCCGCTCGAGATGCCGCGATATGTCACGGTCAAGGTCGGCGTGGACCCGGACAGCCTGAATATCGGTGCAGATGGTATCGTGCGCTATGTGATGATCGCGTTGTCATCAAGCGGCAACGTCAATGCCATGTACGAAGGCATCTGGTGCCTCAAGGGCAAGGTCAAGACCTATGCCCGGCTCGGCAGTGACGGCAAGTGGGATCCGGTTGATGACGCGCAGTGGGCACCTCTCAACGGCAATCAGCGCTCGATGCATGCGCTGGCCTTTGCCAGGCAGGGCGCCTGCGACGGCCGAGCGGCAGCCGCAACGACTCCGCAAGAGATCATCCGAAAACTCAAACGCTCACACTTCGACGGTATGCAGAAGTAGAAACCGGGGGAGCCGCTTACTGGGCAAAGCCAGCGACGCGAGACCCACCGCTTATCGACGCAGAGACAAGGAATCGGATTCCGCCGCACTGACGACGGCACGCAATGTCAGCGCGTGATCACGAGATTGTCGCGATGCAGCATCTCGGGCTCGGCCACGTAACCGAGCAGCGCCTCCAGCGCATTCGACGGCTTGCGGCAAATCAATCGGGCTTCAAAGCTCGAATAGTTGGCAAGGCCGCGGGCGATCTCGACGCCAGAGGTCTCTCGTACAGCAATGACCTCGCCACGTGAGAACTCGCCCGATACGCTGATCATGCCGATCGGCAGCAGGCTCTTTCCTTCATCGCGCAACTTGGTCACTGCGCCGGCGTCGACTGTCACGGCACCACGCAACTGCAGATGGTCAGCGATCCAACGCTTGCGCGCCTGTGTCTTTTGCGTCTGCGCCACCAGCAAGGTGCCGATGGATTCGCCGCCGATCAGGCGCGGCAGCACATCGGGCTCACGTCCCCAGGCGATCACGGTCGACGCGCCTGAACCGGCCGCCCGGCGCGCCGCCAGGATCTTGGTGATCATGCCGCCCCGCCCCAGGCTGGAGCCGGCGCCACCGGCCATGAGTTCGAGCGCCGGGTCGCCGGCCTTGGCCTCGTGCACAAAGCGTGCGTCGGGGTCTTTGCGCGGATCCGCGGTATACAAGCCCTTCTGGTCGGTCAGGATGATCAGCAGATCCGCCTCGACTAGATTGGCCACCAGCGCACCCAGCGTGTCGTTGTCGCCAAACTTGATCTCGTCGTTGACTACCGTATCGTTTTCGTTGATGACCGGCACGATGCCCAGCTTGAGCAGAGTCATCAGCGTCGAGCGCGCATTGAGGTAACGCTCGCGATCCGCCAGGTCGGCATGGGTCAGCAAAACCTGTGCGCTGCCAAGGCCGTGCGCGCGCAATTTGGACTCGTACATCTGGGCCAGCCCCATCTGCCCCACCGCTGCCGCTGCCTGCAACTCGTGCACTTCATGCGGCCGGGTGCGCCAGCCCAGGCGTTTCATGCCTTCGGCAATGGCACCACTGGACACCATCACGACCTCGCGTTTGTCGCGAACCAGTTGGGCCAGCTGCCGGCACCATTCGCCAATAGCTTCTTCATCAAGGCCGCGGCCATCATTGGTGACCAGACTGGAACCCACCTTGACGACGATGCGCCGGGCCTGACGCATGACGGCGGGCGTGACAACTTTGCTCATCTTTTTCGGGTAGTCGGTCAGTAGGGTGCCAACAAAACGGTGCCGGCGCGGGTGGCGCCTTCGTCAGGTCGCAGGATCGACGGGGAATCGGGGGTCCACCACCGGAACCTCGGTGTCCAGAGCCTTTTGCGTCTTGACCTGGTTGTAGACCGCTTGCACCAGCCCTTCGCAACCTTCGCGCGTCAATGCCGATATTTCGAATACCGGGCCCTTGAAACGCATCCGCCGCACAAACGTCGCGACCAGTTCGGCGCGCTTGTCCGCCGGAACCATGTCCAGCTTGTTGAGAACCAACCAGCGCGGTTTGCGAAACAGTTTCGCATCGTATTTCTTCAACTCGTTGACGATCGCCTTGGCCTGCGTCACGGGGTCGATGTTGTCGTCAAACGGTGCCATGTCCACTACATGCAACAACAAGCGCGTGCGCTGCAGATGGCGTAGAAACAAGTGCCCCAGGCCCGCGCCATCGGAAGCGCCTTCAATCAGACCGGGCAGGTCTGCGACCACGAAACTCTGCGACGGCCCAACCCTTACCACGCCCAGATTGGGGTGCAAGGTCGTGAACGGATAATCGGCAATACGCGGCCTGGCATTGGAGATTGCAGAGATCAGGGTCGATTTGCCTGCATTGGGCATGCCCAGCAGTCCCACGTCTGCCAGCACCTTGAGCTCGAGCTTGAGGCTCTTCTTCTCCCCTGGCCAGCCCGGCGTCTTTTGCCGCGGCGCACGGTTGATCGCGCTTTTGAAGCGCATGTTGCCAAAGCCACCATCACCACCTTTTGCAATGGTGATGACTTCGTCCGGCGTCAGCAACTCGTAGAGCACTTCACCGGTCTCGGAATCCGAAATCACGGTGCCCACCGGCACGCGCAAGGTGATGTCATCCCCGGCGGCGCCGAACATATCCGAACCCATGCCATGTTGACCGCGTTTGGCCTCATGGCGACGGGAGAACCGGAAATCGACCAGCGTATTGAGCCCGACGTCGGCCACGGCAAACACGTGGCCACCTCGGCCTCCGTCTCCTCCGTTGGGCCCGCCGAACTCCTTGTATTTCTCATGCCGGAACGAGACGCAGCCCGCCCCCCCGTCTCCGGCGGAAACGTCGATAAAGGCTTCGTCAACAAATTTCATGGCGTTGGATTCAACTGTGCCGGAGTCCACCTGCCCGCGCATGGGCGCCGCCCGGTTTGGGCTGGCAGATCAGTGCGCTCGCGAGGCAATTCAAAGCTTATAAACGAAAAACCCTGCGCCGGGCGCAGGGTCTTGTGTCGGTCTACCGCCGGATCAGGCCGTGGTGACGTTCACCGTGTGCTTGTTCATCGCACCTTTGATCACAAACGACACCTTGCCGTCAGCGAGTGCAAACAAGGTATGGTCCTTGCCCAGACCGACATTGGTGCCGGGGTGGAACTTGGTACCGCGTTGGCGAACGATGATCGCGCCGGCAGAGATGACCTCGCCGCCGAACTTCTTCACACCCAGCATCTTGGGCTTGGAATCGCGCC
>JBBQJP010000146.1:0-3624 GCA_038326025.1 Burkholderiales bacterium
AGGGGCGCCGCGTCGCCAGGTGCCGTCGACTGTCAGCACGACCCTGGCCTCGCCATCGTTGAGCCGCGCCACCAGCGGCTGGGGGCCGAATCCGGAAAACAGCGGCATCACGACAGCGCCGATCTTCATCACCGCAAAAAAGGCGATGAAGGTTTCCGGTAGATTCGGCATGTACAGCCCGACCCGGTCACCTTGGCCAACGCCCAGTTCCTTTAGCGCACCAGCCAGCCGGCACACTTCGGCGTCGAATTGACGATAGGTCAAGCTGCGCTGGGCCCGTTGATCCTCGCCTTCCCAAACCAGGTACACGCGGTCCCAGGCCGGGGTAGCGCGGTGCCGGTCCAGGCAATTGAGGACCACGTTCGTCGTGCCGCCAACACACCAGCGTGCCCACTCTATGCCGCGCGAGGTATCGAGCATCTGCGTAAACGGCTTGAAGAACCGGAAATCGCAAAATTCGAATACCTGCTGCATCAACCACGCCGGATCAGCGTCGGCGCGTGCTGTCAATGCATCGAGGCTGGTCTCTCCGGTCTTGTGCAGAAAGGCAGTGAGATTGGACTGCGCCATCAGCTCCGGGCTGGGTGACCAATCAAACGTACATTTGGTAGAATTCATGGCGTGAGGATATCGGAACGCGCCCGCGCAGTCCAGTACCCAGAGCGCGCGGGCGCGGTTTGAATGGGGTCCCTGCGGGGCAATAGACAAGGAAGAAGAGGATCAGCCCAGCATGCATGTCGATGAAGCCATCCGCAGCCGCAAGTCGGTGCGCAGATTCTTGCCAACCGCGGTGCCGCGGTCGGTGGTCAGCCACTTGCTGGAAGTGGCCGCACGGGCGCCAAGCGGCAACAACGTCCAGCCCTGGAAGGTGTACGCGCTGGCCGGCGAGCAACGCACGCGCTTGTGCGAGGAAATCGTCGCTGCAGCCACGGACGACCCGGATCGCCACCAGCCCGAATACGCCTATTACCCGAGCAATTGGTTCGAGCCCTTTCTGGAGCGCAGGCGGCGCTGCGGCTTCGGACTCTACGCCACGCTAGGCATTGCGCGCGAAGATTTGGCCGCGCGCCAGCTGCAGATGTTGCGCAACTACACGTTCTTCGATGCTCCCGTGGGGTTGCTGGTGACATTGGATCGCCGCATGAATACCGGCAGCTTCATGGACGCGGGCATGTTCATCCAGAACATCCTGGTCGCCGCCCGTGCGCAGGGTTTGCATACCTGTGCGCAGGCCGCGTTTGCGTGGTTCCACAAGATCGCCCGCGGACATCTGCCAATGGCCGATAACGAGATCCTGCTGTGCGGCATCGCGCTTGGCTACGAGGACACCAACGCACCGGAAAACGCGTTCATCACCGAGCGCGCGGAGCTGCAGGAATTCAGCAGTTTCCACGGTTTTGACACGGCGGCCTGAGGCTTTTTCCACAGTCTGGCATTGCACCCCAGTGGTCGTCAGGCGGTGCCCGCGCCGTGTGACGAATGGTTGTCTCCCCCCGAGCGATTGCGACCGTCCGGTCCGGGATGATCGCGTGGTACTCGCGGCCCTTGGTATGGGTCCGGGCGCCGATCAGACGTCCTGGACGAGCGAGCGCGTGTAGATGCGATACGTGCCGATGCCGCGTGCGACCACCATGCCGTCGAGAGCGTCCGCGGTCACCCTGACCGATACATTGGCCAGGGTTTTTCCGATCTTGTCGACGGTTCCCGAGGCGAACAATACGCCCTGACTGACTGCGCGCAGGAAATCGGTGGTCATCGTGACCGTTACTGAGGATTGGACGCGCTGGCCGGTGCTTTCGAGCAACTGGTCAACCAGGCAGCGGCCGCCAGCGGAGTCGAGCAAGGTCATCAGCACGCCGCCATGGACCACGCCATGCGGATTGATGTGATCTCTTCGGATCGGCAGGCGAAAGTAGGGGCCTTGCGCGTTGTGCAGGATTTCGTAGCCGACGAGTTCCTGGAACGGCCCATGCACGTGGGTCGGTACAAGTGGCTTGTCGTATGACATCACGCTGCTTCAGTCGGTGCAAGGCAGGACTGCGACAAAGCGGGCGCACAGGTTTTCCCGGTTGCTTGCGCTGCCGGCCGGCGTCGCCGGCATTGGCGCAGCGACGGCGAGACTGTTTCGCCCATGCGCGTCACGGCAAGACCGTGTCGGCATGATGCCGGACGTCACGCTTTTTTCGCACCGAACTGGCGGAAATCGGGTTTGCGTTTTTCCAGGAAGGCGCGCACTCCTTCGCGCGACTCGTCCGTGTCGTAATACAGGCTCAGAGCCTGCATGCCCAGACTTCCAATACCGCGGATGTTCTCGGTCGACGCGTTGAACGAGCGTTTGGCGATGGCCAGTGCGGTCGGGCTCTTCTCGACAATTTCCCGACCCCACTTGGCCACTTCGGCATCCAACTGGTCGTGCGGCACCACGACATTGCACAGTCCCATGGCCAGCGCTTCCTGGGCGCTGTAGCGGCGGCACATGTACCAGATCTCGCGCGCCTTCTTCTCGCCCACCACCTGCGCCAGGTAGGCAGTGCCCCAGCCTGGATCGACCGAGCCGACTTTTGGGCCAACCTGGCCAAAAATCGCCTTGTCGGAGGCGATGGTCATATCGCACAGCGTGGCGACTACGTTGCCGCCACCGATGGCATAACCCTGCACGCGCGCGATCACCGGCTTGGGCACATCCCGGATGGCGCTGTGCAATTCCTCGATCGGAATGCCCGCGGTGCCGCGGCCGTCGTATTGACCGGAATGGGCCGACTGGTCTCCGCCGGTGCAAAACGCGCGATCACCGGTGCCGGTGATCACGATGGCGGCGATTTTCTTGTCCCAGCCGGCCTTCATCATGGCGTGAAGCATCTCCTCGACCGTCTGGCCGCGAAAGGCGTTCATCACGTCAGGGCGGTTGATCGCGATGGTGGCGATCTGGTCGCGCTCTTCGTAGACGATGTCCTGGTAGTTCATGGCAGCGCCCTCAGCCGATCATGCTGTAGCCGCCCGAGACCGACAGCACCTGTCCGGTCACATGGCCGGCAACCTTGCTGGAAGCCAGGAATACGACCGCATTCGCGATGTCCTGCGGCCGGCCGACCTTGCGCAATGGCAGCGACTTGGTGACCTTTTCCATCTGCTCGGGCGTGAACATGCTCTCGGCGTTGGTCCACATGCTGTTGCCGCCGACTTCGTCCGTGGTGGACGGGATCGTGACGCCCGGGCAGACGACGTTGCAGCGCACCCCGTAGCGGCCGTTCTCCTTGGCGATGGTTTTCATGAAGCTGTTTACAGCGGCCTTGACCCCGCCGTAAACAGCTTCGCGTGGCTCGCCCTGGCGGCTCGCGTCGGAGCTGATCGAGACAATGGCACCGCTGTTCTTCTTGATCATCAGATCAAGCGCCGTCTTGGTGCAGTTAAGCACGCCGACGTAGTTGATGTCTATCACCTTGCGCCAGAACTCGGGCGTGGTCTGGGTGAAAAACATCAGGTTGTCCCAGCCGACGTTGTTGACCAGCACGTCGACGCCACCGTGTTTGTCTACCGCTGCCTTGAACATGGCCTGAACCTGCTCAAGGCTGGTGACGTCGGTTTTGACGACCTGCACGGAGGCCGCCCCCATCTGGGTGGCAA
>JBBQJP010000147.1:0-3385 GCA_038326025.1 Burkholderiales bacterium
TGCCTTATGGTGAGTGTTCTGTTACGGGGAGTGCATCGAGGGCAAAGATCTGTTGCGGAGCGTTTGAGCACGCCTTGTCCGCTGCGGCTCACCATTACCTTTGTGTGCCTGGGTACCGTGTATGCGCCTTTCATGGCTCAACTCACAACCCAGGAGACCTCGATGCTGAACAAATACTTCTGCGCCCCCAAGACCCTTCGTCGTTTGCGGACCGGTCTCAGCGGGCCATACGTCGATAGCTTTGCGGACTCGCTCGATCTCTATGGCTACTCCCCGGCAAGCGCCGTTCGCTATCTCAGGGCCGCCGCTCACTTTGGCTGGTTCGTGCATCGCAAGGGCGGCGTCCTGGCCAGCGCCGACGCTTGCACTCTGGACGCCTTCGGCCGCCACTTTCCACGTTGCCGATGTCCCCAATCAAACGGTGGGACGACAGGCTACCACGCGGTCTTCGGCGTGAAGCTTTTTCACCGACATTTGGTTCAACTTGGGGTCTGCCAGCGCCAGGTAGTTGTTGATGTCCACGACGCTGAGCCAGCGTCTGTCGTTGCGTTTCGGGACTGGCTTCGAGTGCACCGTGGAGCAAGCGCCCCGACCCTTCAGCAGTACGCCCGGGGCGCTACCGAATTGATCGGCGAACTCGGCGCGGATGTCGGCCGCTGGAATGCGCTGGCAGTACGAGGCTTCCTGCTCGGCCGCGCCGCCAAGTGCGGCGCTCCTACCACCCAGAAGCTGATCACTTCGCTGCGTGCGTTCCTTCGCTATCTCAGTTTCACGGGCGCATCCTGCGGCGACCTTTCACTCGCCATTCCCACCATCGCAAGTTGGCGCCTGGCCAGGTTGCCGCGCTGTCTTTCTGAGGATGAACTGGCCCGCGTCATCGCGGCCTGTGATGGACAGGCTCCGGGACGTCTGCGCGACCGTGCGATCCTGCTGTTGTTGTCGCGGCTCGGTTTGCGCGCAGGCGATGTAGCGCAACTTCGTCTCACCGACATCGACTGGCGCAATGGCACTTTGCAGGTAACGGGCAAAGGGCGATACCAGGTGCGACTGCCGTTGCCTCAAGACGTCGGCGACGCGCTGCTTCGCTATCTTGACTGTCGACCCAGGCTCGACGCTGTGGATCGCGTATTCCTTCGCAGCATCGCTCCATGCGCATCCTTTGCCTCTGGCGACGGCGTTTCATCCGTGGTCAAGCATGCCCTGCGGCGTGCCGGCATCGACACCCCCGTCAAGGGCGCCCACCTGCTGCGTCACACGGCTGCCACCGAGATGTTGCGTCACGGTGTTCCCCTCGATCAAATCGGACTGGTCCTTCGCCACCGCAGTATCGATATGACCGCCTACTACGCCAAGGTTGATGTTGCCTTGCTTCGAAGCGTCGCTCGGCCGTGGCCGGGAGTGAACTCATGATCGCCGCCGTTGATAGATATTTGGCTTTGCGGCGCAGTGCCGGTTATGTCTTGAGCAACGCAGAGTACCTGCTGCGCAGCTATGCGAAGTTCGCCGCCGATCGCCAGCAACAGCACATCAGCACGGCAACCGTCATCGATTGGGCCAGTCAGGCCATGTCGCCGGCTCAACGACACACCCGATACCAAACAGTCTGCGATTTTGCCCAACACGTTCGTCTGGAAGATCCTCAGCACGAATTGCCACAGCCCAATCACTTCGGCCATAGGAAGACCCGCCGCATTCCTCATATCTATTCGCCGGAAGAGATCGAGCGCCTGATCATTGCCGCCAAGGAGATGTCTTCACCTGACGCATTGCGGCCCCAGACCTATGCGACCTTGATCAGCCTGCTGGCCGCAACCGGCCTGCGAATCTCTGAGGCTTTGCACTTGCTTGTCTCAGACGTTACGCCGGATGGGCTGCTGATCCGCAAGACCAAGTTTCAGAAGACTCGCTTGGTGCCGCTGCATGAGACTGCCGCGGCGGGGATGGAGCGATACCTGACGCAGCGTCGAGGAGGACACGCCGCTGGCGACCATGTCTTCATTGGCGACAACGACCAGCGGCTGCGCTATGGCGCTGTGTATCGAGTCTTCGGAACATTGCTGAAGTCAGCGGATGTACTGCCATCACGCGGGCATAGACCCCGGATTCATGAGCTGAGGCACACGTTTGCCGTGAGGGCGCTGGAGTCCAGTCCCGCTGGTCGTCAACGGATCGGACAGCACATGCTGGCATTGGCGACCTACCTCGGCCACGTCAACATCGATTCGACCTACTGGTACTTGGAATCCACGCCAGAACTGTTGGCCGACATCGCCGCTGCTGGCGAGGTCTTCCTGCGCGGAGGGCAGTCATGAGCTCCATCGCACCGCACATCGAGGCCTTCCTGCGCGAGCACCTGGCTCGCCACCGGGGTGCCAGCCAGCACACCTGTGATTCATACGCCTACAGTTTCCAGTCGTTGTTCGAGTTTGCTGCGCACAAGCTCAAGGCCGCGCCGTCGGCCCTGATGTTGGAGCAATTGGACGCGACATTGATCAGCGCCTTTCTCGAACAATTGGAGACGGCACGTCGCAACTCAGCGCAAACCCGCAACACCCGCTTGGCTGCAATCCGATCCTTCTTCCGCTTTCTGCAGCATCGCGAACCCGCCGCGCTCGACCAGATTCGCCGTGTTCTCGCGATCCCCTTCAAGAAGACTGACACGCGGCTGGTCGCCCATCTTGACAAGGAAGAGCTTCAAGCTTTGCTCGACGCGCCGGATCCGACCACCCGCGAAGGAATCCGAGATCGGGCCATGCTCCATCTTGCGGTCTGCTCTGGGCTGCGCGTGTCGGAATTGACAGGATTGTGCACCGCGGACGTGGCTGCGCAAAGCATGAGTATCCGCGTACTTGGCAAGGGCCGTCGAGAGAGAGCGTTGCCCCTGTGGAAGCCAACCGCATCGGCATTGCGCGCCTGGTTGGCCGTGCGCGGCAGCGTGTCCACGCCAGAGGTGTTCGTCAACGCTCGAGGTGGGCCCTTCAGTCGCTGGGGAGTCGCGTACGTTCTTCGGCGCCATGCCGAAACAGCGAGTCGTCGATGTCCCTCGTTAACGAGTAAGCAGACATCACCACATGTCCTGCGGCACACCTGCGCAATGATCGTCCTCCAGGCGACGCAAGACATACGCAAGGTGTCTTTATGGTTGGGCCACAGCACCCTGGCCACCACCGAGATCTACGTTCGAGCCGACCCCAGCCAGAAGTTGGAGGCCATCGAGTCAGTAGTACCGCCGAACCTTCGCAAGGGCAAGTTCAGGCCACCGGATCGGCTGATTGCGATGCTGAAGGCCAAGTCTTAAATGGGGAGTCAAAGTGGCGTGAGATTCAGGTTCGACGCTTCTTAGAGCACCGCACTCCCCGTAACAGAACACTCACCATAAGGCAGG
>JBBQJP010000148.1:0-3326 GCA_038326025.1 Burkholderiales bacterium
AAAGTTTGTCGTGACCACTGACAGCAAACATGATCTGCCGATAGCGCCAAATCTGCTGCAACGCAACTTCACGGCCACGGCGCCGAACACCGTGTGGACAAGCGACATCACCTACATCGCCACCGATGAGGGCTGGCTGTACCTGACGGCGGTGATCGATCTGTTCAGTCGCCAGGTAGTGGGGTGGAGCATGAGGGAGCACATGCAGGCCAGCATGGTCGCCGATGCGCTGCGCATGGCGTGGTTGCGGCGGCGGCCCATGCCTGGGCTGATCTTCCATTCGGATCGTGGCAGCCCAGTATTGCAGTCGAGACTTCCAGGATGCGCTCAAGGACTACCAGATGAAATCGTCAATGAGCCGCAAGGGTGACTGCTGGGACAATGCCCCGACCGAAAGCCTATGGAGCCGATTGAAGGTCGGCAGGCTGTATGGCAGACGGTTTGCTACTCGCCGAGAGGCCATGGACGAGGTGGTCGACTGGCTGACGTTTTACAACTACAAGCGATTGCACTCGACGCTGGGCTACGTCAGCCCGATGACGTTCGAGCAACGCTGGTTCGCGGTCCAGCCGCAAGACAGGAAGTCCGCATAGTGGGCAGTTTATGGAGTGCGGAAAACAGGGGCAAGGTCAACTATCTGAACCACGGTGAAGACAATGCCAAAGATCGATCGATACGAAGTCGAACTGCTTGAGACCTACGACAAGGGCAAGCTCAAGTCCGTCGCAACTAAATCAGAGCTCTCGAAGTTCAAAGCTGCTGCGCGGGCCACCACAATCAAGGATCGGCGCGTCAATATCTGCCTTTCGTCGGGTGACCTCCTAGACATCCAGGTCAAGGCGCTGGATTGACGGCGGGAGCCCGATTCTTCGCGGCGACAATGCCTGCCTGAACCGCATTATTTGAACCCGCTTTGGAGCATTCATGAAAATCACCGTCATCGGCACCGGCTATGTAGGCCTGGTCTCCGGCGCCTGCCTGGCCGAAGTGGGCAACGACGTGTTGTGCCTGGACGTAGACCCGGCCAAGATCCAGACGCTCGAAGACGGCGGCATCCCGATCTACGAACCCGGCCTCAAGGAGATGGTGCATCGCAACGTGGCCGCGGGCCGGCTGCACTTCACCACCGACGTTCAGCGCGCCGCGCATTTCGGCAACGTGCAGTTCATCGCGGTGGGCACGCCGCCGGACGAAGACGGTTCAGCCGACATGCAATACGTGACCGCGGCGGCGCGCAACATCGGCAAGTACATGACCGACTACAAGGTAGTGGTCGACAAAAGCACGGTGCCGGTGGGTACGGCCGACGCGGTGCGTGCGGCGATCAAGGACGAGTTGCAAAAGCGCGGTGTGGATACGCCGTACAGCGTGGTGTCCAACCCCGAGTTCCTCAAAGAAGGCGCGGCGGTGGACGACTTCATGCGGCCGGACCGCATCGTGGTGGGTTGCGATGACGAGCAGGCGGCGCATTACATGCGTGCCCTTTACGCACCATTTCAGCGCAACCACGAGCGGCTGATCATCATGGACGTGCGCAGTGCGGAGCTGACCAAGTACGCTGCCAACGCGATGCTGGCCACGCGCATCAGCTTCATGAACGAGCTGGCCAACCTGGCCGAGAAGCTGGGTGCCGACATCGAGTGCGTGCGCCGCGGCATTGGCAGCGACCCGCGTATCGGTTACGACTTTTTGTACGCGGGAGCGGGTTATGGCGGCTCATGCTTCCCCAAGGACGTGAAGGCACTCATCAAGACCGCCGCGGACGATGCCGGCATCGATCTCAAGGTGCTGACCGCGGTAGAACTGGCCAACGACGCACAAAAACACGTACTGGGCGCCAAGGTGAAGGCACGTTTTGGCGAGGACCTGAGCGGCAAGCACTTTGCGCTGTGGGGCCTGGCCTTCAAGGCCAATACCGACGACCTGCGCGAGGCCACCAGTCGCGAGGTCATCAAGGACCTGCTGGCCGCGGGCGCAACAGTGACCGCCTACGACCCGGTGGCCATGCACGAGGCCCAGCGCGTCTTTGCCGACGAGCCCCGCCTGCGGTATGCCGAAAGCCAGACCGAGGCACTCACGGACGCGGACGCGCTGATCATCGTCACCGAGTGGAAGGAATTCCGCAGCCCGGACTTCGACACGATGAAGGCCACGCTCAAGTCGCCTGTCATCTTTGATGGCCGCAACATGTATGACCCGGCGATGGTGCGCGGCATGGGGTTCGAGTACCTGGCGATCGGGCGCTGAAAACTCGCTGGGCGTTGCAGCGCCGGATTCAGCCGTGGGCGGGCAACTGCGCGTAACCGAGTCGTTTGCTGACGCCGGCGTCGCGGGTCTGGGCCAGGGCATGCAGTTCTTCGAAGTGGCGTCCATAACCCGGGTTCTGGAATTGCGTGCGTTGTTCCGCCACCGCGGTTTCGCAGGCTTGCCAGCACAGAATGATGTCGTGTCGCCAGCTGCGCAGGAACAAACCCGGCTCGAACAGGCGCCCTTCGATAAGCAGCCCGACCAGCTCAAACTGGCGCACCACGGTCTGCACCGCCTGACGGTCTTCCGGTGACCACGGTGATGGTGATTCAGGCGATTCTGATGGCTCGTCCGACGGTTGCGCGACTCCTGCATGCCGCAGACGCTCCAGCAACCGGGTCCGCGCGGCGATTCCGTCGGCGGTTTGCAGCAGATCGTTGACGCGAACGAAAGCTTCCAGGTCGATGGCGCGGGTGGACTGGGCCAGTTGCCGGGTGCCCTCTTGCAGCTGGCGACGCTGCAACACCACGGTGACCAGCAAAACCAGGAATCCGGAAAAGCTCAGGATGGGGTTGAGCGTGCCACCGAAATAGTCGCCCAGCTGGCCGAGCGCGGCCGAGCGCGCCTGCGGGTCGGCATTGCGCAGCCACTCGCTGGTCAACGCCCACTGCCCGTCCAGCACCAGGGTGTGAAAGGTAAGGCTGACCAACACGATGCTGGTGACAAGGGTCAGCAGCACAGCCGCCACCACGGAGACTGCCATGCGGGAACCGCGGCTCTTGGGCGGGGCACTGTTCAAGGATGTCATGGCTGGGACCCGGGACGAGGTGGCACACAGTTGGCAGACAAAGACGGCCGCTGGCAGGCTTCGGTGGGATTCTGCCCCACGCTTTCGGGAAATCAAGCCCCCAGGCTGCGGGCCGAGCTTGCTGGTATTACACCCGAACATGCGTGCGACGCCCCCGGCAAACCCTGCCCTGGCTGGATCTTGCTTTTGAGCAAGCGCCTGTTCGCAGCGCCTGTGCCAGGGTTGCCTAAATCTTCTGTGCACAATGAAGGCTGCATCGCACAGGGAAACT
>JBBQJP010000149.1:0-2867 GCA_038326025.1 Burkholderiales bacterium
CTCAAACTCGCGCGTGTTGTGCGTCACAAGCGTTGCGTCTTCAGCCAGCGCGTGGCAAGCGATCCAGAGGTCGTTGGCCCCAATCGGCGTACCGGCTTCTTTCAGGCGCGTGGACTGTTCGGCGTAATGCCGGCAGATGGCCGGCCCGGTCGGATACATCACCGTGATTTGCTGGCCCAGTTTGTCGAGCCGGCGCAAGACCTCGGGTTTGCGGTTGCTGCGCTCGGCTCCCTTGAGCAGTTCGGCCCATGTGACGAAAGACATGCACAGCTGGTCGTCGTCGGCGAGGCTGTCAATGTGCTCCGCAATCGCCGGCGGATGCATCTTGATCAAGTAGATCAGGATGTTGGTGTCGAGCAGGTAGATCACAACGCCTCGCGTTCCTGCGAGGGCAGGGCGGCGGCTTGCTCCGCATCCAAGGCGGCGAGGAAGGCTGCGTCAATCTCACTCAGCGCTTGAAGAGCGTGCAGCAGGGCCTGCCCACGCTCGGCACGCAGAGGATGGATCACCAGATCGCCTTGCTCATTCCGCGAAATGCGAACGCGATCTGTGTCGAGCCGAAACTCAGCAGGAATGCGCACGGCCTGGCTGTTCCCGTTGTTGAACACTCGTGAGGTCAGGGAAGTCATGGGCAGTGGACTGTGTGTACATGGATGTGTGTATTTTGCTTCGAGCATGACCGGCCGCAACAATCACCTTTCACACGAGGAGGTCGCGAGCGTCGCCATGAGCAGCATCGCCCCGCCCCCGGCTACCGTCAGTCAGAAAATGTCGCTAACTACTCGTCGCCAGGATCCGAATCTTGGGTGTCCAGAATTTCAGAGCGCCTGGGAATCCGCGCGCCGATCCGGTGTCGCTGCGGCCGAGCGCGCGGTTCCGCCTGCGAAAAGTGGGTGTTCTAATCTGAAGTTCCCAGCAATTTCTGCTCAGAGCCAGCCATAAACAGCTTACAGATCAGTCGTTTGCGTTCGTATTGTTGTCTGATTTCGGTTTAATATGTAGCCATGTAAATGGATTGCTACTGCGACCCGGCGCTGGTAAGATGCGGGCATGCATATCGATGTCGTGCCCAACCGAAACTCGCGGCCAGCGTACTTGCTGAGAGAGTCCTATCGCGTCGGGGATAAGGTCAAGAAGCGTACTCTGGCCAATCTGTCAGCACTTTCCGATAGTCAGATCGCTGCGCTGCGTGTCGTGCTGCAGGGGAAATCCTTGGTGCCGGCCGATAGCCTGTTCGACGTGCTGGAGTCTCGTCAGCACGGTCCGGCGGAGGCTGTTTCTGTAGCCATGTATCGCTTGGGCGTGCCAGCATTGCTTGGCAGTCGGCCGTCGCGTCAGCGCAGTCTGGTCCTGGCGATGATCGCCTCGCGCATCCTTTCGCCGCACACCAAGTTGGCGACGACGCGCTGGTGGAGCAGCAGCACTCTGGCCGAAGACCTAGGGATCGCCGATGCGAACGAAGACGAGCTTTATGCTGCGATGGACTGGCTGCTGGAACGCCAGGATGCCATCGAGCGGCGGCTGGCCAAGCGCCACCTGCCGGAGGATGGCGTGGTCTTGTACGACCTGTCGTCGAGCTATTTCGAGGGCACCCATTGCCCGTTGGCGAAGCTGGGCTACAGCCGTGATGGCAAGCCTGGAAAACTGCAGGTCAACTACGGCCTGCTGACAGACGTTCGTGGCTGCCCGGTGTCGATATCGGTGTTTGCGGGGAACACCGCGGACCCATCAACCCTGATGCCGCAGGTGCGCCGTCTGAAGGATGACTTTGGCATCGCGCAACTGGTTCTGGTGGGCGATCGCGGCATGATCTCGGGCAAGGCGATCGCGCATTTGCGCACCGAGGAAGAAGGGATCGAGTGGATCACCGCACTGAAGAGCGGATCGATCCGCCGCCTGGTTGAACAGGGCCATGTGCAGCCAGACCTGTTCGATGAGCGCAACCTGTTCGAGTTCGACCACCTCGATTATCCAGACGAGCGTCTCATTGCCTGTCGCAATCCGCAGTTGGCCAAGCTGCGCGCGTTCAAACGCGAAGATCTGCTGAGTGCCACCGAGCGTCAGCTGGAGCAGATCCGCGACAGCGTGATCGCCGGTCGTCTGCGTGGCGAGGGCAAGATCGGCGTGCGCGTCGGCAAGGTGGTCAACAAATACAAGGTGGGCAAGCACTTCTTGCTGGAGATCGAGGATCAGGCCTTCCGCTTCAGTCGCAACACGCCAGCCATCACCGCGGAGGCTGCTCTGGACGGCATCTACATCATCCGCACCTCGGTCCAGGCCAAGCGCATGGACGACGCCGACTGTGTGCGCCACTACAAGGCACTGGCCAATGTCGAGCGTGCCTTCCGTACCCTCAAATCGATCGACCTGAAGGTCCGGCCAATTCACCATCGACTGGAACCGCGGGTGCGCGCACACATCTTCCTATGCATGCTCGCCTACTACGTCGAGTGGCATATGCGCGAAGCCTGGCGCGAATTGCTGTTCGCCGATGAAGACCAAGCGGCCAAGCAAACCCGGGACCCAGTCGCCCCGGCCGAGCGCTCCGATGCCGCTCTTGGCAAGATCGCCAAACGCCTGCACGACGACGGCACGCCAGTACACAGCTTCGAGACGCTGCTCGACGAACTCGGAAAAATCGTTCGAAACACCTGTCGGCCCCGCGAGCAAGCCGCCACCAGCGCGGCGTTCAACCTGACCACCACGCCCAACACGTTGCAAGAGCGCGCGCTCAAACTGCTCGAGGGAATCGCTCCCGCCGCCAAAGCTCAAATGTAGCCAGACCGCCGCACCTAAAAAGCCCAAAGAATCAACTTAAATATATGACTCTGAAGGCAATGTACGAGATGAGTGGCGAGGAACTTCAG
>JBBQJP010000150.1:0-2194 GCA_038326025.1 Burkholderiales bacterium
GAATTCGTGGACCGTCGCGAGTCTTCGCCCTCCGAAGGTTCCTTCTTCTATGCGTACTGGGCTAGGTGGGAGTGCTTCGACGACGGCGGCGTCGCTCGGCGCGTTGCAAAGGACATCAGCACGATCCAAGGGTCGACCCAAGTAGAGGCCATCCAACTGCAACTTGAGCGATGCAGGAATCTCCCGTTTGAACTCACCTCCGGGGCCCTGCAGCGCAAGGACGTCGAGCTTGGCCGAGTAGCTGGCGACAAGCTTTTCGGCAAGTTCGCTGGTGCGGACGGCGGTTGGTTTTCTATCCGCGACGAGTCAGAACTTCAGCGAGCATTGCGGCTCATCTCCAAGGATACGGATCCGAACATGCTCTGGGTTCTCGCGCAGAAGATCGCCACGCTGGGGGCATCGCGACGCATCGCTCTGAATAGTCACCGACCCTCTGAAGCAGAGGGTCGAAGCTTGTACGTCGCATTCCTACTGGCTGCTTGCGACATCGCTACAGATTGCAGCAAGTCCCACCGATGGATGCGGACTTGGTGCGTTCAGAATGGCGAGTGCGACGACTCAACCATCGAAGCGTACTGGAGACGCAAGGATGTCGATAAGAACGAGATGAACTGGCGGCAAATCGCCAACTACCGCCAGCTAATCGTTCATGCGGTCCAGACCGACGATTGGTCTGCATTCGCACTTGTGCCAAGCAATGCGAAGTGACATCTAACCCCTCCTATATGGACTCCCCCTCAACGGCAAGAAACTGATCGAGTGGGTGGTTGTTGGGGAAGCGCCTGCAGTCGTATATCCGGCATCTGTGGTGGGCTCTGGAGTGGCCCGTGCCGACATGGAATCTGCGTCACCGGCGCGCCAGTCAATACAAGCGGCAGGCAAGCTGCCGGAAGAGTTATCGGCGTCTGTCGGTGCGGGGTGAACCCTGTTTGCCATGATGGTCGATCAATCTCGTCGCAAGCTGAGATGGGTGTTTAAGAGAAGGTCTTCCTGTTGACGATATCGGCGGGCGGCCGCTCAGGCAGGCATCGCAAACGCCTGGCGGTTCAGCTTCTTGGTGACTGACTGTTCTTCATCAAACCGTTCCTTGTCGCGCAGCGTTGCATAGCAAATGCGAGCCAGCTTGTTGGCCAGCGCGCAAGCGGCCTTGTTGTGATTGCTGCGTTGCTGCACCGCCAGCGCCCAGGATCGCAAGGGCGTGCAGGTGCGTCCGGCCTGGCTGGCCACGGCGGCCGCGCGCAGCACGCTCCTGGCGCCGTGGGTGAGCAGCATGCGCAGATAGCGGTCGCCGCGCTTTGAGATGTGCCCCAGGTGCCGGCTGCTGCCCGAGGAGTGTTCCTTGGGCGTCAAGCCGAACCAGCTGGCGAAGTGCCGGGCATCCTTGAAGTGGCTCACGTCGCCCGAAGTTGCTGCAACCAGCGCCGTCGCCGTCAGCAACCCGATGCCCGGAATCGACAGCAGCGTGGTGCAGGCCGGGCTCAGGCGCGCTGCCTGGGCCAGTTCGCGCTCCAGTTGGGCGATGCGGGCCTCCAGCAGGCGGATCTCCTCCACCAGCAGCGCCATCGTGCCTCGGATCAGCGCCGGCACCGCGGTGTGTGGATCAGCCAGCACGCGCGCAATCGCCTCCAGGCCGGTGCGTGCGCCTACCGGGATGGCGATGCCGAATTCGCGGCAAAAGCCGCGCAGGGCGTTGATGCGCGAGGTACGGGTTCCCATCCACAGACTGCGGATACGGTGCAGCCCCTGCAAGGCCTGTTGTTCAATCGATTTGATGCGCACCGGGCGCATGTCGCTGGCCCGGGCCGCTTCCAGCAGGGCGGCGGCGTCGGCGGCATCGGTTTTGTTGCGGCGGACATACGCGCGCACGTACTGCGCCGGCAGCAGCTTCACCTCGATGCCCAGGCCATTGAGCCAGCGCGCCCAGTGGTGCGCCGAGCCGCAGGCCTCCATGATGACCAGGGCGACATCGCGATTGGCAAACCAGCGTTCGAACTGGGCGCGCGTGAGCCGGTGGGTTTCGATTACTTTCCAGTTGGAATCGGCCACGGCCAGCTGGAAGACAGACTTTGCCAAATCGACGGCAACGGTTGTAGCATTCATGTCGGACTCCTTTCGTTGATGAAGACCTGATCCCCACACCATGAAGACCAGAGCGCCAATGTGGCGCAAACAAACGGGGGAGTCCATTCCATCA